>CBFHYA010000001.1:0-5744 GCA_965659955.1 Candidatus Izemoplasmataceae bacterium
CGTGAGATCATCCGGGGTGGGACCCAGTCCCCCCGTAAAAATCAACACGTCATCGTGGATGTGTGAAAGTTCGGCTTTGATGGCACTCGGATCATCTTTAATGATGTACGCATGATCAATCGAAATGCCGATGCCTTTGAGACTTCTCGCAATCGTCACCAAGTGACGATTTAAGGTTTTACCCATCAACAGCTCATGGCCAATGGATATGACACTTGCGCGCATAAACCCTCCTGTTATACGTTGAACCGAAACAGTAAAATATCACCGTCTTGGACTAAGTATTCTTTGCCTTCTAAGCGGTATAAGCCTTTTTCTTTGGCGCCTTGGGCGCCCCCGTGTGCGACGAAATCATCATAGCTCACCGTTTCGGCGCGGATGAAGCCTTTTTCAAAATCGGAATGGATCACTCCCGCACAAGAGCGGGCGGTCATACCCTCTTTAAAGGTCCACGCCCGGACTTCGGGTTCACCCGCAGTGAAAAACGTCCGGAGTTTTAACACATGGTAGCTTTTTTGGATGAGGGCGTCCAGGCCGCTTTGAGCGAGTCCTAACGCTTCTAACATCTCAATTTTTTCATCATCATCAAAGCCAATGAGTTCACTTTCCAGTTGGGCTGAAAGCGCCGTGAGATCGGCGTTTTCACTGTCTGCGAAGGCTTTTAATGATTGATAGGATTCTAACGTGTCTAATGCTTTGAGTTGATCTTCAGACACATTGAGCACATAAAGCATGGGTTTACTGGTTAAAAGCCCAAAGCCTTTGAGCCGTTTCATATCATCTGCGGAAAAATCATGCGTCCGGATGGGCGTTTCAGCTTCCAATAAAGTTTTGACTTGTGAGAGTAATTTAAATTCAGCGACCGCCTCTTCATCGACTTTTAACGACGCTTTTTTCTCTACTTTGGGAAGGCGTGTACTGACCACTTCTAAATCGGCCAAGATGAGTTCAAGTTGGATCGTTTTGAGATCACGAATGGGATCGACCGATCCATCCACATGGGTCACATTGTCATCATCAAACGCGCGAATCACGTGAATGATTGCATCGACCGCCCGGATGTGGGATAAAAATTGGTTCCCAAGTCCTTCCCCTTTGGAGGCCCCTTTCACAAGACCCGCGATATCGGTAAATTCAAAGGTCGTGGGGACCTTTTTTTTCGGATTAACCATCGCCGTGAGTGTATCCAGACGTGGATCGGGCACTAAGACTGTCCCAACGTTGGGTTCAATCGTCGCAAACGGATAATTGGCGGCTAAGATACTCGCTTTAGTGATGGCGTTAAAAAGCGTCGATTTACCCACGTTGGGTAAACCGACGATTCCTGCAGTTAAACTCATAGATGCCTCGCTTAATTGACGTGAATGGATGCGACGTATTCAAGACCTTCAGGTCTCATGGCAGCGTCATCCATTTGGATGGTTCCGGTGTGATTCATCGCTTCTAAACCAATCATAATGTGACGCATGGCAATGCCCATGTTAATCATTTCAGAATCGGCGACTTGAGCGGGGAATTTTTCGGTTCGTTTTAAGTATAAATGGAAATGGTCACCATCCACTAAAATACGCCATGGTTGTTTATTCAGTGCGGATGGAGCTAAACGCACTAACTCTAAAACATCATAGTAAGGATGATTTTTTTCTAAAGGCGTGTCTAAATCTTTAAGGCCGAATAATTCTTCGTGTTTTTTCCGTTCCGAGGCTTCTTGTTTCATGCGCAAGAACCGTTCTTTCAGGCTTTGTTTATACCCCGGATAGCCTACAGGGGCCATGACGGGTACGACGTGGCCTTTTCGGGCAAAATTTTCTAAGTCTTCGTTGTCAAAATCACCGGATAACCAAACGCTCCCAAAGCCGCGTTTGACGAGTTCTAAGATGGCTTTTTCAAAGACAAACCCAAAATCAAGAAGCCCTTCTTTGGTATTTAACGTTGATCCTGTGACATACGCGGGGACGTGCTTGACGTATCCATACATCCCGACTTTTTTACTTTCAGGGGAGTGGGCGTCTTTATTTCTTAAAAAATACAGTTTGACTGGCGTGCCAAAAGGGGTGGGTTCGTCCATACCTTCTTGGACGATTTTTTGAATCACTTTTTCATCGTCTAAGGTGATTTCTTTTTTCTCAAATGTCCGGACGGAATGACGTTGTTTAATGACTTGAATCATGGAAGCCTCCTTGAATGTTATAAATCAAATAATGCTTTTGCATTATGGGTGGTTGCATTTAAGACTTCCGCAAGTGGAAGCTCTTTAAGCCGAGCAATTTCCTCGGCAATGAGCGGTAAATAGGCGGGCGTATTGGTTTGACCGCGGTAAGGATGGGGCGCTAAATAAGGTGCATCGGTTTCTAAGAGTAAGCGATCGATTGGAACTTCCTTCGCAACCGCTTTCGGGGTTTTCGCATTTTTAAAGGTGACCGGGCCATCCAGGCCAATATGCATGCCTAAATCTAAAAAAGCGGGCAGCATTTCAAGCGGTCCAGAATAACAATGCATCACGCCTTTTAAAGGCGCATACTGTTTTAATACCTCATACGTTTTTTCGGTCGCATCCCGCATATGAATCACCACGGGAAGATTTTTATCTTGAGCCATTTTAAGTTGCCGGTGTAGATGCTTAATCTGCACGTCTAATGTGTCTTTTTGCCAGTGTAAATCAAGGCCAATTTCACCAAGCGCACGGACCGATGGATGGGTTAAAGCCTCTTCAAGCATCCCGTAATCATCACCTTTTAACGTGTGGGCGATGGTCGGATGAAATCCGAGCGCCATTTTCACTGAATCATACCGGTCCGCTAAGTGTATCGCGCGCGGTATGGTTTCATGGTCAAAACCGACCACTAAAAAGTCTGTAACACCCACCGATTGAGCCGATTGAATCACGACATCTGCTTCTTCAAAAAGGGGTGAAACATTGATGTGAACATGCGTATCAATCATCGTTTACCTCATGGTTTATTATACACGTTTAAGGCCCTTTAAAAAAGGCGCGCATAAAAAAAAGGAGTGCTAAAGAGCACTCCTTATAAACGATTAATTATTCAATAATTTCTGCGACGACGCCCGCACCAACAGTACGACCACCTTCACGGATGGAGAATTTAGTTCCTTGTTCTAACGCGATAGGGTGGATGAGTTCAACGGTCATCTCAACGTTATCGCCAGGCATAACCATTTCGACGCCTGAAGGAAGTTCAATGACGCCCGTTACATCCGTTGTACGGAAGTAAAACTGAGGACGGTAGTTGGAGAAGAAAGCCGTATGACGGCCGCCTTCGTCTTTAGAAAGAATGTAGACTTCACCGCGGAATTTCGTATGAGGTGTCACGCTTCCGGGTTTGGAAACCACTTGACCGCGTTGAATGTCTTCACGGTCAACCCCGCGGAGTAAGATTCCCACGTTGTCGCCTGCTTCGGCTTGATCTAAGAGTTTACGGAACATTTCAACCCCAGTCACAACAGACTTACGAGTTGCTTTGATTCCGACAATTTCAACTTCGTCTTGGACTTTAACAGTTCCGCGGTCAACACGACCGGTTGCAACAGTACCACGGCCTGTAATGGAGAATACATCTTCCACAGGCATTAAGAATGGTTTGTCGGTTTCGCGGACAGGATCGTCAAAGTAGTCATCCACATTTTGCATGAGTTCTAAGACAGAATCTTCAAATTTTTCATCACCTTCTAAGGCTTTTAACGCGGACCCTTTGATGACAGGAATGTCATCCCCTGGGAAATCATATTCACTGAGTAAGTCACGGACTTCCATTTCGACGAGTTCTAAGAGTTCTTCATCATCGACCATGTCCACTTTGTTTAAGAAGACAACCAGTTTAGGCACCCCGACTTGGCGGGAAAGTAAGATGTGTTCACGCGTTTGTGGCATCGGTCCATCGGCGGCCGATACAACGAGGATGGCACCGTCCATTTGGGCGGCCCCTGTGATCATGTTTTTAACGTAGTCGGCATGACCTGGGCAGTCGACATGCGCATAGTGACGCTTGTCTGTGGAATATTCAATGTGTGAGGTATTGATGGTAATACCCCGTTCTTTTTCTTCAGGTGCATTGTCAATCGATGCAAACGTTGCAGCCGATGTATCTCCGACCCCACGTTTGTGAAGCGTAGTAGCAATGGCAGCAGTAAGTGTAGTTTTACCGTGGTCAACGTGACCAATTGTTCCGACATTTAAATGGATTTTAGTCCGTTCAAATTTAGCTTTTCCCATTTGATTTTTCCTCCTTGATTACAATCAAAAATATTTTACCGCATTCACTATTGGAATGCAAGCTTAATCCCTAACCGAGCGCTTTTCAATAATTTCTTCAGCGATGGATTTCGGTGCGGGTTCGTAGTGCGAAAATTGCATGTTGTAGTTACCACGTCCTTGGGTGTTCGACCGTAACGATGTGGCATACCCAAACATTTCAGAAAGTGGGACTTTGGCGACGACTTCTTGGGCATTGGTGCGCTTACTTTGCGACTCAATTTTTCCGCGGCGGGCGGTTAAATCGCCAATGACGTTCCCAATATAGTCTTCGGGGGTAATGGCGGTCACACTCATGATAGGTTCTAAGAGAATCGCTTTACATTGGTCTTTGGCTTTTCTTAACGCTAAACCAGCGGCCACTTTAAAGGCGATTTCTGACGAGTCGACGTCATGGTAAGACCCATCATAAAGCGTGGCTTTGACATCGATCATAGGATAGCCGGCTAAGATACCGGATTCCATCGATTCTTGAAGTCCTTTATCGACGACAGGGATGTATTCTCTAGGAACGACCCCACCGACAATTTTATCCACAAAGGCATAGCCTTCGTTGGGGTTCGGTTCGAATTTGATCCAGACGTGTCCATATTGACCACGACCCCCACTTTGACGGACAAATTTCCCTTCCACTTCCGCTTCTTGAGTGAAGGTTTCACGGTAGGATACTTGAGGGGCACCGACATTGGCTTCGACTTTGAATTCACGTTTCATCCGGTCGACAATAATGTCTAAGTGAAGCTCACCCATCCCAGCGATGATGGTTTGACCTGTTTCTTCATCGGTGTAAGTTCTAAAGGTAGGATCTTCTTCGGCAAGTTTTTGTAAAGCCACCCCCATCTTATCTTGATCGCCGCGTGATTTAGGTTCAATGGCGACGCTGATGACGGGTTCTGGGAAGACCATTTTTTCTAAGATGATGTTGTATTTTTCATCGGCTAACGTATCCCCGGTGGTCGTATCTTTTAACCCGACCGCCGCGGCAATATCACCCGCGTATACTTCGTCAATCTCTTCGCGGTGATTGGCGTGCATCTGTAAGAGACGACCAATCCGTTCTTTTTTACCTTTGGTGGTGTTGATGATGTAAGACCCTTTTTGTAAGACGCCTGAATATACCCTGAAGAAGGTGAGGCGTCCGACGAATGGATCGGTGGCGACTTTGAACGCTAAAGCGGCAAATTTCGCTTCGTCTTTCACTTCTAGCGCGACTTCTTCGCCGTCTTTCATCAAGCCTTTGATTTCTGCAACGTCAGTCGGTGCAGGTAAGTAATCAATGACCGCATCCAGCATCATCTTCACCCCGGTATTTTTGTAGGCACTTCCACAAAGTACGGGGAAGAATTCAACCGATAAGGTCGCATTCCGAATGGCTTTTTTCAGTTGTTCGTTACTGATGGTTTCGCCTTCAAGATAGATCATCATGAGTTCATCATCAAACTCACTGACCACTTCAATGAGGGTCTCCCGGCGG
>CBFHYA010000001.1:5842-13163 GCA_965659955.1 Candidatus Izemoplasmataceae bacterium
GGATTCTACGGTTTCTTTGAGATCCGCAGGAATGTCAATTTCAGTGGGGACTTCATCGGGTCCACCGTCATAATGATACGCTTTCATTTCGACGAGGTCGATGATGCCATTGAAATCATTTTCCGCCCCAATGGGCCATTGAATCGCCGCGGCTTTGACGCCTAAGCGTTCTTCAATACTGGAAAGGGAATAGGCATAATCCGCACCTGTTTTGTCCATTTTATTCACAAAGACAATCCGGGGAACTCTATATTCGGTAGCTTGACGCCAAACGGTTTCGGTTTGTGGCTCAACACCCGCTTGGGCATCAAGGACGGCGACCGAACCATCTAACACTCTTAAAGACCGTGACACTTCAACGGTGAAGTCCACGTGACCAGGAGTATCGATGATATTGACGCGGTGTTCCCTCCAAAAGGCGGTGGTTGCCGCCGATGTGATGGTGATTCCGCGTTCTTGTTCTTGGGCCATCCAGTCCATTTGGGACGCCCCATCATGGGTTTCACCAATTTTGTGAATCCGTCCAGTATGAAAGAGAATACGTTCAGTGGTGGTAGTTTTACCCGCATCAATGTGGGCCATAATCCCAATATTACGGGTTTTATCTAAGTTGTACTTACGAGGCATACGTATCTCCTTTCTTACCAGCGATAATGTGCGAAGGCTTTATTAGCGTCCGCCATCCGGTGCATGTCTTCACGTTTTTTCACAGCAGCGCCTACGCCATTCGCGGCGTCCATAATTTCTTTGGCTAAGCGTTCTTCCATCGTTTTTTCATTTCTCAAACGTGCGTATTGAGTGAGCCAACGAAGCCCTAAGGTATAGCGACGTTCTTCTCTGACTTCCACAGGAACTTGATAGTTTTGGCCCCCGATTCGGCGGGCTCTAACTTCAAAGGTTGGCATGATATTATCAAGCGCTTCTTCAAACACTGATAAAGGGGGTTTATTCACGGTTTCTTCAACTTTTTTAAATGCATTGTATAAAATGTTTTGAGCCGTACCTTTTTTCCCACCTTGCATGATGTTGTTGATGAGTTTAGTCACCAATTTTGAATCATACATCGGATCGGGGAGGACGTCTCTTTTAGCAATATGACCTTTACGAGGCATTTTTTGCTCCTCCTTTTCTAGCGTTTAATTACGCGTTTTTCTTCGTTCCGTATTTACTTCTTCCTTGTTTACGATCGTTCACACCTGTGGTATCTAATGTTCCACGGACGATGTGATAACGAACCCCTGGTAAGTCTTTGACCCGACCGCCACGAATCAGCACAACGCTGTGTTCTTGCAGTTGATGGCCAATGCCAGGAATGTAAGCGGTGACTTCTACGCCGTTGGTTAAGCGCACCCGGGCATATTTTCTTAACGCCGAGTTTGGTTTCTTCGGCGTCATGGTCGCTACACGCGTACAAACGCCGCGTTTTTGAGGACTCATGGTCGTCGTATATTCACGCTTTAAAGAGTTGAATCCGATGTTTAAACTTGGCGATTTACTCTTTTTGCCTTTGGACACTCTTCCTTTTCTGACAAGTTGGTTAATAGTTGGCATCGTTGGTTCCTCCTTTCTTACAACAGTTCCGTGTGTATCAAAACGGGGATGAAAACAGGGGTCAAATAGACCCAACTGTTTTACACGCGAATATGATTATAGAAAACATATGCGCCGTTGTCAAGCAATTATCTGGTTATTTTACTTCCATCACTGGAGCTTCACTGGAATCTTCGAATAAAGGATCGCCTTCAAAATCATCTTCATCGACTTCAGGCTTTTCGTAATCGAAGAACGAATGGGATAAGATTCCGGTTCCCGCAGGAATTAATCCCCCAATGATGACGTTTTCTTTAAGACCGACTAAATCATCGACTTTTCCGCGAATGGCCGCGTCGGTGAGGACGCGTGTGGTTTCTTGGAAGGAAGCCGCTGATAAGAAGGATTCACTGCGTAAACTCGAGCGTGTAATCCCCAGTAAGACAGGTCTTGCAATGGCTGGATTTTTCCGTTCGGCCATGACCGCTTCGTTCGCTTTTTTAAACTGACGAAGGGATACTTGCGCACCGGGCAGTAACTCGGTATCGCCGGAGACAATGATATTGACCTTTTGCATCATCTGATGGACGATGACTTCAATGTGCTTATCGGAAATTTCCACCCCTTGAGCACGGTACACTTTTTGGACCTCGCCCAAAATGTATTGTTGGACGGTTTCCGCATCCGTGACTTTAAGGAGTTGTTTCGGATCAATCGACCCCTCAGTGAGTTGTTGGCCCGCGACGACGTGATCGCCTTCGGACACTTTTAACGTGACCCCACTGTTGGTTTCATATTGATAGAAGGTCGGTTCTTTTTCAGATGGTTTTAAATCGCCTTTGAGGGTGATTTTATACCGCTCATCGATGCGTTCAATTTCAGTAATGACACCGAAACTTTCGGCGATGATGGCTTTCCCTTTCGGGGTTCTTGCTTCAAAGAGTTCTTGAATCCTTGGAAGCCCTTGGGTAATATCTGCCCCAGCAACCCCGCCGGTATGGAACGTCCGCATGGTGAGCTGAGTCCCAGGTTCACCGATTGATTGTGCAGCGATATAGCCGACACTCTCGCCGACTTCCACTTTATTCCCCGTGGCTAAGTTACGACCGTAACATTTTTCACACACGCCGTGATCCGCATGGCAGGTCAGGACGGAGCGAATTTTAACCGTTTCAACGGCTGCTTTTTCAATGGAGCGGGCGATTTCTTCGGTGATGTACCCATCTTTTTCAACGAGCACTTCACCCGTTTTAGGATCGGCGACGGTTTCTTGCGAATACCGGCCGATCAGACGGTCCGATAGGGTCACGATGACTTTGCCATCATTATCAAAGATATCTTTCACGACCACACCACGGTTGGTTTGGCAATCATCTTCTGTGATGACGATATCTTGAGAAACGTCGACAAGACGTCTAGTTAAATAGCCTGAATCCGCGGTTTTTAAGGCGGTATCGGTCGATCCTTTTCGCGCCCCGTGGGTCGAGATAAAGAATTCAGACATCGTGAGGCCTTCACGGAAGGATGCTTTAATCGGAAGTTCGATGGTTTCACCGGATGGTTTACTCATCAACCCACGCATCCCAGCCAGCTGGGTAAAGTTAGAAATATTCCCCCGGGCTCCAGAATCAGACATCATGTTGATGTGGTTTTCGTTGGTAAGTTCGTCTTTTAAGCCTTGCTGAATGAGGTTTTTCGCTTTTTCCCATTCTTTTATGACCAACCCACGGCGTTCTTTATCGGTAAGTAAGCCTTGATCAAACATCGATTGGATTTGATCCACTTGGCCGGATGCGGCTCCGATAACTTCGTCTTTATGACTGTAAGGCATAACGTCATAAGCACTGACGGTAATCCCCGCATAGGTTGAATATTTGAAGCCCAGATTTTTCATCTTATCAAGCATTTTGGAAGTTTCGTTGATTTTGAAGTCTTCAAATACACGCGAAATGACCAGGGCTAAGAAGCGTTTTCTGAAAGGTTCTAAGAGGCGACGCGCGCCTTTTTTCTCAAGCGCTTTGAGTTCTTTTTCTAAGCGACTGATTTCTGAATCAACGGCGCCGGCTGCTTTCAGGCGTTTGAGTGCTTCGGTTTTGGCCGTAAAATCGGCATTCGCATGAATCACTTCAGGAATATTGGAGCCTTTTGGCAAGAAATGACTCTCCGGTGTATTAAGCTCTAAGTTTTCCAGCGTAGGTTCGTTAATGTAAGGGAATGACCGCGGTAAAATTTCGTTGAAAATTAATTTCCCAACCGTTGTCATTAAATACCCTTCACGTTGGGCTTCGGTGAGGGGTGCGTTTCCTAAGGAAGACGCTTTAATGGCAATGACGGCATGCAAGGAAATTTCTTGATTGTCAAAAGCAAGTAACGCTTCTTTTGAATCTTTGAATACTTTTCCTTGTCCTTTTTCATGCGATCTTTCTAAGGTGAGGTAATAGTTTCCTAAGACCATATCCTGAGAAGGGGTGACAACCGGTTTTCCATCTTTCGGGTTCAAGATGTTATTAGACGCGAGCATTAATACCCGAGCTTCCGCTTGGGCTTCTTCAGAAAGTGGGACGTGAACCGCCATTTGATCCCCATCAAAATCCGCGTTAAACGCGGTCGTGACTAAGGGGTGCAGACGAATGGCTTTTCCTTCGACCAGTTTAGGTTCAAAAGCTTGAATCCCTAAACGGTGTAAGGTGGGGGCCCGGTTGAGCAAGACGGGGTGTTCTTTAATCACATCTTCTAAAACATTCCAAACTTTTCCGTCTTGACGGTCAATGAGCGCTTTCGCACTTTTGATGTTTGAAGTGATGTCACGTGTCATGAGTTCACGGATGACAAAAGGTTTAAATAACGAAAGAGCCATCTCTTTAGGGAGCCCACATTGATACATTTCTAAGTCAGGGCCCACAACGATAACGCTTCGGCCGGAATAATCGACCCGTTTACCCAGAAGGTTTTGACGGAAACGACCTTGTTTACCCCGCAGCATATCGGAGAGTGATTTTAACGGACGGTTTTTCTCAACGACGACTTTACGGCCACGTTTAGAGTTATCAATTAGCGCATCCACGGCTTCTTGAAGCATCCGTTTTTCGTTTTTCGTAATCAAATCAGGGGCTTTTTGTTCCAACTGACGTTTTAAACGATTGTTCCGGTTTAAAATTCTCCGGTATAAATCGTTGAGGTCTGTGGTTGCAAAACGACCGCCATCCAGTTGGACCATAGGACGCAATTCTGGAGGGATGACCGGTAAAATATCCATGACCATCCACTCAGGTTTATTATCGGATTTATAGAAGGCTTCGATGATTTCTAAACGCTTAAGAATCTTATCGCGTTTTTGTTTCGAAGCGGTGGGGAGTTCTTTACGCAGACGATATGCTTCGTCTTCTAAATCGATCTTTTTAAGGAGTGTTTTAACCGCTTCCGCACCACTTAAGGCTTTAAAACGATTGCCGTACTCTAAATGTTTTTCAGTGTATTTAGCTTCCGATAAAATCTGCATATTTTGCAGATCGGTATCGCCTTTATCCACCACAATATAAGACGCATAGTAAACCACTTCTTCTAAATCTTTACTTTTGAGATCAAGAAGGGTCGCAATGCGGGATGGGGAATTTCTTAAAAACCACGTATGAACGACCGGTGCAGCTAGTTTAATGTGGCCCATGCGTTCACGGCGGACTTTAGATTCCGTGATTTCAACCCCACAAATCGGACATTTTTTTCCCGATTGGCTGGAGCGTTTGGATTTGTTGTTACAGGCGCATTGGTAATCTTTAGTGGGCCCAAAGATTTCCTCACAAAAGAGGCCTTTGCGTTCGGGTTTGAGTGTCCGGTAATTGATGGTTTCGTGTTTTTCGACTTCGCCAAATGACCAATTAAGGATTTCTTCGGGAGAAGCGATTCGGATTTTATAATGCGAGAATTTTTGGCTCATAGCATCATCTCCTAAGCGTTGAAGCCGTATTTGTCAATATAGTTTTCTAATCCGGTGTCTTCCACCAAGGATTTATTCGCTTCGTTAATTCCAGTGGCCCGGTTAATCAGTTCTACCGAGATACCCAGCGATTGTAATTCACGCGTCAAGACACGGAAAGACTCAGGCAAGCTTGGGGCCGGAATGGATTTTCCGTCCACAATGGCTCTAAAGACTTTATTACGGCCAATGATGTCATCACTTTTAACCGTAAGCATCTCTTGTAACGTATAAGCCGCTCCATAAGCTCCAAGGGCCCAAACTTCCATTTCTCCGAAACGTTGACCCCCGTTTTGGGCTTTCCCACCCATCGGTTGCTGGGTCACTAAGGTGTATGGACCCACCGAACGGGCGTGAAGTTTATCGTCAACCATGTGGTCAAGTTTAATCATGTACATGACCCCGACCGATACATCGTTGTCGTATTTTTCACCAGTTTGACCGGAATAAAGCGGGGTTTTACCGGTGGCTTGCATGCCGGCTTCTTGTAAGATGGCTTCTAAGTCATCGCTTTGAACCCCATCAAAAACAGGAGTCGCGACGTGAACGCCTAAGCGTTTCGCAGCCATGCCAAGGTGAATTTCTAAAACCTGGCCAATGTTCATCCGGGAAGGAACCCCCAGCGGGTTTAACATGATGTCAACCGGCGTTCCATCGGGCAGATATGGCATATCTTCGATGGGAAGGATTTTTGAAATAACCCCTTTATTCCCATGGCGTCCAGCCATTTTGTCGCCTTCGGATATTTTGCGTTTTTGGACAATGAATACATGCACAATTTCATTCGCACCCGGTGGCATTTCATCGCCATCGGCACGACTGAAGTATTTCACGGATTGGACGATTCCGCCCCCACCGTGTGGCACTTTTAAGGATGTATCCCGGACTTCCCGTGATTTTTCACCGAAAATGGCTAAAAGTAAACGATCTTCAGGGGTCGGTTCAGTTTGACCTTTCGGCGTGACTTTTCCGACTAAGATGTCCCCTTCTTTCACTTCAGCACCGGGAATGATAATGCCACGGTCATCTAAGAAACGGCGACCCTCTTCCCCAACGTTCGGGATTTCTCGGGTAATTTCTTCTTTGCCAAGTTTCGTATCTCTGGCTTCCACATCGTATTTTTCAATGTGGATGGAGGTATAGACGTCTTCTTTGACGAGCCGTTCACTCATGATGACAGCATCTTCATAGTTGTAGCCATTCCAAGTCATGAAGGCAACGACAACGTTTTGGCCGAGGGCCATTTCGCCTTGATCCATACTCGGACCATCCGCTATGATATCACCGACTTCGACTTTGTCCCCTTTTTGAACAATGGGGCGTTGCGTCAAGTTGGTGCCTTGGTTAGAACGTTCAAATTTGGTCAAATCATAACGATCTTTTTTGTTTCCACGGCGAATGACGACCAATTTAGCATCGACATAATCCACGGTTCCTGCATGTTTGGCAACGATGGCTGACCCTGAATCTTGAGCCGCCTTGAATTCAATTCCTGTCCCGACTAATGGAGCACTGGGTTTAAGTAAGGGAATCGCTTGCCGTTGCATGTTCGCACCCATCAAGGCGCGGTTGGCATCATCGTGTTCTAAGAACGGAATTGAGGCGGTGGAGACTGAGACAATCTGTTTCGGTGACACATCCAAGTATTCGATTTCGGCTTGTGGAACTAAGTTGGTTTCGCCGTAGTAACGGGCCACCACTTGGTCTTCCACAATGAAACCTTCATCATCAACGATCATGTTCGCTTGGCCAATGGTAAAGTTTTCTTCTTCATCGGCACTCATGTAGACCATTTCATCGGTGATGCGTTTTTTATTG
>CBFHYA010000001.1:13261-20447 GCA_965659955.1 Candidatus Izemoplasmataceae bacterium
AACACCTTTGACGGTGACATCTTTGACTTTTAAGTAAGGGGTTTCCATAAATCCGAATTTATTGACCCGGACGTAAGTAGCTAAGGAGTTGATGAGTCCGATATTTTGACCTTCTGGGGTCTCAATTGGACAAATCCGGCCGTAGTGTGAATAGTGAACGTCTCGGACTTCAAAGCCTGCTCGGTCACGTGTAAGACCCCCTGGACCAAGGGCTGAAATCCGCCGTTTGTGAGTAATTTCATCTAAGGGGTTGGTTTGACTCATGAACTGCGATAACTGAGAGGACCCAAAGAATTCTTTGAGCGAGGATGTAAGCGGACGAATATTGATTAAATCTTTCGGCGTGACATCATCAATATCTTTGGTACTCATACGGTCTTTGACGTTTTTCTCAAGTTTTGAAAGACCAATACGGAATTGATTTTTAAGCAATTCACCAATGAGACGTAAACGACGGTTGCCTAAGTGGTCAATATCATCAAGACGACCAAAACCCTCAAATAAATTGAGGTAATAGCTGATACTGGCGACGATGTCTGAAGCCACGATGTGTTCACGGGTTTCTTCTGAGTTGTTTCCGATGACTTTTAAGGTAACCGTTTCATCTTGGTCGTTTTGGTGCATGATTTCAAGCACTTCAACTTCGGCGATGTCGAGTTTAAGTTCGGGATTATTGAGCGTTTCTTCTAACGCGTCTTTCGCTTCTTGAACTTTGATTTTGCCTTCTTTATCGGTGTATGCTTTTTCACTGACGCCTTCTTTTTTCAAGAAGCCTTTAAACGCTTCTTTAGGCGTTGGATAATTTTGCGTCCGAATCATTTCCATTTTTTCAGACCCACTTAAATACTTCAAATAGGGGTTCGCATCTAAGAGTTTCTTTTGAACCGCAAAATCATATTCTAAATCCGCACTTAAAACACCGGGCAATGCACGGCGCATCCAAGCACGGTTTTGACTCAGTTTATCAATCATATCCCAGGTAATCACCGTGCCTTTTTCAAAGACGACTTTGCCTTTTCCGTCTTTAATATCTTGAGCCAAAATCTTACCTTTGACATGGGTGAGTACATCGAGTTTTTTATTGACTTTGTAACGGCCAACTCCAGCGAGTTCATAGCGTTTACCGTCGTAGAGTCTAGACACAAAGAAGTTCATGGCCCCATCGATGGTAGCCGTTTCCCCTTGGCGGAGTTTTGAGTAAACTTCTAAAATAGCTTCTTGAGGGGAGTGAGTCGTATCTTTTTCATAGGTTTGATCGAGTGATTCAGAGGGTGTGAAAAGTTCACGAACGACCCCTGAATCATTGAGGTTGAGGGCTCTGAGTAAAGTCGTCAGTGGTATCTTTTTCGAACGGTCGAGTTTGACGTATAGATTGTTTTTCGCATCCATTTCAAACTCTAACCAAGCGCCCCGGTTCGGGATGATTTGACCTAAATACCGACGTGATAACGTCTTTTTGTCAATATCCACGGAATAAAAGACCCCAGCCGAACGAACAATCTGGGAGACGATGACACGCTCGGAGCCGTTAATGATAAAAGACGCACGATCGGTCATGAACGGGAAATCGCCCATGAAAATCTTGCGCTCTTGAATCTCGCCCGTTTGGTTGTTTACCAATTTGACGTTGACATACAGTGGCCTAGCATAGGTTAGTTCTTTGTCTTTTGCTTGCCGAATCGTATACTTCTCATCCGCAAACTCAAATCCTGAAAAATAAAGCTCTAAATCACCAGTAAAATTTTCAATCGGTGATATATCTTCAAATAACTCTTGTAACCCCTCAGTCACAAACCATTCAAAAGAATCGGTTTGGACATCAATGAGGTTGGGTAAATCAATGTTCATTTTAACGCGCGAATAGTCTCTTCTCTCACGTTTCTTACCATACTGAATCAGCTTATAACCCACTAATGTTTCACCCCAATTTTTAGTTTCTAAATCTGTGTAAAATGCAAAAAAGCGCAATTTATCGCATTTTAAAATTTTATCACATCACCGTCAAATCGTCAACGGCTTGCGTCAGCCTTAAAACCTTAAACCCTTTTTTCCGGGTCACTGTTTCAATCCGGGCTAAGGATTGAAACGATTGAATCAATGATTCAACGCCGTGTTTTTTATGCATCACGATCCATAAACTTCCTCCAGGATTCAAATGGTCAAGTGCGGCTTTAAGTAATGAATAAAGCGCAGGTTTGCCAATGCGAATGGGAGGATTACTAATGATCTGATCGAATGTCTCATGAAGCGTGCTAAAACCATCACTATTAACGACATTCACGTCTAATTGAAGGTTTTCTGCGTTCTTCTGAGTCAGCGCTAAAGCCCGCTCATTGACGTCTGAACATGTCATTTTTACGTCATTTACCTTCGCTAATATGAGCCCAATCACTCCGATTCCACACCCTAAATCCAAGCAGGTATCATCCGGTGAAAGTGTGACATTTTCAATCAATAACCGGCTGGCAAAATCGAGGCCTTCTTTAGCAAAAACACCATGATCCGAATGAAATGTAAACCCCACGTTTAAGCACGTCACTTGAAAAGTGAACGGGTTCGAGGGTGTTTTTACGGATGCGTCAAAATAATGGGCCATACGACTCTTCCAAACGGGCAAAAAACCTGAGACAAGTCTCAGGTTTAATTTATGCCATTGGTTTAAAGGAATTACTTAACTTCAACAACCGCGCCGGCTTCTTCCAATTTCTCTTTGATGCCTTCGGCTTCTTCAGGACTAATGCCTTCTTTAATCGGTGAAGGGACATTGTCTACGAGGGCTTTGGCTTCTTTTAAGCCAAGACCTGTAAGTTCTTTAACGATTTTGATGACGCCAATTTTACCGCCACCTGCATTGTTTAAGATGACGCTTACTTCGCTTGGAGCAGCGTCTGCAGCGCCACCAGCTCCAGGAGCTGCGACTGCGACTGCACTTGGGTCAACCCCAAAGGTTTCTTTCATCATATCGACGAGTTCTTTAAGTTCTAAGAGTGATTTTTCACCTAATGCTTTAATGATATCTTCATTTTTCATTGCCATGATTGGCCTCCTTATTGGTTGGTCTCTAGATTTTCAATGTGCATGTTTAAACCGATTGCAACTTCTTTGATCGGTTGTAATAATCCGCCTGCGAACATGGTGAGTAAAGCTTCGCGGGATGGAATTTTGGCGAGTTGTTGAACTTGGTCAACACCCAGTACTTCACCGTCTAAGATGCCTGCTTTAAGTTCTAAGGCAGGGTGATCTTTAGCAAATTCATACAAGACTTTCGCCGCGGCGACGCTGTCTGAGTTGGAGAATGCTACAGCATTCGGTCCCACCAAATCAGCAAGTAATGAATCATAGCCTAAAGCTTCTGCGGCCCGGCGTGTAATATTGTTTTTAATGACTTTAAGTTCACAGTCATTATCGTACAGTTGACTTCTGAGTGTGGTGACGTCTTCCACTGATAATCCACGGTAATTGACCATGATAACAGCAGGCGTTTGTTTCATTTTTTCCACCAGAGCATCAACTTGTAAGGCTTTCTTTTCTATGGCTGCTTGCGACATCGTTTCCTCCTTTTCATGAAATTTTCCATGAAAAACCCACTTTTGCGCAAGACAAAAGTGGATGGGATTTCCAAGTTTGTCTCGTCAGGATAATTAAGCACTAATGCCCCTAAGTCTTCGACGCGTGGGTTTATTCAATTGTTAGACTGAGATACTGTCGGGATCGATGTTGACTCCCGGACCCATGGTGCTTGAGATGGCAAAGTTTTGAACGTATGTTCCTTTGACCGTCTGGGGTTTTGCACGCAACATGGTTTCATAGAATGCGGTGACGTTTTCAACCAGTTGATCAGCAGTAAATGATGTTTTACCAACCAAACTGTGCATATTTCCAACTTTATCAACGCGATAGGATACTTTTCCGCCTTTAATTTCAGAGACAGCTTTTCCAATATCCATCGTCACGGTTCCGGTTTTCGGATTAGGCATTAACCCTTTGGGCCCTAAGGTCCGTCCGAGTTTACCTACCACAGCCATCATATCCGGCGCGGCCACAACAACATCAAAATCAAAGAATCCTTTTAAGATGCGCTCAGCAAGCTCTTCGCCGCCGACAACATCAGCTCCTGCTTCTTCTGCTTCTTTGGCTTTTTCACCTTGAGCGAAGACGCAGACGCGTTTGGTTTTACCCGTGCCATGAGGGAGAACAAATGCCCCTCTTAAGTTTTGTTCGGCTTGACGGGGATCTAAGTTGAGTCTCAGTGCGACTTCAACGCCCGCGTCAAATTTTTCGAATGTAATTTTTTTAACCAGTGCCACAGCGTCCGTGAGTGCGTATTTTTTTTCGCGATCCACTTGCGCTAAGGCTGCGGTATATTTTTTACCTTTTTGTGCCATGATATTCCTCCTAAATGTGGTCTAACAGAAAACTTCCTCCCACATTTAGCTGCTTAAACAAAACAACTAAATGGAATCAGCCTTTTATTTCAATGCCCATGTTACGGGCGGTGCCAGCAATGATGTTCATTGCAGCATCAACGTCATTGGCGTTGAGGTCGGGCATTTTCGTTTCAGCAATTTCTTTGAGTTGTGCTTTGCTAATACTGCCGACGACTTCTTTGGATGATTCGCCTGCGCCTTTGGAAACGCCCGCGGCTTTCTTGATTAAATCAGATGCCGGTGGGGTTTTAGTGACGAAGGTGAAACTACGGTCTTTATACACGGTGATTACAACGGGAATAACATTACCCATTTGCTCTTTCGTGCGATCGTTAAATTGGGAACAGAAATCTTGGATGTTCACGCCTGCTTGTCCAAGTGCAGGACCAACTGGGGGTGCAGGGTTGGCTTTACCGGCGGGAATTTGTAATTTAACAATGGAATTCACTTCTTTAGCCACGATGATACCTCCTTTTTATCGTGATGTGGTCAACAGACACTCGGTGTGTCCTTCCACGCGATTCACCTTATTTCTAAGGCGTGCTTGAAAATTATATGTTAGGATAATCTTTTTTTCAAGCGTTAATTAGGATAATTTCTCAATTTCATCAAAGCCGAGTTCGGCTGGCGTGGGCCGTCCAAACATTTCAACTAAGATGGTTGCAACACTGCGGTCCGTATCGATCTCATCAATGGTTCCGATTTGGTCTTTAAATGGCCCAGCGGCAACGCGTACTTGCTCACCGATTTGAATGTTAAGTTTTGGCGTCGCGATTAAGCCAGCTTTTTTAAGGATTGGGTTTATTTCTTCAGGGGCTAAAGGAATCGGTTTGGTTCCTCCACCTGAAGAGCCTAAGAACCCAGTCACACCTGGCGTATTCCGTACGACAAACCATGAATCATCCGTCACAATCATTTCGATGAAAACATAACCTGGATAAATCTTAACCAGTTTTTCTTTCATCGTGCCATCGGCTTTTTTTTCGTAGGTAAGTTCTTCAGGAATCACCACTTGATAGATTTTATCTTCCATTTGCATGGTTTCAATCCGTCGCATTAAATTCATTTTAACGGAGTTTTCAAGACCCGAATACGTTTGGACGATGTACCAGTTTTTTTGGGAATAAAAATCGGCCACGTTACGCTCCTAAACGGTAAAGCGCGTCAAAAATGGGTTGCAATACTAAGTCGTACACAATAAATACAGCCGCTAAAAGAAGTAGGAACCCAAACACACGGGCCAAGTAATTATTGGTCATTTCACGGTTGGGCCAAGAAACTTTATTCATTTCTTTGAGGCCGGGTAAGAAAAATGGCGCCAAAGCATACACTAAAGCACTGAGTCCAATGAGCATCACAATGACCGAAAAGGTCGTGATTTTCCATGGAGCGTCAAAAATCCACCAATTGGTCAAGGTCACTTCGAGGACTTGACCTTCAAAAATGTAAACCCCTAAGACCAGGACTAATGCACCTAATACGGCCAGCAATACACCTTCAAATGCATATTCTCTTTTTAAAATTTCAAGTACTTTAAACGATTTTTTTTCTTCGGCCATGATGGACTCCTAAATGGTTTGTTTGTGTAAGGTATGCTGATTGCAATGCGGACAATATTTCTTGATTTCAAGCCGAACCGTTTGATCTTTTTTGGGCTCGACGGAATAGTTGCGCTTTCCACACACACTACAGGCGAGAATGATTTTTTTCTTCATTCGTTACATCCTTTACACTTGCAAATAATTAATGTATCAAAAATTCGCGTCTTTGTCAAAATTATTTCTGTCGTAAAGTGCCTTGATTTTGCGCTTGGCACGGTACAGTGAATTGTATATCGACTTTTCACTTCGGCCAAATTTGTCACAGAGAAATTGAATGGACGCGCTGGTTAATTCACGTAAGCAAAAAATATCAAATTCTTGGGGCGTTAGACAGGCTTTAATCTCCTCTAAATATAAATCAAAGTACGGACCCTTTAGGGCATTCGAATGGCAATTATAAATGAGCGAATCTTCTTGCATTTCATGGGCCCATGTCTTGCGTTTTAAGCGTTCTATCGTCGTGATGAACATTCGCGTTAGATTCATTTCAAAATAGCGCGTAAATGTTTTGGTGTAGGCAGGATCATACGCAAAGATGGATTTATGCAGACACATCAAGCTATCTTGATAAATATCTTCATACATGTACGCCAGATGGAACTTGCGTATGGTTTTCGCAATCAATGGATGATACTTCGATACCATATACTGAAATGCATTATCGTCTCCTTCCCGGATAAGATAAATGATTTCATAGTCGTTCTGATATCGATGCATGATTCATCCTTTCCTCAGGACGTTTGAAACAGTGCGATGGCTGCGGCCACTGATACATTCAACGATTCAACGTCTTTATGCATTGGGATTTTTACCAATTGGTCACAGGTTTTTTTGACCAATGGAGAAAGTCCCTCTCCCTCGTTGCCTAATACCCAAGCCATCTGGGCATCGGGTGTTAAATCACGAATGGTTTGTGTGGCTTCACCAGCCAGTCCATACGTCCAAATGTTGTGCTGTTTGAATGTTAAGAGGGTCTGATGAATGTTGGCCACTTCCACAATGGGTAAATGCTCAATCAATCCGGCACTCGCCTTGTACACCACGGCGCTGATGGGGGCAGAGCGTTTTTTACGCATGACTAACGCATCGGCATGAAACGCTTTGGCACTGCGGATGATGGCCCCCAAATTATGGGGATCCATGATGCCGTCTAAAACG
>CBFHYA010000001.1:20546-24797 GCA_965659955.1 Candidatus Izemoplasmataceae bacterium
TCTTCGCGTAGTTTCTGATTGAGTAACTTCACGAGTGCGTACAAATGTGTGAGCGCATTGGCTGTATTAAAATCATCGGTCATCGCGTCGATGAATTGATCATGTAAGGTTTCAATGTCTGGGTAGTTTTTAGCTTCTTCATCGAGCATCTCAATGAGATCAAGCGCATAAAACGCCTGGGAATAAGTTCTCTTAATGCGGTCCCATTCGTTGCTATAAGTATCAAGCGCTTCATCGTTAAACATCAATGGTGCCCGGTAATAGGTGCCTAATGTGAGTAAGCGAAATCCCATCGGATCGACCGTGAGGTCTTTAACTAAAATGATATTGCCTTCGCTTTTGGACATTTTAGAGTCGTTAATTTGAAGATGCCCATTATGCATCCAGACGTTTGCAAGATGATGATGATTTAAGGCTTGCGACTGCGCAATCTCATTTTCATGGTGGGGAAATACTAAGTCAGCACCCCCGCCATGAATGTCAATTTTCTCACCAAAAATATCTTGAATCATCGCGGCACATTCAGTATGCCAGCCCGGGCGACCCTGGCCCCACGGTGAGGCAAAATTGAGGCCTTCTTCGGTTTTTTTCCAAAGGGTAAAATCGAGAGGGTGCCTTTTTTTATCGTTAATCGCAATCCGCGCTCCGAGTTCTTGTTCATCGATTTGGCGGTTCGATAAAACGCCGTAATCTTCGATTTTTTTCACATCGAAATAGACATCGCCGTCGACTTCATAGGCGTGTCCTTTCTCGATGAGCGCTTCAATGTAGGCAATAATCGGTTGCATGTACGCTGTGGCTTTAGGCGCCACATACTTCGTGGAAGAACCCAGTCGCTCAGCATCATCTAAAAAAGCTTTAATAAACGTTTGCGTCAGTTCAATCTCATCGACTTCTAATTCTTTTGCACGCGTAATAATCTTGTCGTCCACATCGGTAAAGTTCGAAACAAAATTGACCGTGTAGCCTAAATATTCAAAGGTCCGCCTGACGACATCAAAAAAAATGACCGGCCGGGCATTACCGATGTGAATGAAGTTATACACGGTGGGTCCACAGACATACATATTGACCGTGCCGGGATGAACCGGTTTAAACGGTTCGATTTGGTGGGTTAATGTGTTGAAAATACGCATGGTTATCACCTTTTCTTAAACTCATGTTTATTGTATCACACGCCACGAGACGGCTTAAAAAAAACAGGGACTCTTTGTCCCTGTTATTCCGCCAAGCGTTCAACGTTTGCTGCTTGGGGTCCACGATCACTGTCGTTGATTTCAAATGTGACTTTTTCACCTTCGTTTAAGGTTTTGAATCCTTCGCCATTAATCGCGCTGTAATGCACAAAGATATCTTGACCTTCTTCATCGGTGATAAAGCCGTAGCCTTTTTCGGCATTAAACCATTTTACAGTACCTGTCATGCAACTAAAAATCTCCTTTGAATTTAAAAATATAAAATATTATATCACACAAAATTTAAGAGTTAACCACCCATTCAAGGGATTTTTCTAATCGCTTGATCGTGGTTTCATAGCCCAATAAATGTATCAGCTTAGGAAGCTCTGGACCATGCATAGATGCCGTGGTCGCAATGCGAAGTGGCATAAAAAGCATCTTCCCTTTAGACCCCGTGCGAACGCCGCTTTCTTTCATCCATGCTTTCAGGGTGTCTGGCGTAAACGTCGCTTCATCCAGACCATCTTTAAACGTTTCTAAGAGTGCTTTGACTCCCTCTTCTTGCATCAAGGTCTTCATCTCATCATCCCAACTAAATGGGGCGTCTAAGAATTCATGGGTCAAGGCGACAATCTCTGCGCCGTGGGTGGTACGCTCTTGAAAGACCGCGAGTAAAGAGTCAATCCATGCTTCCGATTTACCGTTCGTGATGCCGGCCTCTTTTAAAAATGGGACGGTATACGTTTTAAAGATTTCTAAATCGAGGTTTTTTAAAGTTTGATGGTTGATGTATAACAGTTTTTGCCGATCAAAAGTGGCCGGATGATTGGAAAGCTTGTCCGAATCAAACGCTTCGATGAGTTCGGCTGGAGATAAAAGTTCTTGCTCACCCGGAGAAAAACCGAGTAACGCAATAAAGTTAAAAAGTGCTTCGGGGACGTAGCCTAAGTTTTTATATTGCTCAATAAACTGGATGATATCCCCGTCTCGCTTGGAGAGTTTTTTGCCTTCGGCGTTGACGATGAGTGTCATATGTCCGTACGTTGGAATGTCCCAGCCCAAAGCTTCAAATACCATCATTTGGCGGGGGGTATTGGTGATGTGATCTTCACCTCTTAAGACATGGGAAATCGCCATCAAATGATCATCGACGGCGCAGGCAAAGTTATACGTGGGGATGCCATTTTGTTTGACCATCACCCAATCGCCGATGTCTTCGCTTTTAAATGTGACTTCGCCTTTGACAATATCGTTAAACGTGTAGGACTTGTTTTCAGGCACTAAAAAACGAATGGAATACGGTTTATCTTGAGCGGGAGCGTGAAGACATTTTCTTGAATAATGATACTTATCTTCACCGCGGGCGATTTGCTCGGCTTTTTCCGCTTCTAATTCTTCTTTGGTGCAATAGCATTTATACGCCACGCCCTGCTCGATGAGTTCATCGGCGTACTTTTGATATAGATCCAGACGCTCTAATTGCCGGTAAGGACCATAATCACCAGGTTGATCGATGGATTCATCCCATGTGACTCCGAGCCATTTGAGCATGTCGAGTTGACTTTCAACGCCAGTTTCGACATTGCGGGCAATGTCGGTGTCTTCAATCCGGATGATCATCTGACCTCCGGTTTTTTTGGCAAATAAATAATTGAATAGGGCAGTCCGTGCGTTTCCAATGTGTAAGAATCCGGTGGGACTGGGTGCATATCTGACGCGATTTGGCATGAACGCCTCCTTATGAACGTGTTTTATTATAGTACGTCTTGAGGTGCCCTTCAAGCATAAAAAAAGCACGGAAAATCCGTGCTTTTGAGTGAACTTTGATTAACGTTTGGAGAATTGGGGAGAACGACGAGCTTTTTTAAGTCCGTATTTCTTCCGTTCTTTCACGCGTGGGTCACGGGTAATGAGCCCTGCAGGTTTTAACACTTTACGGTATTCCGCATTCACTTCAAGAAGTGCCCGTGTTAAGCCTAAGCGAATCGCACCGGCTTGACCGGAGATTCCGCCGCCTTGAACGTTGACGGAAATGTCAAAATTTCCTTCATTACTGGTTAGGCTGAGTGGTTGCGAAACGTCTAAACGAATCGCCGCAGATGGCACATAATCTTCAAATGAACGACCGTTAATCTCAAACTTTCCAGCGCCCGGTGTCAAAATGACGCGTGCGATGGAGCGTTTACGACGGCCTGTTCCACGGTAATGGACTTCTTTTGCCATGTGTGCCCTCCTAACCTTTCAGTGTATACACGACAGGTTTTTGAGCCGCATGGGGATGCGTATCACTCGCATATACAAAACATTTTTTGAACATCTCTTTGCCAAGGGTTCCTTTAGGTAACATACCCTTAATTGCTTTTTCCAGTAAGCGTTCTGGGAATTTATCACGTAACACTCTGGCTGTCATCTCGCGAAGACCTCCTGGATATTGAGAGTGTGAGTAATATTTCTTTTGATCCCATTTGCTACCGGTGAGTTCTACTTTGTCCGCGTTGATAATGACGACGTAATCGCCCGTATCGACATGCGGGGTATAAGTAGGTTTGTGTTTGCCTCGCAACAAGGAAGCAACTTCTGTGGAAATGCGACCGAGGCGTTTGCCTGCGGCGTCGACGACCAACCATTCTCGGTTAATCGTGCTTTTGTTAGCCATGAATGTTTTCATAGCAGCCTCCTATTAATATATTGTGAGGGCTAAATAGTGTGGAGTTAAAAATGTACCGGACAATATAATAGCCCAGCGCCCGCCATATGTCAAACGGAAAAAGCGCTTTATTTTACTAAATCACCGGGATTGAGCGTTTTGAGCTCAACCACTTCTAATGCTTTGGCGTTGGACCCTGCTAAAAGCATCCCCTCGGATAATTCGCCTCTTAATGTGACCGGTTTTAAATTGGCCACAACAATCACTTTTTTTCCAACCATCGCTTCAGGCGAATAATGGCCCGCAATACCCGAGACGATTTGGCGGGGTTTTTCTTCCCCAAGATCGACGGTTGAAACGAGTAATCGATCCGCGTTTTCATGGGCTTTGCACGCGATCACAACCCCCACCCGAAGATCGAGTTTC
>CBFHYA010000001.1:24896-58935 GCA_965659955.1 Candidatus Izemoplasmataceae bacterium
AGATGAATCTTTTAAGTGCGCGAGTTCTTTTTCCACATCCAACCTCGGAAACAATGGAGTTACTTTTTTTGCCACGTGATAAATCGGGTGGTGCCCGAACACGCGACTCTCAAAGGTTTGGTGATCAATTGAGACATTTAAATATTCGAAAAGTTGTGCCGCGGCGTCTGGCATAACTGGACGCAATAAAATCCCAATAATTCTTAACGATTCGACGAGATGATAAAGTGTATCTTCTAACACATCTTTTTGAGCGGGGTCTTTGGCGAGTACCCAAGGAGTGGTCTCATCGATGTATTTGTTCGCCCGGGAAATCAAACTAAAAACTTCGCCCAATGCATCGGCAGGTTTATACGCATCCATCAAATGGTCGTACGTTTGAACGGTTTGTTCGACTTTCGCTTCTAACTCAGTGTCAAACGGTGTTTGGGCATTTTTTTGTGTGACTTCTCCCGCAAAATATTGATTGACCATGGCGACTGAACGATTGAGCAAGTTGCCAAAATCATTGGCGAGATCAAAGTTTGTTCTCTCTAAGAAAGCATCGGGTGCAAATAACCCATCACCCCCAAAGGGAAGTTCACGCATCATGTAATACCGCATGGCATCCAGGCCATACCGTTTGATAAAGGGATCTGGATAAATCGCGCCCCCTTTAGATTTACTCATTTTGCCATCTTTCATCATGTACCAGCCGTGGGCATACAGCTTAAACGTGATGGGAATGTCTAAAGCCATCAGCATAATTGGCCAGTAAATGGCGTGGAATCTGAGGATGTCTTTCCCGACGACATGCAAGACTTCATCGCCGTTCCAATATTTATCAAATAACATTGGGTCTTGATCCAATACCCCTAAGGCGGACACATAATTCGTCAGTGCATCCAACCATACATACACCACGTGCTTGGGATCAGAGACAACCTTGATGCCCCAATCAAAGGTGGTCCTAGAAACGCTCAAATCATTTAAGCCACCTTCGATGAAAGATAACACTTCATTGCGGCGCGATTCGGGTTGAATGAAATCAGGATTCTCGGTGATAAAATCTTGCAGCTTTTTGGAATATTTGGATAACTTTAAGAAATAGCTTTCTTCTTGCAGAATTTGGGTCGGTCTTCCGCAATCAGGACAGACGTGATCTTCACCCACTTGTGTTTCGGTAAAAAACGATTCACAGTGCATGCAATAATGCCCTTCATAATGACCCAAATAAATGTCTTTTTGTTTGAGAAGTTGTTCGAAGAATGTTTGAACCACGGTTTTATGTCTTTTTTCTGTGGTCCGAATGAAGTCGTCATATTCGATATCCATGAGCGACCACAAAGCCTTGGTATCGTCGGCAATTTGATCAACATGATCTTGCGCAGAAAGTCCTGATTCTAAAGCGGCTGATTCTACTTTTTTTCCGTGTTCATCCATACCCGTTAGGTAATACGTATCGTACCCTTGGGCGGATTTATACCGTTTTAAAACGTCACAAAATAGCGTCGTATACGCATTACCAATATGCAGTTTACCACTGGGATAATAAATCGGCGTGGTGATATAAAAAGTCTTAGATTGAGCCATGGTCATCCTCTTTCTTATGACGTTGATACGCCATGTAGACGGTGTTTTTTTTCAAGTTTCTTAAGGTCGCGACTTGTTTAATGGCATCTTTTTCTGACAGTCCATCCGCCAGTAAAAGTTCAACGTGTTCGATGTAATCATCCCCGAGTTCTAAAGGGGCTTCATCGCCTTCGACTATGATAACATATTCCCCTTTAGGTGTGCTGATTTCAAGGCTTTCAGACAAGGTCATTAACGTGTGTTCTTCAAACTTTTTCGTCAGTTCTCTTCCCACATAAATGGCCCGGCTGCCAAGCCCTTCAAACAAGGCTTTTAATGTCGCATTAATCCGGTGTGGGGCTTCATAAAAAACTAAAAGACCAGGCATTTCTCGGAGCCTATTAAATAAGACTTTCTGAGCTTTTTTTTGCGTCGGAATAAAACCAATAAACGTAAACTCACCCATCGAAAATGGGCTCGATACCAGCGCGCTAAGAAGGGCGGACGCTCCAGGAATTGGGCAGATGGGGACGCCTTTTTCGTAGGCTTTTTGAATCAAGGTATCGCCAGGGTCTGATAACCTGGGAGTCCCCGCATCCGAGACTAAGGCGACCGATTTTCCCGACTGCACCAAATTTATCACGTGATCACTTTTACCCATTTCATTGTGTTGATGATAACTGTCTAAACGGGTCATGATTTCGTAATGATTGAGAAGCTTTTTGGTTTGCCTAGTGTCTTCGGCGTAGATAATTTCTACCGCCTTTAAAATTTCCACGGCCCGGTAGGTCATATCCGATAAATTGCCGATCGGGGTGGATACTAAATAGAGTGTTCCTAGTGCCATTTATCGGTCCTCATAATGAAAGATTTTTCGCACTTCTTGAGTATACTCATCGTCATCGTTATGAACGATCAAAGGAGGTTCTAAGGTCAGTCCAACATTGCCTTTTAGGGTAGCTTCGATTAAAAAAGAAGTCGCATTTTTCAGTGCTTTAGGGTATACAAAACGCATTCTTTTTACCGTGAATTCATGATGGTTTAAGCGCTCTAATACCTCACTGAACCGGTCTACGCGATGAACGAAAAATAGCTGTCCTTGATTCGATAATACGTGTTTGGACGCCTTTAAAATATCATCCCACGTCACTTTCCATTCATGGCGCATGATCCGTTTGGTTTCTTGGTCGTTCAAGGGGCTTCTTACGTGCATTTTAAAAAATGGTGGGTTCACAATGACCGCATCAAACGATTGGGATTTGAATGTTTGATGGATGGATTTAATGTCGGCTTCAAGAAACGTTAATTGATGCTCAAGTTGATTGATTTGGGCGTTTTGATTCGCCAAATCAATGAGCGGCTTTTGGATGTCAATGCCGGTGATGGGAAGCGCTGTTTTGGTGGTTAAATACAGGGGAATTGGGCCAGCTCCACACCCCATATCAAGGATGGATTTCATGCGTTTTTTTTCGGTAAAAAAATCAGCAAGTAAGATTGAATCCAGAGAGAATGGAAGATAATCTGAGTCTTGCTGAATTTTCAAGGTTTGCATACCAAGTAAATAATGCGTTTCAATCGGAATCATTAATATGTATCACTGGTCTCGATAAGGTCATCGACTTTGCAAGTGTGGACGCCTTTATCTTCGATATACACCCGAACCGTTCGTTCTAAGATGTTCATGGAAAGGACTTTTCCTTTTCCTTCTTTGGCGGTGATGATGGATCGCTCTTTCGGCATACCTTTACGGCTGGTGGTATACATATCATTTTCATAACGTAAACAGCACAGCAACTTCCCACATAACCCCGAGATATTGACGGGATTTAAGGCTAGGTTTTGGTTTTTTGCCATTTTAATTGATACCGCATCAAATTCACCTAAGAACGTGTTGCAGCAAAGAATCAGTCCACAAGGTCCAATGCCCCCTAAGTGTTTCGCTGAATCTCTGGAACCAACTTGTTTGAGTTCAATGCGTGTTTTAAATTGATACGCTAAATCTTTCACTAAGTGTCTAAAATCAACGCGTCCTTCGGCGTAAAATTCAATCAGTAACTTGGAACGATCCAGTGTGTATGAGGCATTCAAAAGTTTCATGGTTAAAGCGTGCTTATCAATCAGCGATTGCGTATGTTCTAAAATATCAGAAACGGCATTTTGATTTTCTTCGTAGGCTTTAATGTCATCGCTTGTTGCCCGTCTTAAGACCGGCTTGACCGTATCAATTAACGGATCGTCAACCAATGTAACTTCTGGCTCAATGACTTCGGCGAGTTCTAACCCTCGGACGGTATCCACGATAATTTTTTCACCCAGTTCATAGGTGGAATTTTGGGGATCAAAGTAGTATTTTTTTCCAACGGGTTGGAACCGAATCCCAATCACATCTTTTTTCAAATGACATCGCCTCTTTCCATCATCAACGCCCAGTTATCTAGAGCTAGGCTTAGATGAATGGGTTTTTCACACTTTTCTTTAAGGGCCAACGTTTCTGTCCACATGGATAAAAGCGTGGCTTGATCATAATGGTTGGCCGTTGTTTCAAGCGTTAACTTTGCGTCGCTAAATAACGCTTTATCACTTACTTGTAGTTTAGCATATAAGAGGTCTTTAAGATAGAGCATCATGAGATCCAAAAATAATAATACTAAAGGCTTATCACGGTCTAAATCAGGCCAAAAATCACGCATTTTTTTGAGGATGGATTTGGGTGGTTTTGTGAGATCTAACAGGGTAGGAATTTGATCAAGCAGTTGATTAAATTCATCCAAATCAAGGTAATCTTTGGCACGATTAACATCTTGCCATAATACACTTGCAATGGCTGCTGGCTGCCGCTCATAACCCGCTTGTAAAAGGGCGTCAAATACGAGCTGACTCGGCACGGATTTAACCGAAATAAGTTGGCTTCTTGAAAGAATCGTGGGTAAGAGTGAAAGGGCGTCATGGGTCACCAAAATGCCATAAATATTGGCGTGTGGTTCTTCCAAAAATTTGAGTAAGGCATTGGCCGCGTAGCCATTCATTTTTTCCGCTTCAAAGATGATGTATACTTTGGGACCTTCTTCTAAGGCCGTTTGATTAAAATCATGTTGCAAAGCGATGATGTCATCTTTGACAATGGACGATTTACTCGATTCAATCACTTTAATATTCGGGTGCGTGAGGTGGAATATCCGGGAATCTTTATCACACGGCTCTTGGGAGCCACAATAGATTTCAGCAGCGATATGTAAAGCTAAATCTTGTATGGAAACATCGGCGGTTCCTTCTAAAATGATCGCATGTGAAAGACGGGACTTCGCCAGTCCTTTTTTAATCTGTTTTAAAGGCGCTTCATGCATGGAATGAATGGGAGGAATGTCAGCCATAGCCATCCTTATTTCATAATTTCTTTGAGGGCGTCTTTGGACACATCTTCAATCGGTTGTTCACCGTTGATGACTTTTATTCGGTCCGGTTCTAACTCAGCGAGTTGTAAATAACCTTCATATACTTTTTGATGGAATTCCAGGGTCTCTAAATCCAACCGGTCCATGTCCCTCTGATTCGACCGGACGCGAGATAATCCCACTTCCGGTTTCACGTCAATAAACACGGTTAAATCGGGGATGAGGTCTTCAATTGCAAATAAATTGAGCGCATAGACTTCTTCAATGCCTAAATCTCTAGCAACACCTTGATAAGCCAATGATGAATCAATGTAGCGATCACATAACACGACTTTGCCGGCTTCTAAGGCGGGGCGAATGACCTCTACGACATGTTGACGTCTGGATGCGGCGAATAACATCGCTTCAGTTCTTGCATCCATTTTTTCATCCACAAAATCAAGGAGGAGTGACCGAATGCGTTCACTCAACGCTACCCCGCCGGGCTCACGAGTGACAATCACATCAATATTTTGCGCTTTAAGGGCGGCTTCTACTTCTTTTATCACCGACGTTTTTCCGGATCCTTCTGGACCTTCAAACGTTATGAAAGATTTAGTCATTATCGGGGCCTCTTTTTCTAAAATTCATGCGGTTCGATACGCTCATTATAATATCATTTATCACACCCTTTTTTGGTGCTTCTTCGGAAAATCCGTATTTTTGGACTGTTAAGGAGGGGAAATCACTGTTATAATGTAAGGGCATACATTTTCTTAAAAAACCGTATGGACAAGAAAGGGTGGGCGTATGAAACAGTATGATGTGAACCAAATGAGAACCGTGGCAGTGGTCGGACATTCCGGCACAGGAAAAACCAGTTTCTTAGAATCCGTTCTTTATTTAACTGGGACCAAAGCATCAAAAGGAACGGTTGAAGCACGCTCGACGACGTCTGATTTTTTACCTGAAGAGCATGAGAAAATGGCGTCATTTTCAACCAGTTTAATTCCGGTAGAAACCGACCATTACAAAATTAATTTTTTGGACACTCCGGGGAATGAAGAATTCGTCAATGAACTGTATCAAGCCTTAAGTGTGGTAAAAGGAGCCGTTTTAGTCATTGATGGCACCAAAGGCATTGATATTGGCTCAGAGCGGGTACTTAATGAATTAAACATTCGCAACATTCCCACGGTGATTTACGTCAATAAAATGGATCAACCAAACGTTAAATTTGAGAAAATTATCGATTCCATTCGGGATGTCATTGGCTATCAAGCGGTTCCTTTCTTGTGGCCCATTGTGAAAGATGAAACGTTTAAAGGGTACGTCAATTTAGTCGATATGAACGAAAAACTCCACGAAGGAGGCTCCAGTCATATCGAAGAGATTGAACCGGCTTTTATGGACGCGGTGGCTCCCCTTCGTCAGAAGATTGTGGAAAGTGTTGCCGAAACCAGCGAAGCTTTATTTGATAAACACTTTGCTGGAGAAGCCCTCACTCAAGAAGAGATATATGAAGGATTACGCAAAGGAGTTTTAGACGGTGACTTAAAACCGGTGGTCTTTGGTTCAGCCAGCCATGACATCGGTGTCAATGCATCGTTAGACATCATTAAAAACTTTATGCCTGCTCCCAATGATTTGAAACCTAAAGTGGGATTTGATTTAGAGACACGGGCTGAAATATCCAGGGAAACTTCGGACGATGAACCGTTATCGGCGTATGTATTCAAAACAACGGTAGATCCGTTTATGGGTGCCGTCAGTTTAATCAAAGTGTTCTCAGGGGTTTTACGCTCGGGAATGGAAGTGAAACTATCGAATGGTGAAAAAATCAAAATTGGGAATATCTTTACCTTAAGAGGAAAAGAGCAGCTTCCTGTTGAGGATCTTAGTGCAGGCGATATTGGTGCCGTAGCCAAGGTGGAAGAACTCTCTACGGGCGAAACCATCTCGGATTTAAAAGCACCCGTGGTCTTCCAAGGACCTACCCTTCAAACACCCACCATGTATGTGGGCATACATCCAAAAAACACCAATGATGATAATAAACTTTCATCCGTTTTAGCCAAATTAAAACTTGAAGATCCTTCTGTTGAAGTGGTAAGGAACCCTGAAACCGCTCAACTACTTATTGGCTGCCAAGGGCTCACGCACATCGGGTATATCGTTGATAAAATGAGAAACCTCTATAAACTCGATGTCGATACCAGCGATCAAAAAATAGTCTACCGAGAAACCATTAAGAAAAAAGGGGACGCCGAAGGTCGTCATAAGAAACAATCCGGAGGATCCGGTCAATTTGGCGTCGTTAAGATGCGCTTTGAACCGTTAAATCCCAACGAGAAAGAATTTGAATTTACGGAAGAAATTCATGGCGGAAGTGTCCCAAAAAATTATTTCCCTGCCGTTGAAAAAGGACTCATTGAAACCTTCCAAAAAGGTCCTCTCGTCGGCTTTCCAGTGATTGGGGTGAGAGCGGTCCTTTATGACGGGGCGTATCATGATGTTGATTCCAATGAAATTTCTTTTAAAATGGCCGCCAACTTAGCCTTCAAAAACGCTTTAGATCAAGTCAAACCGACCATCTTAGAACCCGTCATGCGTGTCGAAGTGACCGTGAAAGATGACTATGTGGGTGAGGTTATGGGTGATGCAAATAAACGCCGTGGCCGGGTTTTAGGCATGGAACCTTTAGAAGGTGGACGCCAAAAAATAATCGCTGAAATCCCCGAATCAGAAATCGTTAAATACACCGTGGATTTAAAAGCAATGACTCAAGGCAGTGGAGCATTTACACGCCAATTTGCCCGATATGAAGAAGTCCCAGAAACCATCGTCCCGAAAATCATTCAAGAATATAGACCCGAATAATTCCACTAAAAAAGCCTCATTTTCATCCCTTGAAAATGAGGCTTTTTAATAGACCAACGTTTTTAAATAAAGGCCTTCCGGCGGTGCCAGTGTTTTTTTAGCTTTTGCACTGGGTGATTCCAAACTTTCTTGGATGGCTTTGGGTGTCAGCGTCATGGCGGCGCCCACCATCATCCGAATCATATGTCTTAAAAATCCGTCTCCGGTAATTTCGATGGTCCACGCATGTGGCGCATCTTGAACCCAGGTGATGGATTGGACATTCCTTACAGTATCTGTGGGTTGGCCTTTGCTTTTGGCAAAGGCTTTAAAATCATGGGTGCCCTCAAATAATTTCAAACGCATCATGAATGCGTCAACATCTTCGATTTCTAAGTGGCTTTTTTTATGCATGGAACCCACGTCTTTTTGCGTGGTAAATCGGTAAAGGTACGTTTTGGATACCACGTCATAGCGAGCATGAAAAAACAAAGACACATCAATCACATCATGGATCACGATATCACTCGGTGCCATTTTTTTTAGTAACCGGCATAGTTTATCGGGAGCCATGTAAAAAGGGGCGTCAAAATGGGCCACAGCGTTTAAAGCGTGAACGCCTGCATCGGTGCGAGACGCGGGATACACAGTCATTTCTTTTTGAAATAAATGATTGAGCATTCCTTCTAAAGCCCCTTGAACCGTTGGTTGATTAGGTTGAACCTGAGAACCATAATAACGCGAACCATCATACCCATAGATCACGGCTTGACGATATGTGGATAAAGGGGCCCAGGCCAAATCAAACCGGGTGATCGTATCTTCATCAATTTTTAGGCGTATTTTTAAATCATCTTGCGTCACTAAAATGCGGGAAAATTCACACGTGATAAGAGCTTTTTTAGGATCGAGCGTCTCCCAAGCTTTAAAAATATCTTCTTTAGAAAGGGATTGATAGGCCGGATCTAAACACCATGCATCCTCCGCTAAGTGCGCTTTTAATGCGTCCACCGATCCGATCCATTCACCCACTGAATGACTTACCATAAAATCCGAACTCCGATGGATGCAACCATGAAGAGAAACGTCACCGCAAGAACCACACTATCTAAAGGTTTCCAAGTCAGTTGATTGAGCCGTGTGCGCGGTTTACCAGGGACAAAACAACGGGCTTCCATGGCGTTGGCGAGTTCATCGGACCGTTGAAATGAAATGATAAACATCGGAACTAACAAAGAAATGATCTGTACGATTTTATCTTTAAATTTACCCTCTTGAAAATCAACACCGCGGCTTGCTTGGGCGAGAATAATCTTATTGGCTTCATCGAGTAACGTCGGAATGTAACGCAAGGCAATACCGATAATCATCGCAATTTCTTCGGTATTGACCTTAACCACTTTAAGCGGTTTTAATACCCGTTCTAATCCCAAGTTAAGGTCGGTCGGCTTCGTAGTAATGGTCAAAATGGTCGAAAGCGTCACGATGATGATTAAACGTAACAAAATAAATATCGCAAAGAGTAATCCTTCTTCATAAATCGCAATCGTATAGGTTCCAAAAGGAAGATAAATGGTGAGTTGCGAAAGTACCGTCAAAATCCCTGCAAAGACCCCTAAAAAACTGAGAAATGTAAAGCGAGTAAACCGTTTTAAATAGAGCCAAGCAACAAATAATCCCACTGCAATGGCGGTATTTAACGGATCAAATTCCAACCGCAAAGTCGTTAAAAGTCTGCCTTGAGTATTGAACAATATTTGAAAGACAAACGTGAATATTAATAAAAAGAGTAACGGTCTTAATCCAAAATACACTTTTTTAAGGCTAATTTTACCGACAGGAAGTAAGATAAGAATCCCTAAAAGTGCGCCGCCCATCACCCATATTTCATCGATCACAAACACGGCCACAAACAGTAAAAATAAGGCAATCAATTTGACCCTAGGATCCATCCGGTAAAGAAACGAGTTCCCTGGAATGTAACGCCCAATGACGATATTTTTCATGAGGTTTCCTCGGCTATGATCGCCTGGATGACCGCGCTAAACTCTAACGTTTTGAGGGGGGTTTTAAGATGGGCTTTGATTTGGTTCAGAACTTTGATACGGTCAGGCTCATCCATCTTCCACGTCTTTAATTGTGGGTGATTAAATAATTCCACCGGTGTCCCATCAAAAACCAATTCACCTTGATGCATCACTAAGACACGCTTGGCGTATGATTCCACCCAATTCATGTCATGGGTAATAAAGACAATCGATGTCTGTGTTTTTTCTTGGATGGTTTGAAAGACTTTCATCAAAGTTTCTTGGGACTGTGGATCCAGTCCACTGGTGGGCTCATCGAGGACTAAGATGTCCGGTTCCATCGCTAAAATACCTGCAATCGACACTCGTTTTTTCTCACCGCCAGAAAGATGAAAAGGACTGCGTGCATAATAGCTTTCATCCAGGCCCACAAGCTCTAGGGCATGTTTGGCGAGTGTATTCGCTTCAGCGTCTTTAAGGCCGAAATTTTTGGGCGCAAACGCCACATCTTTGAGGACAGTCTCTTCAAAAAGTTGGTACTCAGGAAACTGAAAAACCAGTCCGATACGCTTACGGATGGGTGTTTTTTTAATCTTTTTATCTTTAAATGATTCCGCCGTTATGGACACATCAAACAGTTGGGCTTCACCTGAAGTAGGTGCCATGAGTGCGTTGAAATGTTGGGCTAAGGTGGATTTTCCCGAGCCTGTTTCCCCGACAAGCGCGATAAATTCATCGTTGGCGTTGATGGTTAAGCTGATATTCTTAATCGCCTCAACGGGCGCTTGATTGATGGCGGTATAGGCGTGGCTTACAGCGTTAAGGCGAATTCCCATAAGATGGCCTCCCAATGATCAGTTAAACGCTTTTGCGACGATAGTTCGTTCATGTATTTAAACGGTTCTAACAATGTTAAACGGGCTTTTTTTAATAGCGCTTCGTCCCGTAAAATAACGGACGGTTCCCCGGATTTTAAAATGGTCCCTTCATGCATGACTACGACCCGGTCACACCTTAAAGCTTCCCTTAAATCATGGGTGATGGAAAGGATGGTTTTACCCTGCTGTTTTAAATCTTCCATGATGGCCATCATGGCGTGTCTACCCACAGGGTCAAGCATCGATGTGGCCTCATCAAAAATGATAATATCCGGATGCATCGCGAGTGTTCCGGCGATGGCCACGCGTTGTTTTTGACCCCCTGAAAGCTGGGACGGTTCTTTTTCTAAATATTCATCCATCCCTACCGCTTTCGCGTAGGTATCGATACGTTCAATCATTTCGGGGTAGGGGACGCTTAAATTTTCCAAGCCAAAAGCGATATCATCTTTCACGGTTACCCCGACAAATTGGTTGTCAGGATTTTGAAAGATAATACCGATTTTTTCCCGGACCTGCTGGACCGTTGACTCACTGAGCGTTAAATCATTGACGCGGATTTCACCACTCTTAGCGCCTAACAATCCAATAATAAGCTTGGTGAGGGTTGATTTACCCGATCCATTCGGGCCGACAATGGTCACCCATTCTCCGGCTTCGACCGATAATGAGAGGTTTTGGATGGCGGGGGTTTTTCCGTAACTAAAAAAGACGTCTTTCAGGGCAAGGATGGACAAAAGAAAACCTCCTAAAATACAAAATGCGAGCGGTCTGCTCGCATTTTCATCTTATTCAACAAATTCAATGATGGCCATTTCCGTGGAGTCTCCACGGCGCGGTCCAAGTTTGTAAATACGGGTATAACCCCCCGCACGCTCTTGGAAACGTGGCGCAATGACATCGAACAGTTTTTGGAGCGCATTTTGGTCGTCATTTGCTGAAATGAAACGAACAGTTTTAGCCGCTTGACGTCTGGATGCAAGGGTGTTTTTCTTACCCAAAGTCACCATTTTATCTGCCAACCGTTTGAGTTCTTTGGCTTTTTTATACGTCGTTTCAATGCGTTCATGCACAATCAGTTGTGTGACTAAGTCTCTGAGCATCGCTTTCCGTTGATCAGAGCGACGATTTAATTTGCTGTAGCCTGTCATGATATCCTCCTACGCGGATCTTGCGAGTGAAAGTCCAAGATCGCTCAGTTTTTGTTTCACTTCTTTGAGTGATTTTTTTCCTAAGTTACGAACTTTCATCATGTCTTCTTCGGATTTACGTGTCAATTCATCGACGGTGTTGATACCGGCACGTTTGAGACAGTTGTAACTCCGAACGGACATATCAAGATCTTCAATTTGCATTTCTAATATTTGGGAATTTTGCGCCGTTTCGCGCTCCATCATATAAGACATCTCGGGGTCTAACTCGGAAAGTTCAACCACCACTTTGAGGTGATCAATCATCATCCGAGCGGCCTTCCCAATGGCATCTTGAGGACTGATGGCTCCATTGGTTTCCACATCTAAAACGAGTTTGTCTAAATCCGCACTGTCTTCCACACGGGTTTTATCCACATTGTACATGACTCGGGTCACGGGCGTGTAGATACTATCAATGGGAATGACACCAACGGCTTTATTAAAACGTTTATTTTGTTCAGCACCGACATAACCGATGCCACGACGGGCGGTCATTGTCATGCGGAATGAACCGGATTGAACGGTCACGATTTCTTGCGATGGATTGACGATTTTTACTTCGTCATCGGGAAGTTTAATGTCTCCAGCGGTAACGACTTTGGGACCTTTCACTTCAATTTCCAAGACTTTTTCAACGTCAGGATCGCTGTTGTCAATCGATAAAATAACGTTTTTTAAGTTCAGAACGATGCCTGTGACATCTTCAACCACGCCTTCAATGGCGGAAAACTCGTGTTGGACCCCATCGATTTGGCAGTTCACGATGGCAGCGCCAGGCAGTGACGAAAGTAAAATTCGACGGAGTGAAGTCCCAAGCGTCATACCATAGCCACGCTCTAAGGGAGAAATCTCAAACCCGGTTTTCGTAATATTATCGTTGCCTTCGATATCCAAAACTTTGATAAAGGGTTTTTCAAACATTAAGTCTTTCAAATTGCGAACCTCCTAAAATTGGGTATATGGGTTTATCCACGAGGCCGTTTTGGGGGACGACATCCGTTGTGAGGAACCGGAGTCACATCTTTAATCGATGTGATATTGAGACCAGCGGTTTGTAAAGAGCGAATCGCTGCTTCTCTACCTGGGCCTGGTCCTTTAACGGTGACATCTACCCGTTGCACGCCATGATCCATGGCTGCTTTAGCACAAGCTTCCGATGCAATTTGAGCCGCATATGGGGTGGATTTTCTCGATCCTTTAAAGCCGAGGGCACCTGCTGAAGTCCAAGACAGCGCGTTCCCTTGAGGATCGGTAATGGTAATGATTGTATTGTTAAACGTAGAATGAATATGTGCTACGCCACTGGGGACATTCTTTTTGACACGACGTTTGCGTGTTCCTTTTCTTGCAGCCATAAAACCCTCCTATTTCTTCTTATTCGCAACAGTTCGTCTTGGCCCTTTACGGGTTCTTGAATTGTTACGTGTATTTTGTCCACGGGTTGGGAGCCCACGACGATGGCGAATGCCACGGTATGAGCCGATTTCTTGGAGTCGTTTAATATTCAGCGCTACTTCACGACGTAAATCCCCTTCAGTTTTCACTTTGGCGATTTCTTCACGAATGCGTTTAAGTTCATCTTCCGATAAGTCTTTGACGCGTGATTCTTCCGATACTTTAGCCGCTGCGAGTACTTTTTGTGAAGTCTTTTTGCCAACGCCAAAAATATAGGTGAGTGAGATCACTACGCGCTTATCATTGGGAATATCTACACCTGATATACGTGCCATAAATAAACCTCCTTAACCTTGTCTTTGCTTATGCTTGGGATTTGAGCAGATGACCATAACTCTGCCTTTGCGTTTAACCACTTTACATTGGTCGCACATTTTTTTAACGGATGGTCTTACTTTCATAGGGATGTGCCTCCTTTGGCTTTCCGATTATTTATGTCGGTAGGTGATGCGCCCACGTGTTAAATCATAGGGAGACATCTCCACTGTGACGCGATCGCCAGGTAAAATGCGTATGTAATACATGCGGATTTTACCTGAAACGTGAGCTTTGATCTTGTGTCCGTTGGGTAATTCAACGAGAAATTGGGTGTTGGGAAGCGCCTCGACGACCTTCCCTTCAAATTCTATTTTTTCTTCTTTACTCATAGGCTTGACTCCTTATAGGATGGTGAGCAACACGGGCTCTTCTTCAGTGATCAATACCGTGTGTTCAAAGTGTGCTGACCACGATTGATCGACCGTAACGGCGGTCCATCCATCCGCGAGAACTTTGACTTCTTTATGACCGATGTTAATCATCGGTTCAATGGCTAAAGTCATGCCTTTTTTCAGTTTCGGTCCTTTGCCTGGTGGGCCATAATTGGGAATCTGCGGTGCCTCGTGTAATTCTTTTCCCACACCGTGTCCGACAAATTCACGGACCACACTCATCCCTTTGGATTCCGCGTAGGTTTGAACCGCGTGCGAGATATCCGAGAGATAGAACCCTTCTTTGGCTTTTTCAAGTCCAGCATACAAGGATTGTTCGGTCACATCCATGAGCGTTTGGGCGGCGTCTGAAATCTTCCCCACCGCATACGTCCAGGCTGAATCCCCGTGATAACCTTGATAAAAGGCTCCGATGTCTACTTTGAAGATATCGCCCTCTTTTAATACCCGTTCGGAGGGGATACCGTGAACCACTTCGTCATTCACCGACGTGCACGCACTTCCCGGAAATCCACCATACCCTTTAAATGAAGGGGTGGCTCCGTGGGAGCGAATCACCGATTCAACGAGATCATCGATGAACTGCGTGGTGATACCCGGCTTAATGGCATCTTTAACCGCTTGATGGGCGAGCGCCACGATACGGCCTGCTTCTCTCATGATGGCGATTTCTCTAGGGCTTTTGATGATGATCATACACGCTCATCCAATAACGCTTTAATGTCTTGATAGACCGCGTCGAAACTTTTCTCTCCGTTGACTTCAAAGAGGATGCCACGAGATTCATAGTAGTCGATTAAGGGTTTGGTTTTTTCCTTGTAGATGTCTAACCGGTTTTTAACGGATTCGTGTTTATCGTCTTCGCGTTGATAAAGTACACCACCACAACTATCACATACGCCGTCTTGGTGGGGAGGTTTGTAGTCGATGTGGTAGGTCGCCCCACAGATGGAGCACGAACGTCTACCCACCATACGGTTTAAAATCACCGCGTCCGAAACGACAATTTGAATGACGGCATCCAGTTTAGATTGGGTCACATCGAGCATTTCATCCAGCGCTTCCGCTTGGGCGATGGTGCGTGGGAATCCATCTAATAGAAAGTTTTTTTCCACGTGATTGGCAAAGAGTCTTCGGCGGACAATTTCGATGGTGATCTCGTCGGATACTAAGTGCCCATCCCGAATGAATTCCATGGCCAAGAGGCCTAATGATTCTTTCTTTCGGTAGGAGTCACGAAACATTTCGCCCGTGGAGATATTTGCAAGCTGATAAGCCTCAACAATTTTTTTCGCTTGGGTTCCTTTTCCGGCACCCGGAGGTCCCATCATGAGGAGTTTCATACGCGCCTCCTACTTAATGAAGCCGCTGTAATTTTGACCCTGTAAGTCGGTTTTTATTTGTTGGGTGGTTTGAATGGCGACCCCCACCACAATGAGGAGTGAGGTTCCGCCGACTTGAACGTAACTGGGTAAGTTAAATATAACGGCGGTAAAAATCGGCAAGGATGCAACTACGAGTAAGTAAAGCGCGCCGACCACGGTGATTTTGAAGAGGAGTTTAGACACGTAATTTTCCGTTTCTAGTCCAGGTCTTACGCCAGGGATATAGGCGTTTTGTTGTTGCAAGTTTTTGGCGATTTTTTCCGGGTTGATTTGAATGAATGAATAGAAGAATGTAAATAAGATAATTAGGATTGCATAGATCATAAATCCAAGCGGTCTTTGATAATTAAAGAATTCACTGACCCAAATGCCAAATCCAGTGGTGGAAAACTCTGGTAGGAATGACAATAACGTTTGTGGCAATGAGAGAATCGTCACCGCAAAAATGACAGGAATCACGCCCGAGGAATTGATTTTAATCGGGATGTTGGATCCTTGACGACCCGTCGTTTTGGAACTGGTGGGACGATTGGCGTATTGAATCGGAATTTTCCGGTCTGCCGCAGTCATGATGGTGACCCCGACTAAGACGAGTAAGTAAAGAATAACTACCACCGCAAAGGTGAGGTAACTCCCTAAATCACTGGTCGCTCCGGCTAAATATTCTTGACCGAGTGAGGTGAACATCCCAGGCAAGCCCGAAATAATCCCCGCCACAATAATCATCGACGTTCCGTTCCCGATGCCTTTGAGTGTGATTTGATCGGACAACCACAGTAAAAAGGCTGTTCCGGCGGTCATCACGATGGCCAAATACGTATACGTAAAGAAGTTAGCTTCGACCCCGATATCAAAGATGGTATTGCCGGTGAGGGCAAATCCATAAGTTAACCCGAGCGCTTGAATAAATGCTAAGGCTATGGCTAAATACCGAGTCAGTTGGTTGATTTTTTGTTTTCCCGTTTCGCCTTCTTCAGACCACTCTTTTAAAACGGGCACAATGTCCATTTGTAAAAGTTGAATCAAGATGGACGCCGTAATGTATGGCCCAATCCCTAAAGCGATAATCGAGAAGTTGGAAAGTGCAGATCCAGTGAACGCATCAATAATTCCAATGAAACCGCCTTGGGCCTCAAAGAATTGGCGAATTTGTTCAGGGTTGATCAGCGGAATGGTGATGAATGTCGCGGCTCTAAAGACGAGAAAAGCCGCAAGTGTAAATAGAATCTTGTTGCGGACTTTCGAGTTGTCAAATACGGCACGCAAGGTATCCATTAGAGCACCTCTGCTTGGCCGCCAGCTGCTTGGATCTTCGCCACGGCAGAACCGGTAAATTTATGCGCTTTGACCGTGATGGCATCGCTGAGTTCACCATTGCCTAAGACTTTTAAGCCAGCTTTTGCAATGGATTTCACCACTTTGTCTTCCAGTAATGTTTCAGGTGTGACCACCGTACCTTTAGCATAGCGGCTTAACTCAGATACATTAACCGTGGTGTAAACTTTGCGGGTAGGATTGGTGAATCCCATTTTACGGAGCCGTTTAACTAAAGGAGTTTGGCCCCCTTCAAAGTTAATACGCACGCTTCCACCGGAACGTGCTTTTTGGCCTTTATGACCAGCCCCAGCTGTTTTTCCGTTGCCACTTCCGTGTCCCCGGCCCACACGTTTTTTTGCGTGAGTCGAACCCGGCGTGGGTTTGAGTTCATGTAATGTCATAATGCCCTCCTATTGCTCAGTAACCGTAACGAGATGGGCGACCGTTTTAATCATGCCACGAATGGTCGGCGAATCTCCTTTAACGACGGTTTGATGCAATTTATTAAGCCCTAGAGCTTGTAAGGTTTTGCGTTGTCTAGGAAGTGATCCAATGGCGCTTTTATTAAGTGTAATCGCGAGTGATTTCATTAGTGTAAAATCTCCTTCGCTGTTAAACCGCGCGTTCTAGCAACTTCTTCAGCGCTGCGCAATTTTGAAATAGCATCCATCGTGGCACGGATGATATTGATCGGCGTGGATGAACCGAGCGATTTACTCAAAATATCTTTGACGCCTGCGGCCTCTAATACGGCACGAACAGGGCCCCCTGCGATGACACCGGTCCCGAGTGATGCGGGTCTTAAATAGACTTGGCCAGCGCCGTGGATTCCCGTGATTTCATGGGGAATGGTCGATCCGTACATTGGCACTTTAATCATGCTTGCTTTGGCCACTTCGATGGCTTTTTTGATCGCGTCAGGAACTTCTTGGGCTTTCCCAGTCCCAAATCCGACACGGCCTTTTTTGTCACCGACGACAACTAGGGCACTGAATCTAAAACGACGGCCCCCTTTGACGACTTTCGTGACACGGTTGATATTGACGACGCGTTCTTCGAATGGATTTTCTTCCCGTCTTCTGCGGGGTTTTCTATTGTTTTGCATCGACATACCTCCTAAAATTCCAGTCCGGCTTCACGGGCCGCTTCAGCAAGTGCTTTAATGCGTCCGTGATACAAGTAACCACTGCGGTCAAAAACGACCGATTTAATGTTTTTATCGAGAGCTTTTTTGGCCAGTTGTGCGCCTACTTCTTTGGCCACATCCACCGTTAAGGATTTTGCTTTCGCATCCTTCATGGATGATGCACTGGCTAAGGTAACGCCGTTTAAATCATCGATCAACTGCGCGTAAATGTTCTTGTTGGAACGGTATACGCTCAAGCGAGGACGTTCGGAAGTGCCGTGTAAGCTCTGGCGAATGCGATAATGACGTTTTTGTCTTAAAGTATTGCGAGAAATTTTCTTAATCATATCAATCTCCTACCGTTACTTAGCGGTTTTTCCTTCTTTACGACGTACATACTCATCCACATAGCGGATACCTTTACCTAAGTAAGGTTCGGGTTTGCGGATCGCACGAATGTTGGCCGCAAATTGACCGACTTTTTGTTTATCAATTCCAGACACTGAAAGATTGGTGTTTTTTTCAACGGTGACTTCGATACCCTCAGGAATCGCCACTTCGCGTGGGTTGGAATACCCAGCGCTGACAATTAGCGTTTTCCCTTGGACTTGGGAACGATACCCAACACCCACCATTTGGAGATCTTTTTTGTATCCTTCACTGACACCCGTGACTAAGTTTTGCACGCGGGCTCTCGAAGTTCCAAATAAAGCTTGAACTAAATTGGATTCTTCTTTTTTCTCAAGGACGAGCGTGTTGCCATCTTGTTTGATTGCGATGGATTCATGCACGTCATATGAGAGGGTTCCTTTAGGTCCTTTTACCTCAACGGTTTGTCCGTTGATGGTGGCACTCACCCCTTCAGGTAAAACGACCGGTTGTTTTCCGATACGACTCATTTTATCCTCCTCAGGTTGACTACCAAACGTATGCTAGGATTTCGCCACCCACATTATCACGACGGGCTTGACGATCTGTCATTAGCCCTTTCGATGTGGAAAGAATGGCAATTCCTAGTCCGTTTAGGACTTTTGGGATTTCTTGGCTTTGAGCATATACTCTTAAGCCGGGTTTTGATATCCGTTTTAACCCACGGATGACACGTTCATTTTGGTTATATTTCAGTGTCACTTTTAGGTCGTTAAAACGCTCGCCTTTGACAAGTGAGACGTTGGTGATGTACCCCTCCGCTCGCAACAAATCTAAGACTTGTTGTTTTAACTTGCTAGCAGGCATCGTCACTGTTTCTTTTTTCATTTGGTTAGCATTACGGATGCGTGTAAGCATATCCGCAATCGGATCTGTCATGACCATATTAATTGGCCTCCTTCCAAGTTACCTCGTCTTACCAACTGGCCTTTTGTACGCCAGGGATTTGTCCTTTGTATGCCAATTCGCGGAAGCAAATTCGGCATAACTTGAATTTACGATACACAGAATGGGGACGTCCACAACGTTCGCATCTGGAATATTCACGGACGGAATACTTTTGCGTTCTTTTTTGTTTCACTTTCATTGATGTCTTTGCCATGATTTACCTCCTTGAATTATTTGCGGAAAGGCATGCCGAGTTCTTGCAGTAAGAACCGACCCTCTTCGTCTGTATTTGCCGTCGTTACTATTACGATATCCATGCCCCGAACTCGGTTCACTTTATCGTAATCAATTTCAGGGAATATCAATTGTTCTTTGACACCAAGCGTAAAGTTTCCCCGACCATCAAAGGCTTTTTTGGAAACGCCTTGGAAGTCACGGACCCGAGGGAGCGCAACCGCGATCAGCTTATCTAAGAAGTTATACATTCTTTGACCGCGTAGATCGACTTTACATCCAATGGCCATGCCTTGACGGAGTTTAAAGTTTGCAATGGATTTTTTAGCTTTCGTAATGACCGGTTTTTGACCCGCAATTTGCGTGAGTTCTTCGACCGCATCATCCAATGCCTTAGCGTTGTTGATTGCATCACCGACCCCGATGTTGATAATAATTTTTTCAACTTTAGGGGTTTGCATGATGGAATCATAGTTGAATTGTTTCATCATCGCCGGTTTCACGGCCGATTGATATTTCTCTTGTAATCGATTCATTAGATTCTAACTCCTTTAAGATTAGTCAAGAACCTCACCTGATTTTTTCGCAAAGCGAACTTTACGCGTCACTTTCTCTTTTTTGACGGTCTCAGTGATTTCTTTAAAGCCAATCCGAGTGGTCTCTTTCCCATCTAATATCATGACATTTGAGGCATGAATGGGTGCTTCAAATTCTAAAATGCCTCCGTCAGGATTCGCTTGGGACGGTTTGGTGTGTTTCTTTACCGTGTTAACACCTTCAACGATGAGGGTATCGTCTTTCGGAAATGTTTTAAGCACGGTGCCTTCTTTTCCACGGTTCGCACCACTGATGACGCGAACTTTATCACCTTTAAGTATTTTCATGGGGAGCTCCTTACAAAACTTCAGGGGCTAATGAAACGATTTTCATAAACCCTTTTTCTCTGAGTTCACGGGCCACCGGACCAAAGATCCGAGTCCCACGTGGGGATTTATCATCCCGGATGATCACCGCAGCGTTATCATCGAAGCGAATGTAAGAGCCATCGCCCCGGCGGACGGAACGCTTGGTTCTCACGATGACCGCTTTGACGACTTCTCCTTTTTTCACTTGACCCCCAGGAGCTGCTTGTTTCACGGTAACAGTAATGACGTCACCGATGGATGCGTACTTCCGTTTACTGCCGCCGAGGACTTTAATCGTCAAAACTTCTTTGGCACCGGAATTATCCGCGATTCTAAGACGCGATTCTTGTTGAATCATGATTTTGACCTCCTCGACTATTGAATGGCGGGACGATCTAAGACTTCCAAAAGACGGAAACGTTTTGATTTAGAAAGTGGACGAGTTTCCACAATTTTTACAAAATCGCCTTCTTTGGCTTCATTCTTAGCATCGTGAGCCGCAAATTTTTTAGATTGCTTTACACGTTTCTTATAAATAGGATGTACTTTATAGCTCTCAACAAGCACTGAAATGGTTTTATCAGGTTTGCTGGATACTACGGTTCCCATTAAAACACGTCTTTGATTTCTTTCCATGTTCGCCTCTTTCTACTGCTCACGACGTTCATTGAGAATGGTTTTCATTCTAGCAATGATGCGCTTAAGGGTTGAGATGCGTGCCGTGTTTGTAAGTTGACCTGTGGCTTGTTGAAAGCGTAGATCAAACAATTCCCGTTTGAGATTTGAAATCTCAGTTACAATAGCTTCTGTTTCCATGTCTCTAATATCTCTCGCGGTCATTAAGCATCACCACTTTCACGTCGAATAAATTTCGTGCTGACTGGCAGTTTGTGAGACGCTAAACGAAGCGCTTCTTTGGCGATTTCTTCAGTCACACCGCCGACTTCAAACATGACAGTCCCTTCTTTAACGACGGCCACAAATCCTTCAGGAGCCCCTTTACCAGAACCCATCCGTACTTCAAGTGGCTTTTTCGTTTTTGCCATATGGGGGAAAATGCGAGTCCATACTTTCCCTTGACGTTTCATGTACCGAGTCATGGCGATACGAGCCGCTTCAATTTGGCGGTTCGTGATCCATGCTCCTTCTAAAGATTGCAATCCGTATTGACCAAAGTCAACGCGGGTGCCGCCTTTCGCTTTGCCCTCATAAGAGACGCGATGCGGACGACGATATTTCGTTCTTTTGGGTGTTAACATCTATTCCGCCTCCCTTTTGGCCGGCAAAATTTCACCTTTATAAATCCATACTTTAATGCCGAGTTTTCCGTATGTAGTCATAGCCTCAGAAAGGGCATAATCAATATCTGCACGTAAAGTATGAAGCGGCACGTTTCCTTCTGAATAACCTTCAGAGCGTGCCATCTCTGCACCGCCTAAACGACCTGAAACTAACGTTTTAACTCCTTTAGCTCCAGCGCGCATGGCCCGTTGAATGGCCATTTTTTGAACCCGGCGGAATGAGGCGCGGTTTTCCAATTGCTGAGCAATGGAATCGGCTACTAATACTGCATCAAGTTCAGGTTTTTTAATCTCGACAACGTTTAAAACGATTGCTTTATCGGTGACTTTGGATAACCGTTTAATCGCTTCATTTTTGAGGCTACCTTCACGACCAATGACCATCCCTGGCTTAGCGGTGTGTAAGGTGAGAACAACGCGGTTTTTTAACCGTTCAATTTGAATGGTTGATACCGCAGCATTCACATAGAATGCCTCTAAAATTTTTCGGATTTTGATATCTTCTTGGAGTAAATCTGCTACTTCGCCCTCGTTGGCATACCAACGTGAATCCCAGTCACGAATGACTCCGATGCGTAATCCTACTGGATTAACTTTTTGACCCATATCAGCTGCCTCCTTATGCTTTCTCAGCCACGACAATGGTCGTGTGGCTGGTTCTTTTTAAGATTTGTGATGCACTCCCTTTAGCGCGAGGACGAATCCGCTTCAAGGTGGGGCCTTCGCCCACAAAAATTTCTTTAACGTATAAACTATCTGGATTCAGACTGTTGTTGTGTTCTGCATTGGCTACAGCTGAGCGAAGAAGTTTCTCTACCACAGGGGATGCAGCCTTGGGGGTATTCGCTAAGATTGCGAACGCCTCTCCCACCGATTTTCCACGAATCAAATCAATGACAAGTTTTACTTTTCGAGAAGAAAGACGGACCATTTTAGCTTGAGCTTTAACTTCCATATTCATCCTCTACTTTCTCACAGCTTTCTTGTCTTTTTCGTGCCCACGGTAAACGCGCGTGGGTGCAAATTCACCCAACTTATGACCAACCATATCTTCTGTCACATAAACAGGCACATGTTCTTTCCCGTTATGAACCGCAATTGTGTGTCCCACAAATTGAGGAAAAATGGTTGAACGTCTTGACCATGTCTGAATGACACGTTTTTTGTTTTCTTTATTCATTTGAGCCACTTTGAACATTAAGTGATCGTCGCAAAATGGTCCTTTTTTAATCGATCGAGCCATCTAATTTCCTCCTATTTATTTCTTACGGCCTCTAACAATCAAACGATCGCTAGATTTGTGATTTTTACGGGTTTTTAAGCCAAGTGCAGGTTTACCCCATGGTGTCATTGGACTTTTACGCCCAATTGGTTGTCTACCTTCACCCCCACCGTGTGGGTGGTCAAGGGGGTTCATGACTGAACCACGAACGGTTGGTTTGATTCCGCGGTGACGGTTTTTACCGGCTTTACCGATATTTACCAGTTCGTAATATTCGTTACCAACCACTCCAATGGTGGCCCGGCAGGTTCCTAAAATTTTACGAACTTCGCCACTTGATAGGCGGACTAACACATATTTTTCTTCCCGGCCAAGGATTTGGGCTTCAGCGCCAGCAGCACGCGCAACTTGACCGCCTTTTCCTGGGGAAAGTTCAATGTTGTGAATCATCGTACCGACAGGAATTTTGTTGAGTGCTTTCGCGTTTCCTACTTTAATGTCGGCGTTATCTCCTGATTCAATGACCATTCCAACTTGTAAGCCTTCTGGGGCGATGATGTAGCGTTTTTCACCATCCGCATAATGCAAGAGGGCAATGTTGGCTGACCGGTTTGGATCATACTCGATGCTTGCAACTTTTGCAGGAATGGCATCTTTGGTCCGTTTGAAATCAATGATTCTGTATTTTCTTTTATTTCCCCCACCATGGTGACGAACGGTGATTTTTCCTTGATTATTACGTCCTGATTTTTTGTTGAGTTTTACAAGTAGTGATTTTTCAGGGGTTGTCTTCGTAATTTCGGAATAATCAAGGGAGGTCATATGGCGGGTACCATTGGTCATGGGTTTGTACTTTTTAAGGGCCATGTTGAATTCCTCCTTACCTTACTAAGCCGTAAAGATTTCGATTTTGTCATCGGCTTTGAGTGTCACAATGGCTTTTGTTTTCTCAGCCTTAAAGCCTTGGTGTTGTCCAACACGTTTCGGTTTCCGAGCCGTGTTGATTACATTAACACTGGTGACTTTTACATCGAAGAGCTCTTCGATGGCATGCTTGATTTGTACTTTATTCGCGCGTTTATCCACTTCGAATGTGTATTGATTCAAGGTTTCAACCAATTGCATACTTTTTTCAGTGATCAGCGGACGTTTAACAATTTCGCTTGCTAACATTATTTAAGTCCCTCCTCAAGGTGTTGGGCAGCTGCTTGAGTCATTAACAGGGTTTTAAAGTTCATTAGCTCATAGACACTCGCTTGATCCGCGGTCGTGACTAAAACGCCTGGGATGTTTCTAGCAGATAACAACACTTTTTCATCCATTGAATCGAGGATGATGAGTACTTTTCCGGAAAGTTCTAATTGATTCAATACACTTTCCATGGATTTGGTTTTAATTTCTTCAACCGCGAGCGCATCAAGCAATACCAAATTCTTATCGGCTACTTTAGATGACAAAGCAGAGCGTAAGGCAAGTCTTCTAACTTTACGGTTGACTTTGAAACTATAATCTCTTGGAGTCGGGCCGAATACGACACCGCCACCTCTCCATTGAGGTGACCGGATAGAGCCTTGACGAGCCCGGCCAGTTCCTTTTTGACGCCATGGTTTGCGTCCACCACCACGAACTTCTCCACGGTTTTTAACGCTGTGTGTGCCTTGGCGCATTGCAGCTCTTTGGGCTTTGATTACATCGAATAAAACTTGTTGGTTTGGTTCGATGCCAAATACGTCATCGCTAAGAGTTGCTTGTGATACTTTTTTTCCAGTTTGATTAAATACATCTAACTTAGGCATGATTGACCTCCTTCGAACCAAACACTATTTTTTCTCCTCATCTGATTCTTCAGGAGCTTCTTGAGCTTCTGATTCAGATGAGGGTTCTTCTTCTGCGGGTACTTCTTCGACTGGAACTTCTTCAGCAGGAGCTACTTCTACCGAAGGTTCTTCAACTGGAGCTTCTTCTGCAGGGGCTGCTTCAGCAGGGGCTGCTTCAGCAGGAGCTACTTCGACAGGAGCTTCTACCTCAGGGGCTGCTTCTACCTCAGGGGTTTCTTCAACCGGAGCTTCTTCGACAGGAGCTTCTACCTCAGGGGTTTCTTCAACCGGAGCTTCTTCGACAGGAGCTTCTACCTCAGGGGCTGCTTCTACCTCAGGGGTTTCTTCAACCGGAGCTTCTTCAACCACTACATAATCATCCGGGTTGAGGGGTTCAAGTTCTTTATCGTGTTTGATGGCATTTTTGATGACCACAAGACCTTTACGAGGACCTGGGACATTTCCTTTAACCAGTAACAAGTTTCCTTGAACATCGACTTTAACGATTTCTAAATTTTGAATGGTTACTGTTTCAAATCCCATGTGGCCCGGTAAGTTTTTACCTGGTCTAACATGGTTTGGGTCAATACTTCCCATTGACCCTGGTAAACGGTGGTAGTGTGACCCGTGTGACATAGGTCCACGTGATTGATTATGACGTTTGATGACACCTTGGAACCCTTTACCTTTAGATGTTCCAGTGACATCAACCGCTTCACCTTCATTGAAAATGTTGACTTTGATCTCTTGACCTACTTCAAAGTTGCTGAGTTCTTTACCCGCAATCTCTTTGATGTAGCGCTTAGGGGTTGCATTTGCTTTAGCGAATTGACCCTTAAGTGGTTTTGATACAAGTGCTTCTCGTTTGTCTTTGAATCCGACTTTAACTGCGTCGTATCCATCGGTTTCAACGGTTTTCTTTTGTAAGACAACGTTTGGATCACATTGAACAACCGTGACAGGGACAAGTTTTCCTGCATCGTTGAACACTTGAGTCATTCCAAGTTTGGTTCCTAAGATACCTTTGGCCATGAGACACCTCCTTATAAGATTGATTTATTATTTAAGTACAATATCGACGCCCGAGGGTAAATCTAAGTGCATTAGACTATCGATCGTTTGGGGCGTGGGTGACAAAATGTCGATGAGTCTTTTGTGGGTTCTCCGTTCAAATTGTTCACGCGATGTTTTATTGATGTGAACCGAACGTAAGACCGTAAAAATCTCTTTTTTGGTTGGTAACGGAATGGGTCCCGAAACCTTTGATCCAGATTTAAGTGCGGTATCTACAATTTTTTTCGCAGATTGATCAAGTAAACGATGATCGTAAGACTTAAGACGGATTCTAATTTGTTGTGCAGGCATGTGGTCTCCTTTCGCCTATATTCTGGTATAGACTTGCTCCACGGAAATTTTCAACACTTTAAGACAACGCCTTCCAGTGTATCATTAACCTCCCGTTTCACAGCCGTGACTCAGGCAGAGTCTTGAATAATATATCAAATAAAAAAGGCCTATGCAAGCCTTTTTTTATCTTTTTATTTACGGGATAGGGGCATGGTGAGACAGTGGGGGCCTCCTCGGCCTCTTGAGAGTTCTGAAGCTTGAATGGTTATAACGTCAATACCGGCTTTAATTAAGGCTTCGTTGGTCTTCGCGTTGCGCGCATACATGATGACTTTACCCGGTGCAATCGCTAAAGAGTTTGCCCCATCATTCCACTGTTCTCTGGCACTAGCAATGGTATCACTACCGCCACATAGGATCATTTGGATGGATTGATTTAATTCAGCTTCCAATAAAGATTGAATGGTTTGTTTGGATTCTTTAACGGTTAGTTCTTTGTCTTCTAACGTAAATGTAAAGACATGCGATAGATCAAATACACTCTTATGATATAAGAAAGCGTCATAGTCGACTTGCGTCAGAATGGTATCTAAATGCATGAATGCTCGGTTGCGAGGAATTTTTAAGGCCATGACCTTCTTGAAATCACTTTGCGCCAATAATTTTTTTGATAACTGTTCGATGGCAATGGGATGTGTGCGTTTTGATATTCCGATGAGGAGAGTTTCATTATTTAGAACTAAGACGTCACCGCCTTCTAAGTGAAAGTCATTGGTCCCATCAAAATAAATGGAGTCTTTGACGGATTTAAAAGTTGGATGATGATTGAAAACAAATCTTGGTAATAATGCTTCTTTGGCCCGGATGGTGGAAGATAAATTAGCGATGGTTACTCCTGTTCCCATCGTAATCATAGGATCTCTTTGATACATCAAGTTAGGCATTGGATAGATGATAAAGGGATCATCTTCATGAAACGATTCTAAATCAATGGATGGATTGGGATAGATTTCACTTATAAGAATGCCTGAAATAATCTTTTCCACCAACGCTTTTGGATTTAATGTTTCTAAATAGGTCCTTAGTCGCTGAATCGTCTCATCATTTCGAATGCCTGAAATTTGAATATAATCTTCAATAAGCAATTTTTTTGAATCGTTGCTGATTGCTTCTTCAACAAGATTTTCTATATATAAAACGTCAACGTTATGATCTTTTAATACATTGGTGAAAGCATCGTGTTCTTCTCTTGCCGAAGCAAGATACGGGATATCTTCATATAAAAAATCACTAAGCAAGTGTGGTACGAGGTTTTCAATTTCAGCCCCTGGTCGGTGCATCAAAATAGATTTTAGCGGGGCCACTTCTGAGAATACGTGAATCATCCAGTGCCTCCTTTAATCTTTTAAGCGCAAGGCTAGCTTTGATAAAGTGATGCGACCATCTAAGTAATTATAGTAATCGGTGTCATCACCTAGCTCTTGGTCAATGATGTGTCGCCGATACTTGAACATTGTCCCTTCAAAAAAGCCGTCTAACCTTGATTTAAAGGATACAGGGTTTGTTTCAACGTAGGTGTTTTGAGTGATTTTTGGGGGGAAATTTATGTTAATGACATGGTGACTAGAAACAATCTGGTCTGCAATAATTTGTTTAAAAGTTTGCGCAAAGACGGCTTCTAAATCCCCTTCAAATTTGTAGTCGGCCGAGAAGGCAATCGATGGGTACCCAAGATACTGAGCTTGGAATGCTGCGCCCACTGTTCCCGAATAGTAAATGTCGATGCCTAAATTAAACCCACTATTAATGCCAGAAACCACCAAGTCTGGTGTTTCTTTGAGACCTTCCAGTGCAAAGTTTACACAATCAACCGGCGTCCCTTCCACGGCATAATGAGTCTCATCCATCATCATATACTCAACGCCACGCGTGGTCATCGCCATACTTTTTGCTGATTGTTCATAAAGCGGGGCAACCACCATCACCTGGTGACCCATATCTAACAATGCCTTTTCAGCAATCTGTATTCTTAAAGAGCGAATCCCATCGTCGTTCGTGAGTAATATTTTCATCATTAGTCCTTAAGTAAATTGAATTCTTGAGGTCTTCGTGGATCTTCAAATAAATATGTAATCAAATAATCCACGAAAAAATCAATGTTGGTTTCATTATACATGATATGCTTTTCAATCTTTTTCCCCAGGTCATACTCGGGCATACCGATAAATGCATATAAAAAAATCTTATATTCTTGGGGTAAATAGTTCATCATCAATTCTTTGTAAATCACTAATTCAAGTTCTTTTTTTTGCCACATCGCGCTTTGGTTTGGAAAGGTTGAGGAGAGTCTAAATTCAAAAAGTAAAAGCTTTTGGTCGACTTGAAAAATAATATCGACTCGCCGATTTTTTGAGTATGGTATCTTATATTCTAAAAAGATTTTTAGGGACGTGTATTGTAATTCACTGAGTTGGTTTTTTAATCGGTGTAAAATTCTTCTTAGTAAATGGTATTCGTCTAAGAAAGAGACGATCTCTGCGATGGAAACCATCCGTCTAAATAAATTCTTCTCTTTAAACAAATGTCTTAATTTTTGTGTATAGCCACGGTTCTCAATGCGACTTCCACGATCATTCATTTTTCCTGTGACAATTTTCCATTCATGTAAGATGCCAAGCGACGTATAAAAGTCATAGAACTCACCTGGAGAATCAAAGCCAATCATAGAATTATTTTTAAAGTTCATCGTATCACTCCTTTTTTCGTGTCTATATAAACTATTTAGTGAAAAGGAGTTTTTTCTTAAAAAAAAGCAAAAAAAAATTAAGCACGAATGCTTAATTATTGGGGGGTGGTGGCTCAGGACAGAGTCGAACTGCCGACACACGGAGCTTCAATCCGTTGCTCTACCAACTGAGCTACTGAGCCAATGGCGGTCCCGACGGGAATCGAACCCGCGATCTCCTGCGTGACAGGCAGGCATGTTAACCGCTACACCACGGGACCTAATTGGTTGCGGGGGTAGGATTTGAACCTACGGCCTCCGGGTTATGAGCCCGACGAGCTACCAGACTGCTCCACCCCGCGATATATGGGTCTTAAATTTATGTGGCGGAGGAAGAGGGATTCGAACCCCCGCGACGGTTTCCCGCCCTGACGGTTTTCAAGACCGTTCCCTTCAGCCAGACTTGGGTATTCCTCCGAGACGATAATTCATATTTGGTGGACCCGGCAGGATTCGAACCTGCGACCAACCGGTTATGAGCCGGCAGCTCTGACCAACTGAGCTACGGGTCCATACTTGGTAGCGGCGAAGGGAGTCGAACCCCTGACCTTTCGGGTATGAACCGAACGCTCTAGCCATCTGAGCTACGCCGCCAAACATTTAGGCGCTGGGTCTGTCATGCCTAGCGGAATCACCGCTGACCTAGAAGCTTTTGGAGCAGGCGCTCTCCCAGCCGAGCTTAGGCCCCCGGTTGATGCAATTAACTGAAATGGTACCTGAGGCCGGAATCGAACCGGCACGGTCTCACGACCATTGGATTTTAAGTCCAACGCGTCTACCTATTCCGCCACCCAGGCAAGAAATGGTGTCCTGTAGAGGATTCGAACCTCTGACCCACTGATTAAAAGTCAGTTGCTCTACCAACTGAGCTAACAGGACTCGTACTGGTGCCGGAAACAGGAGTCGAACCCGTGACCTACTGATTACAAGTCAGTTGCTCTACCATCTGAGCTATTCCGGCGTGGTGGAGGATACCGGGCTCGAACCAGTGACCCCCTGCTTGTAAGGCAGGTGCTCTCCCAACTGAGCTAATCCTCCAAAAAAAGGGATGGTGGAGCCTAGCGGGATCGAACCGCCGACCTCCTGCTTGCAAAGCAGGCGCTCTCCCAGCTGAGCTAAGGCCCCGGGAATTAAGTTTTAAAAATGGTGGGCCTGAATGGACTTGAACCATCGACCTCACGCTTATCAGGCGTGCGCTCTAACCGGCTGAGCTACAGGCCCCCGAACCATTTTGAAACGCGAAACTTATTTTACACTTATAAAATACGACTGTCAATGCGATAAACGCGTCTTTGTGCGAAACGATGGACTTTCAAGTAAAGATGGCTGGGCTGGATGGATTCGAACCATCGATGTCGGAGTCAAAGTCCGATGCCTTAACCACTTGGCGACAGCCCATAATGGTGGAGGGGGACGGATTCGAACCGCCGAACCCTGAGGGAGTAGATTTACAGTCTACCGCGTTTAACCACTTCGCTACCCCTCCAAAAGGCGCATAAAAGATTATATTATATCGCCATTTTTATTGCAAGGTTAATTTTTACTTGGATACTTCACTTCATTCTTTTTTAATTTGTCGTGAATAATTTCTTTGACATTAAGCCCAAGATCATGCGCCATCGCAATGGCATATATGAGGACATCCGCCAGTTCTTCTTTGACGTTTTCTTCGTCATAAGAGACGTCCCCCCACTGAAAGTTTTCTAAAAGTTCAGCGGCTTCAATAATGATTGACTTGGCTAGCTTTTCTGGATTGTCGGATAAGTGCCAATCGCGATCATTACGAAATTCTATGATGGTCGATACGATATCTTTAATTGAATCACTCACTCTTCGCCCTCTTGATTCGTTTAATTAATTTAATGCGTTCAAGCATCACAACACGGTCGCATCCCAAGCACCGAATTTTCACATCCGCACCCAAACGGATTACTTCCCATTCTGTTGACCCACACGGATGGGGTTTTTTCATCTCAAGCACTTGGCCAATTTTTAGTTCATCGCTTTGCATTAATTTGATCCTCGATAAACTCATCAAGGGCATCATTGGATTGAAAGCCCAAAATAATCTTATTTCCTTGAACTTTGATATTGGCTTTTTTTAAATTAAGTTTTTGCTTAATTGCAGTCGCTGCTTTGGATGTTTTAGTTTGATTACGATTGCTTAAGTGGTTTTCTAAATCACGAACTGACCAATGTTCACTGACTATTTTTTCAGCCAATCCTCGAACTTTTTTAAAATCATTTAATTTACTCAAAATTCGGGCATGACCCATACTTAGCTTGCGATTAAGCACAAGTTCAATCACGTCTACAGGTAAATGAAGTAATCCAATGATGTTGGTCACATAAGAGCGACTTTTCCCAATCTTTTTAGCCAATTGCGCGTGCGTGTATTGATAATCTTCAACCAATTGCTTAAAGGTCGCAGCTTCTTCGACAGATGTTAAATCTTCACGCTGAATGTTTTCAATGAGCGCAAGCTCAGCCGCCATTTGCGCATTGTAATCTCTCACGACGGCTGGGATGGTTTGTTTGTTGGCGAGTAACGATGCCTTAAACCGACGTTCACCGGCAATAATCATATAACCTTTTGAAACAGGTTTGACAATAATGGGTTGCATCAACCCATATTGCATGATGGACTCTTTGAGTTCATGAAGTTTTTTTTCGTCGTAATAAATGCGTGGTTGATCGGGATTTGTCTTTAAATCGGCGAGATTGATTTGAATCACTTTCTCATCGGCTGAAATCTCTAACTCATTTTCATCCATAAGTTGGCTCAGCCCTCGTCCTAAATTCGATTTACTCATTGTTTTCTACGACCTCTTTAGCTAGACTTTTGTATCCCAGTGACGCTTTAGATCTCGGTGAAAACTCTGTAACCGGCAGACCATAACTCGATGAAACCGCCACCTTAACATTTCTCGGAATAATGGTTTTGAATACTTTTTCCCGGAAATACGTTTTAACCTCATTGATTACTTCGTACCCGATATTACTCCGGGTATCTAGCATCGTGAGTAAAACTCCTTCAATGACCAATTTACGCTCAGCATATTGCTTTTTATTTTGAATGAAACGGATGGTATTGAGTAATTGAGTGAGCCCATCCATGGCTAAGAATTCACATTGAACAGGAATCAAAACTGAATCTGCCGCAATTAAAGCATTGGTGGTAATCAAACCCAGTGAGGGGGGACAATCGATAATGATGTAATCATAATTATCTCTTATCGGTTCTAGCGCATTGGCTAAAATATAGTTTTTGTTGTCATCACTGAGTAATGCGCCTTCCACATTCGAAAGGTCAAATTTCGCAGGAATGATATCGATTTCCAATTTAGGAACACGGATCAACACATCTTGCACAGGCACTTGATTCATAAACAGATTGGTCGATGAAGCCTTTAAATTAGATCGGTTGACCCCTAAGTTTGTGGTTGCATTGGCTTGATAGTCAATATCCACTAAACAAACTCTTTTTTCGAGTTCAACAAGAGCACTTGCTAAGTTTACCGATGTGGTAGTTTTCCCTACACCACCTTTTTGATTACTCACTGCGACTATTTTACCCATGTTAAACTCCTAATAAAGTAAGCTAATTTTATCACAGCCGTGAACATCCAATCGGTTAAATCAAAAAAAGTTTTCCACGTCTAATGTGGAAAACTTTTTAGTTAAAGCTCTTTTGTTACATTTTTTTATAAATATCTTCGTTGTCTAAAAAGACCCCGATGTCTCGGTCATTAAAATATTCTTTAATTGCCTTTGATTGATAGATGGTCTTAATATCTCCGTGTTCAAGTGATTCTGCGACGCGTCCCCATTTATCTAGCTGTGTCACTTCTTGTTTTAAATAGCGATAAATCATGGCGCCAGCAATGATTCGATCCGTTTCAAATCGTAAAATAGAATCCAATGAAGTCTCATAATCCTCAATGTTTGAATCTAAGCCTTGACGGGTTTGGGCAAGTAATTCATACGCAAGCTCAGTAAACTCATTGTTTGCATTCAAGAGGTATTTTTTTAATTGCCTCATTGTTTCTTTAGTTTTATACTTTAATGATTTATTGTTCATTGCCTCATCGATATCAAGGTCATGAAGCACCATATAAAATTCAACAAGCTCTTGCATTTCTTTCGCAGGATGACCGTTCATTTCCCCGAGGAACGTCGAGATTTCAGTGAATGCTTGTTGAAAACTTGGCGTCTCATAAACTGGTGTTAAATCATCGGCCTCAATTTTGGTTCCTTTTAAACGGACGATGTTTTCCAAGTATTGCTGTGTATATGTTTTTGAAGATAGGAACTCACGGTAATACCTTTCATTAGCTACTTCTGAATTGATGAAATAGAGGAGAAAATACACGTAGAAAATAAATAAAGTGACTTGGTAGATAATGATTTGCAAGGTTTCATTCGTTTGGGTTGAGGCCCCACCAAATAAATCTACATTAAAAAGCATGTAGGCAATCCCAAATAAAGTAAGTAGCGTCCCATAGACAAAAAATGGAAAGCCTTCTTGGTAGTAAATGATTACACTGAGAATGGCAAAGACAAATAAATAGATGTAAACAGGATTAGAAAAACTCAAAAAAGATCCCATTAAAACAAAGAAACTTAAAATGCTAAAATGCATGGCGGTCCGAGGCGCATTCGAGACTAATAAAACCCATGCAATAACATAGGTGATTGCAAATGCAGCCGGCACGATGACTTGAATCACCGTGGTAGCGGTCACGATTAGACTAAAAGGAATACTGACCGCACTCACTAAAAATAATGCGATTAACAAAAAGGTGATTTTGATCGATAAAATTTCATTATGTGACAAGAACTCACTGTTGCGGATTTTCAGTAAAAGACTTTTCATAATGGAACCTCCGCACCTTCTAAAGCATCATTTACAATCTTCTCCAAAACATCCTTGTACGTGTGAAATGACTTTAAAATTTTAGGTTCCACTAGTTTATCTAAACCGCTTTTTTCTAACCATTCCACAAAAACCTCATGGGACATTGCAGGGCGGTCAACATCCGGATGCCTAAAATACGTATAAAACGCACTGAATACTAAAATTTTAACGGTATTAGAGTCGTCATAATGGCGAAATGAGTTAAAGGCATCGCGCGGATCTGTAAGCGGTTTTTGATCGGCATTTGACTGAGAGATACGGTAGGCAATGTAGCGTAATTTTTGATGAGATTTCAGGGATAAAACCTTTAATTCTTCGATA
>CBFHYA010000001.1:59033-60469 GCA_965659955.1 Candidatus Izemoplasmataceae bacterium
CAATTGAAATAATCCATCAATGATACGGTATTCATTCTCTTTTGACTTCGCTAATTTTTCGTAATTAAAATGTTTAGTCCGAATGTTAAATAGTGCCGATAAAAATAAGAAAATCATAATAACTACAATTGAGGCGTTGATCACGGCTAATTGCGCAGTCGTTGATTCTTCAACGGCCAATATTTCAGGAAAAATCCACAATACCAATGAACTTGTGAATGTCATTAAAAGGTGATTAATGGAGGCAATTTTTACATCCAGATAAATAAATCCAATCGTAAAGGCGATAAACAAATTGGCAAAAATACCAGGTAAATTTTGATTGAAAAGAAGATAAGTAATGAAGGTGTAGATAAATACCACATTAAAAATTCCAATAAATCCTATGCTTTTGAGTGACCACTTAGCAGCGATGGAAGCCACATTCAATCCGATGACCATGATAAATAAAAACACGTATATAATCACTTCGCTTAAAGGAATGGATTCAATGATAAAAAGGGTCAATAAAAAAACACTATAAAGGGCTAACATAGTGGTCGCAATAACAGCACTAGATTTAAATGATCGATATTTTTGCTTTTGAATTTCACGGCCGATGCGTCGGAGAATTTTAGAATCCATTTTTCACCATAGGGGACTTTTTTTAATAGCCCCATAAGGGCGTTTTTTTAAGGGGAATTCGTGCGTTTTATGAATGAGTAAAATCATTCGCTCATTTTCATCAATTTGGATAGAGTAGATTTCTAAGTTGAGTCCCAACTTCTTGAAGGATGGTTCTGATCCTTCAAGTTCTTGAACATACTTAGGACCTTTGAGAAATATCATCGTGCCTCCTACCTTAACCAATGAATAGGTCAACTCAATTAAGATGCTCAAACGAGCCACGGCCCGGCTAGTGACATAATCAAACTTCGTATCGGTGGGGAGTTCCTCCACACGCTCATGAATGGGCACCACATTATCTAAGGCAAGGGTTTTAATCAATGCTTTTTGAAATTCCACTTTTTTCCCGGTAGATTCTACAGAAGTTACTTTTAAGTCAGGATGCATAATCGCTAAGGGAATCCCTGGGAAACCCCCTCCACTACCAACATCACATAGCGTCTTATCTTTGAAAGAAAGCGGCAAACTTAAGATACTCAAAGAATCTAAAAAATGCTTGATATAAACATCTTCTTCATCTGTAATTCGGGTTAAATTGAGGCGTTCATTAACTTCAACGAGTTGCTTAAAAAACTGTTGAAATGAATCGGCTTTTTCATCATCCCAAGGAATCTTATTTTGGGAGAGATATTCAGTAAATTTTTTGGGTATCATCATAACGTTATTTTATCACTCTTTGAAGGATTAAAAAAAGTTCGACTCAATCGGTCGAACCTTTAATCACTTGATTTTTTTGAAATTGTTTAAGATAGACACTTATAACAGCAATG
>CBFHYA010000001.1:60568-64874 GCA_965659955.1 Candidatus Izemoplasmataceae bacterium
AGTTCGACTCAATCGGTCGAACCTTTAATCACTTGATTTTTTTGAAATTGTTTAAGATAGACACTTATAACAGCAATGTCATTGGGATTTACACCACTAATTCGGGCGGCTTGACCCAATGTGAGAGGTCTCACTTTATTGAGTTTATCTTTGGCTTCACTCGCCAAGTTTTGAATGGCATCGTAGGGAAATGTATTGGGGATTTTAACATCTTCTTGCTTCGCTAATTTTTCCGCAATTTTTTCAGCTTTAGCGATATATCCTTCGTATTTTACATCGATTTCAACTTGCATCAAAATCTCTGAATCATACATAGGAAAGTCCATAAAGTCATAGATATTTTGCGCCTTAATTTCGGGCCGACGAATCAACTGGTAGAAACTAATTTTATCCGTGATTGGCGCAGAACCTAGGACGCTCAATTTTTCAAGAGTCTCGGGGGTCGGGGTTAAGAAACTATTTTTCAGTGCGGCTTCTAATTCTTTAACTTGCGCATCTTTTCTTAAAAAATGCTTGTATTTATCTTCGTGTAACAAACCAATCGCATGCCCATGATGCATAAGACGACGGTCAGCGTTATCATGTCGGAGTAAAAGACGGTGTTCAGCTCTTGATGTTAGTAAGCGGTAAGGATCTAACGTTCCTTTATTCACCAAGTCATCGATTAATACACCGATATACGCTTCGTGTCGCTTCAAAATGAACGGTTCTTTTTTCTCTAATTTTAAGACCGCATTAATGCTCGCCATTAACCCTTGGCAAGCGGCTTCTTCATACCCGCTGGTTCCGTTAATTTGGCCCGCAAAATATAACCCCTCAACCGGTTTAGATTCTAACGTAGGCCAGAGTTGTCTTGCATCAATGGCATCGTACTCAATGGCATAAGCATATTTGGTTATCTTGACATTTTCTAAACCTGGAATGGTTTTGATCATCGTTTCTTGGACATCTCTTGGCATGGAGGTTGAAAACCCTTGAACGTATGTTTCATCGAGCTCGACACTCTCTGGCTCTAAGAAAATCTGATGTCTGTTTTTATCTGAGAAACGTACCACCTTATCTTCAATGGACGGACAGTATCTAGGGCCTACACCCTCAACCATCCCTGAAAACATGGATGAATGGTCTAAATTTAAATTAATGATGGAGTGGGTAGAATCATTGGTGTACGTCAAATAACAGTCGTATTGAGCATTGATATCATAGGGTTTTTTCTCCCCATGTGAAAATTGACGATGCACCGGATCGCCCGGATGGACTTCGGTTTTTGAATGATCGATACTCTCAGTCAGTATGCGGGGTGGTGTCCCAGTTTTTAAACGTTTGAGGGGGAACCCAAGCGCCTCTAATTGGGGACTCAGTCCCATCGAAGGTTTTTGTTTGTTCGGGCCTGAGGAGGTTTTTTCATGACCAATGAGTACCGTAGATTGCATGTAAGTGCCCGTTGTCAAAATCACACTGGCCCCTTCAAATGAACGCCCATCTTCAAGTAAAACCCCTTGGGCTTTACCATCTTCAACAATGATTTTGTCCACATAAGCTTCAACCGCATCGAGATTGTCTTGCGCTAAGATCAAATCACGCATGCGTCTTGAATAAGCGACTTTATCCGACTGGGCCCTTAACGCCTGAACGGCCGGGCCTTTGGAATGGTTTAAAAGACGCATTTGGATTTGAGTGGCATCGGTATTTTCCGCCATCTCGCCGCCTAATGCATCAATTTCTCTCACCACAATCCCCTTGGCCGGTCCGCCGACTGACGGATTACAAGGCATGGTCGCTATCATATTAATATTGCCAGTCACCAACAAGGTTTTTTTGCCTAACCTTGCACTCGCTAAACACGCTTCACTGCCTGCATGCCCGGCGCCGATGACGATTACATCATACATACTATCACCACGGTCATTTTATACGTTTGTAAGGAATTAGTAAATAGATTAACTTTAACCCCACCGCAAGGTAATATATAATGGGATAAATAGAAAAAGGATAAACGATGAAAAAAATATTGCTGGTTGAAGATGAACCGACCATTAATCGAATGATTTATAACTATCTAATCAAAGAAGGCTACGATGTGACCCAAGCCTTTGATGGAAAAGCCGCCATTGATGCCGTTAAAAAAGACGCCTTTCATTTGGTTTGCTTAGATATTATGCTGCCTAAGATGAGTGGATGGGATATTGCAAAGCACTTAAGGGAAAACTCTGATGTCCCCATCATAATGATGAGTGCCTTGTCGGATGAAGAAGACATCCTCAAAGGCTTTGATTTAAAAGTTGATGACTATATCACTAAACCATTTAATCCACGCGTTTTAGTCGCCAAAATTAACGCACTGTTGGCTCGCTTTTCCCATGAAAAAACCGTCCCAAAACACCACTTAAACGTCCCTCATTTGAATGTGGATACCAAACGTAAAGTCATTCACTTAGACGACCAAGAATTACCCCTCGCTCGGAAAGAATATGATTTAATGACTTATTTCATAGAGCACCCTAATGAAATTTGTACCCGCGAACATTTATTTAATGCTGTTTGGGGGAAAGATGTCGATGGGGATCCGAGGCTTGTGGATACTTATGTCAAAAAATTGCGCAAACATCTAGCGGATTACGCAGACTTCATCAAAACCATTTTTGGAGTCGGCTATCGATTTGAGGCGTATGATTAATCGCTTAAGAAATTTTTATTACCGTCAATCTTTAACCGTTCAAATCTCCGTGTTGATCATCTTGGTGTTCATCACGTTTTTTGTCATTCAGTTTTTACTGAACGCCACCTTCTTTCCAAACTTCTATGAACAGCGACAAATCGAATCATTCGAAGAGGCCAATCGCCGATACGTTGAGAACATGAATGAAGTTTCAAACGATGACTATTACTCCATCATGTACACGTTCATCCAAAACAATAATGCGGTTTCTGTGATGCTTGACGAAGACTTTACCTTGATGGAATCCGTGCCTCCAAGAATAAGTGTGAACATCAATGATTCTTTATCGGGTGAGTTGATTAATGTTACGCTTAACGATTACCGATTATTCAACCGGAACGATAGTGTCTTTGGGGTCATTCGTCCTTTGAATGATGAAACATTTATTTTTACAACGCTTTATATAAATCAATTGGGTATTTACGAAAACAGTTGTAATGACCCTGCGTGTCAAAGTATAAACGGATTTGTGGTCGATCAAGAAATCCCCAACCACACCAACCATGCTTACGCGAATAACATCAATATCAATTTTGAATCTTCGCAATTATCTGCGTCATTTCTCGCCCCATTTGAACACAATGATGGATGGCGATACCCCTCAAACTATGGACCTCGGAATACCCTCGTATATATCAATCCTGTGGGGGATGATTATATTCTGACCATTTTTAATCTTGAAAACACCACCAACATCGTATCGATTCTTGCGAATTATCAAAATTACGTGTATTTAAGTGCCTTGATTTTGATCTTACTTTACAGTTTTAGAATTGGAAAAGTGGCCTCAAATCCGATTCTCAAAATTGAACGGGTTGCCCAAGAAATATCGAGTTTGAACTTTGAAGCTGAAGCCATTGAATTTAAAAGCAAAGAGGCTACATCGCTATCTAAAAGTATTAACTCCTTATCCAAAAACTTAAGAAATGCGCTCGAAACACTCAATCAAAATAACCAAGAATTGATGGCGTTATATAAAGAACAAAGCCAACAAGTGGATTTAAAAAAACAACTGGTTTCCACCATTTCTCACGAGCTCAAAACCCCATTGATGATTGTTCAAGTTACCATTCAAGGCATCATCGATGGTATCATCCCAGAAGACCAAATCGAAACTGAATTCGAAAACATCATGGGGGAAGTAAACCGGTCTACCTTACTCATTCAAGACTTACTGGAAGTTTACCGATTAGACTCCAAAGAACTGCCTTTAAAAACCCAAGCGTTTGATTTTTCCGCCATGGTAAAAAATCTCAAAAACGAGTTCAACCCCATCATTCAACGGCGGTCGTTTAGTTACATTGAAGACGTTCACCCTGACATTACTATCATTGCCGATCCAAAACTGATGCAACGCGCCATCTCAAACTTTATGACGAACGCCATCAAATATTCTCCAAGCGGTGAAACCATTGAAGTTCAATTGAGAGAGACGGACTCTGAAATCACCTTTAAACTCATCAATTATGGGGTTATCTTAGAAGACACCGTCATTGCCAATATATGGACGCCCTTTTACCGGGGTGACAATGAATCCTACGATGAAACGACCTCAAAAAGTTCGGGAATTGGGTTATATCTCGTAAG
>CBFHYA010000001.1:64968-73741 GCA_965659955.1 Candidatus Izemoplasmataceae bacterium
CGTCAGCGAAATTCTCAAAGCCCATGGATTTAATTATCATATCAAAAACTTAAAAAATGCCGTTCAAGCCACCATAACCATTGAAAAAACGCCGTCTGATGTATCTTAATCAGACGGCGTTTTTTTAGATTAATTTGTAATGTTTAAGCGCTTTATAAAGTCCTTCATTTTCGACCCGGTCTGTCACGTAATTGGCCACAGCCTTCGCGGGTTCTTGGGCATTACCCATGGCAATGCCAATGTGGGCATACTCAATCATCCCGACATCATTCATCCCATCGCCAATGGCCATAATTTGATCATCTTTGATGCTCCATAGTTTTTTCAACTTAGCGATGCCTGCCTCTTTGTAGAGGGCCCCTTCAATGACATCGTACCCGTTGAAACTGGCTCTTAAGAAGTGAAAGGGTGAGGCTTTTTTGACGACTTCTGATAGATCGTCTTGAGAAAATATATTGATTTGAAATATCTGATTATAGTCGTTAAAATTTGGATCAATTTCAGGAGGACGCATATTGAAATGTTTCGAAAAGCCTAAAATATCAGACCCCACCATTTGATGCGTCACATACCGATCATGCGTAGAAAAAGTGTAGTCGATGTTTTCAGCTTGCAAAGCTTCAACCAATGGTTTAATCCTGGATTCAGTCATTGGCTTCCCATAAATCAGTTCTCCGTTTGAATAAATGAAGGCGCCATTTGATCCAATGACGTGCTCAATGCCGAGTTCTCTGGGGTGATTTTCTAATAAATATAGATTTCGCCCCGTTGCAATGACGGGCACATGCCCATTTGCTTTTAAGAGACGAATCGCTTCCACACTTGATTCGGGAATGGTCCCCGATTCTGAATGCATGAGCGTGCCATCAAAATCGATGCATACAATCATGGGTATAACTCCTTTGAAAAATCTCCCATTAAGCATCCCCACTCACATAGATCATTTACTTAAGGCTGCTTCATTTCTGACCTGACCTGGTTCATAAACACCTATTGAATGAGGATGCTTAATGGGAGATTTAGCGGATGGTTTGAAAGAATGTTTGGAGCAAACGCTCAGCCTCTTTTTCCTGAATTCCAGAAAAGACATCCATAGGATATGAGGCACTGTCAAAGACATGAGCGGTCGATACATGCGCCCCATATTTAGGCTCTTTAGCCCCATAATACACGGTTTTAATGTGACTTTGCATGATCGCACCCGCACACATGGCACACGGTTCTAAAGTAACGTAGATCGCACAGTCATCAAGTCGCCACGACTTTAAATGATCTGCAGCGTCTTGAATGGCGTTGATTTCAGCATGTCCGGTGATGGATTGGTTTTGCTCTTTCGTATTGTGTCCGCGGCCAATGATGACTCCATCTTTAACAATGATGGCACCGACGGGAACTTCGCTTTGATCGAACGCTTTTTGCGCTTCTATTAAAGCTTCTTGCATGAAGCTTTCGGGCGTTTTCACCACGGTAACTCAAGTTTGAGTTTGGGTTTATAGTAGACTTTATGGCATGACCGGCAACGCGCTTCATACGATTCGCTCGCCCCAATTAAAACGATTGGATCATGATACTTGGCGGGTTTCCCGTCGACAATCCGTTGCGTTTTGGTTGCTGGGGCCCCACATTTCACACAAACCGCTGAGAGTTTTAACACATTTTCGGCTTTCGCTAACAATTTAGGCATGAAGGTGAAAGGTTCACCGCGGAAATCCGTATCGAGACCACTGACAATGACTAAAATACCATGGTTCACCATAAATTCAACCACTTCCAGCACATCTTCGGTGAGAAATTGAATTTCATCAATGGCGACGACATCGGTGTGTTCATCGATGTGTGCGAAGATTTCACTGGGGCTGACAATGTTGACTGATTTGGTTCGACTTTTATCGTGGGAAACCACTTCGTTTAATGCATAACGATCATCGAGCGCGGGTTTAAATACGACGATGTTTTTCTTGGCGAATTGGAGTCTTCGCACCCGTCTCAGTAATTCTTCAGTTTTTCCTGCAAACATGGGGCCAGTAATGACTTCAATGCCCCCGTTTTTATATGATTTAGCCATGCTTCACCTCACACTCATATATCTTATATCAGTTTCTAAGATAAAAAAAGGGCAAAAGAAAAAAGGTGCTTTTTTAAGCACCTTCTTCGGGGTTTTCTTCATCATCAATACCGTAACGTTTATTAAAGCGATCAATCCGACCATCCGCTGCTTTATATTTTTGTTTACCTGTGTAGAAAGGATGACAATTAGAGCAGGTGTCGACACGAATTTCACCGAGAACCGATCCGGCCTCAAATTCATTTCCACATGTGGTGCAGACAATTTTAGCTTTTTTAAATTCGGGATGAATGCCTGGTTTCATGATAAACTCCTTCCGCCATGGGATGTCCCATAGTAAGTGTTTAAAGCACGTTGAATTATATCAAAGGGTTTTGGCTTATGCAACCATTTTTAAGGATTGGGGAAAAACACCGTTTTTTGACGCACTTCAATATCGTCTAGATCGGTTACTAAGAAGCCGCCGGGAGTGAAATGAATCAACCGATTTCCAATAGCGATGGCCCGGTACGCAAATGGTGAGCTAAAAGCGCCCAATGATGACATATTGAGTGTTTCTAATTGGGGCGATGAACCGATTAAACGATATCCTTCAATCAAACGATTAGGACTCGAAAGCGTTTCAGGATTGGTAAACCGGTAGGCAGGAATGAGTAGTAATGATTCACTTGAAACATACTGAATGGAGGCATTAACTTGTTCCTCGATTTCGAGTTCAAACCGTGAGTAATCAGCCCGTATTAGGTAGCTGAAGTTAAACAATGAGCTGCCTGTAAAATAATCATATATTTCGTAATTAATCCGGTTGTTGTCAAAATAGTTGAGCGCCACATGCCGAGAGATATCAAGTGACACATATTGGTCTCCGAAAAATCCATTATTGGCATTCGCCACTTGGATGGTCTCGCCATTCGCAAAGTCTTGATAGACATAGTAATTTAAGTTCTCCGCATCCGTCCTTAGATAGAAATAGCCATGTTCAAAGACCACGTATTCGATGATATCTCGAAAATCAAGGGTTTTTTCTAAATCATACCGGAGCATGTCGTTAAAATAGTGAACTCGCGGAATCGCATTGTCATCTTGGGTCCAAACTTTTAAGCCTTCTTCGACAAAAAAGATGGGTGTCCCTGGGACACGTTGACCTTCAATGACTTGGGTTCTAAAGTAATAGACATCGTCATCAAAATGATTAAACTGAACTACGGAAGTATCGGTGGAATCTACAGGATCTCTAAATTCAAATAAGTCACTCGCTTGATTAAAGTTAATGTGATCGACCGCCACAATGGCCGCGTTGTCTCTAAAGGTGACTTGATTTTGGTAGTCCGTCAACACACTGGATGCATCAATGATTCCGGTATTTAAATTGACTTTCGCAATGGTCACAAACGTGTTTGGCGTTGAGGATTCGATGTATGGAATGTTTTGTAACAGTGTGACCCGAGTGCGTTCGTCTTCAACCACATAAGGCAGATATTCATCGATGTCAAAACCGTTTTCCGCAAAAGGAATCCATGTATTGGTACTAAGGAGTATAGCGTCTCCTTGTGCATTCAAATTCGTTAAGTGACCACGCACCGTGAAAGTTTCATCAAGGCGCATCGCGCCTGATACATCATACACTTGAATGATGGTTTCGGTATCTCTAAGCGAATACGGGGCGGGATTAGAGACGCATTGACCCAATGATCTGATACTGACAACCACTAACGATTCTCCAAACAATGCAAGTCCTTGAGGCTCCGCTCTTTCGACTTCACAATTGGGATTATCAATAATGGTGCTTCCTTGATACGAAACACCTTCGGAATCTTTGCTCAACGTTTGGATGCCTGTTTGATTGAGGACGTAAACATGGGTGTCACTTTCCACGACAAAATCGAAGCCTTCAAAGTTGCTTGCTTGAACGTCTTTAAATGCGACATTGTCTTCTTGCGGGGTTCTTAAATCGGCTGAAAATGGGTTACTAAAGAATTTCTCATAGAAAGATTCATACACTTCAACCGCATCGAATTGTGTTGTTAATGTGAGGGTGTTGGTTTGATAAGAGACTGGATCTCCATAAGCTCTAAACAAGATAAGCCCAATAAGGGTGACCGCGAGTAATAGAGCAGAAAATCGGCGAAGGGTAAAGCGTCTGACTTTGAAAGTTCTACGTTCTCTAAAGAAGATTTTTTTCACGGAAAGTCGTTGATTAAAGCGATATTCTAGATAGATGAGTCTTAGGGTGATTGAAACCAAGCTTAAAGAGGTCACAATGATGGCGACTGTGACAATGTTATTGTATAAAAATTCAAGGATGTTAACGAGAAGGTTTTCCATCATGACACCTAAATGTTGAGCGTTTTCTTAAACGCTTTATAGTACCGACGATTGACTTCTAACTGATCCCCATTTTTCATGAGTAACGTCAGCTTTGAGTTCAAGGCTGGCTTGATGTATTCGATCTGATTGATATTGACCATAGCGTACTTACTAACTCTTATGAACGCACGACTTCCCAGGAGTTCTTCGATTTCATAGAGTTTCATTTTGACGAAATACTTTGTGCTCTCAACCATGGCCAAAACATCGTCGCTTTCCACGATAAAATAATCGATCAAACTCGACTCGATGTTTTTTTGTCCGTTTTTGTCAAAGACTTGAACGAGAATATCTTCACTACGAATGATTGTTTCAACCATCTCGGCAATTTTCTCTAAGTCTTTTTCCTGAAATAAGATGTTGATCTTATTGGGTTCGGTCAAAGACTTATCCGTTGTCAAGACGTATTTGTAATCAGCGCTATCGACAATTTTAAGTGTTTCGTTGATGCGGGCTTTTTGCGATCGAGGCGCTTTTAGCTTAAACATCTTGACCTCCTTTCAAACATCCACCTTCCATCTTATTTTACATGGTTAAGGCTCAGAAACAAAATAGAAAATCTAAAACAGCCAAGCCCTTTATTTAAACGTGGATATGCTACACTATGGAATATAAAGTGAGTCTAAAAAATGACATTAAGAGAAGCCATTTTACCCTATCAATCACTCAAAGATTTTCTCATCGTGTGTGCCGTCAGTGGCGGTGTGGATTCGGTGGTTTTATTGCATGCTTTAAAATCCGCCGGGTTTAATATTGTTGTGGCTCACATCAATCATCAATTGCGGGATCAAGCCAATGAAGATGAGGCCTTTGTCCAATCGTTAGCCGCGGCGTATGGTTACCCTTGTGAAACCCAAAGAATTCACATCAATCCTCAAGCCAATATCCAAAACGAAGGTCATCAATTGAGGCTTTCTTTTTACCAAGACGTGGCAAAAAAATATAACGCTCAACACGTTTTTTTAGCCCATCATCAAGACGATCAATTGGAACACTTTTTTATTCAAATTGCCCGTGGGTTTTCTGAACTGGCTTGGGTAGGCATGACCCCATCATCCAAAATTAACACGATTCAATTGATTCGCCCTTTATTAGAGCTAGACAAAGAGACACTCATTGATTACGCTAAAATGCATCAACTTTCCTTCCGTCATGATGCATCGAATGATACGAACTATTATCTCAGAAACCGAATCCGGCACACTATTATCCCCATGATCAAAGCATCATCACCCGGATTAATTCAGCGGATTATCCCAGCTTTAAAAACCTTGAAAGAGCAAATTGAAACTGAAAAAAAACAGGTTTTAGACTTTCAGGAAAACACTTTTATACTAGATCTCAAACGGTTTAAGAATGCCTCAGTGATTCAACAAAAAAGATGGTTGCATTATCTCTTTGAATCCTCAACACACTTACCCCCTCGGTCAGACCGTTTATGGGAGATGATCATCAAACGTTTGCAGCACGATACATCCAATGTCCATTTCCATTTAGTCGAGGATTGGTATCTGTCCTTAGATTATGGCGTGCTTTCAGTTGTTCAGTGGCAAAAACGTGTGGACGAACCAATCCTCATTCGTGATTTTGGAAAACATTTGATTGATGACGGTGTTTGGCTTGATGTTAGTCCACAAAAAAAGGCACCCGTTAGCGGATTGAGCGTTGAGTTATGTTATAATGTATCCACGTTTCCCATTCAGGTTCGGACGGCTAAAAAAGGCGATATTCTTAGCTTTGATTATGGCCATAAAAAAATCAGTCAATGGTTTAAAGACGTTAAAATCCCTTGGGGATTAAGACCTCAAATCCTTGTCGTAAAGACCAATGATGGGCGACTGGCTGTCATGCATCCGTCGTTTCCTAAACCGAATGAGAAATGCGTGTCAAAAGTATATATATACGAGGTAAAAAATGCTGAACAATGATATCGATGATATCTTAGTCTCACAAAAAGAAATTACCCAAATCGTCAAGACATTAGCGGCTGAGATCACCGATGATTACAAAACCAAAAATCCACTCATTGTGGGGTTACTCAAAGGGTGCATCCCTTTTATTAGCGACTTACTAAAAGAACTGGATTTTTTCATTGAAGTTGATTTCATGGATGTTTCATCGTATCACGGTGGAGTTGAATCCACGGGTGATGTTAAAATTAACAAAGATTTAGGGACTGCCGTCAAAGGGCGTCATGTCATCTTGGCCGAAGATATCGTTGATTCAGGACGAACCATTCAAGCAATTCGGTCGATGCTACTTTACCGGGGCGCGCAGTCGGTTAAAGTGGTGACGTTGCTTGATAAACCCAAAGGCCGCGTGGTCCAACTACAACCAGATTACATTGGCACCACCATCCCAGATGCCTTTGTTGTCGGATACGGGCTTGATTACAAAGAGCTTTACCGTAATCTACCTTATGTAGGAACACTCAAACCTGCCATCTATCAAACTGAAAGTGAGGAGTGAATTTGAACCCACAAAAAAAACCGAACAAACCAAATAAACCGAATAATTTTAAATTTAATCAAATCGGCAATATTGTCGTCATGGTTCTCTTCCTCATATTTGTATTCTCAATTATCTGGACGTATACCCAATCGGGTGAAGAACCCAGAACTGTGAATGTAACCACGCTTTATGCGGAACTTGAAGCCGGCAATGTGGCAGAAATCGAATCAACCCCCATCAGTGGTGAAGCCAATGTGGGGTCATTTTTAATTAATGGGACCTTCGATGATGGGGCTACATTTATCGTCGAAATTCCAAATGATGACACCTTAAATGAAATTCGCATCATTGCCACTGAACAAAATGTACCTTACACGCATCTTAGAGCTTCGACATATAGTTTTTGGAACGTCATTATTATTCTCTTACCTATCATATTGATCATCGTATTCATCGCCTTCTTTATGCGAAGCAATGGCGGAAACAATAAAGCCTTTGACTTTGGCAAAAGCCGCGCCAAGCTTAATCGTGGAAAAACAACAACATTTAAAAATGTTGCGGGTCTTGATGAAGAAAAAGAAGAGATGGCCGAAATCATCGACTTCTTGAAAAATCCGAAGAAATACATTGCTTTAGGTGCAAGAATCCCTAAAGGGGTCTTATTGATTGGGCCACCGGGTACGGGTAAAACCTTACTCGCAAGAGCCGTAGCGGGAGAAGCAAATGTGCCCTTCTTCTCGATTTCCGGATCTGATTTTGTTGAAATGTTTGTGGGGGTTGGTGCAAGCCGAGTCCGTGATATGTTTAAAACCGCCAAACAAAATTCTCCTTGTATCATCTTTATAGACGAGATAGACGCCGTCGGTCGCCAACGAGGAACCGGGCTTGGGGGCGGGCATGATGAGCGTGAACAAACCCTCAACCAACTGCTTGTTGAAATGGATGGGTTCGGCACGAACTCAGGCATTATCGTCATGGCAGCCACCAACCGTTCGGATGTCTTAGACCCAGCCTTGCTGCGTCCTGGACGTTTTGACCGTCAAATCACAATCAACCGTCCCGATATCAATGGCCGAAAAGCCATCTTGCAAGTACATGCAAGGGGCAAACGCATCCACAAATCGGTAACGTTTGAAGAAATCGCTCGCCGTACGCCTGGGTTTACAGGGGCTGACCTAGAGAACTTACTCAACGAAGCGGCGCTTTTAGCCGCCCGTGCAAACAAACCTGAGATTAAAATTTATCATATCGATGAAGCGGTGGACCGGGTCATGATGGGCCCCGCCAAAAAATCCCGTGTGCTATCTAAACGTGAACGTGATTTTATCGCTTACCATGAGGCTGGCCACGCCGTCTTAGGCATCAAATTAGATAATGCAAACATCGTCCATAAAGTCACGATTATTCCGCGTGGTCAAGCTGGTGGATATAATTTAATGTTGCCTGAAAAAGAAGAATCTTTTTTAATGACGCGAAAAGGCCTCATGGATCAGATTACCGGTTTACTCGGCGGCCGTGTGGCCGAGGAAGTTACTTTTAATGAAGTGACGACGGGCGCACACAACGATTTCCAAAGAGCCACACAAATTGCCCGGTCTATGGTCACTGAATACGGAATGAGTTCCTTAGGAACCGTCCAGTATGAACAACGTTCTGGCAATGTTTTCTTAGGACGTGATTACACGTCCGATAAGAGTTTCTCGGATGCCGTAGCTTTAGAAATTGACAATGAAGTGAGAAAAATTATTGCTGAGGCTTATGACCTCGCGACCGATACGATTAAAGAACATAACGGTTTACTGGAAACCATCGCTCAAACACTTCTAGAAGTGGAAACACTGACTAAGGAAGATATTGATCAATTGGTCGAAACTGGAACCATTGACTGGC
>CBFHYA010000001.1:73837-94190 GCA_965659955.1 Candidatus Izemoplasmataceae bacterium
CGAAGAATCTGCGTTAGAACCAACACCTGAACCTGACTCGAACGAATAATAAAAAGGGTGATTTCACCCTTTTTATTTGAATGAGGACTCTATGCGAATCGATAAGTATTTAAAAGTATCTAGGCTCATTAAACGAAGAACATTGGCCAAAACCATGGCCGATAATGGCCGTATTCAGATCAATGGAAAAACGGTCAAAGCATCGGCCACGGTCAGCATCGGCGATCAACTTACGCTCCAATTTGGCCAAAAGATTGTTAAAATTGAAGTAACCAATGTCTTTGATTCAACCAAAAAAGAAGACGCAAAATACATGTATAAATATTTAGAATCACACAACGAGGTGAACCATGAGTGAATTAAACGATCAAGAGATTGTCCGTCGGGAGAAACTGCAAGCCCTCATTGACGCGGGTATTGATCCTTTTGGAAAGCGGTTTGAAGCCAATGCCACCTCCGCAGGCCTGCAAGAAACCTTCCAAGACCACACCAAAGAAATGTTGCATGATCATCCATCGGACTCGTTTAGAGTAGCGGGCCGTTTGATGACCAAAAGAGGCAAAGGAAAAGCGGGGTTTGCCCACCTTCAAGATGCCTCTGGACAAATTCAAATCTATGTTCGTAAGGATAGCCTCCAAGAAGGTGAATACGATTGGTTTTTAAGTGCTGATTTAGGCGATATTGTCGGTGTTGAAGGAACCTTGATGCGAACCAATATGGGCGAACTTTCGATTTGGGTCGAACGTTTCACACCCCTTTCCAAAGCCTTAAGACCTCTCCCGGAAAAATTTCACGGCCTGAAAGACGTTGAAGAACGTTACCGCCGAAGATATCTAGACCTGATTACGAATGAAACCACCCGTCATACATTTATCTTACGGTCGAAAATCATCGCCCATATCCGCAGCTTCTTAGAAAGCCAAGGCTACTTAGAAGTGGATACGCCCATCTTGCATCCCATCTTGGGCGGTGCCACTGCAAGACCTTTTATCACCCATCACAATGCATTGGATATGCCATTTTATTTACGGATTGCCCCAGAGCTTTACTTAAAACGTCTCTTAGTGGGTGGGTTTGAAAAAGTCTTTGAAATTGCCCGTACCTTTAGAAATGAAGGTATTTCCACCCGCCATAATCCTGAATTCACCATGCTTGAACTGTATCAAGCCTATGGCGATGTCTACTCGATGATGGATCTCACCGAATCCATGGTCGCAAGTTTGGCTGAAACCTTACTGGATTCCACCTCGATTCCTTACGGAGAACATACCATTGAACTCAAAAAACCATGGCGCCGGCTGCACATGGCAGAAGCCGTCAAAGAAGCCACTGGCTTAGATTTTTTCAGTCATGATTTAACGTTTGATGAAGCCTCACAATATATCAAAAACGAAGGGATCCACATCCCATCGCATAAAAACACATTAGGTCATCTCTGTGATTTATTGTTTGAAGAAAAAGTCCAAGATTCGCTCATTCAACCCACCTTTATTTTTGGCCATCCCGTTGAAATCAGTCCTTTGGCTAAAAACAATGTGGATGACCCGCGTTTCACTGACCGGTTTGAACTCATTATAGCCGGCCGTGAATATGCGAATGCCTTCAGCGAACTCAATAACCCGATTGAACAAAAGAAACGATTTGAAGCCCAACTGAAAGAAAAAGACTTAGGGAACTTAGAAGCTACCGAAATGGATGTTGATTACGTGGAGGCTTTGGAATATGGAATGCCGCCGGCCGGAGGACTCGGAGTGGGAATCGACCGGTTGGTCATGCTGCTCACCAATGCTCCTTCCATTCGGGACGTTATTTTATTCCCTCACATGCGTTCAAAAGGAACCTTATGATCGTTTCGCACATCGATGAGTTGATTGGAAATACCCCAATCATTCACCTCGGGGAGTTGTCTGCGTCTATTCACCGAAATATTTATCTAAAACTGGAATTTTTAAATCCAGGGGGAAGTGTAAAAGACCGCATCGCCAAATCGATGATTGAAGATGCGCTTTCCAAAGGATTCATTCACCCCGGTGATACCATCGTTGAACCCACCAGTGGAAACACGGGGATTGGACTGGCCATGATGGCGGCACGGTATCATTTAAAATGTGTAATCATCATGCCGGATTCCGTCAGTATTGAACGGCAAAAAATCGTTCAAGGATACGGGGCTCAGCTGATTTTAACCCCCAAAGAAAATGGCATTAAAGGGGCCATTGAAGAAGCGCAACATCAAGTAAATTCGCACGGTTATTTTATGCTCAAACAGTTTGAAAATCCAGCCAACCCAAGAGCGCACGAAACGACCACAGCTAGAGAAATTATTGCGGACTTTAAAACATTAGATGCGTTTGTCGCAGGGTCTGGAACCGGTGGTACCATCACTGGCAATGGACGTGCTTTGAAAAAACACTTCCCAAATATCCAAATTGTGGCGGTCGAACCGATGGATTCATCCGTCATCAGTGGACTGAGCCCAAGTTCTCATAAAATCATGGGAATTGGTCCGGGGTTTGTGCCTGAAAACTTAGATAAATCTGTGATTGATTCCATCGTTCGCGTAGAAAATGACGATGCATTTAATACCGCTCGCACACTTGCTAAAGACACAGGTATTTTCGGAGGCATCTCAACGGGTGCCAATCTTTATGCGGCGATTCAAGTCGCCAAAAGCCTGCCTGAGGATGCATCCATTTTAACAATCGCCTGTTCCAACGCCGAACGCTATTTATCGACTGAATTATTTGCACCTTATCAATAAAACGAAAGCCCCACATACGATGTGTTCGTATGTGGGGCTTATTTTTTATTCTTCTTTGATGGTGAGTGAACATTCTAAAGGTGTGACCACTTCTTTTTCGATAAACCGAGCCGGAATGCCGATTGCGGTTGCACCCGGTGGGACATCTTTTAATACCACTGCGTTCGCACCCACTCGTGCATGGGCGCCGACTTTGACATTGCCTAGTACTTTCGCTCCGGCCCCAATCATCACGTGATTACAGATGGTGGGGTGTCTTTTTTTATCACTCAAGTTACCCGTTCCACCTAGGGTGACGCCTTGATAGATTAAAACATCATCGCCAATTCGTGTGGATTCACCGATGACGACTCCCATTCCGTGATCAATCACAAAGCCTTTACCAATTCGCGCAGCCGGATGAATTTCAATCCCCGTCAAAAAGCGTGTCACATTCGCGATGATACGCGCAATCAGTTTCAAGCGAATCATCCAAAAGAAATGGGCGATGCGATACAGTGCAATCGCATGCAGCCCAGTAGATGTCAGTAAAATATCTAAAACATGTCGTGCGGATGGATCGTATTTTTTGATGTTTTTAACACTTCGTATGAGTCCCATATTTACCACTCTTTTCCAATGATGCTCATCGCATCATCAGAAAGTCCAATGCCCATCGTCCGGGCAATTTCATAATAGATATCCACAATACTGGTGTATTCGTAATCTAGGACACTCACCACGTGGTTGACGATTTGGTTAAAGCGTTTTTCAGCGTACTCTAAATCTTTATCTTTTTGGGCAATCATATCTTCGATGCACGTTTCTAACTCATCGATTTCATTCATTTCAATGGCATTTTTATACTTCTCAATGTCACTTCTAAAGTCGTGAATAAAAAGCAAGTAATTGACCAAGTCGCCAAATTCCTCAAAGGCTTCACAGCTTTGATTAAAGAGCGTCATGTAATATTCTTTAATGACCGAAAATTGATCGTTGAGATAATTTAATCCAACTTGAAAAATGGTCTCTAAATCTTCATTTAAAGGCCCTTGATGGATCGCACGCTGATAGGTGTAATTGAGCACCGCAATGACGGGCTCTAAACGCCTGTAGACCTTAGAGTCAATCGAGCGAAAGCGATCGATGATATCATCGTTGTCAAGTTTCCAATTGACAAAATCTTTGAGGATTACATCGAATTGTTGCAAATAAACACATCCTACGCTTGATTGATAGAATTGAATAACGTCATTTTTTCTTTGACGGTTTCTTTAATGGCTTCAAAACCAGGGGCTAATAATTTACGTGGGTCGTAGCCTTTGCCGATCAGGTCAAGTCCATCTTCAATGTACTTGCGAGTTGCTTCTGCAAAAACGAGCTGGCATTCCGTGTTGACATTAATTTTAGAGACTCCATAGGAAATGGCTTCTTTGACCATGGCATCCGGAATCCCTGTTCCCCCGTGTAAGACTAAGGGGATTTGGTTGGTGGTTTCACCGACTTCTTTTAAGACATCCATGTTGAGCCCTTTCCAGTTATCCGGATAAGGTCCATGAATGTTTCCAATGCCCGCAGCGAGCATACTAATCCCAAGTTTGGCAATCTCTCGGCATTCGCTTGGATCGGCAATTTCACCTTCACCCACGACACCATCTTCTTCGCCACCTATACCACCGACTTCAGCTTCTACTGAGACGCCTTGGGCGGTGGCGAGTTCCACAATTTCTTTCGTTTTTTCTACGTTTTCAGAAAAATCAAAATGCGAACCATCAAACATGACGCTGCTGAAACCTGCGTCCATCGCTTTTTTAGCCCCTTCAAAACTTCCGTGGTCTAAATGGATGGCTACCGGCACGGTAATGGAATAATTTTCCATCATGCCTTGAACCATGTTGACGACGGTTTTAAAGCCCCCCATATATTTCCCGGCACCTTCTGAAACACCTAAAATGACTGGGGATTTGTTCTCTTCAGCGGTTAATAAAACAGCTTTGGTCCACTCTAAATTATTGATATTAAATTGACCAACACCATACCCCTTTTTACGGGCCGTTTCGAGCATTTCTTTTGCAGATACAATGGGCATATAAGTCCTCCTAAATTTTCATATTTATTATAGTCTTTTGCGGGTTACTTTGTAAACTAACTAGCGCTTGAATCGTCGCCTCCGATGGATAATTCAGAGACATAAACACTGGGGCTTCCCACATTGTTCAGACCAAATTTTAAATCGGACCCGATGCCCTCAATTTGATTGAGAAGTGTGAAGAAATTTCCAGATAAAACAATCATTTTTACAGGCGTTGTTACTTGACCATTTTCAATTTTAAAACCCCCGGCTTGTAATGAGAAGTCTCCTGAAACCGTTTTGACTCCGGCATGCAAGCCCGCGAGTTCTGTGATATATACCCCATTTTTAATCGGTTGAATCAGTGATTCAAATGGCGTATTGGAAGGTTCCACAACTAAATTAGTCGGGGAAATACGGCCTGAAAAACTATGTCCGTTGGGAGCTTCTTTAAATATACTCGCCGTTTTTAAGTCGTGTAAAAACCCTTTAAAGACACCCTTTTCGACAACAGGCATGACATGAGTCGCAACCCCTTCATCGTCAAAGGGGATTTGGAAATAGGCTTTGTCATGGAGGGGATCATCGATGATGTTTAATCCACTAATCGCTATTGACTCGTTCACTTTGTCTTTAAGCGGGGATAAATTTCGGTAGGCCGACTCACCTGAGAAAATGGTACTAAACGTGGCCAATAATTCTCCGAAACGCTCATTGGAAAAGACGACCGGTTGTTTAGCTGAAGGGACACTTTTCCCTCCTAATTTAGCCCAGCCTTTTTCCAGTGTGGTTTGAACCATTTCATTGACGTTAAAATCACTGTAATTTTTGACGAGTGCAATGTCATAGGCGGTCTTAATGTCATCGTCTTTTTCAAATACACCAATCGCGTACGCATACGCAAAGCTATTTGACCGGTACAGTTTCAATCCTTTTGAATTGATAAGCGTCGTTTCATTGGCGGTTTCTTGATAGGTGGTGGTTTGAACTTGCTTCACATTTTTTTGACCTAAAATTCCTGCTTCTAAATCGCGCGCTAATTGAATCTTGTCGGCCATATCGATGGTCGAAAAATCAAATGATTCTAGCTTCACTTCAGGATAGCTTTCTGACCCTTCAAATATGATCGCCGGTTCATTAGCGGTTAAAGCTTTCGCATTCGAAATAAGCCGATCAATCATCGCATCGATGGCAACATCGGTTTCGTTTTCGAATTTTACGGAAGTGATTTTACCGTTATAAATACCTCGGAGTGTCACGGATTCAACATCACTTTCAACGTGCTGGTCAATCCGTCCTTGGTAAATGGTGAGTTTTAAAGACTTATTCCGGGTCGCAAATATTTGTAAATCTTCAAGCCCTTTTTTAAGGCCAAGATCTAACCATTTTTCATAACTCATTTTTGACCTCCTGCGCCACCGACTGTCATGCTTTGAACTCGGATGGTTGGTTGACCTACATCAACCGGAATGGACCCTGAAATGGAGCCACACATGCCTTGTCCAAATTCTAAGTTATCCGCCACGCGGTCAATCTTAAACAAGATGTCTTTACCGTGACCAATCAATGTTGCGCCTCTGACGGGACGTGTCAGTTTTCCGTCTTCAATCATGTAGCCTTCTTGAACTGCAAAATTGAACTCACCCGTTGCAGGTTGAACCGATCCACCCCCCATTTTTTTCGCAAACAATCCATATTTCGTATCTTTAATGATGTCTTCAACTTTATCGGTACCCGGTGCAATGTAGGTTGAATTCATCCGGGAAGTTGGGGAGAATTTATACGATTGTCGGCGGCCTGAGCCGGTCGGTTTCGCATTCATCATACGGCCTCTTCTAAAGTCTACAAGGTAGCCTTTTAAAACACCTTTTTCAATCAGTAGATTGTTTTGGGTTGGACGTCCTTCATCGTCATAAGACAAGCGCCCCCATGCATTATCCACGGTTCCGTTATCATACGCGGTGACCACATCAGATCCAATCTTTTCACCCACTTTATCCACAAAGGGGGATAACCCCTTAGCCACGGCCGTAGCTTCTAAGGGATGACCGCACGCCTCATGGAAGATGACACCGCCAAACCCATTGTGTAATACGACGGGCATCACTTGGGATTCAATGTCTTCAGCCGACAATAAGGTGATCGCACTTTTGGCGGTTTCAAGCGCAAGTTCATTGAAATCAAGCGCCTCAAATATCTCAAATCCCATGGAGCGTCCTGGGCCTTCATAGGCTTGTTGCATACTGGTTTCATCTTTCGCGACTGCCATTAAAACCACGCGGGCATAATGGCGTTCATCTTTTTGATACACACCTTCTGAATTTACCACTAAGATCTCTTGTTTCATATCTGAAAGCATGGCAATACTTTGAACGATTCGCTCATCATGGTCCGCCATAATTTGAGTAAGTGGCAATAATTTTTCAGCTTTTTTCTGGGTGGTTTTATCCGCCATGGGAATGGCCACTTGAGGGTCGTAGGGTTTGGACTCTCCTAAAGGCTTCGCTTCATACGCAGGCCCTTCAAAGGATGCTTGGAGGTTTTTTACGATTTTCTCGATGGAAGCTTCATCGACTTGGTTGGTGTACCCATACACCTCGTCGTTCCCTTGAATAAGGCGAACTCCAGCTCCATACACATTACTTGAACTTGCATCCGTCACTTCTTGGCCGGTGACTCTTAGCATGTTTGAATGCGTATCCTCAAAAAAGATTTCACAAAAGTCAGCCCCTTGGCTCACCCCTTCTTGAAGTAAACGTTCCAAGATTTTTTTATCTAACATAAGACGCTCCTTTCATCTTTTTCAGTATAAACCATTGAGGGCTTAATTGCTTTTGATAAGCCAAAAAAAAGCATGCGACTATATCGCATGCTTGATAAATTCTTTGAATAATGGGTGTGGTTTGAGCGGTCTTGATTTGAATTCCGGATGGAATTGAGTGGCCACAAAAAATGGGTGATCTTTAATTTCAATGATTTCTACTAAGTCTAAAGGTGTGTACACACCGGCAATCACCATTCCATGCGATTCAACCAGTTCACGGTAGTGATTATTAAACTCATATCGGTGACGATGACGCTCATCGACGCTATCTTGTTTGTAAGCTGCTTTTGACATAGAGCCTTCGATGAGATCGCATTGATACGCACCTAGCCTTAAAGTTCCCCCTTTATCCATACCTTCGGTTTGGTCGTCTAAAAGGTGAAATACGGGTTCTTTAGTCCCAGCATCAATTTCGGTACTATTGGCATCTTTCAATCCGCAGACGTTTCGGACAAATTCAATGGTCGCAAGCTGCATGCCATAACAAAGCCCTAAATACGGGATTTTATGTTCTCTGGCGTATTGAATGGCCCGCATTTTACCTTTAGTCGCGCGTTCTCCAAATCCGCCTGGGACAATGATGCCTTGTGCATCTTTTAAGACTTCGTCAATCGGCTGATCGGCATACTCCGTGGCATCGATGAAATCGATTTCTACCGTGCGATCATGATAATGGCCGGCGTGATTGAGTGATTCGATGACCGACATATAGGCATCTTGTAAGGCGGTGTATTTCCCCACTAAGGCAATTTTAACGGTTTGATTGATTTGATCTATTTTATTGATATAGTTTTGCCATTCTTGCATGTTGGCTTCCGGGTAAGTCCACCCAAAATGACGCAAGACTAAATCATCTAATTTTTGTTCTTTGAGTGCTATTGGTACTTGATAGATGGTGGGTTGATCCATGACTTCAATGATGGCATCTTTAGGAACACTACAAAAAAGTGCAACTTTTTCTTTCATTTCATCGGTGATGGAATAATGCGTTCTTAAAACAATGACATCGGGATTAATTCCGAGACTTCTTAACTCTTTAACACTGTGCTGGGTCGGTTTGGTTTTTAATTCCCCCGCCGCTTCTAAATAAGGGACTAAGGTGTTGTGAATATACAGGGTATTTTCAAAACCAATATCGATGCGGTACTGACGAATGGCTTCTAAAAATGGTAACGATTCAATATCGCCCACCGTTCCCCCAATTTCAGTGATAATAACATCCGCATCGGAATCTTGTCTAACCGCGTTGAGTTTATCTTTAATCTCATTGGTGATATGCGGGATGACTTGTATGGTCGCGCCTAAATAATCCCCCCGGCGTTCTTTATGAATGACCGTTTGATAGATTCTACCCGTTGTAATGTTTGAATTTTGTGAGAGGTTCTCATCGATAAACCGTTCATAGTGACCAAGGTCTAAATCCGTTTCCGCTCCATCTTCAGTCACAAAAACTTCACCGTGTTGATACGGTGACATCGTTCCTGGGTCGACGTTAATGTATGGGTCAAATTTTTGCATAAAAACGTTCAACCCACGATTTTTAAGCAAGCGTCCGAGTGACGATGCGGTGATCCCTTTACCGAGGGAAGAAACCACTCCACCCGTCACAAAAATATACTTGGTTTGTTTCATCGTTTGCCTCCAAATTAAATAAAAAAAGGTCTCCCTTTTGTGGGAGACCTTATTTGAAGAGCCCGATTAAATTATATCAAAAATTCGGATTTGTGAAACGATTTTTTTAATTATCGTCGTATTGATCTTCGTAAGCATCCATGATTTCGTTGTATTTTTCTTCGTCGAAGTCTTCTTCGTATTCAGGCGCCGGTTGAGTGGATTCTGTCGTTTCTTCTTCAATGACTTCTTCCATCCCAAAGATTTCAATGTCTTCTTCGATGTTGCCGAGTTCTTCAGCCAAGTCAGCCGTTGAGATGACGACATCTTCAGGTTCATTCATTTCCAAGGCCGGGGAATCTTGCGATTCACGGGCGGCTTGAATCATGGCTTCTTTTTCGCGGCGAGCTTCGAGCATCGCTTGATGTTGTTCTTCGAGTTCTTTGGCGCGTTCTAAGCGCGACTCTAAGAAAGCGTCATAGACTTCTTTATATTCGTTGTAGTAAGATCCATCTTTTTCCCAAAGGTCCCCGTGGTTATTTTTAAGATCCCATTGATTTTGGCCCATATAGACAAATTTCGCAGAGCTTGTTAAGTCCGCATAAAAAACCGTAATTAGTTGGGCAAAATCTTCTTCCGAAATCTTACTTGCACTTTTTTTAACCACCGCATCAAATAACTCATATAATTCCATGGGTTTTTGGGTGTCGTTAAGTAAATGTTCGGCTAAATCGATATAGCTCATTTCTTTTTTTTGCACTAAAATCACGCCTCCTGAACTCTATCTAACGTGATAGAGATGGTATGAATGGATAAGGGTTTTGAATTTTCAATCAGTTGATAGGTGATATATATGAAATCTATTTGATTAATGAATTTTAAGGTTTGGACCTCAAAGATGATGGTTTGACCCGCAATACGGTATAGTCCCTCGGTAATATCGTCAGAAAATGTGAAGTCGAGATACGCTTCTCCCCATTTTTGATACCGCCATCCATCACTAAGCTTTGTGAGGCTATGCGTTTCACCTTTAGGGCTTTCAAACGACAAGGATGAAGCCGTCTCTAAAGCGGTCGTATCAAACGACTCAGTCACGTCTTCGGTTTCGATTTTGACATGACATAAAAGGTTTTTTTCCATAAGCCCACGTATTATATCTTATTCGCTTTGTCCTTGCAAGTGAGGACTTAGATGGGGAGTAAAAGCGTAAAGGTGGTTCCTACGCCTTGGGTGCTTTCAACAAATATTTGACCGCCATGTTTTAAGACCACATTTTTAGTGATGGAAAGGCCTAGCCCGGAGCCCCCAGAGTCTCTGCCTCTTCCTTCATCGATTCGGTAAAAGCGTTTAAACACGTAAGGAAGATGTTGAACTGCCATGCCGATGCCTGTATCTTGGACAGTGATTTTATAATACTCACCTTCCTTGTTACCCGATACCGTAATGCTACCTTTATCCGTATATGCAATGGCATTCTTGATCAAATTAATCAATACTTGATGAATGCGGTTTTTATCGACGTAGATTTTTTCATCGTTAATAGAGTCCTTTAAAGTGAGTCCTTTGGCTTCAATGAGTGGAGTCAATAAACTTTTTACATCTTTAAAAATCTTAGAAAATCGCACCATCTCTTTTTTAAGGACATAGTCAATCCGGTCCATTTTTGAGATGGTCGTTAAATCGTTAATCATCACTTCCATCCGTACGGCTTCGCTATGGATGGTTTCAATGAATTCCTTACGTGTGCCTTCATCAACTTCTTTATCTTTTAGAATTTCACTCATTCCAATGAGAGCACTCAAAGGGGTTTTTAGTTCATGAGAGACATCGGCAGTGAACTGCTTCTGATAATGTTCAGCATTTTTTAAAGTCGTGATGTCATTGATTAACACCATTAATCCTTGATAGCCTTTATTAGATATCAAAGGCGTCATAATCAGGTCATAAAAATGCTCATCATAAGCAATTTGTGCCCGGGCAGATTTTTCCGCCATGATGGCTTCAAGGATGTTTTGATACATGGGTTCAATGGATTTTAATTGATGATAAGATGACCCTTTTAAATCTTTAAATTTAAACGTTTCATAAAAGGTCGCGTTGACAATTTGAATGGTCTCATCGGACGCAATCAGTAACACGCCAGACCCTAAGGTTTCAACGAGTCTTTTTAAGCGCAAATGATCGGCTTCGTATCGTTTTCTTTGACGGTCTAAATAATACGTGATTTGCTGTTGCGTATCGACCCGTTGCTCCGCTTGTTCATCCAACCACTGACGGATAAACAACAAAAAGATTATCAGCCATATAAAAACAACAAACCCCTCATAAAAGGGGTTTGCAAGGACAATGATGGTTACCCCAGTGATGAGGGTGATTGTTAATAACCAAACAACACGTTTCATTGACTTATTCCACCTTAACGGTAGTATACCACTGCTAATTTAATGTGATGCGTTTGGCTTTATGTAAATAGATGATTTGCTCAGAAATATTGGTTAAATGATCGCCCGCACGCTCTAAGTTTTTGATTACAAATAAAGCGCGTGCTGCTTCTTCAGCAGGAGAATCAACCTGCGATTTCGCAATTTCAATCAGGTTCTTCACGTTTGAGTCAAATAAATCATCCAGTTCTTCATCTTGTTTAGCCACAGCAAGCGCAAGTTCAACGTTTTCATTGGTATACGCTTTTTGAATATCTTTGAACATTTTCAGTAAAGGGTCAAAAAACGCATCAAACATCACATTGTGATCCGAGCTTTCTTTCGTATGAATAATATACTTGGCGATGTTGCACACATAGTCAGCGATGCGTTCTAAGTCATTGGCAATCTTCATCGCAGTAATCACCATTCTTAAATCACTCGCCACCGGTGCTTCTTGAATAATGAGTGATACCACTTTTTCGTTGATTTGGTTTTCTTGTTGGTTGATGGTTTCGTCAACAGCGATTAAACTTTCAGCACTGGCTCGGTCCATTGACTTGAGCGTGCTTCTTAATTTTTTATACTGATCTGTGACATCATCAATCATATCGATGACTAAATCTTGAAGTTCCACCAATAGGGTTTCAAACTTTATCCGTTCTCTCATATGAATCTCCTAACCAAACCGGCCGGTGATGTAATCTTCGGTTTGTTTGAGTTGTGGGGCTTTAAATATTTTATCGGTTTCTCCAATTTCTCTCAACTCTCCCATATAGAAGAAGGCAGTGTAATCTGAAATCCGAGCGGCTTGTTGCATGGAGTGCGTCACGATAACAATGGTGTAATACTTTTTAAGCTCGTTGATGAGGTCTTCAATTTTTTGGGTGGCAATCGGGTCTAACGCTGAAGTCGGTTCATCCATTAATAATACCTCAGGTTCCATGGCCAGTGCACGCGCAATACAAAGGCGTTGCTGCTGACCCCCTGAAAGCCCCATTGCAGAATCATGAATCCGATCGGCTACTTCATCGTAAAGAGCGGATTGCTTAAGCGAGCGATCGACAATTTCATCTAACTTAGCTTTATCTTTGAGGCCTTGTTGTCTGGGTCCATAAGCAATATTATCGTAAATGCTCATCGGGAATGGGTTTGGATTTTGAAAGACCATTCCCACTTTTTTACGCAGATCAATGACGTTGTATTCTTCGCTGTTAGCGTCCACACCTTTATATTCGATAATTCCTTCAATACGGGCGACATCAATGAGGTCATTCATTCGGTTTAAGCACCGAATAAATGTACTTTTCCCACAACCCGAAGGTCCAATCAAAGCGGTGACTTTGTTTTTAGGAATATCCATATCAATGGATATTAATGCTTGAAAATCACCGTAATAAAGGTTCAAATTGCGAATTTTAAAGAGGGGTTCCATAATTAAGCTCTCCTTTTCCGACGGTCAAATAAATAGACAGTGAGTTTAATGCTGAGATTGAGTATTAATACAATGGTCAAGATGATCACCCCAATGGCAGTGGCAAGTTCAACATTGGCGGGTTCATTCGACATGACGGTGAATATATGTACCGCAAGGCTTGTGGCGGGTTCTAGAATACGGACTTGGTCTTTGATGGCTGTTCCCAAGACAAAAATCAAGGCCGCCGATTCTCCGATCACCCGGCCGATTCCTAAAAAGGTTGCGGTCAAAATCCCACTAAATGCTTGGGGTAACACCACTTTAAAGGTAGTTTGTGTCTTACTCGCACCGAGTGCTAAAGAGGCAAATCGGTGTGAATTGGGAACGGTTTTTAATGATTCTTCCGTTGTTCTAATGATGACTGGGAGCAAAATAACTGCGAGGGTTAACGCCCCAGCCACTAAGTTTGAACTGTTGATTTGAAAAAGAGTAGTGGTCAGTGGGACAAAAACAGCAATCCCCAAGAGTCCATAAATGATTGATGGAACTCCTGTTAGTACTTCGATGAATGAGCGCATCGTATTAGTGAGACGATTTTTTGGAGCGAATTCATTGAAGTAAAGGGCTGTGAGTACCCCAATTGGTAAAGCGATAATGAGCGTCATGAAGACAAGATAGACGGTGGCAATGATGGAACCTCGAATGCCGCCCCCTTCAAGGCCAAAATCAAACTGACGAATTTCCTTGTCTGTGTCATTCATGTCTTCAGCCATCGCCGCCGCACCTCTCGAAGGTAGGGATGATGGGGCATTTTCATAGGCAACCCGGTTGATGACCATTCCTTCCGATAAAGATAAGGCATCATCTTGAAACGCTGGGTTTTCATTCAGTAAATTTTGAAGCGGTGAATCTTCCGCTAAATAGACCACTCGAACCACTGTTGCTCCGGCTTTATCGCGAGACTCTTCAACGATTAAGCCAAAATTATCAATCACGTATTGATTTTCCCCAGCTTCAGGTAATGAACCGCTGAAATAATCAAAATCTTCGGGCAAAGAAGAGATATATTTTTGTTCAAAATAATCACTGGTTAAAAGGGATGGCCTTAACAGTCCAATTCCCTCACGAATTAAGAAGAAAAAGATTAATCCTAAAGCGAAAACAGTGAGGAATGTAGAAAGATAAGTTACTCCATCTAAAAGGGCCGACCATAAATGTTTAGGCTTCATCAAGGTTACCTATCTTTCTCTTAATGTAATTAAGAATGATATTGGTAATTAGGATAACCACCATCAATAACAACCCAACCGAGAAACGAATATTAAAATCGATTCCCGTCGTCTCTTTAAGTCCCGAAAGCATCATGGATGTCATTGTAGACGTAATATCAAAGAAACCAAAATTCGGTCCACTTCTAGCGTTTCCGGCCACTAATGCAACCGCAGTGGCTTCACCTAAACTGCGGCCAATGGCTAAAATGGCACTCGAAAAAATCCCATTCTTAGCGGCCAGTAAAATAATTTTAAAGCGTGTCTGGGTGGGGGTAGCCCCTAAAGCAAGCGAGGCTTGTTCCAGCGATTGATCGACGGAACGAATGGAAACTTCACTGATGGCGATGATGGTTGGTAAACTCATCAAACCGAGCACTAAGACAACTCCGAGTGTTCCCGCACCGCCAGCACTACTGATGCCAAAAAGTTGGCCAAAATCGTAAATAATTGGCAAGAAAAATCCAGCCCCAACTAATCCATAAACGATCGACGGAATCGAAGCCATAAGTTCAACGATTCCTCGCATGATATTCGACAATGATTTAGGGGCAATTTTGGCAATAAATAATGCTGTCATAACGCCAATCGGAAACGATAATAACAAAGCGAGAAATGCGAGATAGAGCGTTTGTAAAACTAAATAACCAGCTCCATACGCTGTTGAAACGAAAGTTCGTCCGTTCAGCCAAATAGTCCCCGTCAAAAATCGCCAAATGTTGACGGTTCCAAGCCCATCATTATCTGTGACAAACGGAATGATACCTTCGATGGTGATAAAAAAAGCAATAATAAAAATAAAGGATGATGAAAGTAGTCCAAACCCCAGTAAAATATTTCGGGTAGTGCGATCACGCTTGGTCATGAAGCTGCGTTTTTTTGATTTTATTGGTGTATTTGTCATGATTCTCCCCTGGATGAAATGAAAAGGCCCCTATAAAAATATAAGGACCTTTCATTATTATCAAGTTTAGGTTGATAAACAATTACTCGGCGAGGTCACCCCAATTAGTAATTTCGCCTGTGTAGATATCAATTAAGTCTTGAGCAGTGACATTATCCACTGCATTATCATTGTGGACGATAGCTACGATTGCATCGCTGGCAAGTTGGCCGCGAGTATCAGCAGGTCCATCGGATTCTTCTGTTTTGAATGGACGTGAAGCAAATCCAACATGACCCCAGTTTACGCCACTGGTATCACTTTCTTCACCTTGAGTACGTTTGTACCCATCGGATGAACCAGTATGGTTGTTATCGGTTTGAACATCGCCACATTCAGGGCTGAATGCTGCTGACAATGCTTCAGCGATTGCTTGAACAGAGTCAGAACCACGGAAACGGATGGTTAAGTCACTGTTATCTTGGGAACAAATTGGATGATCATCTGAGACGCTGTCCCAAGTGTAGTTTGCGCCAGAAAGTGGTGCAGCACCTTCGTCGGCGATAATGTCGCCACCATCACTAGAAAGCATGTATGCTACATAAGCTTCAGCGAGTTGGCGATCAGCATCGGAAGGCCATTCTGCTCTTAAAATATAATTAAATGGACGAGTAAGTAAGTAGCTTCCATCTCCTGCAGTTGCGAGTGAAGGTTCAACACCTTCGAAGTTTAAGCCTTTAACAACGGTAGGGTTAGAAACATAAGTTGCTAAAGATACGTAACCAATCCCATCGACATCGGTTTGCATAGCACTGTAGATGCCATCATTGTCTTGGGTAATAAATCCTTCAACTAATAAGCTGTCATCTTCTGCACCGTCTCCATATCCGATTCCACTAAAGAATCCGGCACGAGTTCCTGAAGAAGTATCACGAGTGTATACATTGATTGGGGCATCAGTGCCGCCACATGCTGCCAATACACCAACGGCGAGCAATGAAACCATTAATAATGCTAATTTTTTCAATTGAATCCTCCAAAAATTTAGTTTTTTTTATTTACTGGTAAATTGTAAAACTTCAACGTTTCATAAATATTTTTTTCTTGTTAAGATTATGTTAATTTAGACCAATTTATAGCCAATGCCACGGACAGTTTTAATCGTCTCCGCGTGAGGATCCATCTTCTCTCTTAATTTAAAAATGTGCACATCGACCACTCTCGTATCGCCATCGTAACTGTAACCCCAAAGTTTCCTTAATAGTTGATCTCTTGAAACGACTACTCCTTTATTACGAATCAGATATTGAAGGAGTTCGAATTCTTTGAGGGTGAGATTTAATGGGTGGTCTTCGATGAAAGCTTCATAACTTAATGTGTTGAGCTTAATTTTTTGGTGCATGAGTATCTCTTCGTTATTTTCATTATTCCGTCGTCTTAAGACGGCTTTAATGCGCGCAGTGAGTTCGCGCGGGGAAAAAGGTTTGGTGATGTAGTCATCGGCGCCTTGTTCGAAGCCTTCGATTTTTTGATACTCTTCATCCATGGCAGTGACCATAATGATATGCGCACTGTGATTATTTTTTCTCAAGGTTTGAGCAATCTCTAAACCGCTCATGCCCGGCAACATTAAATCCAAAAGGATGATGTCATAACTGGTGTTCATCGCCTTTTGCAAACCCTCAGATCCATTTCCCGTTACATCCACTTCATGGCCCAGTTCTTTAATATCATAAGCCACCATTTTTTGAATACTGGGTTCATCTTCTACGACTAATATGCGCGCCATAATGACTCCTTATATAGGATGGGATTAAATCGCATTTATTTTATCATGAGCCTTAACAATTTACGGGAGCTTAACTCCCAAATGCAGATTTATTAACAAACTTTAACATAAAAAAAATAGAGCTGAAGGCTCTATTTTTGTTCGGATTTATATGCTTTTGCGACTTTATTCAGGGATTTTAACAATTCATCCGCAACTTCCCAGGTCCCTAAGTTCGCCCCACTGGCTTTCGCATGGCCGCCCCCATTAAACCCATTGGCGGTGACTGAGATGTTTGGTCCTTTACTGCGAATTCTAGCCCTTACAACCTTTTCTTCTTCATATTCATTGAAAAGCACCCAGATCGGCGCGTCTTCAAAATGCGAGAGTTCGTTCACTAAACTTGAGGCTTCTTCCGTGGTGACTTTAAATTCATCACACAAATTCTTCGTGATTTTGATATAGGCCACACCATCATCCGTTTTTTGATAATTGAGTAATACATATCCTCGAAAACGAATGAGTGATTCACTCATGACTTCTAAAGCCTCATAGACCGGCTTTGGGTCGAGACCGTTCTCATATAACTTCGCAACCGAAAGAAAAGTCCTCTGGCTCACCCCATCGTATTTGAACCGACCCGTGTCCGTTAAGATTCCAGTAAATAATGCTTGAGCCCCCTGGGCGGTCATGCTTAAATCCTGTTCATTGATGGTATAAAAATCCATAATCATCTGCGCGGCTGCAGGCGAAGTCGTATCAACAATTTCTAAATCCCCATAGGAATCAATATTAATGTGATGATCGATTTTGACTAAGGATTTACCGAGTGTATATCGCTGATCAGCTAAGCGCTCTTGATTGGCGGTGTCGACCGCAATCACCAAAGCCTCTTTAAACACATCGTCTTCAATCTTATCCAGTTTGCCGAGAAATTTTAAATAGCCCGTTTCATCGCCGATTGCAAACACTTTTTTCTCAGGATAACTGGTTGTGATGATATCTTTTAACCCCAAGGCACTGCCGAGGCAATCGCCATCGGGTCGAGCATGGGGGATAATAATGATGGTTTCATGGACCTTTATGATATTGAGTAATTCTTTGTACTTCGCTTGAAGTTCACTCATGCGAGCTTCCTTTCTAAATCATGAATCAATTGATGGCTGTCATTCCAATTTTTTAATATACATCCAGCGGCAAGTAAATGACCACCCCCGCCATATTTGAGCGCGACATCGTTTACCGGCACATCCCGGCTTCTGAGCTCAACAAGCACTTCTCCCGAATTAGTTTCAGTGAAGTTGGCCCATATCTCAACGCCTTCAATTTGCGCCATCACATTCACGATTCCCCTGGATACTGTGAACTCGCTCACTCCATAGCGTTCTTTAATTTCTCTCCCATTTCTTAAAACGGCCACCCCACTTTTTAAGACTTGAAATTGTCTTAAAGCGTAGCCCCTCAACCTTTTATAGCTCAATGAATCCGTATACATAGATTCATACATGACATTTAAATCAAGTCCTGTTTTCACTAAGATGCTGGCGGCTTCAAACGTTTTGTCTGTAACACCTTTATATAAAAACCGGCCACTGTCAGAAATGATGCCTAGCATTAAAGCATGGGCACTACGCTGAGTGATCTTCCAACCTAGTTCTAACGCCATAAGCGTAATGACTTCAGCGGTGGCAATCGATTGAGGTTGATGATAAAAAAGATCGGCAAAATCGGTTCCGTTTTGATGATGATCAATGACAATTTTTTTAGGGGTTTTTAAAACACGCGCATCATCCACGCGGTGCGTTTGTGATACGTCCACCACAATCCCTAAGGCGTCCTTAAAAACCGTGTCTGCCACTTCATCCATAGGCGGTAACGCCCCAAGATGATTATTTAAACCGAGGACATACACCTTTTTTTCAGAGTAATTATCCTCAATCAAATACTTAAGACCCCACTGGGAACCTAAGGCGTCATAATCGGGTTCATGATGCCGGTGGATGACAATATTCTCTGTGGATTCAATCCATTTCTTTATCGTTTTAATCATACGAACTCCTAAGGCCACGTGTACGGATTGGGCGCATCTTTCTCGTAATCCCAGTAATAATCCAGTAAGTCGCCATGAATCCCAAGGGATTCGTTTTCAGCAAGGCGTTCAGCCTCAAACATCCATTCGGTGTAAGTTAACCCATCCACAACGGTTGTGTCGGTTTCACCGGCTCCGTATAAATACATCACTTCGCCAAGGCCCGCCCGGACCACGTGATAATTGAGAAGTTCAAGCGTTCCGTCGACGTCAATCCAGACCCATGCGAGGGTCCGGCCGTACCGGTCAAAGAGAAAATCTCCCGGATCGGTTTGAAGATAAATCGCAGACGTCTCTTGCAACGCCTCGCACGTAAATACTGAAGCCGGTTTACCAAACACTTCTTCCCCGCCATCAAAGGTTTCAGCGGTATCAAAATTCAAGAAGCGAACACTGATAAATGGCGTGTTGGTATACGTTTGAAAGGCTTCAGGCACTTCAAAGCGAGCGGTATCACCGTCCACACATCCGTTATTATCTTGCAAGGTGACTTCGAAGACTTTGCCCCCTCCTTTGAGTCCATCCGGATGGTCGTTCACATACGGAAACTCAAAGAACGATTCTAAAAGTCTAGGCCCATCATACGGCAATAAAGATGGTACATAATAAATGCTTTCGTCAATTTTCGACGCACTCACAATCACGGTAATATAATCACCTGGCTCAAATGCATCTCCGATGCTTTTGAGCTGACCGTATTCAATAAATTCTCGCGATTCATCACGTGTCACAAAGGTTCGTTCAATAAAATCGACTTCTAAATCAAGGGCTTCTAACGTCACTTCGATTTCTTCTTGGGTTTGTCCCGTTAAATCGGGTAAAACTTGGGGCTGATTTTGACACGCAGTTAAGGTTAAAACCAGGACCAATACGATCCATTTAAACATAAGTACTTCCTTTCGTTAACAGCCCATTGTATCATAGATATCAAGAAAAAAAGGGCTACCGAAGTAGCCCTTTTTAAGTGTGTTATTCGGCTCCTTGGACAATCACAACATCGACCACGCGGTAATTATCAAAATGAATGCGTTGTGTTGTAAATGCAATGGTAATTTCAGTACCTACAGGATAGGTATCTTCATCCCATCCTTCAACATTACGAATGTCAAAGGTGAGGCGCATTTCTAAACTTTCATCCGTTGTGGCAAAGAATACATGGGAATATTGATCATACTCATCCACGGTTAAAGTCGCTTCAAAACGTCTGGAATTAGCATCTGGGAAATCAGCAATGATTTGATCGCCCGTCATATCTTTCGTGA
>CBFHYA010000001.1:94289-97260 GCA_965659955.1 Candidatus Izemoplasmataceae bacterium
TTAAAGTCGCTTCAAAACGTCTGGAATTAGCATCTGGGAAATCAGCAATGATTTGATCGCCCGTCATATCTTTCGTGACAAAGACATCGTTGCCTTCAGAAGCTTGAGCAATGTATTCAGCTTCCCATACTTGGGCTTGATTATTACCAAAACGTGTGTAAGTATCACGAGTCCCTAAGACCCAGACTTTATCGCCAACAGAAACTTGCGATTTCAGTTCATCATCCCCGAAGTCGCCGACATAAATCCCAGTTCCATCGGCATCTTGAATGAAGAATCCATTCGTATGAGGATCGATACTGACCACCACGCCTTCGACTAAGATGGTATCGCCATCTTCAGCGGCAAGAGCACTGGTGACATCCATGGGTTCAGGTCCAACTTCGACGTTGAATTCACGGGTCACAGTTCCGATGGTTAAGGTTAAGACGACATCAACCGCTTCTGCGCCTAACGTGACGGTTCCATCACTGGCTAAGCTTCCTGTGGCACTGGAACTCCACGATAAAGCAAGGTCAAATTTGCCGGTAGTTGGTAATGTAACATCGGCATACACGGTATCAGCGACCCCGTTGCCATCAAGGTCAAAGGGTAAGCGAACAGCTTTCGCGGCCACTTCAGCTTTCTCATCATCACTGATGTCGGCATCGACATCTTCGGCGGTTCCGAAGTAGGCCACATAACTTGGATCATTGTCCCATTGGAACGGACGAACTTCTAAAATGACTTCTTGGCCATCAAAATCAGCGATGGCTGAATTATTGGTTTGATAATGCAATTGAACTGCAAACTCGCCGTCTTGAAGTTCATAGTTCGTGTATTGTTCTTCGACGGTTGTCGCGGTTCCATAAACGAGATATTTTTGACCCGGAACGACGTTGCCTTCCACGATATCTTGAACCGTCGCATAGGTTGGAGCGGGTTCATCGGCAAAGGTTTCCTCGCTGGCTTCAAAGAAATCAATGGAGGCCACTTGAGGTAGTCCACGGTAATCGGTTCTGGCACCGACAAAGGTCCAAGAATCACCCACGACAACAGCTTCAGAGTTTTCACCGTAGAAGTCAGTATCACGAACATAAATGATTCCGGTTTCATCGTACAAGAAGAATCCGCTGTTGCCATCAATAATATCGACGACTTTCCCTGAGAACCAAACATATCCACCTGGGTCGACTTCTAAAGCATCTGCGATGCTGATTTCAGCGAGGGATTGGACGGTAATTTCTACCTCGCTTGTTTCATCGCCCAAAGTCGCAGTTGCGGTAAACGTGACATCGGTTGGCGTTGCAGGTGTAGCGACATACGATCCATCATCGCTTAAGAGGTCAGCGTCGCCTGAAGCCCAGTTTGAGAAGGTCGTTCCGTTGGAGCCTGTGGCAGGAAGTTCAACGGCATCCGCATACGTCACGAAGGACGTTCCCTCTAAAACTTCCACATCAAGCGCAAGTTTTTGCGCATCGGTAAGTTCAGCCACAACCACATCAGACCCATCGCCATAATACGAGGCCATAATGCCGTTGGATGCATGATTGGTATAGTAGACAAGTTCTATAGTAATGGTACGTCCTACAAACTCTTCTAAAGCGGTTAATGAATCCGCATCGGAGTAGTAATAGACTAAGATTTCATCATCGGATTCACTGGATGTTAAGAATAAGTTGTTAAATTCACCTTTTTGAACCAGTGTCCCGGTAACTTCATAAAAGTCACCATGAATCAGTGGATCGTCTAATGTGAGTGCGTTCCACGCTTCGATGGTAATCGGAGTCGCATCAAAGTCCACCGTATTTCCCGACGATAAGACTTCAACGTTTTCTACATCTCCGAGTTGATATAGAGTATAGTAACGCGCGTACAATCCTGTAACACGGACTTCATCGCCCAGTTCTACAAGGCCCCCACCGGTTCCACCAGAGCCAATGTATACGCCGATGTGTTCGGTTCCATCATAGACAAAGAATCCACCATCAAAGACACTTGATACGATTCCCTCAATCGTGATGAGGTCATTGATGTTAGACGCCTCATAGAGCTCCGCGAAATCGGTGAACAAGTTACTGGGCTCAATGGCTAAAACAAACGCCTCAAACGAACGGGTTACACTTTCTTCGTTTAAGGTCAAGGTCGCGGTGAGTGTCACGGTCACGTTATCTTCACCTTCAGCGGGACGTGTTACCGTACCGTCATTCGCGATAACGGATGAATCCGACGATGACCAAGTAATCGTCGCCCCGTTACGTCCAGCGCTTGGTAAATTTAAATCACTGGTGACTGAATCAAGCCCGGAAAGCAATAATGAATCCCGTGCATCTTCCACCAATTCTAAATCTTGGTTGACTGGTTCTTCAGTCTCGCCACCACAAGCAGCAAGGGTAAAGAGACCGGCCACTAATGCAAAAGCCAATAATAATTTTTTCAAATCCATTCCTCCATTTTAATGTATTCGTTTTTTTAAGGGAAAGTTACTTCCCGGATATTGAAATTAGTAAGTTGCCATTCACCGCTACGATCGGTTAAGTAAACATCATTAAGGATCAATGAACTTCCCACGGTAAATTCATCGGCAATAATTGATGAGATTTGATCTTGGGTGAAGACAAAAATGCTGCCTGAATCATCCCCAAAATAGAAGTCGCCGCCATCACGGGCTGTGATGGTTCCTTCGACATTTAAAAAGCGGTCACGGTAATTTTCGGGGTTTTCCAGTAATTCTTCCATCGTCACATCCAATGGATCGCCGATGAAGCTGGGGTCGGTTTCTCCCCAAATCTTAAGGCCTGTGAGTTTCGCATGGGTTTGCGCCGCAAAGAGGTCATCGCCATATTTGAGGCCACCCGTTCCAACGGCCGGCGCAAAGGCTTGCTCAACCATTTGTAAATTGACCAGTTTTCCATCGGCCCACACATACGCCAAATAACGGCCATAATTATCGGTGCGACCCGCTGAAGCATCCATTTCTAAGACAATGGTG
>CBFHYA010000001.1:97357-103051 GCA_965659955.1 Candidatus Izemoplasmataceae bacterium
TGAATGGTCGGATGCCTCCGTAGGTGAAATACGTGGTGTCCCCGTCAATACATCGGTCCAACGTGACTTCCCCGATACCATCTTTTAAGAATTCTCTGCCTTCGTATTCGACGGCTTGTAAATCAAGCGCATCGGACCATTCAGTGGAAATCTCATAAATGGTAGGTTCTACTTCAGTTTCTTCACACGCGAAAAGCATTCCACTGAATAAAGCCATGATGAGAAGTGTGAAGAATTTTTTCATTTAAATCATCCTTAATGGGCTATTGACCCAGTTGGTTCAACATCCGTTCAATCGCTTCTTCGACGGTACGCGTCCCGGCATAAATGGCTTCAAACGCAAGGCCAGATTCCTGGCGGGCCCCCGACGAAGTTACACGGCCGACGAAGGCTGGATCATACTGATACCAGTCGACTTGGGCAAAGGCAACCGTTGCGGCTAAAGCAAACGGTAAATCCAGGCGTTCAGTCGCGCTTAGGCCATCTAAGCCTTCTTCGTCATACTTATCAACGATGCTTAAGAATTCTTGATATTCTGCCGTTTCAAAGCCGGATTTTCTCACTGGAACGTACCCAGTCGCCATGGCGAAATCAGCGGTGTTTTCAGTACTGGTCATGTGTTTTAAGAGTAACCAAGCAGCTAAACGTTGGTTATTATCCGCATCCGAGATCATCGCAACGTTCGGTCCTTGTTGCATCACCGATGCGTTGTCTAAATCTTTTTGAATGACGGGGATGATTCCCATTTCATTAAATGGACTTTCTTCATCGGGAATGTTATAACGCGTTCCGGCGGTGGAGCCTTGAGACATACAGACGAGTCCGTCTTTAAAGGGTTCGGATCCATAGTTTTCATCCCATTCAATCGGGAAGGTCATGACGCCCTCGTTAAACAGTCCATTAAAGTAATTGAGCATGTCACGAGTATCGGCGTTGTCCACTAAAATATTGCCTTCACCGTCGGTGTACCCAGCGTCCCATTGGCGGGAACTATTGATAAAGAAGTTTGAAGAACTATCGGCGTTGAACATGAAATCACATTGGTTGGCGCCACTGCCGACCATGGTTTCTGAGAGTTCTTCGACTTCATCCCAAGTAAGCGGTGTGGTTCTGGAAAGTTCAATGCCTTGAGCGTCAAAGAAATCTTTGTTGTAAACGACCATTTCAGTCGATTTGGCAAATGGCATGGAATATTGATTGCCATCCAAATATTGTTGGTTTTCTGCTAAGAAACCATCGACGAAATCATTGAGATCCACGCCATGAACGTCGTGATTGATGTATTCATCCAGGGGAACTAACGCATTCCCGTTCAAATACTCCACGAAGTGATCGGGGTAACCAAAGACGATGGTTGGTGTCGTCCCTGCCACGATCGATTGAATGGTTGATTCTCGCAGTCCATCATACCCACCTTGACCCAACTGGGTGATGGTGACTTGGGGATAATCTTCATTGAATGAATCAAACATGTCTTGCAGTAAAGCTTGATTGTCTTCGCCAAAGGCATGCCAAATGACGATTTCAATCGGTTCGTTCGGAAGTTCATCGGGAATAGCAACTGTGGTTTCTTCACGGCCCCCGCCTCCTAAACATGCACTCAAAGTGAACACTGATAATAAGATTACTGCTAGTAGTAATCCTTTTTTCATATCATTTCCTCCATTCAAAATTTTAATTTCGTTTTATCCTTTAATACCACTTCGTGACACGCCACGAATGATATATTTTTTAAGTAACAAGAAAACCACTAAGAGCGGGAAGGTGACGAGTAAGGCCGCAGCCATCTGCTCGTTATACAGAATACGTCCCGCAATGTTACTAAAGGCATCACGCAATCCGTTGGATACCAATCTAAATTCTTGTTGCTGGGTAACAAGGCGTGGCCATATGTAGGCATTCCATGTCCCCATCGCATTGAGGATCGTGATGGTAATGATGGTGGGAAGCGCAATGGGAACCATAATCTTAAAGAGGTATTTGAGATCGGTTGTCCCATCGACTTTCGCCGCGTAATAAAGCTCATCTGGAATTTGTCTAAACGATTGTCTTAAGAAGAAGATATAAAAGATACTGGTCATAAACGGAAGCGTCATCGCGAGGATTGCGTTCATATAAGTTTGGTTTTGAATCCACCCGAGTTCAACCACCGTTAAGAAGTTGGTGATGACAAAAATTTCACCAGGAATCATCATCGTTGAAATTAAAATCATAAAGAGGAAATCGCGGCCGTTAAAATTAAGCCTTGCAAACGCGAAGGCAGCAAAGACGGTTGTAATCACGGTCCCGACCGTTGAGATGGAAGAGACTAAAACCGTATTGGCCATATATCTTAAAAATGGGGCCGTGTCCATGGCGGTAGCGAAATTTGAAAACCGCCACTCAGCTGGATTTAACCAGAGAATCGGTGGGGATGTTAAGACTTGAGCTTCGGTTTTAAAGGCCGTTAAAATCATCCAATAAAATGGAATGACCACAAAAATCCCGAACAGAATCAACATGGTGAGCACTAAAGCGAAGCGAATTCTGGCTTTGCGGCGGTTTTGTTTTTCATCGCCATAAGTCACACTATCTAAAACCATTATTTGCCTCCCCCCGAATAGTGTACGCGGTTTTTACTGACTTGCATGTTAATGAGCGTAAATATTAAGGTGATCAAAAACAAGACAATGGCCGTGGCTGCCGCCTCTGATAATGCGCCCGGAACTCCGGACCGGTCGAGAGCGTCATAGACGAGCGCCACAATCGTAATCAAAGATTTATCATTGCCGGGTGGCCCAAGTCTTACCCCAAACATCCCAATGACTTGGGTATACGCTTTAAAAGCGCCGATAAACGACGTAATCGTGATGTAAAAAATCATCGGGGATAACAAGGGAATCGTAATCCGTCTAAAGATGCGGTAACGCTTCGTTGAATCCACACGGGCCGCATCGTAATATTGTTTGTCGATGTTTTGGAGTCCACTTAAAAACACCATGATTTTGAATGCGAGTGAGGCCCAAACCACATAAACCAATAAGCTAAACATGGCATTGCCCCATGTGGCCCCCAAACCCACCCAGTTAACCGGGTTTAATCCGACCCACCCTAACATGGTGTTAATGAGACCGTAGTTTTGGTTGAACAAAAAGGCAAAGGCCATCCCGATGGCAATCGCATTGGTCACATACGGTAAGAAGAATATCGTTTGAAAAAAGCCACGAAGCTTAAGTACAGAATTCAACCAAACCGAGATGAGCAAGGCGATGATCACCGAAATGGGGACAGACACAAACGTAATAATCATGGTGTTGGAAAGAGCTTGCGTAAAGTTTTGATTTCTAAATACGTAAAAGAAGTTTTCGAACAAGGTGAACCCTTCCCAGGTCCCTTGTAAATAATTGTAGTCTTTTAAAAACACTAAAAATAGCGCGTTAAAAATCGGATAGAAAATAAAAATGGTGAGCAAAAATAAGGCCGGTGCTAAATAAAACCACGCTTTAACATTACTCTTATCTTCTAACATTAAAGACGTTCTCCTGTTTCTTGATTAAAGATATACATTTTATGGGGTTTTACATTTAAGGCGATTGTTTGGCCTGCCTCAATTTTGTGATCGGAATCCACGATGGCCCTAAAGCGTTTCGTTTCATCGGTGGGATCAATCATGATGAGTGTCGTATCACGACCGATGGTTTCGACAAATTCGACCTCTGCTTCAATCGGTCCTTCTTTTTGAACGATAAAGCCTTCCGGACGAATCCCAATGACGATGTCTTGAGGCGATTCTTTGGTTTCGCCTAAAACACTTTTACCGAGTTTGATTTTTTTCGCAGAAATTTTTCCATCAAACAAGTTAATCGGCGGGGTCCCTAAAAACTTCGCCGCAAATAAATTGGCTGGTTCATCATAGACATTTTGGGGAGCGCCCATTTGTTGTTTGACTCCAAAATCCATCAAAATGATTTCATCGGAAATAGACATGGCTTCTTCTTGGTCGTGGGTGACAAAAATCGTCGTAATTCCCGTTTCTCTTTGAATCCGGCGAATTTCTTCACGGGTTTGTAAGCGTAATCTAGCATCGAGATTGGATAAAGGTTCATCCAATAATAAAACGCGGGGTTCTTTTACAAGTGCCCGGGCAATGGCGACTCTTTGTTGTTGGCCTCCAGACAGTTGCGCAGGCTTCCGGCTCATCAATTCTCCAATACCCACTAAGTCCGCGATTTTTTGAGCCTTTTCAATCGCTTCTTCTTTGGGCACTTTTAAGTTTTCTAATGGGAACATAATATTTTGTAGAACTGTCATATGCGGATAGAGCGCATAATTTTGAAAAACTAACCCAATCCCACGTTCTTCAGGGGGGACTGTGGTGACATCATCTTCCCCAAAAAATATTTGTCCTTCGGTCGGTTTTAAAAGACCAGAAATCATATAGAGTGTGGTTGATTTTCCGCAACCAGAAGGTCCCAATAAGCCAATGAGTTTGCCCGAGGGAATGGTGACATCTAAATGATCAACCGCCAGGGTGTTCGTGGTTTTTTTGTTCGTGAAGACCTTGGTTAAATTTTCTAATTTAATTTCCAATGGGATGGGCTCCTTATGACTTTTTTATTAACAATATAGTATACATGATGGACCCATATTTTTCGTTAAAAAAAATGGATTAACTCATATTCAGTATAAAAAAAACTGCCTACAACGCAACTTAAAGGGGTTTAAACATTCTTTAAGTTTTGTTAAGGCAGTTTAGTTCATTTTTTGGCGGGCTTCTAAGGCTTTATTTAACGTGATTTCATCGGCGTAAGAAATATTACCCCCGGCGGGTAATCCATAGCCAATGCGTGTGATATTTATCTTGTTTTTTTCAAAGATGTGTTTGAGATAAAGTGCGGTGGTTTCGCCGGCTTCCGAAAAATTGGTTGCGATGATTAATTCTTCGGTGGACTCAGATTCAACGCGCGTTTTTAACAAGGCAATATTTAAATCTTCTGGGGCAATGCCTTCACTCGGGGATAAGGCCCCATTTAAAACATGATAACGACCATTAAACGTGTGGGTATTTTCAAAGACAATCACATCTTTGACCTCTTCGACAACGATGAGTGTTTTCGAATCACGCGTCGTGTCACGGCAGATCTCACACGTGTCATTTTCCGTTAAAAATCCACACGTGTTGCAGGGTCTCACGGATGCGTTTAAATCCATGAGGGTTGAGCCAAACGCTTGGGTATCTTCAGGGTCTAGTTGGGTTAATATAAACAGAGCATAGCGCTCGGCGGTTTTTTGACCGACCCCAGGGATTTTTCGGAAGTGATCAATCAATTGATTGATGGCTTTGGGGTAGTTCATCGACCCATTCCAGGTAAGCCCCCGAGGCCCTGTGAAAATTGACCCATTGTGGCTTCGGTTTCTTCTTCAATTTTTTGCATACAGTCATTGACGGCAGCCAGAATTGAATCTTCTAAAATATCTTGATCGTCCGGCAAGGTAAATGCGCCTTCTTTGATGGTGATATTTTGCATTCTTTTATTGCCGGTAAATTCCACGGTGACACTGCCACCTCCGGCACTGCCAAAGAACGTCGATGCTTCCAGTTCTTTTTGCGCATTGACCATATCTTTTTGCATCTGTTGCAATTTTTTTAACATGCCTGGATTCATCACAATTAACTCCTTTTATTTCACTTTAACGACCGACTCACCGAAGAGT
>CBFHYA010000001.1:103148-107495 GCA_965659955.1 Candidatus Izemoplasmataceae bacterium
GCTGCAATTTTTTTAACATGCCTGGATTCATCACAATTAACTCCTTTTATTTCACTTTAACGACCGACTCACCGAAGAGTTCAATCGCCTCTTTTTCTGTTTCGTTTATCGTGTCGGAATAAGTTTCAACGGACCCGGGAATGGATTTAAGTTTGGGATGGTGAATGGGGGTTAATTCAATCCACTCATCCGGACTTTTTTTCATCCTAAATTTTTTCACAAACTCATCGGATACGTGGTCCCAAAGATCCGTGGGTAACGCTACAAATTTAATCGGGCGTCCATAGTACTCTGTCAGTAAATTCACTAGGGGTTCGTGGACTTCGGGTTTCATCAGTCGGTTGCAAGTTGAAGGGGACTCATAGGTAATGATAATCATTACGCCATTGGTTGCGACGAGTTGTCCTTCAGTAATGAGCTTGGCATACTTGAGAGATTCGCCCGTGGCAAACCGCTCAATGTCATACCATTTTTTAACCATATCGATCCGTACTTCACGGTCGCCCGTGTTTAAAATATCTTCCACAAAACGAATGTCATAAGTGTCATATTTTTTGTGGAAAAATCGTTCCACAATGGGTTGAAATAGAGACGGAATTTCATTGTTTTTATCGGGTAATTTTTCAGTTATTTTTTCGTCCAATAATTCGGATGTTTTGACTTCCGGTTCAGCGGATTTTTCAGCTGGTTCTTCAAATTTTTCTACTGGTTGTGGATCTGATTTAATTTCACTGTTTGGTTCATTTTTTTCCTGCTCATTATCTTTGAGTTTGCGGATGATCGATCCTTCTTCAAAAGGCGTTTCTTTCGGTGGACTCACCAAGACTTTTTCTTCATCTCTTAAATCCGATTTAGGCAGGTCTACATTTTCTGTAAATGGGCGATCACTTGAAGGTTGGGTCGCAGCGGGTGCACGGTCAATTTGGTCTTGAAGAGATTCTACTGTTTTTTCAAGGGCGCTGATCGTGGTTTCCATATCGGTTTGCTTTTTGAGAAGATGCAGAGATTCTTGTTTTTGATCACTCACCCATTTCATGAATAAGAGTTCAATCACAATTTTGGGATTGGTGGTAAATCGCATTTGGTTTTTAGTTTCATGCAATAGATCTAAAATGAAGAATATTTGATCGTTTTGAAGTGTCTTTAAAAACGTTTGGTAGGCATCTTCTTGATAGACTTTCTTGGGACTACTTCCGGGCATATTTAAAAGCATTAAGGCATCGCGATAAAACATGATAAAGTCATCGATAAACCGGCGGACTTCTTTGCCTTTGGCTAACAACTTATCGAGTTGATCTAGTGCTTCGACTACGTTTTTTTCACCGAGTGCCTGAGCAATCACTAAGAGATCCTTTTCTTGGACCGATCCCCTTATGGCATGCACATCGTCAGTGGTTATTTTACCGTCGGCATATGACAATGCTTGGTCAAGTAAACTGACCGCATCACGCATCCCACCTTCGACACTGGAAGCGATGAGATGGACGGCGTCTTCTTCCACTTGAATGGATTCTTTTTCAATGATGTCTTCTAAACGGACCGTGATTTCTTTTTCCGAAACTCCTCTAAAATCAAACCTCTGGCACCGCGAATGAATGGTGGCTGGAATTTTATGGGGCTCGGTGGTAGCTAAAATAAAGATGACATGTTTAGGGGGTTCTTCCAAGGTTTTTAATAGCGCGTTAAAAGCCCCCATGGAAAGCATGTGGACCTCATCAATGATGTAGACTTTATAGCGCCCTTGGGACGGGAGATATTTGACTTTGTCCCGGATTTCACGGATTTCATCCACCCCATTATTACTGGCCGCATCGATTTCAATGACATCGTGGATGGTGTTGTTTTGAATACCGAGGCAGATGTCACATTGATTACACGGATTGGCGGTTGGGGCTTTTTCACAATTGACAGCTTTCGCAATGATTTTGGCGATACTGGTTTTCCCGGTGCCTCTGGGTCCACTGAATAAATACGCATGCGAAAGTTTATCCAATTTAAGCGCGTTTTGGAATGTTTGGGTGATATGTTCTTGGCCGGCAACTTCAGTGAAATCGGCCGGTCGGTATTTCCGGTATAGCGCGGTATATGACACACTAAACTCCTAAGCATTCGGTTTGGGTTCGTTGAGTAAGTACCGTGTTTCTTGAATGATGATTTTGAGGACGTTGTAGCCTAATGAATCTTCTTGGAATGGTTTGAGCGCTTCTAAATAGGCAGGCTCATGGGTATTTTTTTCTTGAAAAAGTTGGTAGATTTTTTTTAACGATTCTTGGAAATCATTGTTGTCTCTGAGTGTTTCAAAATCTTCAATGTCTAAATCGAGGGTTTCTTTGGCCACACTGGATACGTGCAGCACATAGTTTTTTTCATTGCGTCTGGGATTTTTTGAAAAGACAATACTTCCTAAGATGAATTCATAGGCGAATAAAAGCGTCACAACTAGAGGAGGCACAATCCATAACCGCTGAAACGACGTCATATATGAAACATCATTCACAAGCCGTTCAAAGAGGGCATATCCAGATATGAAAAGAACCATCAAAATTAAGGTTCCAATGTAGTAGATAAAGTGGCGTTTGAGCGTTGGTTTTTTCATGCAAGCTCCTTGGCCTTATTATACACGATGATATGCCTTTGTGGTATACTTTAGGCGGTGATAAACATGCAAAATGAAACGATTGCCGCCATCTCTACGGCCCCTGGAATAGGGGCCATTAGTATCGTTAGGATGAGTGGTGAAGACGCATTAGAAATCCTAGGGAAATTTTTTCAATCCACGCACACTTCTCCTTTTTCTTCGCATACCATTCGGTATGGGAAAATTAAAGATGGCGATCAACTGATTGATGAAGTCTTAGTCAGTTATTTTAAAGCCCCTAAAACCTTCACGCGTGAAGATATGGTAGAAATTAATACGCATGGGGGCGTTTATATTGCCGAAAGAGTCTTAGAACTATGCTTAACGCATGGGGCTCGCTTGGCTGAAAATGGCGAGTTCACGGAACGCGCTTTTTTAAACGGTCGCATTGATTTAACGGAAGCCGAAAGTGTTCTTGATTTAATTGAATCACGGTCTGAACTTTCATTAAAACTCGCAACCCAAGGCTTAGAAGGTAAGATTAGAGACTTAACTGAATCATTGAGAACCCGCTTATTAAATGTGATTGCGCAAATTGAAGTCAATATTGATTATCCAGAATATGATGACGTTCAAGAATTAACCCAACACGTTTTAATTCCCGAAACCCAAACCATCCAGTCCATGCTTAAAAAAATACTGGATCAAGCCGTTTACGGTCAACTCATCAAAGACGGCATCTCAACGGCCATTGTGGGCCGCCCGAACGTGGGTAAATCCAGTTTACTTAATGCCCTCATCAACGAAGAAAAAGCGATTGTCACTGACATTCAAGGCACGACGCGTGATACGGTGGAAGGTCGATTGACCATTGGAGGGGTCACCCTCAATTTAATCGATACTGCGGGAATCCGTGATACCTCCGATCAAGTGGAAAAAATAGGCATTGAAAAAAGTGTGAAAGCCATTGAAAGTGCCCGACTTGTGTTACTCGTTATTGACCAAAGTCAACCGCTTCAAGACGATGATAAAAAGCTTTTATCCATGACCGAATCCAAAGAACGCATCATCATTTTAAACAAAGATGATTTACCGAAAAAAATGGCCCATGATTTTCCGGATGCCATCCCCATTTCGAGTTTACTGAAAAAGAATTTAAACGTCTTAGAAACCCGCATCCATGAAATGTATCTCAGTGGCTACTTAGATTCGACCCAGACCGTTTACTTATCCAACGCGAGACATATTGGGAAATTTAAAGAGGCTTTATCTTTAGTCAATCAGGCCTTAGAAACCGCCCACAACGATTTCCCTGTTGATATGATTGAGATGGATCTGAAAGAAGCGTGGCTCAGACTCGGAGAAGTCATGGGGGAAGTATCAGACACCGCTTTAATTGACACGCTCTTTTCCCAATTTTGTTTGGGTAAATAATTATTTTGAATAAAATTGAATTATTTTGAATATTTTGGATTTTATCGTATAATGAGGCTGAGGTGAAAACAATGTTCAAATGGAAATCGAAAGAACAAGGCACCAAATTTGTCAGCCTATATGAAACCAATATCACGCTCAACAAGCCTGCCAGTGTCCATTTTAATCATGCGTATAGTGTTATGCTGGGAGTTGATAGCGATGGAAAGAAACTTGGGATTAAACCCTTGAGTAAAGAAGAATTCCAACGCGGAGATATTGGCGAAGAGTTGCTTTACAAGATCAGCCTTCGAAGTAGTTATGCCAGAATTTCTAACAAAAGCTTCGTGACTGAC
>CBFHYA010000002.1:0-1265 GCA_965659955.1 Candidatus Izemoplasmataceae bacterium
GATCCACTGGAAGCCAGCGCAAAATTAAAGAATCCGGCACTAAAGCCTACCACAGGTCCATACGCTTTTTTCAAGTACGCATAATAGCCGCCGACTCTCGGATATTTACTTCCGAGTTCGCCGTACATCAACGCGTAGGCCAAGGTGAGTAATCCCCCAATGACCCAAGCAAGTAAGGCGAAACCTGGACTGTAATTGGTGGTATCTAAAACGAGGGATCCGACAAAAAATATTCCCGATCCCACCATAATCCCGGTGAGGATTGAAACCCCACCGGTTAAGGTGATGGCTTTTTTAAATGAATTAGGCATAATAATCTCCTTAGTTTTATCATTGAACGAAATTAGTTTACAATACTATCTTCTTGGAGGCAACCCATATGATAAAACTTATAATACAGGTTTAAAAAAAGCCCGCCATTTAGCGGACTTTAAAAGGTCTAAAATTGAACTCTCACGCACATTTTCTCATCATATTCAAAGTGAAGAAGGGCCTGATGAAGGGTTAAGAGTTGTTGGGTGATGGCAAGTCCCAGCCCAGTTCCTGCATGTGATTCATTCGGTTTATAAAAGGGTTCTCCGAATCGCTTAATGGTATTTTTATCAATCTTCGTGTGGGGATTGGTAATCAAAACGGACCGGGCCGAGGCATCTAAGTGTACATCAATCGCGCCATCTTGATCGGAGTGATCTAGGGCGTTTTTAATAAGGTTTCGAAACACTTGAGTCATCCGTTTCGAATCCCCGTCAAGGGTGAAAGATTCACCGGTGAGATGGATGGGCCTTTCATCTAATGGGGAAAGCGACTGGATGACGTCTTTGATGAGTGGTTTCACTTCAAGCGATGTTTTTCTCACCTTGAATCGGCCGGATTCTAATTGAGTCAGATCGATGAGATCATCCGTGAGCTCAGATAGCCGGGTAATTTCTTCGATGATCATCGCTTCGTATTCTTTTTTCTCCGGGGGAATCATTTCGTGAATCGATTCCGTCGCGGCTTGAATGATCGCCAATGGGGTTTTTATCTCATGGGAGACCCGTGCGACAAATGATTTTTGTAAACGATCCAGTTCTTTTTCTTTGGCCAGTTCGCTTTCTAAATCTTTAAGGGTTTTCGATAACCGTTGGGCCATCGTTTCTAATGTTTTTGAAAGCGCCCCAATTTCATCAGGGCGGTCTAAGGTGTTTGTCATCTCAAATTCTAACGACGCAAAAGATTGGGCCAGTTGATTGAGTTTGACCATGGGCCGGGTGAATGACCGGGCA
>CBFHYA010000002.1:1363-17894 GCA_965659955.1 Candidatus Izemoplasmataceae bacterium
TATCATCTCAAATTCTAACGACGCAAAAGATTGGGCCAGTTGATTGAGTTTGACCATGGGCCGGGTGAATGACCGGGCAAAAAGATAGGATAAGGGGATGACTAAAACTAGAGAAATACCCACCAAAATGAGAAAGAATTGATTCAAAAAAAGAATGTTACTAACAAACGGCGCAAACGGCGTTTTTAAACGGAAAATTTGCGGTCCGTCTACCCTGTAGACTTCTAAATAAGAGCGGCCGTCTTCGGTAATTTGCTCTAAGGTCTCGGCTTGAAAGATTCGCACGACATCGATGCTTCTTAAAGGGCCCTCTTCCGATTCATCATAAATGATGGTGCCTTGGGCGTTATAAATACTCACATCGCCTTCAAATCCATTGGAAATTTGACTGAGTTCAAGTGGGGTCGCATCCGCATTGTACGCATCGATGATGGTGGAGATGGAGGCTTGATCATCCCGGACAATACGGTTCAAATAAAGGGTTGGGGCTAGAAAGCGTTGGACGAGGTAAAGTACTCCAACGAGTAAGGTGGTATAAAAAACAAAATAGCCTAAAAGCCGCCCAAATAAAGATTTTCTCATGCGTCTACCTCACACATGTAGCCACTTCCTCGGACCGTTTTGATCCCCTCAAACCCTGGGAGTTTTTGCCTGAGGCGCTTAATGTGGGTATCAACGGTTCTTAAATCGCCATAATAATCATAGCCCCAAACTTGATTGAGCAATTGTTCTCGCGTCATGACCTGATTGGGCTGGTTTAAAAAAAGGCTTAAAAGTTTATACTCCATGGGGGATAAATCTAGTGGTATGTCTTGATATTGAATTTGTTGCTTAAGCGGAAACCAAATAAAAGGCCCTAAATGAATGCTTTTCTCTGGTTGCTTACGCTTTAACAAGACATGAATCCGGGCGATGAGTTCGCGCATGGAAAAAGGTTTCGTCATGTAATCATCGGCCCCTAGCTCAAACCCAAAGAGTTTGTCATCTTCTAAGGATTTAGCCGAGAGAATGAGGACGGGGGTATCCGTCTTTTTAAATTCTTTTAAAAGCATCCAGCCGCTTTTACCCGGCAGCATCAAATCTAAAATGACTAGATCAATGGATTGATCAAAAAGCACGCTGGCTTGATCGCCGGTGTGCGCACTGATGACTTGGAACTTTTTTTCTTCAAGGGCTTCTTTAACCAGCCGGTGAAGTTTAACATCGTCTTCGACGAGTAAAAGAGTCGACATGGGTTTATTTTACCACCTTATTGGGTGATATGACGAATGTGTCAAAGGGTTCAAGGGGTTGTCACAGAGTTGTCACATTCAATACATATAATGAATGTATCTTAATCATTCAAAGAGGAGTCCCCATGAAAAAAATTACCTTACTATTAACCTTATTAATGACCTTATTTTTGGCCGCATGCATGCAAGAAGAAACGCCTGTGGACCCGGTCGTTGAGACCAATCAAGGGCTTTCCAGCATAGAAAGTGTTGATGCATTGAGAACGCTTGTAGAGCCTTATCTCGGTGAGTATCAAAGTGCCGATGGCTGGTTCTTTAGATCCGCAGGAATATTCACTACAATGGTGGGAGCACCCGAGGTTGATATGGCCATGGATGCCCCCGAAGCGAGCATGACTGAGAGTGAATCAAGCGAGACCAGTGAAACCAATGTCCAAATCGAAGGCGTTGATGAAGGCGACATCATCAAAACCGATGGCGACCGGATTTACCGCATCGACGGCAATACCCTCACCGTCATTGAACTCTTAGAAAACGGGGCTATGGAGACCGTCCTCAATCTTTCCATGGATTCAGAAAATCCGGATGAATCATTCACCTATTACCGGGAACTCTATCTTACCGATGATTACATCGTCGCCACGGGCCAGCGCCAAATGGTCTATTCATTGATGAGTGATTCGATGTTTAGAAGTCTTCCATTCTTTGAAATGGGAACCCCTTTTTCAACCATCACCATCATCGATAAAGGGACGCTTGAAGTCGTTGATGTGTTCGACATTACGGGGTCCATAAATACCTCACGCCTGATTGATGATCAACTGTATGTAATGAGTTATCACTCCATTTACAGTTTAGAAGACGATTTTAATCCGCTTCCTGTTTTTAAAGAAAACGGCGAAGAGATCACACCAGATGCGAGTGATGTAAGCTATATTCCAGGCACTCCGTTAGAAAGCTTTACCATCATCACCCAGATTGATTTATCGGGTGAACCCACGATGGATAACGAAATTCTCTTGGGCGCCATGAGTTGGGGTCAAGTATACGTCAACTTAGAAGGCATCTATTTCGCGTCGAGTCGGTATGAAGACGTGGATGGTAACGGAGTATATCAAGTCTATGGGGAATTGATTTCATACACGTTTAATGACGATGGCTCGCTTACCTTCGGGGGTGCTGGGACCTATCAAGGGCAAATCCAAAATCAATTTTGGATGGATGGCGACGGGGACTTCTTCCGTTTGGTTACTACTGAAGGATGGGGAGAAAACGCCATCAACCGTCTTTATATCTTAGAACGTAAAACCGGCGAAAATGGCCCTTACTTTGACCAAGCCGCCCTGATTGATGAGGGCTTGGGTAAACCCGGTGAAACCATCCGTTCAGCGCGCTTTAACGGAGATTTAGTTACGGTGGTCACCTTCGAACAAACCGATCCCTTATATACGATTGACTTATCCAATCCTTATAATCCCATCATCCGCGCAGGATTAGAAATCACCGGATTTTCCACGTATCAACATCCTTGGAAAAACGATACGCTAATTGGGATTGGTTATGAAGCCGATGAAAATGGCCGGACCACCGGGATTAAACTCACCCTCTTTGACATTTCCGATCTAGATAACCCTGTGGAAATCGGCGAACCCTTGGTGCTATTAAACCGCGATAACTCCTGGCAATATTCAGAAGCCCTCCACAATCATAAAGCCATTTTGATTGGGGAATCTTATGACTTCATTGGCTTTGCGATGGGACACTCAGGTTACACCGATACAGGGTATTATTACTCCCAAGATTATCTGATTTTTGATATCGATGAAACGCGTGCGATGCCCATCCAAATCGAACAAAGCTTTTCTCACCGGGATCTATTAGATTTAATTGATGACCCGGCGTTAGAAGAGCCCACCCGTGAGGAAGATTATTACATTTACGAATGGATGAGTGCGATGATTGAACGGGCCGTTTACACCGATGACACCTTATATCTCATTTCAAATATCGGTGTTACCAGTCATGATTTGCTGGATGATTACGTCAATTTAGATACCCTCATTTATGAATAAGGCTTCCCACTGGGAAGCTTTTTTCTTAAACTTTTTGTGTGTTAAGATAATCCTATGCGCATCTATAAACATTTACCCGCTCAATTCAACGAACGCATCGAAGGCTTTGGCCCTGAATTTATGGCCATCTTTTTGAGTATTTTATTCATCATTTTTATGCCCTATGCGTGGTGGATGGAAGCCTTGATGGTCTTTTTCGTTTTTTATCTATTTACCATTGGGGCGATGTGGATTACCCAAACGCAGTCCATCGGAAAACGCATGGCCAGAACGGAAATTTTATTGGCCAATCATACCAAGCCCAGTTTACTTAGGTTACACCTCAGAGAAATCACCAAATGGGCCTTGGGCTTTCTAAGTGCCGGCATTTATTTTATCGTCGCGTTCATCATTTTTAACACCCGCCAAGACCGGCGCAGCCCGCATGATCTTCTCTTTGGCACGGAAGTCGTGTTTAAAGATACCAAAATCACATAAAAATCCCATCCAATTCTGGATGGGATTTATTTTTTTTAAGGATTGACAATGACGTACCGGCCATTCCAAATGCGCAAGTTCACGTCAAGCGTTTCGTCTTGAAGGGTCTCTCGTAAATCAGGATACCGCGATTCAATGGCCGCAATGAGATCAAACATTTGAATGGTGACACCGTCATAAAATTCTCGCCACTCCCCGGTTTCATCGCGGTAGGCTTCACTGCGCTCTAAATCAAAGGTTCCATACATGGTTTCAATTTCCAAATAAACCGCACCATCCGGCGGGGTTTCTAACGTGAGTTCTTGAATGGTCGCGATTCCATTCACATCTAAAATGGCGTATACAGTGGATGTATCCAGAATCGAATAGAAGTTTTCACCCGCATCATAGGTCGCTTTTAAATCTCCGGTAAGGAGCGTTCCATCGACTTCAGTGATGCCTAAAAGACCCGGCTCAACGTAGGGATTAATGTCACTTTCCCGCAGATTTTCAGAGGCATCATAGATTCTTACAGTGACGGGTTCACCCGCCCAATACGTGAGGATCGGGACGATGGTGAGACTCCCCAGTAAAAGCAACAATCCAATAAAACTGATGAGTATTTTGCCGAGTTCCGATTGCCAAATCTTTTTCATGGTGGCCATATTACACCTCCTCGCGGCGGTACCGCTCAATGTAAATGCCAAGCCCTAAGACAATGGCGCCCCCTAAGATGAAAAAGAGGGAACGCGGTAAGAATTCATAAAAGGTATCAAAGTAAAACCTTAAAATGAATACTGAAATGATAATCAATGGGGTGAGTTGTTTTTTCGACACCAGAGTAAATAGATACACCGTAAAGGCGATGGAAAAAGGAATCGAATAAATCGAGCCGTTTTCAATGAACGTTAAATCTTCCCAGAGCTCTCTAAAGGTTAAACTAAACGCCGCAATCCCGGCGGTCGCAATCCCGATAAACTGGAATATTTCCACATTCAATTGATGTTTAAAGTAATAAAGGATCAGCCCTTGGCCTAAAAAGACAAAGGAGACATAAATGGGGTCTAAATTGATAAAATCAAGGGTGTAGAAAATAAAGACTTGGGCCAAGAGTAAACTGCCAAACGTCACAATCTTACGGAATCCAAAATAGTAATTCCCCGCAAAAAATATCGCCAAAAGGGGAATCGCATAAGCGAATATATTTTCATCAAATCCAGACGTAATAAACGCAAACGCAAGTACGTGGGCAAAGATAAACAAAATCACATCTTTATACACACTGGAGAGTAATAACGCCGCAAGCGCCCAGACGAATGATAAGACAAAGGGTTCTAAGTTAAAGTTATACGCCAGATCAATGAGAAATAAACCCGCCCCAAAGATTAAGACCGATAAATAAAGCAACGCCTGCGAAGTCATCGGTTTATCTTTAGCCGTAAGGTAAGACGACGCCATGGATGAAGCCAGTGCCGTGATGATGATCACCACTTTCCATGGGTTGGAGATGGCTTGCCAGTTTCCTGCAATAAATAGTAAAACGCCAAGCCCAATCAAAATCGCCCCAAACGATACGAGGACGCGAATAAAGTCGAGCCCTTTCCTTGGTTCATAATGCCCTAAGATATCTTTGGATTGCGTGGGCTTAATGATGTTTTTACTTTCGGCATCTTCTAAGACTTCGGTTAAAAACGACATTTGGTGTTTGGAAATTTTATGACTCATCAGGGGCCTCCGCTTTGATGACATCGTTCAAAAATGCAATAATTTTTTCCTTATGAAAGCTGGAAAGCCATCGCCTTCCGTATCCATCAATCAGACGGTAATGATTGGAAAAATAATTTTGTTGAACTTTAAAGCCGGGTTCTTGATGGACCGTCCGCCAAAACATTTTTCCGCCCATGGTTTTCTCTTTGGGACGTTTCACACTATCAAATACCATCTGCCGAATGACTTCCGGTGGACTGGATTTGAGCGCCGTCCACAAAATTTCACTTTCGGGAAAAAGCATGCAGACACTGACCACGACACTCCAAGAAGCTTGCGAGCGTTCTTTTTCGATTTGAACCAGCGTTTTTTTCGTGATCCCAATCATGTCTGAAAAAACATCTTGGGTGATCCGGTATTCGTTTCTCACCAGTCTCATTTTTTCAGAAATGAGGGTTATAAGTTCGGGTTTTGTCATGGGATACCTCTAGTGTAATTTTACACCAAATTAAGGGTTTTTTCAAAAAAAGACCTTCCCTAAAGCGGGAAGGTCACACCAGTTAAGCGTTCTGAATGCGTCCACAGATTATTTTGTGTTTTTTTATCTAGGGCGAGCGGGTTCACTTTATCGTTTTGTGTCAGGTAGCCTTTATGGCCTTTTTCTTTCGGGCCTAAGAATTCACCGGCCGTCACACTCGGATGAATAGCGGCCGCAATGGTGGGTAAAGCCCCAATCGAGGCGGATTGGCGAAAAGGCCAAAGAGGAGACTTAAAAGCCGAAATGCAAGGACGCCTTTTTTACGGCCAAATAATCCAGTCTTCGCCACCCCTGGATGGACGGTAATCGCTTTGATGGATTTATCTTTAAGTCTGGCATTGAGCGCATTCGTAAAGGTAATGTTCGCCAGTTTAGACTGCGCGTACGCTTTAAAGGGTTTATAACCGCCGTTTTCATATTGCAAATTATCAAAATCAAACGATCCCATGAGATGCGCTTGCGAAGAGACATTGATAATCCGTGCTTTTAAGCCAAGATGATCAAAAAGCTTCGCGGTTAATGCAAAATGGCCCAAATGGTTGACGCCCAGCTGGCGTTCAAATCCGTCTTGAGTTTTACCTTCTTTGACGGCCATAATTCCCGCGTTATTAATCAATACATCCACTTCAGTCACTGTTTTTTTAACGGCAGCCACAAACGCATCGATGCTTTTTAAACTCGAAAGGTCGAGTTCTAAAAGCGTCAATTGTGGTTTTTCGACTTCTTCTTCGATGTAGGCCATTGCTTCATCACCGCGAACTAAAGAGCGAACCCCCATTATGACGTGAGCGCCTTTGTGCGCAAAGAATTTGGCGGCTTCAAAACCGATGCCCGAATTGGCTCCTGTAATGACAATGTTTTTAGGGACAGTTTCCATGTTTCTGAGTTCTTCAATATTTATCATAATTATCACCTGCATTCATTTTAGCGGATAACACGGTTTAACACCGACAGAATGCGTATAAACCGACTTTAAGGTATACTAATCATGTACAAAACCACGAATCAAGGAGCGTCTCATGTTAAAAAAACGCATCCCCTTAAGTAACGATACTTCCATCCCTGTCATGGGCCTAGGAACCTGGCAAATGCCCCCAGGTGATATCACGTACAACGCGGTTAAAGATGCGTTAGATGCCGGATACTTACATATTGATACCGCTGAAGGTTATCAAAATGAAGAAGGCGTAGGAAAAGCCATTCAAGATTCTAAAATTTCCAGAGAAGATTTATTTGTCACGACGAAACTTGAAAGCCATATCAAAACGTATCAAGGGGCGTTAGATGCGTTTGACGCTTCATTAAAAGCCTTAGACATGGAGTATGTCGATCTCTTTTTAATCCATGCGCCTTGGCCTTGGTCAGACATCGGATCGAACCATGATGCGGGTAACATTGAAGCGTGGAAAGCGTTAGAAAAGATCTATCATTCGGGGAAAGCTAAAGCCATCGGGGTGAGTAACTTCTCACCACGTGACATCGATAATATCCTGACGGAAGCCAGTGTGGTCCCACACGCCAATCAAATTGGTTTATTTGTGGGAAACCCCCAACATGAAACCGTGGATTATTGCCAAGAAAAAGGCATTCAAATCATTGCCTATTCACCCTTAGCAATTGGCTATGCATTAAGTGATCCGCTAGTCGGGAAGATGGCCAAGAAATACGGGGTGACACCGGCTCAACTGTTGATTCGATATACCATTGAGCGAGGCGCAGCGACCTTACCCAAATCCACCCATCAAAACCGGATGATTGAGAATGCCCAAGTCGATTTCTCCATTGATTCAGAAGATATGAAAACCTTGGACCAATACGAAAATGATCCCAGAAAATTTAATTAGGAGTTTCTATGCGGTTTAAAATACTCGCCGTAATTGCGGCCACATTTTTGCTCATTATAATTATTCCCAAACCACAAGTACGGGAAGACAATCCCTTTCGGCGTGACGGTGAGCCTTTGATCATCGCGCACGGTGGGGGGAACCAAGAATTTCCAGATAATACGCTCGAAGCCTATTTCAATGCGTATTCGGTCAATCCAGCATTTATGCTAGAAACCGATGTCAACATGACAGCCGATGGAGTCATTATCCTCTCCCATGATTTGACCCTTGACCGTAAAACGGATCTGCAAAATGCTCTGATCAGTGAAATTACCTATGAATCCTTAGTGGAGGATGAGGTTGATTTTGGGTATTCAAACCCGATTGATGGCCCCGATGGCTACAATGTCACCGGAGAGTTTAACCCCTATACCAACTGGGAAGGCAATCCAGTGACCCCACTGGATGTGGATTATCCGAGTGGCTTTGAAGCGAGGCATCCAGAAAAGTTTTTAGTCACCACGCTCGAAGACCTATTCATTCACTTTCCCGATAATTTAATGAGTGTTGAAATCAAACAATCCGGAGAACTGGGGCTTGAAGCTTTAGAAAAAGTTATGGATCTCATGGTGGAATACGACATGATTGACCAAGTTGTGCTGGGGAGTTTTCACCGGGAGATTGTCGATCAATTCGTGGCGTATCAGGAATCTGACTACCCGAACTTAATGTACGCGCCTCAAGAAGACGGGGTTCGCCTATTCTATATTATGACGCGGGCTTACATGTCCCTATTTTATCCGGATAAACCCGCCACACTCGCCATTCCCACATCGTCGGGAAATCTTGATTTAACGACGACCCAACTCATCAATAATGCCCACCGACATAATATTGCCATTCACTACTGGACCATCAATGACCCGGACACCATGCGTTTGCTGATCGAACGAGGGGCCGATGGACTCATTACCGACCGGCCTACCCTCATGCAATCCATACTCGATGAAACAACGGATTAATGCCATCCATCTAATTTGCTTTGTGAACAAACTATTCGCCATCGCTTGGGTTGGCGATAATTTTGAGTGTTTTGATTGTGTTAACTGGGCCTCATCCCTATAATTAAGTCACCACAAAAAAAAGGAGAGAACAAAATGAAAAAAGCATTATTAACGTTGCTTACAATCGTCACTGTATTCACGTTGGCTGCCTGTGGAGGCAGTGAAGCACCTCTTCGTGTCGGCATGGACTTAAGATATCCTCCTTTTGAAACCGTCGATACCAGCAACAATCCTGAAGGCATCTCCGTCGATACCGCCCGCGCATTTGGGGAATTTATCGGCCGTGAAGTCGAAATCGTCAACACTGAATTTGGGGGACTGATTCCCGCGATTCAATCCGGTGAAATTGATATCGCGATTGCTTCGATGAGTATTACCGAAGAACGCGAACAAAGTGTGGATTTTTCCAATCCTTACTTCTACTTCAAAATCATCTCACTCGTGAACCAAGAATTTGCGACTGCAAACAATTTAACCGAAGATTCAACGGTTGAAGATCTGGTCGCGATTGATGAAGCACGCTGGGTCGGCATTGCCAACCAAATCTCTTCATCCATCCCGAGAGATTCATACGGCAAAGATGTTCAAGAATCAACCGATTTGGGAACCGCCATTGAAGAAGTTGCTCAAGGAGGCGCAGACATACTTATTATGAGTGCGAACCCTGTGGTCAACGGCTACAAAGCGAATCCGGATGAAACCATGATTGTCTGGGACGCATTTGTTTCAAGCCCCATTGGAATGGCAGTCCAAACGGGGAACAGCGAACTCTTAGATCAAGCCAATGAATTCATTGCTACATTCAATGAATCCGGTGGACTATATGAAGAACTTTCAGCGACATGGGATCAAGTCATTCTTGATAATTTAGGCCGCTACGGACTCGAATTCTATATCAATGAATAACAAGCCCGCCAGTACCAACCCATTCATTGTTTTACTGCAAAATAAAATCGTTGCATATGCGCTCGCATTTGCAACGATTTTAGCGTTTATCACTTTTGTCATTGTCCGCCAGACCGGAACCTTTAGTCTGGCGGTCTATGAACCCTATGTGAATCTCATTCGTAACGGACTCATCAACACGATTGTCGTGTCTTCAGTAGCGCTCGTATCCAGTTTGATTATTGGATTTATTTTCTACTTAATGAGCATTTCTAAAATCCAATATTTTAGAGCGTTCACCGAAGTCTTCACTGAAATCATTTACGGGACCCCCTTACTGGTGCTCATCGTCATCTCCGCCTTTGTCATTGGGCCGGCGTTTAACAGTTTAGACCGTAATACTATGGGATACATTGGACTCATTACCTACATGACACCGTATATGAAAAACGTCTACAAATCAGCCATCTCTTCGATTTCTGAAGAACAATACCTGGCCATGGACTTGTTTGGGTTTACCCCTTATCAAAAATACCGGTACATCATCATCCCGCAAGTCATCCGGGTCTTGATGCCCCCGATGATGAATAACTTCTCACAAATCGTCAAAGGGAGTGCCTTGCTCAACGTGATTGCCTATAATGAGCTTTTCTACTCCATCCGTGTGGCTCAATCCCAAAACTTTGCGTTCATCGAAGGGTATATTTTAGTTTGGGTGTTATACCTTATCATCACAATCCCTCTTTCCCAGCTTACCCGTGTGATTGAAAGGCGGTGGAGTCTATGAAAATCGAATTGAATAATTTATCTCATACGTATGATGTCGAAGTCTTACACAACTTAGAACTCATCTTAACCGAATATAACGCAGTCGCTTTAATCGGCATGAGTGGGTCCGGTAAATCGACCCTCATCCGCTTGATGGCGGGACTGGAAAGACCAACGTCTGGGACCCTTAAAATCAATGATTATGACGTAACGAATGACCCCGATTATAAAAAACACATCGGATTTGTCTTCCAGTCACATAACTTATTTCCGCATCTGACGCTCAAAAGGAATATCACCTTAGTGTTAGAAAAAACACGCGGTATTCCCCTAGAAGAAGCCGAGATGATCGCGGAAGCGAACTTGAAACTCTTAAAACTCGAAGACCAAATGGATAAACTCCCTAAAAACGTCTCGGGAGGACAAGCTCAACGGGCATCCATCGCGCGTGCGCTCAGTGTGAATCCCGATGTCATCTTCCTCGATGAACCCACTTCTTCGCTCGATCCAATTTTGACCGATGAAGTCTTAATCGCGATTGAAGAACTTAGAGAACTCGGGAAAGACTTTGTCTTAGTCACCCACGTCATGAGTTTCGTGAAGAAGTTTGCGAATTATGTCGTCTTCATGCAAGAAGGCAACATCGTGGAAAAAGGCACCCCTGAAATATTAGATAATCCAAAAACAAATGAACTCAAAGACTTTATGAGTAAAGTCCATTAAAAAAGCTTCCCGTTTGGGAAGCTTTATTTTTTAATAACTGATGTTGAAAATGATGTGGATGATAATGAGTACGGCGGTTGCGGGACCCGCGATACGGTGGCCGATGTAAAGCCAGCGGCTCCCTTTTTGGAAGAACCCGCCCCCTAAGAATGCGGTCACTAATACGCCCAGCATGGCGGCGGTTCCTGTGAGTCTTAAATACCCTCCAGATACGGCGAGCGTCATATGGACGATGGCGGTGAGGGCTGCTAACGCGCCGAAGATTTTGTGTTGACTTGCAAGCCACTGGATGGCTCCGTTTTTGACAAATCTTTTAATTCCATTCGTGGCAGCAAGAAAGAAAAATACGGCGGTTAAAATTCCGGTAATAGGAATGGGTATGGGAACGAGAGTTGACATGAAATACTCCTTTATGTCGTCATGAATTTTTGAATGAGACCATTGAATGCTTGATGGCCTTTTTCGGTGTGTGGGAAAACGGCCGCGTCTTCTAAGCTATTGACGAAGACTTTTGCCGCTTCTTGATACACATAATCTAACATATTTTTTGTCGGTTTATGGTCGTTAAGCTCCATCGCCCATGGTTGCATGGATTTGGGAATGTTTTGGAGGCTTTCTTCCCCCGAGAGATACCGCGCGATGAGGGGAAGTTCGGTGTCTAAGCGGCCGGGTAAGATGCCTAAACCCATGACTTCGATGAGTCCTAGATTTTCTTTTTTGATGTGTTGATGCTTGGGATGCGTATGGAACACCCCGTCGGGATACTGTTCACTGGTAACATTATTTCTCAGCGCCACCGTCATTTCGTACTCGTCCCCGTTTTTGCGCGCAATTGGAGTGATCGCATTATGATGAACTCCTGTTTTTGAAATGATGCCTAAGGCTTCATTATGATAGGTCCGCCAAATGTGTTCAAAGCGGTCCAACACGTTCACTAAGATGTCTTTATCGGTGGCTTTAAAGCGCAACGCAGAAAGAGGCCAAAGTAACCGTTCAATGGTGACCGATCCGTATTGAAAACTTTCCAACACACGGGCCTCATCAATGGGGAATGACGCATTTCCTCCTTGATAGTGTTCGTGGGAGAGGATCGAACCTCCGACAATCGGTAACCCCGCATTAGACCCTAAGAAATAATGAGGGAACTGATCGACAAAATCTAAGAGTCTCCGGTAGGTTTTGACACTCATCTTCATGGGAATATGGTCCTGGTGAATGACAATCGCGTGTTCGTTGTAATAAACGTACGGGGAAAATTGGAAATAAAACGGTTCTTCATTTAAAGAAAGTTTGATCGTGCGGTGATTTTTCCGCGGGGGTTTGTGGTCCATGTTTAAGCCCACATACTCCTTACAAAGTAAACACGGCGGAAACGCTTCAGTTTCTTGATTGGCCGCAGCAATCGCTTTTGGGTCTTTTTCAGGTTTGGCGAGGTTAATGGTCGCTTTCATTTCCCCGTACGCCGTACGTACGGAAAAATGCTTATTTTTCTTGAGCCGGTCGGTTTTAATGTAATTCGAATTTTGCGCCAGCGCATAAAAATAATCGGTCGCGGCTTTCGGGTCTGCTTCTTTTTTTTGAGTAAAGACATGTTGAAGCTCAGAGGGTCTTGGCATCAACGTGTCCATGATCAGCGCTTCAAACCGGTCGCGTTCATGAATGGAGTTATCTTCCATGAGCCCTTTTTCATACGCGAGATCCAGTAAAGGATCTAAAAAGACGCGCAAGGTACGCTGAGTGGTTTTGGGTTTTTGATATGTTTCGGGCGTGGGGTTCTCTTTGAGCAATGCCAAAATGGCATTCGTGACATACGTCACGTCGGTCTTTTCGATCATGCCATGATCAATGGCATAAGCAACGAGTGCACTAACAGTTTCCATAACGCCTCCTTAATTTATTGTACCAAAGCAAGGGAGTTTTCCCTAACAAAAAAGCCACTATACCGTGGCTTCTCTTTGCGTTTCATGATGGACGGGACGCCAAGGGGTCAGTCCTTTTTTTAAGGCTTGAATCAATCGTTCTTTTTCGAGTGCGTCGAGATGTTTGACGTAGCGATTTTCAGGATGCAAACTGCAATAAAGACTGCATCCACCGAGATGGTGGTGTTGGTTTTCTTCCGAGCCAAAGATTTGTTCATTACACTGAGGATTGGCGCAATTAAACATGCGTTCACACGGCTCTCCCGTGTAGTGATCTTTCGAGACAATCACCGGATCCACATGATTGATGGGCATCCCAATGCGTTCATCAAAGACATACATCGAGCCTTCCCAAAACGCCCCTTGCGTGGTTTCATTGGCCCCGTAAGTTTGAATGCCCCCGTGGAGTTGACCGACATCTTCGTAGCCTTCTTTTTTAAGCCATCCAGTGAATTTTTCACAGCGGACCCCGCCTGTGCAATAGGCCACAATTTTTTTACCTTCAAGTTTTTCTTTATTGGCACGGACCCAATCAGGGAGTTCACGGAAGGTCCTTATATCCGGCCTTAATGCGCCTTTGAAATGACCCATATCATATTCATAATCATTCCTCGCATCAATGATGACCGTATCTTCATCATGAATGCGCTCATAAAATTCCTCAGGTTGGATGTAGCGCCCAGTAATTTCTCTTGGATTCACATCGTCTTCTAAAGATAGGTTCACGAGTTCGTTTTTGTTTTTGACAATGATTTTTTTAAACGTGTGAGCGGGATGATCACTTTCTTTGAATAGGATGCCTTTGAATAAAGGATCGGTTTCTAAGTAGGCTTTATAAAGCGCAATGTTTTCCAGCGTCCCAGAGACCGTTCCGTTGATTCCTTCGCTGGTTAAATAAACACGGCCCAAAATATCATGGGCTTGGCAAAAGCGTTTGTGTTCAGCCACTTTGTCATCCACGTTTTCAATGTGCGTGTAAAAGTAATAAAGTAAAACTTTATACATGAGATGCTCCTTAAAATCTAGGTATTTTATATTATATAGCATCCAACCGCTTTTTCAAGACCATCACGTTCGTCTACGAAGGAATTTTGATTATCACAAACTTTACGTGAAAGAAATCATCCATTCATAATAACTATCTAAAATACATTTAGGTCCTAAGAAGGGATCCTCCTATTTTTTGAAGGGCTCGCCCCCTTCTTTTTTTCTTGACTATATGTATAGTTTACTTTACTATAATGTATATAAATATATACTATGAGGAACGTATGATTAATCGTATCAGAGCGTACCGAGAGCATCACCGTTGGTCGCAAGCGGAGTTGTCTGAAAAAATCGGCGTCTCCCGGCAAACCATCATCGCCATCGAACGCGGGAAGTTCGATCCTTCTTTGCGCCTTGCTTTTAAATTATCGCAAATCTTTGCGGTTCCTTTAGATATCCTCTTTGATCCCGACCCTCTCCCTCCTAACGCTCTTAAAAAGCGCGTATAATGCGCGCGCTTTAAGGGCGCTTTTACATTGCTCTACCTGAGTTAAACTCTTACAATAGAACTTAAAGGAGACAACTATGTATGCCATCATCGATTTAGGGTCTAATACGGCTCGCATGAACATCTACAAAGTAAAAAACCATGTCTTAAAACTGAAAAGCTCTCACAAAGAAACGATTGGGCTAGCGGTCTATTTGGAAGGCGATAGTTTAAGTGATGAAGGGTTAAGTGTCGCCATTAAAACCGTCCAGAAGTTTCTCAAAGAAATCAAGGATGCCCGGATTAAAAAAACCTATTTAATTGCCACGGCCACGATCCGAAAAGCCAAAAATAAAGATGCCTTTTTAGAAACGTTTGGCCAGGTAAAAAACCTCGACATTCATTTACTCACCGGTCCGGAAGAAGCTACGTATGATTTTCATGCGGTCTTTTTAGATCAACCTGAACCTTCTGGCATCGTGGTTGATATCGGCGGGGGCTCGACTGAGATTGTCACCTACAAAGACGGGAAGATCATCAAAGCGGATGCGATTCCCATTGGCTCCCTATCTTCTTATATGGACCATGTTAAGAAACTAATTCCTGGAAAAAATGCGCGGAAGAAAATCAAAAAACGCGTGCTGAAATATCTCAAAGAAGCGGGGTTTGAACCCACTGAGACTCCGCCTATTCTTCACGGTGTGGGTGGTACGATGCGGGCGGCGCGTAAGCTGATTGACCCCAGTGCCGATCCTTATTTGGCATCGCCTTTATCGATGCGGGAAGTCAAACCGTTGATATCCCTCATTGCCTCGAAAGAAAAAGCCGCCTATCTCAAACTCATTCGGACCGTCCCAGAACGGATTCATACCATCGGAACGGGCCTAGTCATTTTGGATGCGATTCATGATTACTTCAACCCCATTCAAATGCGTATCTTTACCCAAGGCGTGCGGGAAGGCTTTATTGTGAAGAACCTCGAAAAAGATTATCCTGAACTTAAACCTTTGGAGTTACGTTTATGAATGTCTATTTAAACCGCGATGCATCGTGGCTCAAATTCAATCAACGCGTTCTTGATGAATCAAGTCGCGACGTTCACCCACTTTTAGAGCGGGCCTTATTCTTACGCATTGTTTCATCCAACTTGAAAGAATTTGCGATGATTCGCATTGGTTCATTACAATCGTGGCTTGAACTCAACCCCGACCATATTGAGTGGCGCTCAGGACTTCCTTTGTCCGTAGTCATCGATCAACTCAATGAAACCATCAACCGCCAGCGCATTGAAATGTTGGACTCGGGTAAAACTCTTTTAAAAGCCTTTGCGGGTGAGGGCTTTACGTTTGTGCCCATGGACACACTCAAAGCCACCGAGAAGAAAAATCTCATCCAACTGTTTGAAAGAGAATATTTCACCCTATCTCACCGGATGAAAGTGTCTCTGACCGAATTCATCCTCACCGTAAAAAGTAATCAGCTCTACCGGTTGATTAAAACCGAAAAAAACGAATTTTATCAACTCGAATTCATCAACACCCCCCCCTACGCACTCGCTATGGGGGACGGCCGGTACGTCCGGGTGGATGATATTTTAGATACGATTTTTTCTCAGGAAAACGCCCGTTACATGACGGTGAGTTTTATCCGGAATGCCGATGTGGATTACTCCGCTGAATTCGACGATGTGGATGAAATTCCCAAAACCATCCGCAAACTCCTCAAAAAACGTCAAACGCAAGATCTCTTAAGATTGCACTTAAAAAGCCCCTACATCAAAGAACTATTACCGTTTTTCGAACGCCGGATGAAACTCAGCGGTGAAGCCATTTATGCCGTGGAAGATTTTGAGTCGTGGGAGTTAATG
>CBFHYA010000002.1:17989-34367 GCA_965659955.1 Candidatus Izemoplasmataceae bacterium
ATCTTTTAGTGGCTCCCCACCAACTCAAACAAAACTTAATCGATAAAATCAACGCGCAAGCCAAACTCAAAGAGAAAGGCTATATTGCCTTTAAAATCAATGCCCTCACCGATAAAGAGGTCATGGACGCCTTAGTCCGTGCCACGGAAAAAGGCGTCAAGATTCATGCGATCATTCGTTCGATTGTTTGTTTAAAGCCGGAACTCAAAGGCATCACCGACTCACTGAAAGTTCAATCCACGGTCGGCCGCTTTTTAGAACACTCCCGGGTGTATATCTTTGGGCGGAAGAATCCTGAAGTCTACGTGGGCTCGTCGGACTTAATGAGCCGTAACTTAACGCGCCGGCATGAAGTCTTAGCGCCCGTTTATGACGATGAGGTAAAAGCGCGTTTACAGTTTATATTCGACCAATCGTGGAATGATAACCTCTATACCGCACGGCTCAACCAAGAAGGCGATCACATCATGAAAATCCCCGGTGAATCGCCCGTGAGCGTGCAGGAATTCTTTTTCAAGAAAGCCAAAAAAGGCGAGGATTACGTGTGAAAGATGCCAGTTGGCTCAAAACGAAAAAAATCGCTCACCGCGGGCTTCACACTGATAAATTCCCGGAGAACAGTTTGGGCGCGTTTGCCCATGCCATCACCCATGGCTTTGCGGTTGAGTTTGACGTGCAACCTTCCTTAGAAGGCATTCCAGTGGTTTTTCATGACGATCATCTAAGTCGGATGACGGGTGAAGATGATTATGTTTATTTCACCGAAATTGATGTTTTAAATCAAGTTGCCTTAAAAAAGACTGAATATACCATTCCAACCTTAGAAGAAACTTTGGCCTTCATCGATGGCCAAGTCCCAGTGCTGATCGAAATCAAAGCCGATGCCCCCATCATCAGTTTGACCAATGCCGTCATTGAGCATCTTGAACATTATCAGGGCCGCGTGGCCATTCACTCATTTTCACCCAAAGTCATCAAGCACCTCAAAAAAAAGGCCTCCCATCTATTAAGAGGCCAAATCAGTTCGGATTTTAAAGACGCTAAAAAGCTTTCAAAGTGGCGTAAATATTATTTGAGCCGGATGCTATTAAATCCCTTAACGCGTCCTGATTTTATTACGTATGACATTCGCGCCCTTCCACATCCGAGCGTGACACAGTTTAAAAAGTCTAAAAAACCCGTGTTAGGCTATACGGCCCAAAACAAAAAGGCCTATTTAAAGGCCTTAAAATACGTAGATAACGCGGTCTTTGAAGGTTTTTTACCGGAGATCAAGGGATGATTTAGACGCATACACAGTGATTAGGATTCCTAAAAATGCACTGATGGGTACCCACACGGGTAACGCATCGGTCAATGTCCCAAAAACCGTATAAATCATAAGTAAATTGAACCCATTTAATATCAAATACGATGTTCCCAGCATCATCGTAAACGCGATAATCCCATGCGGTTTAACCAAGGTAATGCGCAAGGGATACGTATACACAAAAGGAAGTCCCAAGGCAATGACGTGTTGCCACGGGGCTTTTTTTTCACTCCACGAAAGAAGCGCTTGGAGTTTTTTCTTTTTAGAAAGCCACGGCGTTAACGATTCAATAAACCGTTGAAATAACACGTAATAAAGCACGATGCCAATGAGATTAAGCCCCCACATAATCAGACTGCCGAGCCAAATCGACCCCATAAGTCCGATCCAAAGGGTTTGAATCAATACACTGAGCGGCCCACCAATCAGCGGATGAAGGACCGATAAAACGACCAAAAAAACGCCGGCGAGGCCCGGCGCTTCTTGCATCAGTTCATTGATATATATCGTGATATCATTCATCAATTTTCAGTTTGGAAACAACCGCGGTTTCTATGAAAATAAACACCAGGGCGAGCCCATACGTAAACCCAATCCAACCGAGATCGTGCCAGGTTTTAAAGAAAGGCCTTGTCCGCTCTAGAATATAGAAATATTCCCCTTGTCCGACCAAGTAATTAAAGCCCCAAATGGCCAGTAAAGCGAGGCCCCAAAAGACTGCCGTAACTTGAAAATCTTTCCAGGTTGGCCGGTAATGTTTGACAAAGACGATATAAAGCCAGGTGACCACGATTAGCACATGGGTAAACTGTGAGGTGTAGCCAATGATATGGGTGTATAGTGGATGCACATTGGACGGATAAGCGATCGCCACCACCCCAAAGACCCCCAGATAAAACATCATCGGAATCACCCGTTCATCTTTAAACCAGAAATAATAGAGACTGACTAAACTGGCAATCCGGCAGACATGAAGCGGCAAACCTGTTTCTAAGAATGAGTCGGTAAAAATCACCGACCACGTATAAAACACAAAGACCGTAATCGTATTGACCCATTTCAAGAGTGACTCAAACTTTTCAGAGTTGGCCCGAATTTGTTTGAGATAGACAAAAAACAAGATGGTCGCAATGACGCCAAAGGCGATATAGCCTAAGTGCGGTAACGTAAACGGTTGGACACGGGGAACATCATCAATAAAAAAAGACATGGTATTCTCCTTAAATAGAGAGTTTTGTATATTTTACCATGCTTTTTTTAAATTTATGTTAAATTCAGATAAAAATCTAACGTTTAAAAGCGTTCATTCGGGCGATGGAAATCAGCCCAAATAAGACCGTGAGCCCAACCAAATAAAGCGCGATATAAAGGGGCGTAAACGACACGCTGAACCAGGTCATTTCCACTCCATAATTAATCATATACGTCTCTTGAACTGACGCAGGCGCCCCGTCAAACACAAACGCGATGGCGGGGTCCATAAAGACCTGTCTTAAGCCCACCACAATGTGGGCGGCCGGATTAAATTTAAAGATGTTGGCGACGGATTCCGAAAACGCCGCAAAAGGCACATAAATGCCGGCTAAAAAACCAATCAGCGTCCCTAAGATGGTATTGAGGGCATTGACGCTTGCCACACTTTTAACAAACGTAATAATCATAAATGAAAGCGCCGATAAACTGACGTTGGCCAAGAGAATCCAGCCGACGATTTCAAGGTGCGCACTGAGACTTAAAAATTCACCATCACTTAAGAATACAATGACGAGTTCTCCGAGAAAAAACGTGAGGAGTGTCATCATCAAGCCGATGAGAATGGCACTGATCAGGTAGCCTAGAAAAAGTGAACTGCGACGAATGGGAGCCACTAAAAAATCATCGAACACGCGCTTTTCTAAATCCACTATCATGTTTGAAAGAATATTTAAAGGCACCGTAAAGGATGATACGGTCAATAACCCCGCAATGAGCCAACTATTGACTAGCCAGTTTACGCCTGCAATATCCCCCACTGCATCTTCCACGGTTTGGACTTGGAAGGTCCCTAAAAAGACGCCATATACGCCAATTAGAATGAATACCGATAAAAAGGAAAAAAAGACATTAGATGGGTCGTAAAAGTAATTGAGTAAGTTTCGTCTGACAATCGTCAAGGTCGCTTTCATGCGTTTAAATCCCTCCCCGTTAAGTTTAAAAAGACATCGTCCATGGAGCCTTGAATGACTTCATACCGTTTGATGGATGGTTTGACATCATTGAGGATGTCGAGGGCTTCCATGGAAGTGACTTGAACGATGAATTTCCCGTCTTTTTCCTCATAGGGCCACGGATGCGATTTGAGATAGGCCCGCAGTTTGGTTTTGGTTCCTTCCAGTTTTAAAACGTCATGCGAATACAAACTTTTCAGTTCCGACGGCGTCCCCTCAGCAATGATTTGACCTTGGTGAATGACCGCCACTTGAGAGGCTTCTGCGGCTTCTTCCATGTAGTGCGTGGTGAGAAAGAGCGTCATATTCCGTTTTCTCAACGTTTCAATGTAGGCCCACACTTCTTCACGGGTTTTAGGATCGAGTCCTGTGGTCGGTTCATCCAAGATTAAAAGATTGGGCTCATTAATCAAGGCTCTGGCAATATCCGCCCGGCGTTTTTGACCGCCCGAACACTTGCCGTATTTTTGATCGATAAACCTCTCCATGGAAAGCTCTTCAATTAAAGTCTCAATTTGGGTGTTTAACTTGGCCCGCGACAATCCATAAAACCGTCCCCTGATTTGCAGATTTTCACGGATGGAAAGCCGGTCATCCAGCATGTTGCTTTGAAAGACAATGCCGATGTCTTTACGGATGGCATCATCGTCTTGGCCGAGCATGTGGCCATTCAACTCAACCATGCCCGCATCGTGCGAAAGCAGTGTAGAGATAATATTGATGGTTGTACTTTTTCCCGCCCCGTTCGGCCCTAAAAAGGCAAAAAAGGCTTGTTTGGGGACATTGAAACTGATGCCTTTGACGGCCTCTAAGGCGCCGTATTTTTTTCGTAAATCTTTGACCTTTAAAAAATCCATTTATAACTCCTTGATTAAGTTTTCATACCAGGCCAGATCATGCCGGGCTTGAGAAAAACCATAGCGTAACGTTTGATAGGGAAATATTCCCATCACATCTTTATAGGTTGTTTCAATTGATTGATACCGCTTGATGATGGTATGAAGTATTTCAATATATTCTTGCACTAAACGCTTGCGTTCTTTTCTGTCTATAAAGTCAAAAAAATATTCTCTGAGTAAAAAGGGTTCACTCTCAGACACTGGCGATTTAAGCCAAGAGATCAAAACCTCGATGCCATTTGGAGTCGTCTTAAAGACTTTTTTTTCGTGCCCACCCAGTGAAGCGATTTGCTCAATTAATTTATCGTTATCTAACTTTTTTAAAGTGGGATAAATATTCCCAAAACTGGGGCTCACAAAATTCGCCACGGACACTTCCATCCGTTTTTTTAGGCCATACCCACTCAAGGGTTCTTGGGCGAGCAACCCTAGGATAATCACGGTAATACGGTTGTTTGATTTCATGGGAACCTCATTTATAAAATATATCAACTTGATATATAAGTCAATGGCGTTAACAAAAAATGGACAAAGGCTCTACTCGATTGCGGTAAGTTTTGTTAAAATAAGTGTGCTGCCGAAGTAGCTCAGCTGGTAGAGCAACTGTCTCGTAATCAGTAGGTCGCAGGTTCGAGTCCTGTTTTCGGCACCACCTAAAAAAATAAAGCCATCCGGTATGGATGGCTTTTTACGTGAAATCAATGGGGTTTTTTTCTAAGTATTCTTCGATTTTTAGGCGGGTGAATTCTTTATCCACCGGCACATCCAAGTATTCATTAAAGCGGTTGCGCACCCGAATGCATTTGAGATAGTGTACGGGTTTTTTATAAGTTTGTTCATAGCCGAGCTTGTATAAATTGAGTTGAAGCTTTAAATGTTCTTCGGCGATATGCAGGGTTCTTTTGACATCGGCGATGCCAATGCCTTTAATGAGTGGGGATCTCACCACCATGTCAAAGCGTCCCGCCGCGATGGGGACACCGAAATGCGAGATGACGACCATCTTTTCATTTTCTAAGGCGTCAAAACTGTGTTGACGTTTTAAGTTCATGTAGCTTCTCAGTTCAATGGACGGAGACACGACGCCATTGACTTCGAACTGTTCAATCATGTCATGAAGTTCATTGCCACGTTCTGCGGCGCGTCTTAAGATTTCTGGATCCACCTTTTTATACCGCTTCGGGAGAACGCTATCGACTAATTGGGTCACCGATATGACGGGTTTTCCGTCGACTTTATAGGTGTGGTTTTCTGGATTAAATTCAACGACGTAATCTTCTATGTTTTGGATATCCATAAGCCCTGCTTTCACTATGTAGTATACCACTCTCTTTAGTCCAAAGCGTTTAGAGTGCTATAATACGGCTAGTTCATGAAGGAGGCATTCATGCCCTACACACAAGATAAAAATACATTCATCAAAGACAACTACTTAAACGAAGGTTTAAGCCCAGAATCCGTCGCGGAATCCCTTCAAAAGCACGGTCCTAACGTGCTTGAAAGCACGCCGCCTAAAACCATCTTAGCGATGATATTTGACGAGCTTAAACAGTTTTTAAATCTCTTACTCATTGGGGCGGCCATCGTCTCGATTGTCGCCAGTGGTCATCTCACCGATGGGATTTTCATTATGGCCATTGTCCTATTAAATATGACGCTGGCCATTGTCCAAGAACGCAAAGCAACAAGTTCCATTGAAGCGTTAAAAAATCTCTCGAAACCCCACGCCAAAGTCATCCGTAGTGGGAAGACCATGGTCGTTGAAATGGCCGATCTCGTGGTCGGTGACTTAGTCATTTTAGAAGCCGGGGATTTTGTGCCCGCGGATTTAAGATTATTAGAAACCATCAATTTAAAGATTGATGAGAGTGCCCTGACGGGTGAGAGTGTCGCGGTCAATAAAGATGCGGATCAAGTCTTGGAGACTCAAACGGCTCTGGGAGACCGGGTGAATATGGCCTATTCTGGGACCATCGTCACTTTCGGGCGGGCCTTAGGGATGGTCGTTGAAGTCGGGATGAACACACAAATCGGAAAGATTGCAACGCTTCTTTCTGAAGTCGAAGACACAATGACGCCCTTGCAAGAAAAAATCGACAAACTGGGGAAACTCTTGGGGACGATATCACTGGTCGCAGTTGGACTCGTTTTTATCTTAGGGCTTTTATATGGGTTTGAGTTTGCGGATATTTTCATTATCAGTGTGTCACTCGCCGTGGCGGCCATCCCAGAGGGACTGCCGACGGTCATTACGGTTGTCTTAGCCATGGGGATGCGCAGGATGGCGACGAAAAACGCGATCGTCAAAAGTCTCGCCGCGGTGGAAACCTTAGGCAGTGTGACGGTGATATCGACCGATAAAACCGGAACCCTCACGCAAAATAAAATGGTCGTTACGCATCTTTATGATAATCATCACTCGTTAAATGTTTCGGGGAATGGCTATGATTTTTCTGGGACTTTCGAAGAAACCAACGACAACACCCAGTGGATCGCGCAGATTGCGGCGCTTTGTAATGACGCCCAAATCTTAGACGATGCAACCATCGGCGACCCCACGGAACTCGCCCTTGTCACACTTTCCCACAAACACGGCCTCGATCATCAAGCCTTAAGAAAACGTACGCCCAGAGAAGGGGAAGCCCCTTTTGACGCTGACCGTAAACGGATGAGCACCGCCCACAAGGTGGGTGATACGATAATCATGATGAGTAAGGGCGCACCCGATAGTATCTTAGAGGTCTCCAGTTACCTATTAAAAGACGGGAAAGAAATTCCTTTAACGGAGGAAGTCAAAAAAGAAATTCTATCGGTAAACGAAAGCTTTGCGAAAGATGCGTTGCGCGTCTTAGGATTTGCCTATAAAAAAATCGAAACCGCCGGTGACTTACTTTCTGAAGAAACGGACATGGTATTTGTCGGACTGACTGGGATGATGGACCCACCCCGTGAAGAAGTCAAAGAAGCGATCAAATTGTGTCATCAAGCCGGCATCCGGGTGGTCATGATTACGGGTGATCATCCCGTGACCGCCGAAGCCATCGCCAAAGAACTTGAAATGCCCGGTGAACTCAAAGCCATCACCGGCCATGCGATCGATGCAATGGATGAGGCGACGCTTTTAGAAACGGTAAAAACCTCCCATGTCTTTGCGCGGGTGTCTCCGCATCATAAAGTCGCGATTGTCAAAGCGCTTCAAGCCACCGGTGAAATAAGCTCAATGACCGGCGACGGGGTGAATGATGCCCCTGCCTTAAAAAAAGCCAACATCGGGGTATCCATGGGGATTACCGGGACCGATGTGGCGGCTGAAGCCAGTGATATTGTCTTAATGGATGATAATTTCACCACGATTGTCGATGCCGTGGAAGAAGGCCGCGTGATCTATGCGAACATCCGGAAGTTTGTGGCTTACTTAGTCAGTTGTAATGTGGGTGAGGTGACACTCATATTGATTGCCATGTTATTCGGGTGGGGATCGCCTTTACTCGCCATTCAAATTTTATGGGTCAATCTTGTGACGGATTCACTGCCCGCTTTTGCCTTAGGGCTTGAACCCAAAGAAAACGATGTGATGCGGCAATTGCCAACCGATAAAGATGCGCCCATTGTCGATAGATCCATGGGGATTACCATTGCCCTGCAAAGTTTCTTTTTAGCGGTGGCCGTTCTCACGAGTTTTTATCTCGGCTGGCAAGTCTTTTCCGTCCAATCGGTTAAAGTGGGTCAAACCTTGGCCTTCGCAACGATTATTGTCGGTGAGCTTTTAAGAATGTTCAGTGCCCGATCGGAAACCAAAAGCATCTTTGAACAACACTTCTTCTCCAATAAATACGTGACCGGTTCATTCCTCATTGGGATTGCCTTACTCCTGGTGGTGCTTTATGTTCCAGGCGTGAATAATTTATTTCAAACCAATGTGGAGTACTCATTCAACGCGATGATGATTGCGATGAGCTTAGGCTTTTTACCTCTGATTGGCGGAGAACTTTCCAAGTTTATTAAACGCAAAATAAAAACGGCTTAAATTAAGCCGTTTTTATATTTAATATTTCTTCTTTCACATATTTTGCTATAGCGGGGGCTGCGGTGACCCCAGGAGAATCAATGCCGGCCACATGAATAAAATTGGGATGCTCGAAGGAGCGTTTGATATAAAAATCGTGATAATCAGTCGTCGCTCTAATACCTACATAGGTTTTTATAACGTATTCCATCGGGATGGATTTCACTAAGTCTTCAATGCCATCTTGGACGGTCTTTAACCCTTCTTCCGTGACGGTATCATCTGTGAGTGATTCTTGATAGGTGGAAGTCGGGCCTAAGCGGATGGTTCCGTTGGGCTGGGGAATCACTAAAATGCCTTTGGTAATTTTATTGGGCATTGGGAAAAGGGTTTTATTGATCCAGCCTTGAGCCTTCTCACTCAACACATAATATTCTCCCCGGTGCGGACGCGTATGATAGGGCACTTCTTTTTCGACCATCTTTGCAATCCCTTCCGCAAATACGCCCGCCGCATTAATCACATGTCTGGCTTCATAGGTGGCTTTCGATGTCGTCACTTTGAAATGATCCTCATACGCCTCAATGGCGGTGACTTCTTCGTCCAAATGAAACTCTGCGCCGGCGCCTTTGGCGTGTTGTTCTAAAGTTTTAGAAAGTGCGTATGTATCAGCGGTCATTGCACTGGGAAGATCTAGGCCGCCTTTGATATCTTCTTTTAAATTGGGTTCTGCGATCATCATGGCGGCGGCGGAAAGTAAAGAGACTTCTTGAATCCCTCTGGCTTTCGCACTTTCTAAATAATCTTTGGCATGGGCCATTTCTTCATCGGTTTTGGCGATTAAATAAGCCCCGTTTTTTAAAACAGGCACGCCGAGTTTTTCTGCGTTTTCTTGATAAAACCGGTTGCCTTCTAAAGCAAAGCGGGCTTTGAGTTCGCCTTTATCAGGAGTAATTAAAACGGGCGAATGCACCAAAGCACTGTTATGCGTCGTTTGAATTTGCGAAAGGTCGGACTCTTTTTCAATGAGACATACGGATGCTTTGGGTGAGAGTTCATAGGCTAAAAATGAGCCCACAATTCCGCCCCCAATAATGAGATAATCGAACATGAAGCCTCCTAAAAATATAAAAAGTGCGCAAGAGAAAAACCGGGAGGTTTTCTTGCGCACTCTTTATCTGGCGGTTAAATTACTTATAGTTTACCGTGTTTAAGGGGTTCTTTCAAGCATTACTCACTGGTTTCAGGAAGGATTAAATTAAGCGCAATCCCGACAATGGCTGCTAAAGCCATCCCCGAAAGGCTGGTCGCATCGTTGATGACAAAGTTCGCACCACCCAGTCCGACCACCAGCATGGTGGAGACAATCACGATATTGCGCATCTCTTTGAGATCCACTTTGCCTTCAATCATGACTTTGAGCCCGTTCCCCGCAATCAAGCCAAAGAGGAGAATGAGCACACCGCCCATGACCGGCAGGGGAATCGTGGAGATAAGTCCCGTAAATCCGTTCACAAAACTCATCACAATGGCAATGGCAGCGGCGGTTCCCACGACCCAAACACTGGCCACTTTCGTCATTCCAATAACCCCGGTGTTTTCACCGTAGGTCGTATTGGCAGGGCCACCGACCATCCCACTGACCAAGGTAGCAATCCCATCTCCCATAAGGGTTTTATCAAGCCCTGGGTCCGTTAAAAAGTCTTCACCGGTAATCGCCCCTAACACTTTATGATCGCCAATGTGTTCGGCAATGGTGACTAAAGCCAGCGGAGCGAAAATAAGGACCGCTCCAAAATTCAGTTCATACGTGCCAATGATTTGAAAATCCGGTAAGGCAAAAAGCGGCGCTCCAGAAAGAACGGAAAAATCCACTTGGCCTAAGACAGCCGCAAACACGTACCCCACGACAATCCCGCCTAAGATCGGCACAATTTTGAAGAACCCTTTGGCGAAGATGGCTAAGATAACCACGGTTGAAAACGACACAAACGCAATCAGTGGATTGACAAAATCGGCGGCGAGTGAAGCAAAAAGCGGATCAGAAGACCCACTGACGAGTCCCGCTTGACCCGTCGCCACGCCCGCTAAGCCAATCCCGATGATTGCAATCATCGGCCCGATGACAACGGGCGGTAACGCTTTATGAAGCCACGCGGTACCGACGGCTTTAATGATTAATGCGACGATGATATAAATGACACCGACAGCCATGAGCCCGACAAATGCACTGCCGACTCCATACGTATTCGACGCGACGATAATGGCGGCAATATAGGCAAACGATGACCCTAAATAAACCGGTACTTTTCCTTTGGTGATGGCGATATAAATCAAGGTACCCAGTCCAGACGCAAAAAGAGCGACTGAAATGGATAATCCGGTGAGGATAGGTACCAAAACAGTCGCCCCAAACATGGCGAATACATGTTGCAAACTTAATACGATCCATTCTACTGCATTACGGGGCTTCTCTTGAATCCCCAGTCTCAATGTAGACATTGAAACCTCCTTAAAATTTTTTAAGAGAGCCCTATAAAAAAACACCCCAAGGGTGCCCTTATAAGCAGTCGAAATGCTTGACCTTAGTATGCTCGCAGGCATGCTTTAAAGGACCTCTTTGAAAAAAGAGTACCATATATTACAGTCTTGAACAAGTCTTTTTTTGTTATACTAATATTAGGAGAAAACTATGAAAGAAATATTAACCCCCGATGCAACAATACGCACCCTCAAACGAATGGCCCATGAGATCATTGAGAAGCATGAAACGCTTGACGATGTGATTCTTGTCGGGATCCAAAAAAAAGGGGTTCCCTTGGCAGAAAAAATGGCCTTTTTTTTACGTGAATTCACGGGTAAAGAAATACCCGTCTTTGCGTTAGATATCACCCCTTTTCGGGACGATACAAAAGATAAAGCCCTTCTTAAGAACGATATTGAAACTGAAGGCAAACGAATCATTCTAGTCGATGATGTGTTATATACCGGCCGCAGCGTAAGAGCGGCCCTCGACGCCCTCATGATCCCCGGGCGCCCCGCGGAAATTAATCTGGCAATCTTAGTCGACCGCGGACACCGCGAAGTGCCCATACGGCCGGACTTCATCGGGAAAAACATTCCCACCTCGCGGCATGAAAAAATCATGGTCGACCCAGACACTTTCAGTGTCTTTTTGGATGAATAAGAGCGGGAAGTAGCTTAGCTTGGTAGAGCACCTCGTTCGGGACGAGGAGGTCGCAGGTTCAAATCCTGTCTTCCCGACCATGCGCTTTTAGTCTGAGTCACCCTCAGACTTTTTTTATTTTTGATATACTTAATGCGAGGTAGATTATGGCTAATATCATTCTTAACAGTATTTATATTTCAGGATTACTCGTCGGCATTTTTCTCATGTGGAAAATCCCGTCATTTAAACGCAGTGCATCCGGTGACGTCCGAGATGATCACATCACCATTTTGATTCCCGCACGGAATGAAGAAGCGAGAATCACCCCGCTCCTCGCGTCCATTCAAGCCAATGATTTTAAAGGGGAACTCATTGTGATTGATGATGAATCCACCGACCGGACCGCGGAAATAGCCAAAGCTCATGGCGCAAAAGTCATCTCATCGAAACCGCTTCCCAAAGGCTGGCGGGGTAAATCATGGGCGCTTTATCAAGGCAAAGAAGCTGCCACGCATGAGACGCTTTTATTGCTGGATGCCGATACGGTGTTTGAACCGGGTGGTATCAAAAAAATCATCCAAGCGTACGAACAATCAGGCGCACCCCTGTCGGTGCAACCGTATCATGCGATGAAAAAGCCCTATGAACAACTTTCGGCCATTTTTAACGTTGTTATCTTGATGGCGTCTAACCTCTACACCCCGTTTCAACGCAAACTTAAACCACGGGTCTTTTATGGGCCCGTGCAAATGATGTCTAAAACCGATTATGCCCGGGTGGAAAAAAATAAAAACGTCAATCAGAGTGTCCTCGATGACATTGAAATGGGAAAAGTCTTTTTAGAAGAAGGCCGGCCCATTCAATCCTTAGTCGGGACAGGAGCGATTTCGTTTCGGATGTATCCAGGAGGCTTTAAAGAAAGTGTCCTCGGTTGGTCCAAAAGTTTTGCCACCGGGGCGATTCTGATTGGCGCATTCAACATGACACTCATCAGCCTCTGGCTGACGAGTCTTTATGGCGCGTTTGTGAGACCTCTACTCATGAGTGATCCCACTTGGATTCAAGGGGTGCTGTATCTGGCGGCCGGTTTAGAACTTTATTGGATGGCCAGAAGGGTGGGGAATTTTTCTTTATTAACCATTCTTTTATTCCCACTTCATGCGCTTTATTTCCTTTGGGTATTTATTTCCAGTTTACTGAACACCCTCTTTAAAAAACGCGTGAATTGGCGTGGCCGTGACATTGATTTAGGAGATGAATGATGCCTGTATTTGAAGTGACAGGATGGGGGTTGATTGGACTAAATGTATTCGGCATCTTAGCCGCCCATCTCATCCTTGCGAAACTCTCGATTATGCTGCCAGCAAAATGGTTTGAAAAAGAACGATGGTGGTCTCGCTCATTCACCTTTGAAGATGGGGGGAAGTTTTACGAACGAGTCTTTTTCATTAAAAAATGGAAAAAGTATTTACCCGATGGCGCGAAGCTTTTTAAAGGCGGCTTCGCGAAAAAAAATCTCCAAGAAAATTCAGTCGAATATTACGAACAATTTATATTAGAAACCAGACGCGCCGAGTTTTCCCATTGGATTCAAATCTTACCCGCACTTCTTTTTTATCTATTTAACCCCCTATGGGCCAGCATCGTCATCACTGTTTATTTTATATTCATCAACTTGTTTCCAATCGTTGCCCAGCGTTATGTAAGGCCTAAACTGACCAAACTTAAAAACAGAGCTTTAAAAAAACGCGGAATCTCCTAAGAGATCCGCGTTTTTTTTGCTTGGTATAGATGCCAAATACTTTTCGCATCCCGGTCAAATCCTGGAAACAAAATGAAAATCATAATTTCTTCGGTAAAGGCTAAGAAATAATAGATTAGAATGAATCCCACAAACCAAGTGGTATCTAAAAAGTAAGAAAAAATGACCAAGGCATAGATGAGTACCGCCCCATACCTTAGTAAGGAGGTGTGCATCATAATCGGCACTTTGTAAAGCATGCCTGAAATAATAAAAGATAAAGCCAAAAAAGCAAAAAATGCTAAGAGTAATGTGTAGTTGGGTAGTAAATAATCAGGGTATAGTCGGTAAATAAACCAAGCTGTTCCGATGTAAAAAAAGATATCGGCAACGGAATCGATGGTTTTGCCAAATTCTGAGACTTGTTTAAACTTACGCGCAAAGTATCCATCAAACGCATCAGTAGACCCAATGATTAAATATCCCCATAAAAACATAAAACGTTCTTCAATCAAAACAAGATAAATGAGTATAGGTAGGAAAATGAGACGCGATGCGGATAATAGGTTGGGTAAAGTAAATATATTTTTCATAAAATTTCTCCTCTAGTTTACAAAACCTATTATACCTAAAAATACCCCATTCATTACTTAATGGGGTATTTTTTTAAATGAATGGGTTTTGAAAGCCCCGCGTAATAGCCTCCCGATATACGGGCGATGGGCTTAAAGAGCGTATTCGATATCGTCCCATTATCCATGAGGGTTTCATCAATATACAAGGCTTCAACGTTTAAAAATATCACGTGATTACTGGGAAGTTCATGGACCGAATGTAAGGTGCATTCCATCCGCACGCGGGATGCTTTTAAAGAGGGTGTCTTGATCTTACCAGATTCCATCAACTCAAGATTTAATGCTTCGGCTTCACTGACGTTTTTCTCATAATGACCCGCCGATTGATGGACATCTTTAAGTTGATGAAACTCAGGGATATGTAAGACGGCTTCTTTTTCTCTTAAGATATTCTCCGTGGTGTGTTTTAAATGTCCGTCTTGTTCGCCCACTGAAATCATGACAATGGGGGGGCGTGTATTCACGGCTGAAAAACAACTCATCGGGGCTAAGTTGACGCTTTCATCCTCATTGAGCGTGGAAACCCAGGTGACGGGTCTCGGGACTAAACTGCCCATAAAAAGTTGATAAAAATAGCGCGGGTGGTGATCTTTCGGATCAAAATACGGCATAGCAATCATTCCTTGAATGTGTCTAAATTAATTATAAAGCAAAAGCGGTGATGTAGGGGCATCACCGCTTTAATCAAGGAACATTTTCTATTTAAGCTTCAGCAAGTTCTTCAGAAGCATCAGGAAGTAACACTTTAAGAAGTAAGGCGGTGACAATGGTTCCAACGGCTAAGGCAATGATAAATCCGGCCCAACCAGTCATCAACGGGATGACAAATAAGCCACCGTGTGGTGCTGGACTTGCGGCCCCAAATAATCCAACCAATGCGCCTGCGATGGCAGAGCCTGTAATGATTGAAGGAATGACTGCTTTTGGATTAGCTGCCGCAAACGGAATGGCCCCTTCAGTAATGAAAGATAGACCCATGACCCAGTTCACTTTACCGGCTTCTCTTTGTTGCTCGGTGAACTTACCTTTAAATAAGATGGTAGCTAAGGCGATGCCGAGTGGGGGTGTCATCCCACCCGCCATAACGGCAGCCATGAGCGTGGTGGATGTCCCACCCACTAACGTGGCGGTACCGACGACATAGGCAGCTTTATTCACAGGTCCACCCATATCCACGGCCATCATACCACCGGCAATGAGTCCGACAATCAAGGCACTTGTACCTTCAAGCCCAGTTAAGAAGCTTTGTAAGCCTTCGGTGATGGGGGTGATTAATAAATCAATGGGAATCATCGCTAGGGCAACAGCTAATACACTAAACAAAGGGAATAATAAGACGGGTTTAATCCCATTTAAGCTGCGTGGAAGACCTGAGAAAAGCTCTTTCAAGCCTAAGACAACGTACCCAGCGATAAAACCAATGAGTAAAGCGCCTAAAAATCCAGAGCCGCCGGCGCTAGCAAGTGCGCCCCCGACGAAGCCTGGAACAAACCCAGGGCGATCAGCGATGGAATACGCAATGAACCCCGCTAAAATGGGTAACATGAAACTGAATGCAGTACCCCCTGCATTCATTAAAAATGCAGCGACATCATTGCCTGAACCGTAATCACCAGCTCCGGCATTCCCGAAGTCAAAGAGGAAGGCAAAGGCAATTAAGATTCCCCCCGCGACCACGAATGGAATCATTTGAGACACACCACTCATTAAGTGGCGATACAGATTTAACTTCTTCATACTTTTTTCTCCTTTAAATTTTATTTTTATTCTTTATGAGAATACTTAGGATATTTACCATCAAGCGCATCTTGCACGAGCGTTTGAGCATTCTTGATGGCTTTGGATACGCCGACTTCAATGAGTGGTTTCCCGTCAAATCGTTTCATAGAAACACGCGCATCGGCGGCGACGATGACGGCGATAGCTTCATCAATTTCACTTTGTTTGAGGGCATTTTCTACCCCAATGGACCCATTGGTTTCAATTTTCACTTTGACGCCTAATTTCTTGCCGGCTTTTTCCAGCATTTCAGCCGCCATATACGTGTGCGCAATCCCGGTTGGGCACGCGGTAACACCAACAATTAATGCCACATTAGTTTTCCTCCTTATCAATCAGACTTAAATGATTTAAAATCACTTCTTTATCCCGAAGAGAAACCAAAGTTTCTCGGTATTCATCATTCATCAATTTTCGTGATAACTTCGCCAACGTTTGAAGATGAAGATTCTCTTCCCCTTCTGGGGCGGCAATCATGAAAAACATTTGACTGGGTGTGCCATCCAAGGCTTCATAATCAATGCCTTCGGGATGAATGCCATACGCCAAGGCAGGGGTTTTAACGGCCTGACTTTTCGCATGGGGAATGGCGATGCCAAACCCAACTCCCGTGGAACCAAGGGCTTCTCTAGT
>CBFHYA010000002.1:34466-72676 GCA_965659955.1 Candidatus Izemoplasmataceae bacterium
GTTTAACGCTTCCACATAGGCATCCAAATCATGCAGCTTGCCGGATTGCTCAAGGACGAGAGCGAGTTCTTTCATGACTTCAGGCTTAGTGTTTGATTGAAGCGGAACAATCATCGTATCAAGTGCGAGCATTTCTGTAATTTTCATGGGGTTACCTTTTCTATTTTGACTTGTGATTCTATCTTGGTGATTTCTTCTTGAGTGGCGAGTGTGTAACTAAAGGCTGTGGCTGTGCCACAAGCGACCGCTTTTTTATACGCACTTAGCACATCGTACGTGCGCGTGTATTCAGCGAGAAAGCCACCGATCATACTATCGCCGGCCCCCACTGCGTTTTTCGCATCGCCTGCGATCGGATGAGCCCGGTAAATCGTATCTTGAGCAATCAGTATTGATCCCTCTTTACCCAGTGATATCAACACATTTTGAGCGCCCATGGTCTGGAGTTGTTGACCGGCTGAAATGAGTGAAGCTTCGTCATTCAAGGATTGACCGATAAATGTTTCAAGTTCATACTTATTGGGTTTCACCAAGAAAGGTTGAAAGGGGAGTAATTGACTCAAGGTTCGTTTTTCCACATCACACACAAAAGGGATATCTTTTTCAATGGCAATTTTCACCAATTTTAAATAGGCATTGCGATCTTCGATGCTACTGCCCGCTAAGACTAAAAAGTCATCAGGCTTTAAGCTATAGATAAAATCAAGTAAAGCTTTAAACTCCGCATCATTGACTTTTGGCGCTTTGGCATTGATTTCGGTTTGGGCCATGATTTCTAACTTGATGTTGATGCGGGTTGTATCCTTAATCTCAATGAAATGGGTCTTCAGTCCTTTGGATGAAAGTTGATCTTGGATGTAAGCTCCTGTAAATCCACCCAAAAATCCAGTCGCCACCGAATCCACACCGAGTTCATTCAAAATCAATGACACATTGATGCCTTTACCGCCCGCACTAAACTCTTGATATCGGGCGCGGTTTAATTGGCCTTCGGAAAAATCATCCAACTCAAGTAAATAATCCACCGCGGGATTCAGTGTCACCGTGACAATCATGAAACGTCCTCTTCAGTAATCAGTTTAGAAGGTTCATAGCTTGCAAAGCGGTAATGCGTTAAGATAGCTTCTTTCGATGTGTCCACACACACATACGATATTTGCGATTGGCGCATGGCCATTTTTTTAATTAAGCCCTCTTTGACGTCCGGGGTCGAAAAACCACTGGCATCAAAGCCATTAGCCCCCATCAATGCAATATCGAAATGATATTTCTCTAATTCTTCGATGGCTTTTTCGCCCACAATTGCCATGGTCGTTAACTTGACCTCTCCGCCAATTAACATCACGTCAAATCCGTATTGAGCGGCTTCAACCGCATTGTCAATGCCATTGGTCACAATCTTTACATCTTTGGCTTGGATGTAGCGTGGGACATAAAATGTCGTAGACCCAGCATCTAAATAAACAAAATCACCGTCTTGGATATACATCGCAGCTTTTTGCCCGATGATGAGTTTTGCATCCACATTGGTTTCTAAACGATCTCTGAGTATCGTATCGACAAATTTTTTCTGATTGAGGACTATACTGCCATGGAGTTCCCTCAAAAATCCTTCGCTTGATAGACTCTTAATATCACGACGAATAGTGGATTCAGACACATCCAAAATGTTCTTGAGTTCAGCAATTTGGACGTCTTTTTTTTCTAAAAGAAAATCTCTAATTAATTTCATTCTTAAACTTTTTTGCATGGCTTTCCTCACCTCAAGAATATCACATTTTTTCATTTATTTTCAAAAATATTCATATTTTTTCATTTTGTAATAAAAAAAAATAAATTCCAAAAAAAAACGCTCCCTTTCAGGCAGCGTTTAATATGTCTATATGCAGGTGTTTTAACATCTCTAATGTCTTAATTTGGAACGAGGAATCAAAGGTGGTAGTGGCCTTTGCATCGACGCTAATCTGGGCGTTGGGTAACGCTGCTTTGGCGATGATGGCGTTGGAAAAGACACACATGCTTGAAACCAGGCCACACAGTTCGACTTCTTCAAACCCTTGTTCTTGCAAGTAATTCCCTAAAGCCAAAGATGGGAATGTGGGTTTGATGAATACAAGGTCTTCTACTTGCTTCAGCTGATTGATTTCTGGCACCAATTCATGGCCTTTTGTCCCTTCAATGACATGGGGTACGGGAAGATGTTTTCCTTCGACCGTTTCTAAATAATCCTCTCCGTGCGTATCCATGGTAAAGATGATCTCAGTGTTATCTTTACGAGCCGCTTGTATCTTTTTTTGAATGACAGGAATCACGGTTTCGGCCCCATCGAATCCTAGGGCCCCATTGACAAAATCAACTTGCATATCGACGACGATTAATGCTTTTTTCATCGAATCACCTCCGTTATTTTTAGTTTACCCTAACATGAATTACAATGATAGCGATAGTCATTACAAGGAGACCAGATGAAAAAGTTAATATTATTCATAAGTTTAATGAGTGTGGTTTTCATACTTGCGGCATGCACAGCGGATAATCAAGCCGATCCTGTCCCATTGCCAGAGCCTTTAAAACAGTGTGATGCCCCATTAATACTAGAAAAGGATACTTGTGTATTCCCCCCTTTAAACATTTCCACACAGATGCCAGAACTCATCGGGGCAGGGTCTACCCCCATGTCATCGGGTCATTCCTATGATTTTGATGTCGAAAGCGCCGTGATGTACGAAGTCAACATCCGGCAGTATTCCGAGGCTGGAACGTTTAAAGCCTTTGAAGCCGACTTACCGAGACTGAAGGACCTTGGAGTCGATATCTTATGGCTCATGCCCATCCATCCCATCTCTGAAAGTTTAAGAAAAGGCGAACTTGGCTCTTATTATGCGATTGCCGATTACGAGGCGGTCAATCCAGAATTTGGGACGATGGACGATTTTGATGATTTATTAGACACTGCCCATGATTTAGGCTTTAAAGTCATTTTGGATCTCGTGATCAATCATACGGGGTGGGATCATGCCTGGATTACCAACCATCCTGAATATTATACCCAAGTCGGCGGTGAAATCATTCACCCTGCGGGAACCGATTGGACGGATGTGGCGGATCTTAATCATGCCAATGTTGATTTAGTTGAAGAGCTTGCAGATATGACCGCTTTTTGGGTAGAAAAAGGCGTGGATGGCTACCGGGCCGATGTGGCCGGAAGTGTTCCACTTCACGTATGGGACGCGGTCGATGAAGCGATAAAAACAGTAAATCCCAATGCTTTTTTACTGGCCGAAGATAATTCTGTTTTTAACTGGTTTGATATATTTAATTCAAACTATGGGGGCTGGTGGTTACTCCATGAGATGCATCAAATCGCCCAGCATTCCATGGATGAAGCCGGAATAATCAATTATCTAACCGTGACGCATGACCGGTACTTAGAAGGATCATTCCCCCTTCTTTTTACCACCAACCACGATGTCAATTCCTGGGAAGGCACACACGCAGACCGGTTAGGCGCTTACACCCCTTTAATGCAAGCCTTGACCTTTACACTTCCCGGTATGCCGCTGATTTATAGTGGTCAAGAAGCAGATATAGAAACATCGCTTGCGTTTTTCGAAAAAGATCTCATCGCTTGGGGCGACTATTTAAATACAATCTTTTTAAAAGAGCTCATCGAACTCAGGGATGAAAATCCCGCTCTTCATAGCACCAATATCTTTCAGTCCACGTACCTTTTAGAAGACGAAGACACCCATGTGTTTAGTTTCTTAAGAACCACCCCCAATCATGATAATCAAGTTTTGGTGGTCGCCAACTTAAGTGGAGAGGCTAAGTCAGTGAATGTGCATCTGCACGCGTTAAGGGGCTCCTTTGAAGAAAACGGCCAGCCCATCACGCTCGCCCAACAAACACAAATGGACCTAGAGCCTTATGGATGGCGTATATTTACCTTAACAACCCCGTAATAAACTTAACATCGTTTAACCCATTCTTGATATTGGTTTGATAGCGATTTAGTATCCTATTCAGTATGAAAATAAACCGTAATGAACTGCTAAAGCTCATCGGCTTAGGCCTCCTCTTAGGGGGCGCGGGTCTCATCCCTGGATTTTCCAGTGGGACCTTGGCTTTTGTCACCGGTTTATTTACCACATTGATTGCGACGTTTTCCAACGTATTCAAACAGCCCACGTCCTTAGAATCTTGGACGAAACTAGGGATCCTCATCGTTTTTATGGGGCTTGGCGCTTGGGTCATATCGGCGCCCGTTGACTTTTTACTCGATCGCTTTGAAATTCCATTAATGTGGCTATTTAGCGGATTTGTCTTAGCCTCAATCATTCCCATTCAACTTGAACTTACGCGGTTATCACCCTCATTAAAAACGCTAAACCAAGCACGCTTTCTCACCGTCATTACGGTGATTTTAATCGCCAGTGCCATCTTAGCTTTTGAACTCAACGAAGATACTACGCTCATCGATGAAGGGCCTGGTATCTTTTTTTTTAGTGCGTTTTTCGCTTCACTCGCCGGCTTACTCCCCGGGGTTTCAGGCTCGGTGGTATGGATTGGGATGGGTCAATACACCCGGTATATTACCGCCATTCAGACCTTTGTGTGGGCCGATCTGATCATGTTTGCGGTGGCCACGACGCTTGGGTATATTCTTTTTGCGAGACTCATTGAGGTATTGATCCACAGGCAACCTGTCATCAGTTATGCTTTATTGCTGGGGCTGACACTCTCTTCCGTCTTGTGGATTGTTGAAATTGACCTGAATTGGTCACTCTCCGAGTGGACCACCAACGTCGTTTTGCCTTTAATTATTGGATATGGTGCTTTATACACGCTTTATAAAAAAATTCTACCGCTCAAAAAGGAGATTGAATGATTTATCAAAGCCATGTAAGCATTGCCGAAAAGATTTATGAAACCTTGATGCCGGAAGACCATGTTTGGATTTCTAAGCGGGCTTTCATCAAAGGCGCCAATGCCCCCGATGCTTTTAATTACCGGTTTAAAGGGAAACACATTCTCGACCAATCCGCCGACTTTTTTCAATCGCTCGTTGAAGAAGTCTTAGATGGGTATAAACCGCGTCATTATCTGGGCCATTTAATGGGCGAAGTGATGCATTTTATCGCCGATTATACGTGCAGCTTCCACGCCAACCCCAATTTCAATACGATGTATGTCCATCCGGTTCATTTAATGTATGAAATTAAGTTGCACCGCCTATTAAGAAAGATGCCGGTCACGATTACCCCTGTGGAATCCTTAAGTCTAGAAACGCTTGTGTCTGATCTGACCGACTATACGTTGCTCAATCACTTAGGCAATGCCAACCCCAGACAAAACATCATTGATGCGTATAATCTCTCCTATTCCATCTTTCATCTCATCTTTGATGCCTATAAAGCGCGCCACATTCAAAGAGTCCGTCAAACGCCGCTTAAGATTGCCATTTTTACCGATACCTTTTTACCCCAAATCAACGGGGTATCGAATACGCTTTATGAATACGCGAAATACTTAGAAGCCAATAACGTGCAGTACATGATGTTATCTCCTGAAGTCGGTAAAGACGATCCGAAACATCCCTTTGTCAAACGACTCAAATCGATTAAGTTTTGGTTTTACAAAGAAGCCCGTGTCGTCTTTATGCGCTCAAAAAAAGTTTATCGGGCCCTCGATGAATTTGACCCAAACATCATTCATGTCATGACGGAATTTGGGGTGGGGCGCATCGGAGTCAAATATGCGGAAAAAAGACAGATTCCACTGATCAGTAATTATTCCAGTCACTTCGCCCTCTTTTTAAAACATCTAAAACTCGGGGTGTTTGTCAGACCCTTGGAGTGGTACCTCGCGCAATTCCATAAACGTTCAGCCTTAACGACAACACCTTCGGTGGATGCGAAAGAACTTTTACATAATAAGATGGGTGTATCCAACGTCCATATCTTTAGCCGGGGCATCGACACGAAGAAATTCAATCCGGCCAAACGTTCGCTCGCTTTAAGACAATCTTGGAACGCTGAAGGCCGCACGGTGTATTTATGTGTCTCACGCATTGCAGGGGAGAAACATTTAGATTTGGCGTTTGAAAGTTTCCAAGCGATGAACGCCACTGCCAAACAAAATAGCCTCCTAGTGATCACCGGCGATGGACCACTTTTAGAACATTATCAAAAAAAATATCCATGGGCCCTATACACGGGATATCAAACAGGCGATGATCTAGCGACCATCTATGCCAGTGCCGATGTTTTTGTTTTCCCCTCACCCACCGAAACCTTAGGCAATGTCGTATTAGAAGCACAAGCTTCTGGCTGCCCCCCCATCGTCGTCAACCGAGGCGGCGTGCTCATGAATGTGGAACACGAAGTCAACGGATTGATCACCGATTACGATCATTCACACACTTTTAAAGAGGCGATGGAACGGCTATATTATGATTCGTCACTCAGAGCTAAACTTCAAGGGGCCTCCGTGAAAGCCAGTGAAACGAAATCTTGGCCCAATGTCTTTAATGACCTCATGGGAGTTTATCAAACGTTACTTTAAGCTAAAAAAACGATGCCTCGGCATCGTTTTTTTATTGGATTTCAATGATAAGAGGTCGATCGAATTCATCCAGTTTGATTTCATATTTTAAGGTTTTAAGTATTTATTTATTCGGGTGTTGATACTCCACGCCTTGTTCAGACAAGGGGGTGAGTTTGATTTTTGTATTATCAAGCATTTCGTTTTTGGCGATAGTCCTCGGAGGATCTAAAACAATCCAATCATGGCCCATTTTATGTTTGATGTGATAGACGATGTCATAAAGGCTAAACCAATCCGATGCATTTAAGTGATAAAGTCCAGGCGCGTAATGTTCCACCAGATCAATGAGTGCATCCGCTGTATCTTCCACAAACATGGCGGAGACAAAATGGTTTTTCGAGACACTGATTTTACCGCGTTTATCCATTTGTGATTTGATGAAATACATGATGCCATAGTTTTCAGGTTGTTTGGTGATTTGCCACGCAAGCCTTGCTACGTAGGCATTGGGGTTGGCTTCAAACGAAACTTTTTCAAGCGCTTGTTTAGTTCTTGCGAGTTCATCGGTCCCATCGGGGGTGTCATAGACCGTAAACGGCCCTTCCACTTTTTTGCCCTTAAATACTTTATAAGTGGAGGTAAAGACATACGCGACGCGTTTTTCATACGCCCAAGCCGCTAAGGCCTTAGTGAATGGCACTTCGCCTTTAGCCAGGTGCATAATCGCATCCGGTTGATGCTCATCTAAAAAGGTGCGTATCTTCTTTTCATCGTTCACGTCAAACGCATCGTGAACGAGGGGGACTACTTGATGTTTTTGCTTTTTAAGCCGGTCGACAAGGACGGTACCTACGACCCCTCTTGATCCGGTTACGACCACTTTCATGAATGCCTCCTGTCGTCTCTTGATGTAAGCATGACGGTTAATTAAAGTGTACCAAACATGCTACACTTACACACGTAGAATGCTACATGAAGGATGAAAATGAAAAAAGTACTCAGTGTCTTAATTATATCCTTAACGTTAATAATCTTAGCGGCCTGTTCAGAGCCTTCTGAAACGCCGCAAGCGCCGCTGCCTCCCACCGATGAAATACAAACCATCATGCATGATGACCAAGAGCGTGAATATCAACTTTATATCCCTGAAGGGTCTTTTGAAGGGGCCCCTTTACTCATTATGATGCATGGGTATACATCCAGTCATCTCATATTAAAAGGCCAATCAATGATGGATGAAGTAGCCAAAGAAAATGGATTTGTGGTCGCTTATTTACTGGGAACCGAAACGATTGGCGGTCCCCATTGGAATGCCGATCTCACATTATCTGCGGTCGATGATGTTGGGTTTGTAGAAACTGTGATTGACCACCTCTCCACGACGTATAATTTATCCAGTGAAAACGTCTTTGGCAGTGGATTTTCAAACGGCGCGTTTATGACGTACACGATTGCCTGCCGGGCTCCAGAACTTTTTAAAGCCATTGCCCCAGTGGCCGGCTTAATGAGCGGAGCCACCTATGAAGCCTGTGAGGATCCAGTCCCCATGAACATCTTACATATTCACGGAACGGGAGATCTCGTAGTGCCTGTGGATGGGTCCATGACATTACTCGGTGGGTTTGGTGGCGGACCGGATGTCACAGGTCATTTTGACTTTTGGCAATCGGCTATGAACGGAGAAGCTGAGACAACCACCACCCCACTCTCAGGGATTACGGTGATTGAATCACGCAGTGCATCCAGGCATCATCTCAAACACATTTACATCGAAGATTGGCCGCATACATGGCCACTCAGTCCTAACCCAAATGAATTAGGAACTGATCCTGGGATACATGCCAGTGAAGAAATTTGGGAATTCTTTTCACAATTTGTGTCATAAAAAAATGCGTCTTCAAGACGCATTTTTTATTTAATCGACATCAATATCCACGAGCGTTCCGTTGGACTTAAAGGTGAGTTCAAGGCGGTTAGTGAGGGTAACTTCATAAAGCCCGTCATCAAATTCAGCCCGTTGAATCGTCGTGTTTGGATAATTGGCACTGATATAGTTCAAGATAACTTCCGGAAGGGTACTGGCATCAATCGTATCATTCCAATCATTCCAATCGTCCCAACGATCCGGCTCATCCCGTTCAATCTCAATGGTTCCATCAAAATCATAATCAATTTCGATGCCACCTGACAAGTAAATATCATAACCGTCTTCATCTTGTTCAACAAGTAATATATCGGCTTCAGGATACTGCGTGTTAATGAAGTTTAAAGCTTCCTCGGGAAGCGTGGATGCATCCACAATGATATCATCTGATTCATTGCCATCGTAGTCGCCATCTTCTTCATAATCATCATCATAGTCATCGTAGTCATCGTCATCTTCGTAATCATCATAGTCACTATGATTTTCATCACTCGGTTCGCTCAATTCCACTTCAACGGAACCATCATTATCAAAATCAACATTTATTCCAGAACTTAAATACACATCATAACCGTCCTCATCCATTTCTATTCTGACAATGGCATCATTTGGAAATTCGCGGGTCAGATAGTCTTGCATGGTAACCGGAAGATCCTCGACGTCCACTGCCTCCCAAGTGGTGGCACTTTCAGTCCAATTCCCCGCGGTGGAAGCGCTGGTTGCATCGGCACTGGGTTCAGTGAGAATCGGTGCACTTTCTTGATTTGAGCGTGAAGCATATTCGTAACTAATAGAATCAACGGTTTCATCAAATCTAAAATCAATCACGGCCCCATTATCTAAATACGCTTCATATCCGATGAATTCGAGGTCAACATTCATGACACGGGCGTTTGGATATTGCTCTTCGATAAACCTTTGTGAAGAGATGGGAAGTCTTTGAAAGGGTTCAGCCGCATTAAAATTGAGTACCTCACGGGGCGCACGGGCTGCAATGACGCCTCCTGTGCCTAACCCAATTAACAATAAAACAGCGAAGGTAATTATAATTGGTTTTTTCATTTCAGGCTCCTTTAAAAATTAAGTTACTCTCACTGTAAGTTTTTAAAATGAAAAAAAGATTAAAAAAACTCATTTAATCAAATTTTAATGTTCACCCTTACAATATAGATGAGAGGTGACACATGCGATTACTCATTGCGGAAGATCAATTTCAACTCAGAGAACTTTTAAAAGAACGTTTAGAAAAAGCCGGCCATAACGTAGATGCCGTAGCCGATGGCACATCTGCCATCGATTTTTTAGCGTCCAGTAACTATGATGTGGTGGTCTTAGACATCATGATGCCTGGCACCGATGGGCATGGGGTTTTAGCGTGGATGCGGGGTGAACATATCCTTACCCCGGTGCTATTTTTAACCGCGAAAGACACCGTCAAAGACCGGGTGGAAGGATTACAACTCGGGGCGGATGATTATCTCATTAAGCCATTTGCCTTTGAAGAATTACTAGCCCGTATTCATGTATTAAGCCGGCGAAAAAGTGCTGAAATTCAAGACGTCTTGACCAATGGCGAATTAAGCTTAAACCGATCCACACAAATCGTCATGCGAGCAGAAAAACACATTGCATTAACCAAAAAAGAATACTTACTTTTAGAAGCCTTATTACTCAATAAAGGCAATACATTGTCAAGGGAGCGTTTAGAAATGGCTTCCAGCAATTACGATTACGAAGGGTATTCCAACGTGATTGATGTCTATATACGTTTCCTTAGAAAAAAAATCGATGAACCTTTTGAAGAAAAACTCATCGAAACCGTAAGGGGATTTGGCTACCGAATGCGAGATATTTCATGAAAAATTGGTCCTTAAGAAAAAAACTGATATGGTGGTACTCACTTTTCTTTATGCTTTTGATTTTGACCAACTTATTGGTGGTCTTTTTTGCCTCTGATATGATCATCGCACAGAATGCGGAAGAAAATATCCAAGAAGTCACCGAAGACATTGCACGGTCCTTAGATATTGTTGGGGGCGTGGTTTATTACGATTTTGAGGACAACGAACGATTCATCTATTTCGAAGATGGCATTGCCTTTGTCCTATATCTAAATGATGCTTTTTATGAAGGGCAGTACCCTGCGAACCTTCCGGAAGAATTCCCCATCCAACCTTACGAGACTCAAACGTATGAAAGTCCCACTGGAACATGGTTTATTTATGACCTCCCCTTGCAAGACAACTACACATTAAGAGCGTTTTATAACTATCAAGGGGGCTTTGAAGTCTATGGAGATTTCCTTAGGGTTTTAGCCATTGTCGCACCGATTTTACTGACGGTATCCGCACTGGGAGGCCTTTGGATTATCCAAAAGACATTAAAGCCTGTCAGAGCCATGGCCGGCACTGCCAAAACCATCCAATCCTCAGAAAATTACAGTTTAAGATTAAATGAACCTCACACCCACGATGAGATTGATACTTTAGCAAAAACCCTCAATCAAATGCTTACAAAAGTCGAAGAAAGCTTACAACGTGAACGTGATTTTTCAGCGAATGTTTCTCATGAGCTGAGAACACCACTTGCCGTCATTCAAGCACAAACGGAATATTTAGAATCAAAACTCAGTGATCCTGCCTTCCAAAAAGACTTTCAAACCATTAACCACCAACTTGCGCACATGCAATCACTGATTGAACAAATGCTAGAACTCGCCCGGATGAATGACCAAACCACACTGGATTTAGAAACCGTGGATATTTCTGGTTTAATCTCATCCATCTTAGAGGATTTTCAAGCAAACGCCTCGCAAAAAAACATTGATTTAAAACCTATGGGACTAGAGCATTCTATTTTCTTAAATACACATGTAACTTTCTTCATTCGGATTGTTTCTAATATGATTGATAATGCCATTAAATTTACACCGGATAAAGGCGTGGTAACATTAGAAATCCGGGAAACACCTTCGCATCTAACAATTGATGTGACAGACACGGGGATCGGCATTAAACCCGAAGATCAAGAAAAAATATTCCAAGCGCTTTATCAAATTGAAGCGGCAAGAACCCAAAGTCAAACCGGCATTGGACTGGGTCTTGCGCTCACCAAACAAATGATCCAACAACTGGGTGGAAGTATCACGGTTTCAAGCCAACTTAAAGGTGGCACTACGTTCACCGTTCAACTCCCTAAACACTAAAACGCATATTTCCCCATGGAGCATCCATTTAGCGATAGAATATGGTTTGCAAGATAGATAATAATCAGGAGGAAATATATGTTAAATATTGGTATTATTGTCGGTAGCACGCGTGAAGGACGCGTTTCACCTCAAGTGGCGGAATGGGTCTTAAAAAACGGAGAAGGACGCGATGACATCGCGCTTGAAATTGTGGATATCAAAGACTATGACTTACCATTTTTAGGCACCGCAGATGCGCCAGGCATTGCTAAGTGGAAAAGTAAAATTAACAGTTTAGACGGGTTTATTTTTGTCACCGGTGAATACAATCACTCAATCCCCGCATCCCTTAAAAATGCTTTAGACTTAGCGAAAGCAGAATGGGCCAACAAACCTGCAGGCATTGTCAGTTATGGATCTTTAGGTGGTGCACGTGCGACGGAACATCTAAGAGGTATTGTCAGCGAACTGCAAATGGCAGACGTCAGAAGTCACACAGCCATGAGTATGTTTACCGATTTTGAAAAATGGTCGGTCTTCAAACCCGCTGATATGCACTTAGCCAATTTAACCACCATGTTTGAACAAGTAGCCAAATGGGGCCAAGCCTTAAAAACCATTCGGTAAATGTAAGAGTGACTTTTAGTCACTCTTTTTTTATTTATTTGGTGTATGATGGATTTAGCTTAACCTAAAATAAGGATAATTATGACCCCTAAGTCCATCTACTTATTGAGTCGCTTTTTCATGAGTTTCGCGTTTAATCTCATGTTTACTGCAGCGATTATCTACCGCATTGATGTGGTCAACTTAGAAATTTATCAACTCATTTTACTCGGCACCGCATTAGAAATCGCCGTGTTACTTTTTGAAGTTCCGACGGGCGTAGTCGCTGATTTATACAGTCGTAAATGGTCCGTGATTATCGGACTTTTTATTATTGCCTCAGGATTTTTCTTGGAACTGTCTACATCCATATTTGTAGTCATCTTCATGGCCCAAATCGTTTGGGGACTTGGTGAAACCTTCATCAGTGGTGCGTTTGATGCGTGGCTTTCAGATGAAACCCATCATACCGTGAAAGATACCTTACTCACTGGGAAACAATATAGTCTACTCGGCAGTGTGGGGGGCATCCTTTTATCGGGTTTTATCGGCAGTATCAATCCAGTGTATGCGATGGCTCTCGCGGGGACTTTAATGAGCATGCTTGCCATCTATTTAATCGTCTTTATGCCTGAACAAAAAACCTTTGAAAAAGTCCGTCAAACATGGCGGGATTATTTTTCTCAACTTGGTAAAGGGTTTACTCATATAAAAAAACACCATGCGCTTCGAATTCTATTTATCATTATGCTGTTTTTAGGCCTTTATTCAGAAGGTATCGACCGGACATATCAAGTGCATGTCCTTGATAATTTAGGACTGAGAAATATCACGTTATCCCCAGTTTGGATTATTGCGGGGTTAAAACTGTTTATGGTGACGAGCGGTGCGCTCTTGATTGCGATTAATAAACGCGTATTTTCTGAAGCCCACCATGTCAATGCATGGCTCACACTTCTATTTTTCTTGATGGCGTTTGGCATCTTTAGTTTTGGATTCTTCAGTACGCCTCTCCTTGCATTAATCGGCTTTGTCTTATTTCATGCGGCCCGGGCGTCCAGTGAACCGATTTTAATCAACGTAATGGTGGAAAATACACCCCCGTCTATTAAGGCCACGGTACTTTCAAGCTTTGGCCAGCTTGATGCGATTGGTCAGCTCGCTTCGGGCGCACTCATGGTTTCGATTGGGGCTTTTTTCTCACTGCCTGTTTTATACTTCGTGACCGCAGGCATTTTACTCGTACCTTTCATCACCGCAATATTCTTACCAAAAACCGTCGAACTAGACGCACCTCTTTGATAAAAAAATGCTACACTTGAAAAAGGTGATAACTATGAATTACATCGATGTCGTTCAAAACTATACCGCGACACTTGAACAAGAAAAAACCGATCAAGCCTTAATGAACGCATTTTTTGAAAAAAATGCCGATGCCCTCGACCGGAGTAATCTGACCGCGCATGTGACGTCTTCCGTGTTCATTATGAATATGGCTAAAACCAAAGTGTTGATGGGATTTCATAATATCTATCAATCGTGGGGATGGTTTGGAGGGCATAATGATGGGGACCCGGATTGTCTTCATGTAGCGCTGAAAGAAGCCACCGAAGAAACGGGCATACCCTCCTTTGCAAAAATCTCTGAAACCCCCGTGGCCTTAGATGTCATTCATGTTCAAAATCACATTAAAAAAGGGCACTATGTGCCCGATCATCTTCATTTAAATGTTACCTATGGGTTGTTTGTCGATGATACCGTCCAGATTGATTTTAACGATGCCGAACACAGTGGGATTCAGTGGTTTGACCTTAAGGATTACTTGAATCATGTGAAAGAAGAACGGATGAAACCACTCTATCAAAAAATAGAAAAAAGAATGATGGCGCTTTAAAACGTCATCATTCTTTTTTAATACCCGGTAAAAATGTCTGAATAGATGAATTTGCCTTTGACCCCTAATGATTTAATGGCATTGGTCGTCCCCGCAATGGCATTCATTGAACCACTCACATAAAATTCAGTTTCTTCTGTGTCTTTTAACTGCTTTATGGCTTCTGATAAATCATCGCGATGCTTGGCTTCAATGAGAGTCAAACCATGTGATGACTCAAGCGATTTGAATTCTTCGAGATAGAGCTTGTAAGAAGCCCCTGCGTAGATGAGCGTTGTCTGAGATAAATCAGACCGGCTGAGGAGTAGTGAGCGAATCGGTGTGATCCCCACACCAAGGCCAATCATCACCGCTTGCGGTTTCCGGTCTTTCCAAAGAAAGTCCCCATGGGGTCCTTTGATTTCAATGATGGCCCCTTCTTTTAACGTTGAGAGGGTCTTTTTGAAGGTGGACGGTGGATCTGAGAGTTGCGTCCCAATCCGGATATTTGGTTCATGCGGGCTCGACGCAAATGATAGCGTCCGCATTTTATCACTGGGGGCGTCAACGATTTTAAAGCCTCCGTATTGGCCGGCTTGATAGGTGAAGCCTTCGGGTTTCGTCAAGATGACATCGAGTTTATTCTCATGGGCCTTTACGGAGATGACTTCAGACCTGATGGTGGATTTAAACATTGGGTTTCCTTTCCGGTTCTTTTTTGATCGAATAGAGGGTTTCTTTCGATGATTGAAGCGTGGATTCGTAATCTATCATGGGCTCGTAATAGGGATTGGAGTTTAGTTTCCATGGCTCATGGATTTCTTCGGCTGATACATGTGCAAGTTCTAAGACATTTTGCCGGATGAAATCTCCTTTAGGATCGGTCTCTTTAGACTGTTTAATCACATCATAAATGGGGATATGGCGAGGCGGAATTAGGCCTGCTTGCATTTGGATTTGCGACCAGTGAATTCCCGGTTCATAATCAATCCACTGTTGAGCTAAAAAATGGCCCACATCTTTCCAGTCCAATAGTAACGTGTTACAAGCAAATGAGGTCAACATGGCGCGCTGACGAAAATTGAGCCAGCTGGTCCGGTTTAAAAACCGGATACAGGCATCCACGAAGGGAAAACCTGTTTTACCGCTTTTAAATGTTTCAAAAGCGTCAGGGTTCGTCTTTCTTATACCCTCATACCGTGGATCTTTAGACACCTGGTGAATCCAAGGCTTTATTTCCACTTTTTCCACAAAATGACTCCGCCAAAAAACGCGGGAGTGAAAGGCTCTTAGTTGTTTTTTATAAAATGTTTTTTTCTCTTCACTCAGTTTTATTATATGATTTTCGGTCGCTTTGTGGAGGCTACGAATGGAGATATTTCCCCACGTGAGATAGGCTGATAAATAGCTGGACGTGTGGATGGATTCAGACGGTTTAGAAATCGAAATTTGATATTTTTTAAAGCGTTCCTGAAAAAAAGCATTCGCATGCCGGATGGCTTCACTTTCCCCGCCATTGACCGGGCTTTCAGCCGGTACGCCCGGTGGGGTAAATGATTCAAAAAGCTCAATCCCTCCGAGCTGGGCCGGGATGGGATGGACGTCTTTGATGGTTTTAGGGACAGGGATGATGGAAGGTTTGAGATAACTTTTCATGTAGGTGGGACGGTGACCGACATATTTTCCTCTTAAAACAGCATCCCCTTGATATTCCGTCCACTGAAGTCCTTTCGCTTGCATCCATGCCTTAACCGCTAAGTCTCTTTGGTAAGTATGGGTGAGCCCGTGTTCCATGTGCGAATGCATGATGAAATCACCACACGTTTCATAGATTGAATCTAACACTTCTTCCATCTCGCCTAAAGCGACATGGATACGTGATCCAAGTTTTTTTAACCGCGTATCTAAATCCATTAAACTCTCTTTGACAAATTGATAATGCCTTATTGATAGATCGCCCGCCGTCCAGATGGAAGGTTCGATCACATAAAGTGCCAGCACAGGACCAGCCAAAGACGCCGCATGAAGCGGCGCGTGATCAAACGTCCTTAAATCTTTTTTAAACCATACCACTTGAACCATCGTTGATCCTTTAAACCGTTATAAAAAACGCTTCAAACGAAGCGTTAATCAGTCACCACTTACTAAATCTTCAGGAATTACGTAAGACTGGGCAATCCCTGTGATATCGATATCCCGGATGAGTAATGTGTCCCCGGCTTCGGCCGATATTTCTATGGAGCCATCTTGGGTAATATTCACCCAGGTGAGACCGTTATCTAAACTGTATTGATAGGAGTCTTGAACATTATCTAATTGCACAGTCCCTCGGGTTTCACCGGAACTTAATGTGATATTAAGCGTATCCGATTCTTCTGGGGTGCCGAACCATACCGCAGAAAGAATCGCGATGGCTAGAATAATGACAGTAACTAAATATATCTTTGCGTTTTTTTCTTCCATGATGTCACCTCATCTATAGTATAAATAGGCATGAGATTTTTATGGGGGTTAAGACGTTAATTTTTCACCGGGATAGACCACGTTCCACTGGGCTCTTAAATCATCCATCACATTTAACATTTTGAGGGTTTTAGCAGGCGGCATGACTTTGTTTTCTTTTCGGGACGCTTCTAAATCATCAATCACCGCTTGAATCTCGTATTCAAATCCATTGACCGTGTGCGGGATGGATAGATGTTCGGTTAAACCGCCTTCTAAATCATAAATAAATGCTTCTTCGGCGGCCCAAAATGAAGGCACTTCAATGCGTCCTTTAGAGCCTATGATGGTGGCGTGGCGGGGTTTATCTTCTAAGAATCCTGACTCCAAAGTCGCCTGAAAACCCTGGGCTTTTATCTCTATTTTATTCCAAAGATCAATGCCGGTTGATGCACGCTGATATGCGGCATCTATGTTTCCCTCAAGCGTCCCGAAAAGGTCCGCATACGTGAGCGGATATATTCCCACATCCAGTAAAGCACCGCCCCCTAATAAAGGATTCATTAAGCGCCCTTTTTCATCCAGATTGCCTTCAAATGAAAACGTCGCATTGACTTGCTTGACCGTCCCGATAATGCCTGACTCAACTCGGTTTAAAAGCGCCTGTGTGATGGGTAAAAACCGGGTCCACATTGCTTCCATGACAAACAGGTTTTTCGCCTTTGTTTTTTCAAAGACATCCTTCGCTTCTTTTGCATTCAGTGTAAAGGCTTTTTCTGTGAGTAAGGCCTTATGATAATCAAGTGCCTCAAGCATTTGGGTGTAATGAAGTCCATGCGGAGTGGCCACATAAATAACGTCAATCGTTGGATCTTCAAACATCGCTTGATACGAGCCGTACGCCTTCTCGATTCCGTATTCACCTTGAAAGTCCTGAGCCCGAGATAAATCCCGCGAGGCCACACCTACGATTTTGCCGGATGTGAAATCCATGGCTTTCGCAAATGAATGTGCGATGCGTCCTGCCCCTAATATTCCAAACCGAATCATACGCCCTCTTCTTGGTCCTTAGTTGCTTTAAGTATGGCACACCTCAAAAAGAATTTCATTTTTTAAAGCAAGTTTGCTTTGCGAACTGCCAACGAGTGATACAATATCGTTAGTTTTGATGTATGGAGGTATGAGATGCAGCAAACCATAAAACCCTCTCGGGTTAAAGAGTTAACGTTAACGTCCATCTTTATCGCGGCGGTGTTTGTCGCTACTTATATTAATATTTATGTGCCTATTTTAATGGGACAAGGCGGCCTGGTTCATTTAGGCACCCTTGTGATGTTTGTGATCGCCGTGAAATACGGGAAGACCTATGGCGCTTTAGCGGGGGGCATCGGGATGGCTTTATTCGATGTATTATCCATTTGGGCCATCTGGGCGCCGGGCACTTTAGTGGTTCGCTTGATTGCGGGATTTGTCATGGGAAGCGTGGCCTTAAGTCCTAAAGGCCAAGGCGCGTCCATGGCGCGCAACGTCCTTGCACTCCTTGCAGGGGGTGCCGTCATTATCGGTGGGTACTGGCTTTTTGAAGGATTATTCTTAGGGGTTGGCTTAATTCCTGCCCTAGGCAGTGTCCCTGGGAATGTCTTGCAGATTGTCATCGCATCGCTTGGATTATTTTTACTCAAATCCATGCCTGACATTCATGCTTAAAAAATAAAGACCGACATTTAAAATGTCGGTCTTTTTTTATGCGTATTTATGGGCTTGTTGTTTGAATGATTGATGATACGGTTTTTTCTTTTTGTTTTTACTGGATGCTTGGTACCCTTTTTTACTCCGTGAAGTAAAGGCGGGTTTTTCAGGGCGGTTCCGGTTGGCAGGAATGAGATAGGCATGCTCTAAATTGAGGGGCAATTTAAAACCAATGTGTTGTTGAATCGCACTTAATAAATGGCGTTCTTCTGGACTACACAGGGATAATGCTTGGCCAAGTGCGCCAGCTCTTGCCGTCCGGCCGATCCGGTGCATGTAGGTTTCTTTAGTTTCTGGCATATCAAAGTTAATGACGTGACTGAGTGCGTCAATATCGATGCCCCGAGCGGCGACATCCGTCGCGATGAGTACATTCATACGCTTCGCTTTAAAAGCGCCTAAGACACGTTCGCGTTCACGTTGGGATTTATCCCCGTGATACGCACCGGACTGATACCCTTTTTTGGATAAATATTGAGCTAAATGATCGGCCCCGCGTTTAGTGCGGGCGAAAATCAGGGCTGAACTGAATGTATCCGGTTTTAAAAGATCGGTGAGTAAGGCTTTTTTATCTTCGCGTTTGACCATGTAGACTTCTTGTTTGATGGTGTCTAACGGTTGATTTTGTGGAGCCACTTCGATGCGTACGGGATTTTTAAGTAACGAATTTGCCAGTTGCGCAATCGCTTTGGGGATCGTCGCAGAAAAAAGCATGGTTTGGCGATCTTTCGGGAGCGCACTCATAATTTTTTTCACATCATCGATAAAGCCCATATCCAGCATTTGATCCGCTTCATCTAAAACGGCCATTTGAACATGGTCGAGCTTCACCACACGCATATTCATGAGGTCAAGTAAACGACCCGGTGTGGCAATTAAGACATCCACTCCGCGTTTGATTTTCACGATTTGGTTGTGTTTAGAGGTCCCACCGTAAATGGCGATGGCTTTGACGTGCGTTTTACGGTCATAACGATCAAAATTCTCTTTGATTTGCAGGGCAAGTTCTCTTGTGGGGGCTAAGACCAGCCCAGAGATGACTTTTCCGCGGCCTTTATTCGGCATTTTTGCAAGTGTATTAATCATCGGAAGGGCAAAGGCGGCGGTTTTTCCTGTCCCGGTCTGCGCACTGCCTAATAGATCGTTTCCTTCAAGTAATGCAGGAATGGCTTTGGCTTGAATGGGGGTGGGAGTTTCATACCCATCTTCGGCAATCGCTCTTAAAATGAGCGGGTGTAACTTTAATTCATTGAAATTCATAGTTCTCCTTGTTAAGGCAATAAAAAACGCTGTATTCATACAGCGTTTGGTTTGTCTGTTTGAAATGGTGATGTAAATGTTTCATCACATCAATGTGAGTATAACACAATTGGCTTGAAACACCTAATTTATAGAGCTTCAGCCCAAGCGGTGATTTCGTCTTCACTGTCTTCTGGTTCACCGTCGACACGTAAATTTTCTGCCATAATGCTGGCGCCTGCCGCTTCGCATTTTTCCCGGATGATGTCAGTAGCGGCACAAAATTCATCGGGATAGCTCATTTCATCCCCACAGCCAAAGACAGCCACGTCTTTTTCACCCACGAGTTCTGAGGTGATTTCATCGATGAAATCTTCGAAATCTTCTTGAAGTTCACCGTCACCCCAAGTGCTTGAGCCAAAGAGGACTAAATCCGCTTCTTTAATATCTGTAAGCTCGACTTCTGTGACATTTACGACTTTTACTTCATGGTTTAAGTTTTCCGCAATTAGATCGGCTACCGTTTCGGTATTTCCCATGGTGGATCCAAATACAATGATGGCATTTGCCATATCAATCACTCCTATCATTTTATAATCTAGGTTTAATACGCTATCATATTAACAGTAAAGAAGCGGTTTTAAAAGACTTATATGACACATTTTTAAGGTTTTTTTGATGAAAGATAGTATACGCACCATAAAGTTTCAATTAACTGGGCGCGTGCAAGGCGTTGGCATGCGTTTTTCCATTCAAAGAAAGGCCCGAAAAATCGGTCTTACTGGCTATGTTCAAAATGAAATGGATGGGTCTGTCTCAGGTGTTATTCAAGGTGGACCCAAAGATTGTGAAACCTTTTTTACCTGGCTTAATGAAAAAGCATCCGGCCGTATTGACCGGGTGCTAAAAAATACATTTGTCACTCAAGAGAACTTTGACTCATTCCATATTTACCGTTGAAACTGACCGGTCAGATTTTGGTGTAATATCTGACCCAAAAGTAAACTGGGGAAAATAAATGTTTGAGCGGTTAACCTTGATGCTTTAATCCACGCTTTAATCATGGAAACTTTTTCTTTTATTTACGTTTATTAAACCATAGATAAGGCATGCACTTTGGCAAAACACTTTGTCATACGAATGATTTTTTTCGTCATCTTTCTTGCGCGTTTTAAAAAGCGGTGCTATACTACGAAAAATTGAGGTATTAAAGATGAATTTACTTGCTTGCTTGCACCACCACCATACCTAAATCGGTTTGTATCTAAATAGATGCAAGCCTTTATCAATATGGTAGGTGGTCTTGTATCTCGCAAATGGTTTGTTTTTATTAGCCAGAGGTCCTAAGACCCTGGCTTTTTTTAATTTTTGAAAGGTGTGACATTATGACTCCCTGGCTCAAACAACAAGCGGCTCAATCCAAAGCGTTTAAAATACTCCTGCAAATCGGGGATGATCAAGGATTTACTTTGATCGATCCGCCCATGTTTATTGATTATGATGATTTTCGGCGTGATCAGCCCGATCATGCCCCAGAAAATTGGATAAAACTTACGAATCCACAAGGGCGGTTACTCGTATTAAGACCCGATCTCACCACCTCAGTGATGGATAAGCTTCAGTGGAAAGCATCCGATGGCCCTTTAAAAGTGTGTTATTACGCGTCCACCTTTGAACGTACTGATACGTGGCTCAAGGCGACTAAAGAATTTGGATATGAGTTTTTCAATGCACCGGAAGGTACCGGTGAATCTGTCATGCAAAAGACTCTTTCGGATGTGATTGAAGCCTTTGACCTTGAGCTTGTCATCGAGTGTTCTCACAAAGATGTATTTGGCATCATCATGAAGTTATTAGACGTACCTACTGAAGATATGAATGCATTTAAAACCTGGTTTAACAATAAATCCTTAGATGCCATTCAAGAATGGATGGACACACATAAAACAGACGATTTTATTCAACAATTCATCCAGACGTTGTTTGAGAGTGCTATGGATTTTCAAACGCTTAAAAAAACCCTTGATGCGTTTAACTTTAAGGAACGCTTTGACCCGGTGATGCAGGCCATCGAACCGTTTTTGGCCAAGCAAAAAGTACCGGTCGTAGTGGATTTTACGCTGATAAGTGATTGGACGTATTACAGCGGGCTGATCTTCCATGCGATCAGCGAAAAACTCCCAGCCCCCTTAGTGAGGGGTGGTCGCTATCAAGTGGCCAGTTTAGACGGAGAAGCGATTGGTTTTTCAATGACTTTAGATGATCTCGTGGCGGTGATGAAATGAAACTGACGCTCGCATTCCCTAAAGGAAGGCTCGGTCAAACATCATGGGAGTATTTATTCCCTGAGATGCCTTATCCGTTTGATGATCGTAAGTTAACGTTTGAAAATGATGAGTATAAAATCTTATGGGTCAAACCCAGTGATGTACTTACCTACGTGGAAGAAGGTATTGCGGACGTTGGCATTACCGGACTGGATACGTTAAATGAGTTCGAACCCAATGTCTACCGGATTAAAGCATTACCCTTTGGCCAGTGTAAACTCGTGGTGGCGGGTCACAAACATCAAGAGGATGCCTCGCAAACTCCACTGAAAGTGGCGACCAAATATCCCCGACTCGCCGAAGATTATTTCAAACAAAAAGGGCAAAAGATTCAACTGATTTATCTCCATGGATCTGTGGAACTTGCGCCGGTGGTGGGCCTTTCTGATGTGATTGTGGATATCGTGGAAACGGGAAGCACCTTAAAAGCCAATCAACTCGAAATCTTGGAACCCATCATGGACTCGCACGCCATGTTAATCGCCAATCCTGCGAAACATCGTTTAAGGTTCAATAAAATCCAAGCCTTATTAAAAAAGACCGAAAGGGATTAGGATGTTAAAACGACTGAATGAAACAACCATCAATGCTTTTTTAAAAAACCGTAAGGCCAGTCGGTTTTCCTTACACGACCCTATTTTAAAAACCGTGCAAGAAATCATTGCCTCCGTCGCAGAACGTGGGGATGAGGCCGTTAAAGACTGGACATTAAAACTCGATGGGGTTTCTATCGACACCTTTAAAGTGCCTGAAACTCTCTTGAAAGCGTCCTATGATTCCTTGGATGACGCATTAAAAAACGCCTTAAAAAATGCGAAAGTATCGATAGAAAGTTATCATAGAAAACAATCCTATATGCCACTTGAAGAAGCCTATAACGACATTCAAAGAAGTCAGAGAATCACACCGATTGAGCGCGTGGGGATTTATATCCCAGGAGGAACCGCGCGGTACCCATCTAGCGTCTTGATGAATGCGATTCCCGCCAAAGTGGCAGGGGTCAATCACATCGCCATGGTCACTCCACCGCATCCAGAAGGCATTGACCCCTCGGTTTTGGGAGCGGCTTATTTATGTGGGGTTAAAGATGTCTATCAAGTGGGTGGTGCCCAAGCGATCGCGGCCCTTGCCTTTGGCACAAAAAGCATTCCTTCCGTCGATAAAATTGTCGGACCTGGAAACATTTATGTCGCCACCGCCAAACAACAGCTTTCATCCATCGTTGGCATCGATCATTTTGCGGGACCATCGGAAGTGCTTATCATTGCTGATGATTCAGTTGACCCTAGATGGATTGCGGCCGATTTAATGGCTCAAGCAGAGCACGACCCTTCAGCTCAATCCATCGTCGTCAGTGATGATGAAAGCGTCTTAGATGCCATTGATCAAGCCTTGAGTTTAGAAGTCCCTCAAAGGGTGCGGGAATCAATCATTCGGAAGTCTTTAAAAGACTACGGGAAAGCCCTTCTTCTTACTTCTAAATCCATGTATGACGTCATCAATGAGATTGCCCCAGAACACTTAGAAATCTGTACGAAAAATCCAGAAGCACATTTGCCATTCATCCAAAATGCCGGGTCGATTTTTGTGGGTCCTTATACCCCAGAAGCCATCGGCGATTACATCGCCGGACCCAACCATACGCTTCCCACATCTGGCACAGCGCGGTTTGCTTCTGGGCTATCAACCTTTGATTTTTTGAAACGAACCTCGATTGTCACCTATACCCAAAAAGCATTTAATGATGTGTATGAAGATGTCATCCGTTTGGCCGATCAAGAACAACTGGACGCACACGCATACAGCATGCGCATCCGAAAGGAACATGTATGAACGTTTTAAAGGAAAGTTTATCGCATTTAAAACCGTATGCGACTTTAAAAAGAAACAAAGGCATTAAGCTCGATTCCAATGAAGGTGAAAACTATCTATTACCTGAAGGGATTACCCTAGACTTACCCTTTGAACGTTACCCGGAAAATCATGCGGACGCTTTAAAAGAAGCCATTGCCAAGGTGCATCACGTAGACCCCTCGCAACTTTTAACGGGAAATGGGTCTTCAGAAATATTGGAATGGGTCATCAAAAGTGTTATTGGGAAAGGCGAAACCATCTTGACGGTTGATCCAACATTCGTGATGTATAAGTTTTATGCGACCATTCATGAATGTGACTATGTGAGCGTCCCACTGAGTGATGACTTTAGTTTTCCTTTAGACGCATTTTTAAGCGCTCTTGAAAAAACAAAGCCGAAACTGATCATCCTCTGCTCTCCGAATAATCCGACCGGCGGATTGATTGATCCGGATGTCATCCGGACCATCTTGGAAAAAGCCCCTGGACTGGTTGTCCTTGATGAAGCGTACATTGAATTTGCGCAAGAACAACCCACCTTTATTCATGAAGTCGAGTCTTATCCAAATTTACTCGTTACACGGACCTTTTCCAAAGCGTATGGGCTCGCCTCAATCCGCTTAGGATATGCCGTTGGTTCTAAAGCGCTCATCGAGCAACTCAAACTCACCAAAACGCCATATAACGTCAATGCCCTCAGTCAAACGATTGGCCAAAAAGTCATTCATCAACAAGCCAAAGTAAGTGATTATGTGACACGTGTGATCAAACGGCGAGATTCCCTGAAAAAAGAACTTGAACGTTATGGGTATCACGTCTTCGAAAGCGCCGCGAACTTTGTCTTCATGAGAGAACCGTTTGACGGATTCACCGCATTAATCAGAGAAAAAGGGATTTTGATAAGGCCGTTTACACTGAATGAAAATTACGTCCGGATATCCATTGGATCTGAATCTGATATTAACGCTTTTAAAAAAGCCCTCAAGGAGATAAATGATGATTTATAAACAATCAAGAAGCACGAAAGAAACCACCATTACCGCTGAGTTATCAACGGAAAAAAATGCACCCATTGCCATTGAAACAGGGCTTGGATTTTTTGATCATATGCTTCATCTTTTGGCGTTTCACGCAAAACTTGGCCTCACGGTTAAAGCCACCGGCGATTTAAACGTGGATGATCATCATACAGTGGAAGATACGGGTATTGTCATCGGTGAACTTATTGCCCAGTGGACGGAAGATAAAAAAGGTCTTTCCCGGTATGGTGTGAGTTATGTGCCGATGGATGAGAGTTTATCCCGTGTGGTCGTTGATTTATCCAACCGACCATTTTTAGTCTTCAATGCAAACTTTGGGCGCGATTCTATCGGGGCATTTGCCTTAGAAAATGTGAAAGAGTTTTTTACTGCCCTTTCCGTGGCGGCCCGCATGACCCTTCACGTCGAAAATCTATACGGTGATAATACCCATCATCAAGTTGAATCCATCTTTAAAGCGTTTGGACGAAGCTTAAATACGGCCACCTTAAAAACAGGAGACATCCTCCCAAGTACTAAAGGTGTTTTATGAATCATGCCATCATTGACTATGATGTAGGAAATATCGCCAGTTTAAAAATGGGATTTGAACGCGCGGGATTAAAGACCACCTTAACCTCAGACCTTGAAGAAATTAAAAAAGCGAAATCTCTGATTTTACCGGGGGTGGGCGCGTTTAAACCTGCGATGGAATCTTTAACGTCACGCGGGCTCGTAGATGCCATCAAAGCCCACGTTAAAGCAGGAAAACCACTTTTAGGCATATGCCTTGGGATGCAGCTTTTATTTGAAGAAGGCCATGAATTTGGGGTCCACGCAGGCTTAGGATTTATTCCCGGAAAAATACTCCCCATCAAAGGGGCTAAAAAACTGCCTCATATGGGATGGAATGATTTGACAGTTCAAAACAATCACGCCGTGATGGAAGGCATCCAAAGTGGGGATTATGTCTATTTTATCCATAGTTTTTATGCGTCCATTCAGGAAGATGTCTGGCTAGCCACCACCGATTATGGGGTGAAGGTTCCCGCCATTGTCCGAAAAAATCATGTCATTGGCATGCAGTTTCACCCTGAAAAAAGCGCGCAGGTCGGTGAACGACTTTTGAGAAATTATGGGAGGTGGGTCGATGATCGTTTTACCGTCGATGGATCTTTACGCCCATAAAATCACCCGTTTAATTCAAGGCGATTTTAACCAGTCAAAGACCTATAATGAAGACCCATTAAATGTCTTGAAAACTTTTCAAGACGCGGGCGCTCAAATGGTTCATATCGTGGATTTAGAAGCCACGCACACCGGCCAAAACGTCCATTTAGAATTCATTCAAAAAGCCGCCGAAACACTATCCATCCCCCTGCAAGTGGGCGGAGGCATCCGTTCTTTCAAGATTGCTCAAGCCTATTTGAATGCGGGGGTTGAAAGGATTGTTTTGGGATCTTTAGCTCTCAGCGATTTTGACACATTAAAGACGCTTACGACTCAATATCCCGGTCAGATTGTGGTGGCCTTAGATGTGAAAGACCACATGGTGATGAGTCACGGGTGGACCGCTTCTAGCGGGCGCCATATCAAAGACGTTATTGCCACATTATCCCCGTTGGATGGCCTGCGTTATCTCATCACAGACATTGCAACCGATGGCATGCTCAAAGGACCCAATTTAAAACTGTATGAAACCATCAAAACCATCACCAATGTCCCCATCATCGCCAGTGGGGGCGTGACGACATGTGAAGATATAAAAGCGTTAACGGCCTTAAATATCGAAGAGGCAGTCATCGGTAAAGCCATGTATGAAGGAAAACTACCGCTCAAGGAGGCTTTAAAATGCTCGCAAGACGCATTATCCCGTGCTTAGACGTAGACAACGGTCGCGTCGTGAAAGGTCAACGCTTCCAGGCGATTAAAGATGTTGCAGATCCGGCCACCCTCGCTAAGCGTTATGCCCAAGAAGGCGCGGATGAACTCGTCTTTTATGACATCACCGCATCGAGTGACACAAGACCTATCGGGTATGATTTTGTCCAAGCCGTTGCCAGAGAATTAAACATTCCTTTTTGTGTCGGCGGAGGCATTACATCGGTCGCGGACATGGCCTTTTTACTCAATCAAGGGGCCGATAAGATATCCATTAATACCGCCGCGGTTTTAAATGAGTCCTTAATTAAAGAGGGGGCTGAAAAATTCGGTTCACAGTGCATCGTTGTTTCCATCGATATCAAAAACGTGGATGGAACTTACAAAGTATTTACCCATGGGGGCCGTAAAAATACCGGCTTAGATGCTTTAGAGTGGGCGAAACGGGCTGTGGAACTCGGCGCTGGCGAACTCGTATTAAATACGATGGATACCGACGGCATCCAACATGGGTATGACATACCTTTTATAAAAATGGTTGCGGATGCGGTCAATGTCCCCGTCATCGCATCCGGCGGAGCCGGTGCGCTTGAGCATTTCATTGACGCCGCTAAAGCCGGCGCGGATGGATTACTAGCCGCCAGCGTCTTCCACTTTCAAACCCTGTCGATTGCCGATGTGAAAAAAGCGTTAGACGATGCTCAAATCCCCGTACGAAAGGAAACCTTATGACTTTTGATATTTCAAAACTCCAATTTAATTCGGATGGACTCATCCCGGTGGTCGTGCAAGATGTTTCAACCAAAGACGTCTTGATGCTTGCCTACATGAATCAAGTGGCGATTGAAGAAACATTAAACTCAGGTCAGGCGACTTATTATTCGAGATCTAGGCAAAGCCTTTGGAAAAAAGGCGAAACCTCGGGACACATTCAAACCGTGCATGAGATCCGCTATGATTGCGATGAAGATACGTTATTATTAATGGTGGAACAACGTGGGGTGGCCTGTCATACCTTACATAAAAGTTGTTTTTACCGCTCGTTTGACCCACCCATAAAAGCCACTTCTTCCGTCCTTGATGAAATATACGCGACGATCAAAGACCGCAAAAATAATCCCAAAGATGGGGCCTATACCACCTACTTATTTAGTAAAGGCATCGATAAGATTTTAAAAAAAGTCGGTGAAGAAAGCGCCGAAGTCATCATCGCAGCCAAAGGGGAAAGCGCCGAAGATTTAATCAACGAAACAAGTGATTTACTGTATCACTTAAGCGTCTTACTCAATGAAAAAAACATTCCCTTTGAAGCGATCTATCAGTGCCTCAAAGACCGCCAAAAATAGGAGGGCTGTATGCGCGACCAACATTGTCACACCATCTATTCTCCGGATGCATCGAAAGAATCTACCTTTGAAGCCTATATTGCAAGCGCCGAAAAAAAAGGACTTTCGCATCTGACGTTTACCGATCATGTAGATTATGAAGCGAACGCTAAAATCTTCGATCAAATCCCTGACTTTACCGCGTTTGAAAACGCCTTAAAGGCGGTTCAAAAAAATACCAACGTCAAGCTTCAGATGGGCGTTGAACTGGGGTATCAACCGCATGTGTTAGACCGCATGAATGCTTTGGTCGGTGCGCATGATTTTGACTTAGTGATCTTATCGGTTCATTATGTCAGGGGGCTAGATCCTTACGATGGATCTTTATTTGAAGGCCGCTCACTTGATGACGCTTTAACGCTGTATTTTAAAACGGTGTTAGAAGCCATCCAGGTGTTTGATGACTTTCAAATTCTCGCACACATTGATTATGTGTTTCGGTATTTAGATCACGGCATAGAAGGATTAAACATGGATCATTTTATCCACATCCTTGATGCCATTTTTAAAACACTTATTAAGAAGAATAAGGTCTTAGAAGTGAATACCGCCCCCTACCGCAAACCTTATGCGGTAAGTGAACCCGTGTATGCGTTAATCAAACGGTATTATGATGTCGGCGGGCGTCTGATATCTTTAGGGTCCGATGCGCACCACCCTGATGATCTTATCGCTGATTTTCATCAAGCGGCTAAGAAACTACAAACGCTGGGTTTTCAAGAGGTCGTTTTTATTGAATCTCGTGCTCACAAACGTCTTGCTTTAAATACTTTTCTTTAAAAATGTCTAAGAAAAAAGGATGGCTCGTCATGAGCCATCCTTTTTACATATTCTATTCTGCGATTACAGGTGTTAAGCCATCGTACCCAGATAAATCTAATGACGGCCCACTTCTTAAGTGAGCGTCTAATGCATCTAACACGAGCGCGTTTTGCAACGCTGGCATTTCCATACCAAGTGAGCCTTGCAGGCCAATTAACGGTGAAAGCGTTGAAAACATATACACCATGCCAAAATCATAATGCGTGGTTCCAGTCACTTGACGCACCTCCAATAAGTTTGGATCCGTCGCGTTCATTAAGGTATACAAGTACTCATTGTTAAACGATATTTCCCATGCTTCCGAGCGTAACAACAAGGCCGGTACATCCAGGCCTTCTTCTAAGCGGTCTAGTGCAATCGGTTCCACCCAGGCATCCAGGCCAATCACGGTATCAATCCTCTCGTCATTCAAGGCCGCAAGCACACTCGCTCCCCCGCCCGTTGAATGACCAATCACCGCAATCTTAGATAAATCAAGTCGACCGGCTAAGGCCCATGATTCATCTTCATTCAATCGTTCGATGTCATCGATGGTGTTGATGATATCGGCTGAAAACGTCGATACAAGTGTATTCGCGTAACTTAAATAATCAGGTGTGGTTTCTCTTGGTGGTAAAGCATCATTATTAAGAGGGGCGGTATTATCTTCAAATACGGTGGCCACAGATCCATAACTATGGTTCGTCCCAAAGACAATATAGCCATGACTCGCCAGTTCTTCTGCAAGATCCGTATGAAGATTACGAAAACCCGTCCAGCCATGCGAAATAATCACAACCGGATACGTATCTTCCAGCGCATCCGCCTCTAAATACGCATGTGCATCCACAGTGGCCAGATGATCAAAAATAAATCCTGGGAACCCAAAATCACGGGCCATCCCCCTGACCGGGGCGGCTCCATCATAGAGCCAAGGCGCTTTTTCTAGAGTGTCAACGTTTTGTGCGGGATACCAGGCTTGAACTTTAAAGCGCCTTAAATCACTGGTTTCTTCGCTGTAAGCTTCGTTGCGGTCGGTATTAATCACCCAAGAAAACGTTCCAACGTCCATACTTCCCGTGGGTTCAGGGAGATTTCTTAAAGGAAAGATCCAAATTAAAATCAAAGAAAGGACTGAAAGGCCGATGGAAAAACCCCAAAGAAGCTTTCGAATGGGTGATAAGACTTCGGTGGTTTGATTGATTTTAAGTGTTTTTAACGATAATACAAGCAATAACACAATCGTCACATACAACGGAATCCATTGCCAGATATACCCAACTAAAGCGAGATGCACCACTAAGACGACAATCAGTAGCCGGTAAATCGACCAAAAATAAACCGGTCGGTGATTTTCAAAGATCCGGTAACCGGCAAAGAAAAGTAAGAAAAAAAGTGGAATAAGAATATCAATCGATGGCATAAAAACCCCCTCCATGTTTCTGGCTTTATCATACCGAAAAACTGCTACTTAATGGTATTATTTACTCAATAACTTAAATCCAAAATTTAAAAAAGAGGTGATTATGATGACGAGACTCATTGAACGGTTCTTACGCTATGTGAAAGTAGACACACAATCCGATCCCGCATCTGCTACTTGTCCCTCCACGGACAAACAAAAAAACTTAAGCCGCATCTTGGTCGAAGAACTCAAAGCCATGGGCTATGACGCATTTATGGACGAGAATGGCTATACGTATACAATGGTACAAGCCAACGCAGATGGATTTACCCCCATCGGGTTTGTCTCTCATGTTGATACATCGCCGGATGCGCCGGGTGGGCCTGTAAATCCTCGGATCATTGAAAATTATGATGGCTCACTCATTACGCTGAATGAGACCTATCAGATGCACCCAGATCAATTCCCCGCCTTAAAAAAAGTCATCGGCGATGACATCATCGTGACCGATGGAAATACTTTGCTTGGGGCGGATGATAAATGCGGAGTGGCAGAGATGATGGAGCTGGCTGAGCACCTGAGAGAAAACCCCCAGATTAAACACGGCGATATTTACTTATGCTTTACCCCCGATGAAGAAATCGGCCGGGGGGCTGACCGTTTTAACTATGCTTACTTTAAAGCAGATTATGCCTACACCATGGATGGTTCTCACGTCGGGGGCATTGAATATGAAAACTTCAATGCGGCCACGGCGAAACTCACCTTCACCGGCAAAAGCATTCATCCTGGAACGGCGAAGAATAAACTGATTAATGCCGGCCATTTAGCCATGGAATTTCACCGGTTACTCCCACCATTTTTAGATCCTTCCAATACTGAAGGCTATGAAGGATTTAACCATTTAGTAGGCATGCATTCAAGCGTCGAAAAAGCGGAAGCCACCTACATCATTCGCAACCATGATAAAGCCAAGTTTGAATCGCAAAAAGAAACTTTTATAAAAAACGTTGACTATCTTAATGAGCGGAATGGATATAAAGCCGTCTCAATGGAGTTAGGTGATACATATTACAATATGGCCGAAAAAATCAGACCTCGCATGGACATCATTGAAAAAGCGATGGCAGCGGCTGAAAATGTGGGGCTCACTCCTTATTCTTCACCCATTCGCGGGGGAACCGATGGAGCGAGACTCACGTGGGAAGGGTTATTATGTCCCAACTTAGGCACGGGAGGCTTTCAGTTCCACGGCCGATTTGAATTCGCGTCCATTAATCAAATGCATAAAGCCTTAGAGATGATGCTTGATATCGTTAAACATGCATAAACCCCTTTTGAAGGGGCTTTTAATTTACTTGCTAACATTTCGAGGCTCTGATTGGTAATAGTTGACCACAATACTCGTTATGATGGCCATCACTAAAATGCCTGATAACCCTAGAATAACGCTTAATAATCGGCCGATAAACGTGACCACAACGATATCTCCAAAGCCAATGGTGGTCACCACCGCAAAGGTATACCAGATCGCATCTCCATACCGAGTGATGCCGGGTTCAACCCACACTAAAACCAAAGCGACCATAAGCATCATTACGAATAAAGCTGAAAGCTCTTCGATGACTTTGGTGGTTCGAATGATATGCCATAATCTTTTTCGCTTCATATTCCCTCTTTATGAATGTTTTTGAATAATTATTACATCGTAAGCTTTATCTATTGATTTTAACTAATAAGATATTCTCTAATGCCATTATACGTCATCGGACCGAAGTGGTGATTCAATCTGAACTTTTTTAAACCCTAAAAATGGTTTAGAGACACATAGAAATACGGATTTAAAAAAGACATGGAGACATTCCATGTCATTGGGTTTTATAAAAGTATCCATTTCATAGACTTCCCTCTTACATTTAGATGGTTTATAAAAATCAACATGGTGGATACGTGAAGAAAAGAGTGTCTGACAATCAATCTTCAAGCTTATTGAGTATGCGAAGGCTCATAAATGTTAACTATTTATAACTTATCAATAAAAGGATGTGAAAGAATGAAATTACTCACAATGAATAACGGGTATACCATTCCGGTTTTGGGCACAGGCACCAATACATTCGGCAAAGAAAATCATGTATTTTCCGCCCCGATTAATCACGATACAACCGAGCTTAAGTCCGCGATTGATTTAGGTTACCGGCTCATCGATACCGCGATTTATTACCGCAATGAATCCGTGATTGGAAAAGCGGTGAGGGAATCACAAATTCCTCGGTCTGAATTTTTTATTACCTCAAAGATTCCTGAAAAAATTGAATTTTCAGGAACCGATGAAAAAGTCCACGCTTCAGTTCAGTCATCTCTTGATGCCTTAAATCTTGATTACATCGATCTTTATTTAATTCACTTCCCCTTACAAACCCATGAAGAGAATTTGAGAGTTTGGCGTGTTTTAGAAAGCTATGTCGAAAAAGGCCACATTCGGTCGATTGGTGTCTCAAACTTTAATGTGAGCCAACTTGAATATTTAATGAAACATGCACGAATTAAACCCGTACTCAATCAATTTTTATCGTATCCTGACCATCACAATCAAGCCATTATCGATTACTGTCAGTCGCATGACATTATTCCAGAAGCCTATCAATCACTCACTAAAGTTGACCCGCCCACTAAAGAATTACTCCACGAGATTGGTCGCAGATATAATAAAACGTGGAGCCAAGTCATCTTAAACTATCAAGTCCATGAAGGCATGGTGGTGATTCCTAAATCCCATAACCCTAAGCATCAAAAGGAAAATTTTAACATCTTTGATTTTATGCTCACAGACGAAGATAACGCGATCCTCAAAAACTTATAAATGCTTTTTTAATTCTCTGAGACTCAAATTTTATAAACCGGCCACTCTTTGAAAGAGTGGCCGGTTTTAGGTTTAATGTTTCTTTAATGGGGTTCAGCATTCCTTAAACGCATCATTTCCGACGTTCAATCCAATAATAGGCACTTGGGACTACAAAGACCGTGAGTATCGTTGAGGCCACCAAGCCACCAATTAATGAAACGGCCATTGGAGTAAAGAATGCTCCGCCAAATAAAGCAAGTGGAATGAGACCCATGATGGTTGTAATTGTAGATAACAAAATCGGTCTCAATCTTCGCTCGACCGCCATGAGGCATGCATCTAAGACTTCAGCACCTTCTCGACGCGCTCGTTCGATATAATCTATCAATAAGATCCCCATATTGACCACAATCCCAATTAAACTAGTGATCCCAAAAATCATCGTAAATGATATAGGGGTTTGTGTGATGCCTACAAGCAAGCCAGAACCAATGAGTGATAAGGGAACCGTAATTAATATGATGAAGGGGAGCTTGAAGGAGCTGAACTGAACGAAAAGAATAAAGTAAACCACAATCAAAGCGGCAATGGAGGCGATTCCGAGGGTTGTAAAAGTGTCATTTCTAAGTTCAGCTTGACCCCCTAAACTCAGTGCGACATCATCTTCAAGTAAGGCTTCGACTTCATTGACTACGACGTCGGTTTCGGTGATTGCATTTACATCATCAGCTAAGTAAACATCCACTAAGATTTGATAATCACCGTTGTAGCGTTTGAGCATTTGCACACCTTCTTTAACTTCAAAGGTTGCGATGGCATTCAGTGGAATAAACTGACCTGTGGATGATGATTTAATCAGCATGGACTCGAACGCATCAACGCTCGGAGTCGTCGAAAAGATGTTTAATTGAATGAGATCTCCATTATGTTCATAGACCGCCACACTGTCACCGTTTAAATTACTGGCGACTTGTTGTTGAACTTCAATCATCGAAAGGCCAACACCCGCTAAGCTTAAGCGGTCAATATTCACTTGGGTATTTTCTTGGATGGATTGTTCTTGAACATTGATACGACTCACACTATCAATCTCGCCGAGCGCATCACGAACCCGTTCAGATTCAGCGACCAGACGGTCATAATCATACGAAGATAACGCCAAAGATATATCCGCATCTCCACCAAAATTCATGGTGAGTTGTTTCACCAAATACGTTCCTTGATTGGTAATCGTATCATTCTGATTCAAAGCTTCTTTAAAAGCTTCAACATATGATTCTATATCGGAATATGGGACATCAAGCCGAGTAAATATACGCCCTTCTCCCGGCACTGAATTGATTTGAGTACGCGCTCCGAAGGAGGGAAGATCACCCCCTACACTGTAGGCAGTGTAGTAGATTTCATCAAAAGATTCTAACTCTTCCAAAATAGTTTGCACATACATATAGGCACCGGCTTGGTCATTGATGTCTGCATATTGATAATCGATGTAAATTATATTATCATCCTCGACTGGGAAAAGTTCTAAGGGAGACTGAGTCACCATAAATCCTAAACTCAAGAGTAAAACCAAAAATGATGATGTTATGACTAAGATAGGTCGTTTAATAATCGGGCGTAATACTTTTTGATAAAAGAAAGTGGCGGTTTTGGATGTTTGTATCTGCTTTTTCTTTTTGGGTTTGAAAAAATATGCCCCAAACACAGGAACTAAGAGCATTGCGACGAAATAACTGATGCCAATGGCAATGGCTACGGTAATTGGCAAGGCACGAATCATTTTACCGGTGGCCCCGCTGATGACCATAAATGGGATAAACGCTGCAATGGTAGTTAGGGATGAGGATAAGACAGGAATGCTATTCTCTTTGACCGATAATAAAGCCGCATCCATTTTTGCTTTGCCTTGATCCAAATGGTACTGAATGGATTCACTGATGACAATCGCATTATCGACAATAATCCCAATCGTAATGATGAGTGCAGCAATTGTCACTTTTTGTAATTCTTGATCGAGGAAAAAAACAGAAGCAATCGTCGCGAGAATAATTAAGGGGAACGTAATGGCCACCCCAATCGCATTGCGCAGTCCGAGTCCAATAAAAACAATCGCCACCACGAGGATAATCCCAATGATTAAACTCGAATACACTTGATTCAATGAATCACTCACGGCATCGGGTTGGAACGTCATCCGCTCAATCGTTAGATTATCATGCGTCGTTTCGAAAGCATCTTGAACTGCGATTAATTCACTGCCTAGAACCGTAAAATCAATCCCCGCATCAAAAAAAAGCTCGAGAAATATTGTTTGTGATCCATTTTCACGGTATAACGGATTACTGGGGTTTTCCTGTAATGTCACCTGAGCGACATCTCCTACAGTCAGTGGGGCCCCATTTTGCACCCCAATCACAATATTTTGGACCGCTTCAATGGAGGTGTAGTTGGCAGGAATGGTAATCCCACGAGTCCCTTCTTGAGTAATCAAAGAGCCTAATGGAATTTCAAGACCACCGTATTGAATGATCGTTATTAAATCATTCATGGTTATTCCCGCCGCATTGAGTAAACTAAAATTCACGTTGACATAGACTTGCAGATCACTATTTCCAACCATGTTAATGGTTGATACATTGTCGATTTCAGAGAGTTCTCTTGAAAAGTCTTCCGCATATTGCGTTAAGGCTTCAAGTGAACTTGCATCGGCTGATATTCCAAAGACGGCGTGCGGGCTCATAATGATGTTATTAATGGTGGGGTCTAAAACATCAGACGGCAAAGACAGCGCATTAATTTCACTGATCACCGTATCAAATATGGATTGGGTATCTACTTCATCAATTTCTAATACTACCGTGAAAATGGCGACATTATCGAGTGAAATAGAATCCACATAATCAACACCATCGACCGTTAAAATGGCATCCTCAACGGGTTGGGTCACGTATTCAACCACTTCATCAATGGCATAGCCAGGAGCCATGATTTGAATCGAAGAAACTGGCGGCACAATGTCCGGCATGTCTTGTTTGGGAATTAGGATAAACGCATAAATACCTAAACCCATGATAATGACTGATACGAATAATGTAATCTTGAATTTTTCGATGCTTGCTTTCGCTAACTTAAACATAATCATCTCCCAAATATGTTACACTTGTAACATGCATACGTGCATTGTAAAATAATTTGGTTGGCCTAGACAAGTCAAAGGGCTTTAATTGGTTCAACTTATACAAAAATGAAAAAGGTGTAACAATGAGAGTCAAGCAAATCAATGAATCCATCCATTTCATTATCGAAAGTTTTTTTCGATTATTATCTACGCAAAACTACCATGAAATTACGATGTCTGATATCGCGCATGAAGCCCAAGTGTCTCGAATGACTTTGTATCGCTATTTCAAAAATAAAGAAGCGATTACCAAACATTTTATTTCAAAAATTATTGAAGATTTTAAGACAGAAATTCAACAACATCCCTCTCCAAACTTCTTATCCATTTTGTATACCCGAAATAGATTGATTTATGAGAATCCAAAATTACGAACGGCCTTTAACCATGAAATCATTGAACAATTCTTTAAAGAAGTCATTCACCAAAGTCAAACATTAATCAATAAGTATATGCCTAATGCCAGTACAGTTTCTAAATACAAACGTCTTTTTGTGATCGGAGGAATCACTCACATTACGCGTGAATGGGTTGAGAGTGGATTACAGGAAACCCCCGAAGAAATCACACATGAATGCATTAAGGTACTGCGACAATTAAAAAATTAATGATTCAGTTGATTCCTTCCTTAGCATTAAATATCAACCAACGATGAGACACCTAAAGGCAATCTGTATAAGTTCGCTTAAATTACCCTTTAAAGGTTGAAATCTAGGCGATTTAAGATAAAATTCACTCAGTCACATAAACTTGATTAGATTGGAGCCTATGATTTGAAAACCATTTTAACTCGTCTATTCCCCCGCACGCTTACCAACACATTCCCAGGATTAAACGTTGCGTTAATCGGGTTTATCATTTTGACCTTGGTGTATGCATTTCGGAGTATTTCTTATCTAAACATATCAAGCTTGGATGCTTTTACCGCTGAACAAGGTTCATTTGCGTTGGCATTATTAAGTAATCTGGGTATTACTGATATCATCATTCGCTTAATGAATGTTTGGGGCATAACTCAGTTAGTGCTAACCCTACTATTTATCGGCATCATTATCCGATATAAATCTATGATTCCAATTCTTATGATTTTGATGTTACTAGAAAGTCTACTAAGATGGTTCATGCTTAGAAACGTCGTGTTCATACAGGCAGCTGGTTCATCCATAGAATTAGTTTTGACACAAATTTTCATTTTCGCATTGCCACTACTATTAATCCTTTCTGTTATTCCCAAATCCTTTTCGGTAAAAAATTGAGTACCCTTTAGGGATATGATAAAATTATTTTCGTGAATGGAGGTTAATATATTGCGTAAATGGAAGATGGTAATGTTAATGGGTTTAATGGTTTCAGTTTTAGGAGCATGTCAATCAAATAGTGTTGAAAACATTGACGCTGATAAGGCGATAGAACTGATGGATGATAATCCAGAAATCGTACTTTTAGACGTCAGAGAATATAACGAATTTGTCACCGAACGGATTGAAGGAAGTGAGTTACTTCCGCTTTCCATCATCGAAGGATCATTAGAAACAGCTTACCCCGATAAAGCCACGACTTTTATTGTCTATTGCCGGTCTGGCCGGCGAAGCGCTGAGGCCATTGAAATTATGCTTGAGCAGGGCTATGAGAACATTTATAACCTCGGGGGAATCCTAGACTGGCCGTATGATACTATTTCAGGGGCCCCGTCCTAAGTATCAATAGTTAGAAAATGACTTTCTTTAACACAAGATTAGCTTCACAATCTTGTGTTTTTTTTACACTCTCTATGATGGCTTTTTTATTAAAATAGTTTCTATTCTTACCTTTAATGTATCAATGAAAATGCTGGATTTTTTTTATTTTCTTTCATTCAACTTTAATGTTAGATTGTTAGAATGTAGAAAATCAAAATATAAGGAGAAAATAATGAAAGAAATCAAATTAATATTCCTTCCTAATTT
>CBFHYA010000003.1:0-12592 GCA_965659955.1 Candidatus Izemoplasmataceae bacterium
TTAGACGCTTTAAAAACATTGGAAGATAAAGCTTTATCCCTTAAAAACGAAGGTCTGGAATACGGGCTTACCCCCGCGTGGCCGAAACGTCCGAAGCTTGAACAGTCCTATCAAGACGTAATTAATCTCAGAGCCCATACCGAACATTTACAACGTGATCTCAAAAACTTTGAAAAAAACCTCAAAACCAAGCGGGCGGAAGCCGCTGTGAGTGATTTAGATGGCTATTTACAAGATGCTTCGGGCAAACGTTTAGTCTTTGCCAGTGAAGGACTGGATGCGAATGCGTTTAAATCCTTGGTGGATGAACTCTTCAGTCGTGTGCAAGGCACCGTAGCGGCGCTCAATGTGACGGATAAATTAATGATTGTCATTAAAACGAACGAAAAAGACATCCACGCGGGAAATCTCACCAAAGAAATGGCTCAGATGGCTGGTGGTGGGGGCGGTGGGAATCCTCAGTTTGCCCAAGCCGGTGCCAAAGACATCACTCAGAAAGACACCATCGTCAAGGCCCTTAAGGAGCGACTCTATTGAAAGTCATGGCACTTGATTTAGGCACTAAATCGTGTGGAGTGGCGGTGTCTGATCCCACCGGAAAGCTCGCGAGAGGCCTCAAAAACATTCATTTTAAAACCTTGGTTTATGACACCCTCACGGATGAAATCATCGAACTTATCCACCAAGAAAAAATCGAAGAGCTCGTCATTGGTTATCCCATAACCTTAGCCGGCGAAATCAAAACACAGGCCAAGCAAGCCAAGCGATTAAAGAAAATGTTGGGCCAAAAAACAGTGATACCTGTGGTATTATTTGATGAGCGTTTCACCACCAAAATGGCCTCGTATTATATGGAAGCTCAAGGCCTATCTAAAAAGCAACAAGCCGCAGAAATTGATCAATATTCTGCCGCCATATTATTGCAAGATTATCTCGCATCGAAAGGATCTGTATGAAAGATTTTGACGTTCCGTTTGAATTTGACATTCCCGAAGATAAAAGACTCGAAGTGATCGATGAAAATGGGGATACCCAAATTTTTGAAATTGTTCTCACGTTTCACTCCGATGAATTGAATAAATCCTATGTGGTATACAAAGAACCAGGGGATTCAGACGAAGTATTTGCGGCTTCATTCAATGAAGAAGAAAAAGATGGGGGTCAATTATCCGCCATTGAAACCAACGAAGAATTTGACATGATTGAAGAAGTCCTCAATACGTTTTTAGAAGACGATGGACACCCCCACGACTGATCATGCGCTTTATGCGACTCCGCTTAAAGATGATGTTCGGGCGTATTTGAATACGCTGTGTGAGCGACATCACGTTGAAACGTTTTTAGAAATTGGGACTGGATTCGGTGAAACCTCCGCGTGGCTAGCTCTAAAGCGGCCAATGATGAAAATTGACACGGTGGAAAAAAATGCCGATGCCGCCCAAAAAGCCTTTCAGCTCTTTGCATCACTGGGTTTATCCTCACACATCCATGTCTATCATGAAAACGCGCATCGGTTTTACTCTACAAAAACGTATGATGGCATTTTACTCGATGCGTCTAAGTCCCAGCAACAAGCTTTGGTTGAACGGTTTTTCCCCGTGTTAAACCCCATGGGATTTATGCTGATTGACAACATTCACTTATCCCGCATCAAAAACGCCCCGCACTCCGCTTCAAGAGAGTCCTTAGAAGCGAAGCATGAAGCGTTCATGACATGGCTTTTAGCCGAACCTAAGTGGAACGTTGAAACACTTTCCTTAGGCGATGGCATTGCCATTATCACGCCTGTTTCCAAGCCATTTGCGTAGAGCTTTTGGCCCAAATCGAGTATAATAAAACCCAAAAGGAGTATTCATGGAAAATAATAAATATCAACTGACACAAGCTGGGCTCGATGCCTTAACCCAAGAACTCGATCAGCTCAAAACCGTTGAGCGTGATCAAAACTTAGAAGCGCTCAAAGAAGCCAGAGCCCAAGGCGACCTCTCGGAAAATGCCGATTACGATGCGGCCAGAGAAGAACAAGCCCGAATCGAAGGTCGCATCAAAGAAATCGAAAACATTTTAAAGAATTACACTTTAATCAAAAGTACGAAACGCGGAAAAGCCATTCACATCGGCCGTAAAGTGAGTTTAAAATTGGACGATCAAGCGCCCGTTGATTACACCATTGTCGGCTCCTTAGAGGCCAACCCGTTTCAAAACATGATCTCCAACGAATCCCCCATCGGACGCGCCATTATCGGAGCAAAAGAGGGCGATTCTAAAGTTGTCAAAACGCATTCCAATAAGGAAGTGCACGTCACGATTGAAAAAGTCTATTAAAAAAAGAATGCGAGTCATTCTTTTTTTCAATGAGGTCACGCGATGATTAAAGGTCTCGTGTTTGCATTAGAAAGTGAATTTGACGTGTTTAAACGCCACTACAAGGGGTCTTTTAATTATGAAGATCCTTTTTATATATCGGATGATGGGTCTTTCAAAGTGATCATCAGCGGGGTGGGAAAACCCCTCGCAGCCATTGCCACTGAACGTTTAATTGTCAAAGGTAAACCGAATGTGATTTTAAATATTGGGGTTGCCGGTGGCGTCAATGCGAAAAAAGGCGATCTGATCGTCGCAAGAAAAGTGTTATTCCACGATGTGGACGTGACTGCATTTGGCTATGTTAGGGGTCAATACCCCGCTAAACCTCCGGTATTTAAAGGTGATAAGACCTATATCAACGCATTTTTAGATGCGGCTGAACGGTTAGGCATTCCTTTAGAAAAAGCGCATGTCGTCACGGGCGACCAATTCGTCACCAACTTAAATACCATCTATCCCATCTTAGACCGGGTTAAAGGCATTAAAGCCGCCGAAATGGAAGCGGCCGCCATTGCCTTAGTCGCGGCTGAACACGGCATTCCGTTTGTCGGCCTCAAAGCCATCAGCGATGTAGTGGGCAGTGATTCACAAGTCGATGATTTCAATCTCTTTTTAGACAAAGTCATGACGCCCTTTGCTCAACTCATTGACGTGGTATTCGCATGATTTTTGAGCACCAAGCGTACGAAATTGAACTCAAACAAATCAAAACCACCCGCTTGAGTGTCCGGCGCAAAAGCGCCCACCGCTTTATCGTTCACGGGCCCAAATCGATGAGTACGCGCGCGTTAAAACAGATGATCACCCATGATTTTGCGTCCCTTTTAAAGTTGCCGGTCCCATTTGATTACCACACGTATTTAAACCGACCAAAAGGACACGTATTTGGGTCTTGGCAGGCCTGGGAATCGGTGGACGTCAAAGCCTTGCTCATGCAAGAAATTAGGCGATTACACACCATCTATGAACAAAAGCAATCATTGATTGATTTAAGCGGCGTCACCTATGCGGTGAAACCGTATCAATCAAAATTTGGCAGTTGCCATCCGAAACGAAAAATCATTCGCTTTAACCAAATGTTAGTGCATTATCCCAAACCTTTCATCGAGGCCATTTACGCTCATGAAATCACGCATCTCAATGAACCGAACCACCAAGCAAGTTTTTACCAACTACTGACCAGCATGTATCCTGAATACCGGGCCAATCAGGCCGCTTTAAAATCGGTGCACCGCTCGTTTTTGAAAGGAAATTATGATTTCACGTCTATTACCTACCCATAAATTCATTCCCCATACGGTGGTCAAAACCGTCCAAGACATTGATTTTGACGTGCTAAAAAACGCCGGTATTCAAGGCGTGGTTTTTGATGTGGATAACACCTTAATTCCTTATGATGATCGGGCAGTTAAACCCTGGCATGAAGAGTTATTTAAAACGTTGAAAGACTTAGGACTTGCCACGATAATGCTAACAAATAACCATCACCGGGATGTTAAAACGTTCGCGGAAGAATGCGGGGTTCCCATCATTATGGCGGCCAATAAACCGCTTAAAAGAGGCTATAAAAAAGCGTTAAAAGTCCTCGATTTACCAGCCTCCATGACTATGATGGTGGGCGATCAGTTCATGACCGATTTATACGGAGCCTCGAAAGTGGGGATGCCGACGATTTTAGTGAATCCCATCAAACGCAAAAGTGAGAAGTGGTACACCAAAATTTTGAGAAAACTCGAATCCGATATGAAACAAAAAGTGATTGCTAAGCATCCTGATCTACGGGTACCTTTAGAGGAGATTCACCGTGGCTGAGTGGCGATGCATCGGGTGCGGAGGTCCACTGCAAAATACGGAACCAGACGCCCCGTTTTACACGCCCAAATCCTATCAAAAGGACGTTCCCATTTATTGTGAGCGGTGCTATAAAATTCGCCATTATGGTCAAATTAAACCGAGTTTTGTGTCTGAATCCGTCATTTTAGAAACGCTAGACACCGTGGAAAAAAGACCTGGCATCATTTTGTTGGTAGCAGACGCACTTGATTTTTATGGGTCGATGCATGCCCATTTTAATGCACTTTCTGTGCATAAACGCACGTTGCTTGTTGTGAATAAAATTGACATCCTCCCCAAAAGTTTATCGCGTGAAAAACTGGAACAAGCGTATTTAGCGATGGCGGCCGATTACGGGTTAAGAGTCGATGCCATTCAGTTAGTCTCAGCCGTTAAAAAAACTGAAATTGATGCCTTGATTGAAACCATGGAGACGTTATCCCTCGGTCAAGATGTGACCCTTGTGGGGGTATCGAACGTCGGGAAAAGTTCGGTGTTAAACGCCATTTTAGCCGCCCAATCGGACGTGAAAAATCCGATCACTACCTCCTTTGAATCCAACATTACCCAAGGCCTCATCCCGTTTAGACTCGGGGCTCATACACTCTACGACACGCCTGGGATGGCTTCTAAAGGGTCTTACCGCTACTATTTAAGTGGGGATTCTTTAAGACGAATTATGCCCTTTAAAGAAATTAAACCGGTTGTTTTTCAAACGGTGTCCCACCGGGCCTTTTTCATTGGCGGCCTCGCGTATTTTTATTTTGATGAAGAACCCAATGGATCGGTGGTGACGTATTTTGCCAATCCACTGACCATTCATGCGAGATTGGATAAAGAACCTGATGTTTTTTACCGGGCTAAAGTCGGGCATCTTTTAAATCCACCCGCAAGCACCGATCCGTCCGTGCCTTTAAGCATTGAAACGACCGATCTGCACGAAGAAACCCTCAGCTGTTTTTTCCCAGGTTTAGGGTTTATTCGCTTCCAAGGCGTTAAAAAAGTCACGATTGCGTCGTATCAACCGGTCCACTTAGTCTTTCATAAAGGGGTGATCCGGTGACGATCAAAGAGCGTTTTTATAATGTGTATCAAGCGATTCCTGAGCGCATTCCCCACGTGGAAGGTGTCAGAGATTTAGCCATGCACTGGGCTAAAGATAAAGGCCTAGACCCTGCGGGTTTAGAAGCGGCAGCGTATTATCATGATCTCACCAAATATGAACCCCTCGCGTTTCATTTAGAGGTGTTTGAAACCCATCAAAAAGCCAACTGGAAAACCCTCCCTGAATTCATGATGCATGGCTATTCCGCGAGTTTAATCGCCGAAGACGATGGGCTTTCTAAACCGTTGGTGGATGCGATTAAGTACCATACCACAGGCCGTGTGCACATGAGCCTTGAAGAAAAAATTTTGATGCTCGCCGATAAAATTGAGCCGTCGCGTCCATACGATGAAGCGGCTCAGTTAAGAAGCGTGGCTGAAACCGATTTTGAACACGCGTTTCGGTTAATGCTTGCCCATTTATATGAATACGATATTAAACATGACCGGCTCAATGCCTTTAGCTTAGAAACGTACCATTATTACCTTAAAGAAAGGATGGCTGAATGAGTCAACTTGATCCTGTACTGACCACACTCAGTGACATGAAAACGGTCGATCGCATCGTCTATGATGTGAAAACCACCAACCCTTTTCACGATTATATCGTGATTGCAACCGCCACCAACCAGCGGCAACTTCAAGCCACGATGAAACGACTCAAAGATTTACCCGTAGATTCCACAACCACGAACCACATCGAAGGGGCTAACAATTCCGATTGGGTGTTGGTGACGTGTGGGGACACGATTGTCCATGTGTTCTTAAAAGAAGAACGTGAGTATTACCACCTGGAAAAATTGTGGTTTGACTTACCGCATTGGACGGTCGCCGATGAATCATGACCCATATGCGCTTTTTTATGACTTTTACGCCCAACATTACGATCACGATTTAAAACAGTTTTATTTAGACATGATTGAGACGCATCTGAGTGATGGAAAATTCTTAGAGATGGGGTGTGGTCCAGCCTTTATTGGGATTGAACTCGCGCAAAAAGGATTTGAGGTATTAGCGACCGATATTAGTCCGGATTTTTTAACCCTCGCCCAAAGCAATGCGAAAGCCGCTCAGTGCGAATTGGACGTGGCTGCGCATAATATTTTAGACCCGATTCCTTTTACCGTGGATCACATCGTGATGGGGTTTGATGTGATCAACCATTTAGAAACCTTGGATCAATTTGCTCGCACCATCGCCCACATGTATGACGCGCTCGCGCCCGGAGGCATGGTCTTTTTTGATGTTTTAAACTGTGATTACATCGAATCGATGATTGGCTATGAAGAAACCTTAAGCTTGCATGATGAAACCTTAATATGGCGCATTTCTAAAGGCCCTTATCCGTGTAGTTTCAGGCATCGCTTAAAACGTCACGATACCGTGACTACGCTCAATCAGCGGAGCTTTGATTCCCCCACCATCGAAACATTACTCCATCCATTTAATGTGGTGGATAGGGTTCATTGGGCCGAGCGAACCATCTACAGTTTAAAAAAGTAAAACACTCCTAACCGTGTATCGTCTCAGTGAAGGAGTGTTTTTTTTATGCTGAAAAAGAAGTGGCCACTCATCATTGCTGGGGCGTGTTGGTTCGTGGTCATTGGCCTGAGATTTGACGCTTTCTCTCCCTGCGTTTTGGCCTTAAAATATGCTACACTAATAGGGAGGTTTTTATGACGATTTATATCTTGCATGGCCCTGATTTTTTCTTCATTAAAAATAAAACCAATCAGCTCATTAAAAGTGCCAACATCGATGCGTTTAATCAAAGCGTTTATGATTTAGACGAGGTCGATTTAGACACCGCGCTGCAAGATGCCCTCACCATTCCTTTTATGGCTGAACAAAAATGCGTGGTCATCAAAAATGCGCATTTTTTTGCCGATGCCAAAGCCAAAGCACAAATGGCTGAAAGCACCCATTTTAAATTTATTACGGCCTCCAGTGAGTCACCGACGCTCTTAATTTTTCAAGTGCCCCATGCGACACTGCTTAAAAATAAAGAAATCAAAGCGTTTTATGAACACGCCGAAATCATCAGCGCACCGAGTAAAAAACCTCAAGATTTAAACGCTTGGGTTGAAAGGCAATTATCCAAAGCCCAGCTTACGCTTTCTCCCGATGGCAAAAAGTTATTAATGGAACGCATTACTCACGACCCTGAAACGGCCTATCATGAACTGCAAAAATTATTGCTTTATGCGGCGGGTAAACCCCACGTGGATGATGAAACACTTGATCGTTTGATTACCATTCAAATGGAAGATAACGTGTTTGATATCATGAATTTGCTGTTTGCCAGCGAAAAAGAAGCCGCGTTTAAACGCATCAGTCTTATGTTGGCGGCGAAAGAGGATCCCTTGAGAATTCTCAGTGCCTTCATCAATAAATTCCGAGAAATGGTCCTTACCCAAAGTTTAATGGCTGAAGGCATGAATCAAGATACCATCCAGCAGTATTTGAATGTTAAAAGTGGACGGGCGTATTACATGATGAAAAACGCGCGTCAGTACCCCAGAGCCCATGTGGAAAAAAGCCTCAAACAATTAGAAATGTATGACCTCAAGATTAAAACGGGTCTCATGGATAAAACCTTAGCCCTTGAATTATTTGTGCTTGGGGTATAAAAAAAGTCCGAACCACTGTTTAAGCGGCAGGACTTGAATTGATGTCGTTGACAAGTTTTTGTAAACGCGCTTTGGTACGATTGACGTAATTTTTATGGTGAATGCCTTTGGATACTGCTTTATCGAGTTTTTTGAACGCCGTTGATAGTGGGGCTTTGGCGGCTTCAGCGTCTTGGTTTGACGCAGCAGCTTCCACTTTTTTGATGGCCGTTTTTAAACTGGATTTGAAAATGACATTGGCCTGACGACGTTTGGCGTCTTGACCGATCCGTTTCGCTTGTTGTTTGATATTTGCCACAGAGCTTCCTCCTTCAATCAATATGCGAAATCATTTTACCAAAGGCGCCTGCTAAAAGCAACCTAAATATAAGCGGTGCGTGATTTAATCTCTTTTGATATAATACTTTAATGAGGTGCATAGATATGCCAGGACTCAAAATCGCTCAAATGAATACCATGCGCGTCACCAGCGTAGAATCCGATGGCTACCAGTTGGAAAATGACGACGGCGCCATTTTTTTAAATCAATCACTCGCCAAACATCCGCTTCATGAAGATGATACGGTGGATGCCTTTTTATATTTTGATCAATCCAAATCCGTGGTCGCTACCACCTATGTGCCCACCATTACTGCGTATGACTGTGCGTGGGTTGAAGTGGTGGAACAAAAATTTGGCCTTGGGGTCTTTGTCAACATCGGTCTAAAAAAAGACATGCTGTTATCCAAAGACGACCTTCCCCACTTGAAAGAAGAATGGCCCCAAAAAGGCGATTTAGTGTTTGCCCATCTCAAACCGGGAAAATCCCAAATGGTCGCAAAGATTCCTGCTCGCTTTCAACTGTCTAAAACGTTAGAACCCCAAGGTGAACTTGAGGTGGGACTGACTGTCCAGGCGTATGTGTTTAATCTAGGTCCTGAGGGTTTAGTCTGTTTCACCCAAGATGGCTTTGAAATATACGTCTACTATAAACATACCCGGAAACAACACCACATCGGTGAAGCCTTAGAAATCACCATTACGCATGTGGTCAGCCGGCTCAAATACAATGGGACGTTGACGCCCCAAAAAGAATTGGCCTTAGAAAGTGATGCCGACCGTATTTTAGATGTTTTAAAAAAACAGGGATCCATTCCCTATGGCGATAAAAGCAATGCCGATGCGATTTTTAAAGAATTTCACATGTCAAAAGCAGCTTTTAAACGCGCCTTAGGGACGCTTTACAAAGAGCGTAAAGTGCGTTTAGCGCCCCACCAAACCACACTGAGAGAAGAGGAATAACCATGGGTCGTAAATTCGAAGTCCGTAAAGCGGCGATGGCTAAAACCAACCTTCAAAAAGCGAAACTCTATTCGCGGTACGGCAAAGAAATTTATATGGCTGCCAAGAATGGTGGCACCAATCCAGACACTAATCAAGCCCTCAAGAAATTGATGGAAAAAGCAAAAAGTGAGCAAGTGCCCACCGATGTCATCAAACGCAACATCGATAAAGCCACTCAATCGGCGGGGGAAGATTACTTAGCCGTTCGCTATGAAGGGTTTGGTCCCGATGGGTCAAGTCTTTTAGTCGATGCGATGACCGATAACGTGAACCGGACGATTTCTGAGGTTCGTAATTGCTTCACCAAAACCCAATCGAAATTGGGTGTTTCAGGGTCTGTGGAACACGGATATGAACACTTATCTCACGTGGCGGTTGAAGGTAAATCAGCTGAAGAATTACTCGAATTACTCTTAGAAAATGACATCGAAGTGATCGATATTGAAGAAGAAGTCCCTGGCAGTTTAATCACCGCTAAAGGCTATGACTTAGACGCCATATTAGATATTTTAAAAATCGATGAAACCTTAACCATTACCCATCAAGACCAAGGATGGTTTGCGATGGAAACCATGACGCTTGAAGGCGAAGCCAAAACGACATTTGAAAAATTGCTCACTATGTTGGATGATGTGGATGATGTTTCCCACGTCTATCACAACGTAGAAATGGACACGGAATGAAAAAGACGCTTTACCTCATTTTTTCGTATTACCTCATCCAAGGCACCCTGCATAACTTAGGGCATCCCATTACCCCGACCTATGTGAATGACTTGGCATTGAATCCACGTATGTTTGGATTCTTTTTTTCGTTTATGTCTCTAGGCATCGTGGTCGGAAGCTTGTTTTGGGGCGTGTTAGGTGACCGGTATAAAAACCGCCCGCTGATTGTCTTTGGTTTACTTTTTTATAGCATCGCGCAAGTTGGATTTGGCACGAGTGTCAATCCTTATATCATGACAGCGTTTCGCTTTTTAGCGGGCTTTTCCGTGAGCGCTTCAATCACCCTTTTACTGGCGTATACGATTTATCATTCACCCGATGAAGACCGGGTGAAAAACATCGCGATTACCGCAGCGCTTTTAGCCTTAGGGACGACTTTTGGCTATCAAATTGGTGGCCTATTAGGGAATCTGTTTATCCGTGAAGTCTTTTACATTCAAGCCGCAGCCAATGCGCTTTATGCAGGGTATGTCGCCCTCACATATAAAGAATTTTCTGGGAAACATGTGAATGGGGCCAAACTGACCGATCAATTTAAGACGGCTTTAAGACTAGATAAATCGTTACTTGTATTTCTCATTGGACTTGCTTTAGCGACAATTGCGGCGACGAATTTATCCAAATATTTGGATGTCTATATCATTGATTCGGGCTATACCCCCGCCCAGCTTGGCACGTTTGTATTAGTCACAGGCGTGGTGGGTATATTCACCAATTTCCTCCTCGTCCCGTGGGTGGCTAAGTTCAAAAAAGACATGGTGATCATGCGCTATTTACAACTTTTCAGTGCGCTTTTAATCGTAATTACATTTCAAATTCAACCGCTGATGCTAGGGTTATATACAATCTTTTTACTCTATGTGGTGATGAAAGCCATGTTTGAACCTTTAGAGAAGCATTACATTTCCCTTTCAGCCACACCCCAAACCTATGCATCATTGATGGGAGTCAGGCAAATGTTTTTTTCCATCGGAATGGTATTAGGGCCTTTAATCAGTGGGTTTTTATATGAAATCAATCCACTTTATGTCTTTTATTTTTCCGCCGGGATGTTTGGCTTTGCCTTTCTATTGATTTCTCTTTCCGACCGAGTCAATTTACGCCTTAAAGCCCCCCCGAGTGAACCTGTTAAATCCACCTAGATGGGTTCGTCTGTGATACACTACTTTAAAGGAGTTTTTTATGAATATTCCAAATACCCTCACCGCGATTCGCGTCTTATTATTACCGTTATTACTTGTTTTATATTTATTTAATCCCGAACCAGAAGTGCTTAATCTGTGGACGTATATATTTGTGGGAACATTCGTGTTCGCATCGTTTACAGACTTTTTAGATGGCTTCATTGCGCGTAGATACGATATGGTTACCACCGCCGGTAAGTTTTTAGATCCGCTGGCGGATAAACTCTTGGTGTTACTTGCCCTTCTCATCTTGCAAGAGATGACGCTGGTACCGCTTTGGAGTGTATTCTTAATTGTGGCCCGCGAATTTATGGTGACGGGCATTCGTTTACTTGCGGTGCAAAAAGGCATTGTGATTGCCGCCGGTCAACTGGGCAAAGCCAAAACGTTTGTCACTTTAGTGGCGATGACACTAATATTCATCACCATCGTGGATATTGGACTCATCCTATATTATGTCGCCGTGGTTTTAACCGTGGTTTCAGGCATTGAATATTTCATCAAAAACCGTCAAATATTTCAGTAAGTAAAATTTAAACGTCGTTGTATAGTTTGAATGAGGAGGCGTTATGAGTAAAGAAAATGCATCCCGGCAAAAAGCCCTTGATGCGACCATGAAAGATATTGAAAAAGCGCACGGAAAAGGATCGGTAATGTTGCTAGGCAGCGACGCCACCGACCGTAACATTGAAGCCATCCCCAGTGGATCGATTGCTTTAGATCTTGCATTAGGCATCGGGGGGTATCCGAAAGGGCGCATCGTGGAAATCTATGGCCCTGAATCATCCGGGAAAACCACATTTGCCCTGCACGCCATTGCAGAAGCACAAAAAAAAGGTGGCTACGCGGCATTCATTGATGCGGAACATGCCTTAGACCCCAAGTACGCCAAAAATTTAGGCGTCGATACCGATAACTTGGTTATTTCTCAACCGGATACCGGTGAACAAGCCTTAGAAATCGCTGAAGCACTCATCCGTAGTAATGCAATCGATATTTTAGTCATCGACAGTGTGGCGGCCTTAGTCCCAGAAGCCGAAATCCGCGGTGACATGGGAAGTTCACACGTCGGCTTACAAGCACGGCTGATGTCCCAAGCGATGCGCAAACTCTCAGGCGCCATCTCCAAAAGCTCAACGATTGCGATTTTCATCAATCAAATCCGTGAGAAAGTGGGCATTTTATTTGGTAATCCCGAAACCACTCCAGGGGGACGTGCCCTCAAGTTTTATTCCAGTGTTCGCTTGGAAATTCGCCGGTCTGAACAGCTCAAACAAGGCGATTTGATTGTCGGGAATAAAACCAAAATTAAAGTGGTCAAAAACAAAGTGGCTCCACCGTTTAAAAAAGTGGAAGTGGACATTATTTACGGGAAAGGGATTTCCCATACGGGTGAAATCATAGATTTAGCCTTAGAAAAAGAGCT
>CBFHYA010000003.1:12691-52268 GCA_965659955.1 Candidatus Izemoplasmataceae bacterium
GATGGGTTTCTTTTTTTTCGCCATTTTGGTTTGTTTTTTAAAGGGCTTTCATGTATACTATTGCCAAGCAAATTATGCACGTAATGCTTTAAATAAACCACATTTTGAACGGAGGTTCATATGGGAGAATCTGCCCTATTGATCGGTCTGTTCAGTTTACTTGCCCTCGTTCTGGGTGTCGTAGCCGGTATTGTGCTACGCGCCATCCTTGTTGAAAAAGGCTTTAATAACGCGAAAGAAGAAGCAAAAAAAATCACCGATGAAGCTTCCAAAACCGCGGAACAAAAAAAGAAGCAAACGATTCTTGAAACCAAGCAAGAACTTCACACACTTCGCCAAGAGCATGAGCAAATGGTCAAAGAACGCAAAGCAGAATTGCAAGCGTCTGAAGACAAGCTCTTAAACCGTGAACAAACGATCGAAAATCGTGCGTCTAATTTAGACAAACGTGAATCTAATATCGACCGTAAAGAAGAAGCGCTTGAAGATCGCAAACAACAATTGGAAGAACAACACAGTAAGCTCGAACAACTGATCGAAGAAGAAAACAAGAAATTAGAAACCATCGCCCAAACTTCAGTCGAAGACGCGCGTCAAATGATTTTAAACCGCGTTGAAGCTGACATGGCCACAGAAATTGCACAATACATCAAAGAGCAAGAAGAAATCGCCAAAGATGAAGCTGATAAAAAGGCCAAACAAATCATGGTGGGCGCCATGCAAAAATACGCCCAAGATGTCACGAGTGAAAGCACCGTATCGGTTGTCACGCTCCCGAGCGATGACATGAAAGGTCGAATCATCGGCCGCGAAGGTCGAAACATCCGGGCCATTGAAGCCCTCACCGGGGTTGATCTAATCATTGATGATACGCCGGAAGCTGTCGTCTTAAGTGGTTTTGATCCCATTCGCCGGGAAATTGCCAAACGCAGTATTGAAACCTTAGTTAGTGACGGCCGGATTCATCCAGGCCGCATTGAAGAAGTCGTTGAAAAAAACCGTGAAGAAGTGGATCGCTTCATGCGCGATAAAGGCGAAGAAGCCATCTTTGAAGTGGGGATTGGCCGGGTCCATCCTGACTTAGTGAAACTGTTAGGTCGTTTACATTTCCGTACGAGTTACGGTCAAAACGTCTTGAAACACAGTATTGAATGTGCCTTTTTAACCGGTAAAATGGCCGCCGAACTTGGTGAAGATGAAACGTTAGCCCGCCGGGCTGGCTTATTCCATGACATAGGAAAAGCTGTGGACCATGAAATGGAAGGTTCACACGTCGAGATTGGCTTTAACTTAGCCGGTCGCTATAAAGAACCCAAAGCAGTTTTAGATGCGATCCATTCCCATCACGGAGATGTGGAAGCGGAGACCATCATTGGCGTCTTAGTGGCTGCATCCGATGCCTTAAGTGCCGCTCGTCCAGGCGCGCGCAGTGAATCACTCGATTCGTATATCAAACGCCTTGAACAACTCGAAAGCATTGCCAATGATCAAAAAGGTGTAGCGCAAGCTTACGCCATCCAAGCAGGGCGTGAAGTACGCGTTATGGTGAAGCCCAATGAAGTGGATGATGCTTTATCCCACAAACTCGCCCGCGATATAAAAACGCAAATCGAAGAACAACTCTCGTATCCGGGGACCATTAAAGTCACCGTGATCAGAGAAACCCGCGCACAAGATATTGCCAAATAATTTTTAAGCCTTCCACGTGGGAGGCTTTCTCTTTAGATGATGGAATTTGTAGACTGTTTTGATGCTTTTAATCACCCCACCCACCAAACCCTTGCACGGCCGGACTTAAAAGGCTCACCGTGTTATTTTCGCGTAATTCACTTATGGTGGATTTACAACGGGAAGTGGTTGGTTCAAAAACGTGGGAAAGCCGATGATCTCAATCCCTACATGTGGGCGTTTACCACGGGGCTTGTTACCACCGGTGAAACCCCAGAAACCACCACTATAAGGGAGACTCACGAAGAACTCGGTAGTCTTTTAGCCCCAAAGGATATTTCGCTTCAAAAAATCATTCCCACGCACACCGGCCCGTATAAGACGTTTGCTTATATTTACGAAACGCAAAAAGCGCCTGAGCCATTCACCTTATCCGATGAGGTTTTAGCGACGGATTGGTGGTCACTGAGTGAGATTCAAGGTAAAATAAAAGCCCAATCCTTTTGGGATTACACACAGTTATTGGACGCGGCTGATTATTTTGAGAAAGGTTAAACCGGATGACTCCCAAAGAGACACTCATTAACGCATTTAAAAATGACCCAAGAGTTAAGCGATTTAGAGCTTTAGAAACTGAGATTGAACGTCATCCTACGTTATTACAGGCGTATGAAGATCTCAAAGTCGCCCAACAAACCATGGTCCGTGCCGAAGCGAATAAAACGCCAGGCTTAAACGAAAAGAAAGCGGATTATGAGGCGAAGCTAGAAGCGCTTAAATCGAATCCCTTTATCGAAGAATACCTCGATCTCATTGAAGAGTTGAACTATGACTTGCAATGGACCATGGGGGAGATTGAATCCCAAATCAACGCTGCGTTACATCCGAAACTGGATGAGGAAGAATAAATTAAGGAAAGACGATGCCAGAAGCCATATACACCCCAATGATGCAACAATATCTCTCGATCAAAGCATCCCAACCGGACGCCATTTTGTTTTTCCGTCTGGGTGACTTTTACGAAATGTTTTTTCAAGACGCACTCGTCGCCTCCAAAGCTCTAGACATTCAGCTCACCGGCCGAGACGGCGGGCAAGCTGAACGCATCCCGATGTGCGGGGTGCCTTATCATAGCGCCGAGAGTTATATCAAACGTTTGATCGACCAAGGATTTAAAGTTGCCATCGCCGAACAAGTTGAAGCGGCGACGGGCCAAAAATTAGTCAAACGCGAAGTTATCCGGATTTTAACGCCGGGGACGCATCTCGATGAGACGACCCGTGGCGATGTCCACATCGCGAGTATTACGCCGAGTGATCATTATTATGTCGTGGCGTATCTCAATGCGCTGACGGGGGAATTATTCTCCGAAAAAATCTGGCTCGACATCCAAACGTTAACCACCGAACTCACTGCCAAAGACGTCAAAGAAGTGATTTTACCCAAAGGTTTTGAAGCCGCAGCTTTACTGGCGGCGTTTAAACGCTTAAACATCTTGGTTTCTTATGCGGTTAAATCGTTAGAAATTCCTTGGATTGACCGTCTCAGTGACGCACTTCCGACCGATCTTGAAAAGAAAAATGTTCACCGTTTGGTCAGTTATGTCTATGACACGCAAAAACATGCCTTGCTTTACATCAAGCCGTGTCAAAACTTGGCCCATGACGATGCGATGTATCTCGATGGAACGACACTAAGGCATTTAGAACTATTAAAAAATGAACGCTTTCAAACCGAACATGGGTCGTTATTTGCCTTGCTTAATCGTACTCAAACGGCCATGGGCGCCCGCTTTTTAAAACGCCAACTTATGCGACCTATAAAAGATAAAACTCGATTGGCATCACGCTATTGGATGATTGATGCCTTGAACCGTGAATTCATGACACGTTCAGCACTCAAAGAATCTTTTGGGTCAATTTATGATATCGAGCGGATTTTAACGAAACTATCAAACCGAACCATTAAACCTCGTGACTTTACCCAGTTGAGAGATTCGTTGCGCGCGTTACCGGTTTTAAAGACGAGTCTTCAAGCCTTAAATATTGACCCGGCTTTAGGGTTACTCAATGCCATCCCGGATCTAAAGACACTCCAAAATCGGCTCGAACAGGATTTAAACGACGAAGTACCGCTTAGCCTCTCCGATGGGGGGGTATTTACCTCAGGTGTCTCACAAGCCTTAGATGACGTCCGGGCCTTGATTCTAGGTGGCGATGAATTTTTAGAAAACTTAGCCACCGAAGAACGTGAAAAAACAGGTATAAAAAAACTAAAAATCGGGATGAATTCGGTCTTTGGGTATTACATCGAAGTGCCGAAGAGCCAATCAGAAATCCTTGATCAATTCGCTGAATACACCCGCAAACAAACCCTCGTGAATGCCGAGCGGTTTATTACTCCAGCGCTTAAAGAAAAAGAAAAAATGATTCTTCAAGCGGCCGATGAACAAATTCGTTTGGAAAAAGAATTATTTGAGCAGTTGATTACCGATGCTGAAAGCTATTTGACGCTTGTTCAAAAAGCGGCGTCTATCATCGCTGAAGTGGATTTTTATCTCGCACTTAGCGAAGTCTCTGAATCCTTAAATCTCACGAAACCCACCCTCACTGATGAACGCGTGATTCATATTACTGGCAGCGTCCATCCAGTCATTAAAGCGTTGAGACCGGAAGAAATTTTTGTGGAAAATGATATCCGCATGGACGACTCCACCGATATCTTACTGGTCACCGGCCCTAATATGGCTGGAAAATCGACCTATATGCGTCAACTCGCTCTCACCATTATCATGGCCCAAATCGGTTCGTATGTCCCCGCACAAAGTGCCCAAATCCCCATCTTTGATCAGATCTTTACTCGAATTGGGGCCAGTGATGACCTGATTCGGGGTCAATCCACCTTTATGGTTGAAATGCTAGAAGCGCAAAGAGCTCTGGATAAAGCGACCGATCAATCGCTCATTTTATTCGATGAGATGGGCCGCGGAACGTCCACCTATGACGGATTAAGTTTAGCCTGGAGTCTCTTAGAATACGTGCACGAATCATTACGTTCTAAACTCATTTTTTCTACGCACTACCATGAACTTACCGCCTTAGAAGCCTCGCTTTCAAGGCTCAAAAATATTCATGTTTCGGCCACAAAAAAAGAGGGTGTCATGACCTTTTCACACCTCGTCAAAGAAGGCCCTACCGATGAATCATTTGGGATTGAAGTTGCGGCCATGGCGGGTTTACCCAAATCCATCATTCACCGGGCCGAAAAATTACTTAAAACTTTTGAACAAGCCCCTCAAACCCAAAGTCCTACCTTGTTTGATTTTACCGAAGAAGTGCCTGAAACATCCGCCTTGGAAGCAGCATTAAAAACATTGAATCTCGATGATTTAAGTCCGATTGACGCGCTCAATTGGTTATATGAGTGGAAAAAAAAGTCGTAAGGAGCCCCTATGGGTCTAATCAAACAACTCACCCCTGAGGTGGCCAATTTAATCGCCGCCGGCGAAGTCGTTGAAAACATCGAAAGTGTGGTCAAAGAACTCGTTGAAAATAGCATCGATGCACGCGCCACTGAAATATCGGTGGATTTAGTCGAATCGGGTCTGCATGAAATTCGCATCACCGACAACGGGGATGGTATGGATGAAGCGGACTTGACGTTATCGGTCAAACGGCATGCGACCAGTAAAATCGTCCGCTCAGACGATTTATTTCGCGTTCTCAGTTTAGGCTTTCGCGGGGAAGCCCTCGCCTCCTTGGCTTCCGTGGCTGAGCTTACGATTGCCTCATCACCGGTCAAAGCGCCCTCAAAAGTATTAAAGGTGCAAGGAGCCGCGCATGATATAACCGAAGGAAAAGCGTTTAAAGGCACCCAAATCATCGCAAAAAATCTTTTTTATCAAACGCCTGCCAGACTTAAATATTTAAAAAGTCCCTCTCAAGAACTCACCGGGGTTTTAGACCAGATGTTTCACCTTGCGATCGCCCATCCATCGATTGCGTTTCGGCTTTCTAATGATGGTCAAACGCTTTTAAGCACCCAAGGAAAAGGCGATATCAAGCGCGTGTTATTTGATTTGTATGGGGCATCGATCATGCAAAGTCTTTACCCGTTTAGTCTCTCAGACCGCGATTACACCATTGAAGGTTGGTACGCCGACCCGATGATTCAACGGTCTTCATCTAAACGGATGCACCTTTTTGTCAACGGCCGAAGTGTGCGGAACCGCGCACTGATTTCAGCCATCAAAGAAGCGTATGCGCCGTATATTCCGAAGGCCAAATACCCCGTCTTGGTTGTCTTTTTGACGTGCGATCCGATCTTAGTGGATGTCAACATCCATCCGCAGAAAAAAGAAATCAAATTGGCCGAAGAAAAAAGACTCAAAGAATCGCTCACTGATGGACTTGGCAGCCATCTTAAGAAAACATCCAAAGCCGCTTCGTTTATGAGTGCCCCCCAATCTAAACCAGAGGCTATAAGATTTGAATCGCTCCATGAACATTCGCCACTTTCAGTCGAGGAATCCACGGATGCAATGCAAGTGAGTTCTAAACCGTTTCCCATCTTAGAATACGTCGGCCAAGTGCATGGCACGTATTTAGTCATGCAAAGTGCTTCGGGGATGTATTTGATGGATCAACATGCGGCCGCCGAGCGCATTCGGTATGAAAAATATTATGCCCACATGCAAGAAGATTTAGGAAGGTCCACTGCGTTACTCACGCCTTTAGAAATTCCGCTTTCGAAAATTGAAACCGCCCACTTAGCCGATCACCTAGAGACCTTTAAAACTTTTGGCTTGAAAGTGATTTTAGACGATCATGCGTTATTCGTCCATGAAATCCCTCATTATTTCCATCCTGGCTTTGAATATGCGTATACACTTACTATGATTGAACACTTGATTGAAGAAAAAAATTTGACGCGCGGCGTCTTGATTGATCAAATGGCCAAAGATTTATCGTGCAAACATTCGATCAAAGGTAATCAAAAAATTGCACGCAGTGAAGTCGATGCCCTTTTAAACGATTTAGCACATTGTGCACAGCCTTTTCAGTGTCCACATGGCCGTCCGACCTTGATTGAATTTACGCAAGCATCGCTGGAAAATATGTTCGGCAGAAGTATGGCATGATCATCGGGATTGTCGGGCCCACAGGCTCAGGTAAAAGTGCGGTGGGCATTGCCTTAGCTCAGGCGTTATCCACCGACATTGTTTCTGTGGATGCGTATCAAATCTATCAAGGCATGGATATTGGGACGGCGAAAGCGATGCCTAAAGACCAAGGTGGTATCACCCATCATTTCATCGATCATGTCTCGACCCAGACATCCTATGATGTCAGCATGTATCAAAAGGAAGCCCGGGCGACCATCGAAAAACTCCAAGCGGCTCAAAAGCCCGTTCTTTTAGTGGGGGGTTCAGGCTATTATCTCAAAGCCTTACTGCATGATTTTAAGTTTTCTAAAACTCCGCCTGTAGAGGCGATTCCTGAACCTGAAGTCATCTGGAAGACGTTAAGTGAAAACGCCCCAGCCCTTTTAAACGGGGTTCATCCCAATAATCACAAACGGTTGATTAACCGGTATCAACGCTACATCAGTGGCCAAGCTCCATCACCGGTTGATGAGCCCATTTATCCATACACACTTTATGGATTAGACGTGCCGCTTGCGGAACTCAAAAAAAGAACCGACCAAAGGATTGACCGGATGATTGAAGCGGGTCTTGAAGAAGAGGTCCAGCGGATGATGAATGAAGGAATGTCTAAAACCGCCGCGGAAGCCATCGGCTATAAAGAGTGGAAAGCATATTTTGCGGGCATCCTCTCCAAAGAAGAAGTCATCCAACAAATCAAAGTTCACACGCATCAATATATTAAGAAGCAACGGACCTATTTTACCCGGCAGTTCCCCATTACATGGATGGATGTGCTCAATCAATCTCCGTCGATGCTCGCGCGTCAAATTTTAGCCGATATAAACAATAAAGCGTCCGCCCATTAAGCCGTATTTAAGAGTGCTATAATGCGGATAAGGAGGCATACATCTATGTTTAATACGCCGACGAAAATTGGCCCTGTCACGCTCAAAAATCGCCTCGTGATGGCGCCCATGACCACGTACAGTTCGAATCCTGATTACACCGTATCCGATCAAGAATTTACATACTATGAAGCGCGCGCTCAAACGGTGGGGATGCTTATTACCGCAGCCGTGGCCGTGTCTAAAAGTGCCCACGCCTTTCCCAGACAAATCAGCATTGAAGATGACCGTTTTATTCCGGGTCTTAAAACCCTCGCCGAGAAAATTCAAGCGGGGGGCGCTAAAGCTGTCATGCAACTACATCATGGGGGCCGCATGGCCGATGCCAGTTTATTTGCGGATGCGAATGACATCGTGGCGCCTTCAGCGATTAAAGCCGACCGGAATTTCACCGTCACACCCAGAGCCATGAGCTTAGATGAAGTCAGACAAACCCAAGAAGACTTTTTAGACGCCATATCCCGGGCCATTAAAGCCGGGTATGATGGGGTGGAACTCCATGGAGCCAATACGTACTTATTGCAGCAATTCTTTTCCCCGCAAAGCAACCAGCGCACCGATGAATATGGGGGATCCATTGAAAATCGTAGTCGCTTCATCGTGGAGCTCGTGAAAGCCGCGCAAGAACGCATTCAAAAAGAAGCCACAAAACCTTTTTTACTCGGGTACCGCCTGTCCCCAGAAGAACATGAAACGCCAGGGATTACCCTTGCGGACACGCGCTATCTAATCAAGCAACTTAATGCTTTAAAGGTGGATTACTTACATCTTTCCACCAGGCATTACCTCCAATCATCTCTCAGGGACCCAGCCAATACGACCCCAATCATTGAACGTTTAAGTGATGTCTTAAGCATGGACATTCCCTTGATTGGCGTGGGGGGGATTAACGATCTCGAAGACGTTGAAAACGCCCTCGCATCCGGGTATGAGTGTGTTGCGACGGGGATGACATTGATTGCAGATCCCTTATGGGGCGAAAAAATCGCTTCCAAAGAACCTTTAAACACGGTGATCACCAGTGATTTAGTGCCTGATTTAATGTTTGAACGCCTGCACCGTTGGCAAAAAATCTTAGCCGAGGGTGGACGCTTTATCTTAAAGGACGATTGAGATGAAATATCACGTTCAGATTCTTCAAGAAACCGCACTGATGAAACGTATCGGGGACGTCCCGGTCTTTTATGACGGCGTCGTGAATGCCGTTTATTTAGAGGGCGATCAGATCACGCTTGATCTGACATTGAAAAAAACCCATAACCCCCGGTTTCGCCAGGACACCCGCGTGATGGTTATCTGTCACGGGGTACAAAGTTTTAGTTTTAAGAAAGCCCATTTCAATGAAACGCTTTTTTACATCCATGATTTTGACATTAAGCGTTTGGATGATGGCCTTTGGATTCGTTTAGAAACCGCCGAAGGGCTCTTACAAGAAATCACATTTACCACCATCGAAATGCATGAAAAAACGGGCCTTTAAGCCCGTTTTAATTATTTACATATGGAACGTTTAGGTAATAGACCTCTTGATAGCCCGCCAGTGAAACACGCCGGGCGGCTCTTTTGACCTTAAATTTCGATGAATGATACAAATAAACCGGTAAATCTTTCCGCACTTTGGTTTGATTTTTGTGGTTTAATTGGGCCACAGAAAAATGTCTGGCACCCTTAATTTTCCCTTGTTCAAAGGCCTTTTTTGGCCGGACGTCAATCAGTTGGGCTTTTCGCATGCCTTCTTGAAATGTTTCGGTGTCTAGGCCTGTAATTTTTGCGGTATAATAGTCTTTAAGTGCCATCAAAACCAGTCCAATGGTCACCCCTAAAATGATGGGGATAATGTAGGTAATGAATATATCCATAGAAACCTCCCCTTTGATTATATCGTATTTAAAGCGAGATGTTATGGCAAAGATTGAAACGACCCTTCCCTTAAAAGATGCCTTTGAATGGCGTCATAAAACTACCTTGGATGATGCGTTTACCGTATCATCGGTCATTTATCACCAGGAACGTCGCGTGGTTTTCGGTTTATTATTTATCGCACTGATTCCCGTATGGCTTTTAGTGGGTCCAATGAATGGCATCCTTCTAGGTCTTATAAGCACGGCAGGGCTTTTAGGCATCATCGATGTTTGGCTGACGCGTCATTTAAAACCCAAGCGACTTTTTATTTGTCGGGACGGGCTTGGCTTAGACGATGAAAAAAGTTTTAAAACCATTGAGTTCAAAGCGATTCAAAAAGTGCGCATTCAACCCCAGTTCATTTTCATTGAAGGGTCAGATACTCGGTTTTTCCTGGCCCGCGCTCGGTTTCAAAAACCCGTGATGGATGGATTGATCCAAATCTTTAAAGCCGAAGGGCTCACAGGCACCGCATATCCCTACCGGATTTATTTCACTCCGGAAAAAATCGTGGTGGAAGAAACTGCGGCCCAAGAAGTACTGTCTGTACATGAACGGTTCTCTAAGAAATATCGTTATTACGCTGAAGTGGCCTGGGACACCTTAGACTTTTCTGGGACCAAGCTTACCGGTCTCAAGCGCCTCAAAGACCGCACTGCGGCAATTACATTTAAATCCGTGAAAGCGACCGCGACGCATCCATCCAATGGGGCGATGAAAACACAAAAAACCGATGCGGGTATTTTGGTATTCAAAGCGTTTGAAGTCATCGGTTTACATGCGGGAGAGACTTCAGTTGAGAAGCCCTTTAAAACCTTAAGAACGTTGATTGAAGACATGCGCATCGTCAAAATAGAACAAACCGCGGACCACACGCACACGGCGACCCTCGAAAAAAGCGGGACTGCATACACATTAACCTTTCAAGCAGACGCCCTTTATGTTGGCTTCAACGCCTTTGAAGGGGATGCTTGGTACCGCCTTTAATATAGACAAAAGAAGGTCATTTCTTTATAATAGTCGTATTGAACCTAAGAAGGAGTCCCAATGACAACCAGTAATGATTTTAAAACCGGCTTGACCATCGAACACGATGGCAATATCTTTTCCATCATGGAGTTTCAACATGTTAAACCCGGAAAAGGCAGCGCCTTTGTCCGTTCAAAACTGCGTAACTTAAGAACTGGAGCTGTCATCGAAAAAACGTGGCGCGCCGGTGAAAAAGTGCAAACGGCCATGATCGACAAACAAGAAATGCAATTTCTTTATGCCAACGGACCGGCGTATGTCTTTATGAATACCGAAACCTACGATCAAATCGAAATTCCCATCGAACGCATCGATTATGAAAAAAACTTTTTGATAGAGACCATGATGGTATCGATCAAACGCTATAAAGAAGAAATCATCGGGGTCGACCTCCCCGAAAAAGTCGCCTTAACCGTGACGGAGACCGTGCCTGGCGTTAAAGGCAACACCGTCAATAATGCGACCAAAGATGCGACCGTGGAAACGGGATATCTCTTACAAGTTCCACTCTTTGTGAACGAAAACGATAAAATTTGGATTAATACCTCAACCGGTAAATACATGGCGAAAGCCTAAAGGAGTGAGTGTTTCTTGGACCTTTCTGACCCTCACGAGGCGGTGAATTTATGCTGCCATCGATAATCATACTCATCGGACTATTAATTTTAAGTTCCTTTTTTTCTATGAGTGAAACTGTTTTTTCATCGATTAACCCGATTCGCTTGAAACATGCCATCGATGAGAAAAAGCCCGGGAGTAAAAAAGCGTTATGGGTCCACGACCACTTTGACCTTACCCTTTCGACCATTTTAGTCGGGAATAATTTGGCCAACATTGCCATCGCATCCGTCTCTTTGGGCGTCATTGTGACGCTTTTTAATACGTCGGATGCCGTAAGTGCGACGCTTAATACCTTCATCATGACCACCGTGATTTTAATTTTCGGAGAAATCATTCCCAAAAGTTACGGTAAAGTCTACTCGGATGCCATCGCCTTAAAAATCAGTGGCGTCATGTATTTGATAATCAAATTACTCAGACCCATTACGGTGGTCTTTATCAGCATCAAACGCCTCATGGTTAAAGACAATCACACCGTGACCATCACGGTCACCGAAGATGAACTGGAAACCATCATTGATACGATGGAAGAAGAAGGCTCCATCGATGAAGATGAAGCCGAAATGCTCCAAAGCGTGCTTGATTTAAGAGATAAAAAAGTCAAAGAAATCATGACGCCGCGCGTGGACATGATTGCCCTGGATGAAACGGATGATGTGGAGACGATTAAAGCGGTGTTCTTTGAACATCAATTCTCCCGGATGCCGGTCTTTTCTGAAACCCGCGATAACGTCATCGGAATTCTCAATGAGCGTGATTTTTTCACCATGTTGATCACCGGGGCTCCTTTTGATCTCAAAGCCTTACTCAAAAAACCCATCTTTGTCCCCAAAGCGATGCGGGTAGATACACTCATTGAAACTTTGCAACGGGAAAATATGCATCTCGCCGTGGTCACGGATGAATACGGCGGAACGAGCGGTATTGTTACGATGGAAGATGCTTTAGAAGAACTGGTGGGTGAAATTTACGATGAGCACGATGACATTGAACCGGATTTCATCCAGCGGGAAAGCGCGAATGATTATTTACTCAACGCCGATATATCGATGCATGATTTATTTGATGAATTGGAACTAGGCGAACCCGAAAACCCCGATGAATCGGTGGGGTCTTATATTTACAATCAATTTGAAGATATCGTCGAAGAAGGTACGGTGGTGACTTACGAGCACGCTAAAGCCAGTTATGATCACGACGTCCCAGATACCGTATTCGAACTGAAGTTTGTCATTAAAAAAATCGAAGAGCGGCGGATTAAAACGGTCTTACTAACCATAGAAACTGAGGAAAAACCGAAGGAGTCCTAATGGATCGCTTGCAAAAAATCATCGCCCAAAGTGGCATCACCTCTCGCCGCAAAGCTGAAAGTTTAATCACGGAAGGCAAAGTATCTGTCAACGGGCAAATCGTCACCACCTTAGGAACGAAAGCTTCCCCCAGCGATGATATTATCGTCAACGGCAAACCATTATCCAAAGAAGAACCGATCACGTATGTCTTTTATAAACCAGAAGGCTGCGTGTCCACCACCTCGGATGATAAAGACCGCCCCACCGTCTTGGATTTCATCAACGACAAACGAAGATTATACCCCGTCGGTCGGTTGGATTATGATACTTCTGGGCTGCTCCTCATTACCAATGAAGGCGACCTGGCCAATCATCTGACGCAACCGAATAAAGAGATCGAAAAAGTCTATGAAGTTTCATTCACCGGCGTCCTCAGACGCAAGACCTCACACATCTTTGAAAAAGGGATGATTTTAGATAAAGTCAAATTAAGGCCCGTCCAAGTCTCCCACGTCAAAGTCAATCCGACGAGTGAAAAAACTACGTGTCAGCTCACGTTAAAAGAAGGCAAAAACAATCAAATCAAGCGGATGCTCGCAGAGTTTGGCCATGAAGTGACACGACTTAAACGTGTGCAACTGGGACCCTTAACCTTAGAAGGATTAAAAAAAGGACAGTACCGCGATTTAAAACCCCATGAACGTAAAACCTTACATCAACTCTAATAAAATAAGCGCGCGACCCAAGGTCACGCGCTTTTTAGTTGTGATTTTTTTAAAATAATCCTGCGCCGAAGAGGGCCGCAAAGACGAGTGAGACGATACTCATTAGTTTGATGAGAATGTTGATTGAAGGCCCGGACGTATCTTTAAAAGGATCACCAACGGTATCCCCAGTGACGGACGCTTTATGGGCTTCGGATGATTTCCCACCTTCATTGCCTTCTTCGATGAATTTTTTCGCGTTGTCCCATGCCCCGCCAGCATTGGCCATAAAGATGGCCATGGCAATTCCACTGGCTAAAGCACCTCCGAGTAATCCCCCCAGGCTTTCAGCGCCCAGTAAAAAGCCAACGGTCAGTGGAGCTAATACCGCTAAAACTCCGGGTAAAACCATTTCTTTGAGCGCCGCTTTGGTGGAAATATCCACGCATTCGGCGTAATCGGGTTTTTCTGTGCCATCCATAATGCCTGGCATCACTTTAAACTGCCGACGGACTTCATCAATCATTTTATTCGCGGCTCTTCCCACGGATGACATTGTGAGTGAACTGAATAAAAATGGAAGCATCGCGCCAATTAAAATGCCCACCATGACTTTTGGAATCGTCAGATCAATCGAGGTTAATCCGGCGGCACTGACAAAGGCACTAAATAGAGCCAAACTGGTGAGTGCGGCCGATCCGATGGCAAATCCTTTACCGATGGCAGCTGTGGTATTTCCCACACTGTCGAGTTTATCGGTGATTTCCCGGACTTTGGGATCCATTCCACACATTTCCGCGATCCCTCCTGCGTTATCGGCAATCGGTCCATACGCATCAATGGCAATGGTCATCCCGGTCGTTGCCAGCATCCCAACCGCACTGAGGGCAATGCCATAAAGTCCCGCCAGTTCAAAGGCGACTAAAATGACTAAGCCAATCGCGATGATGGGAACAGCCGTGGATTGCATGCCGATGGAAAGTCCACCAATGATGTTGGTCGCATGCCCGGTTTGAGACTGTCGCGCAATGTCTTTAACGCGTTGGAAATCACTGGAGGTATACATCTCCGTGACAAATCCAATGAACAATCCAACTCCGAGTCCAGCGATGATGGCGAAGAAAATACCATAATCATCAAAGATGCCTTGTTCAACGTAGTACCACGTAATGACCGCGGTAAAAATAAAGAAAACCGCGCCCGCGACATACGTGCCTTGTTTTAAGACTTTATGGGGCATGTCCGCTTGTTTGGTTCTGACCGTCATCGTCCCGATGATCGCGGCTAAAATCCCAACGGCCGCAAGCAAGAGTGGAAACAACACTTTTTCATATTGAAATTCGGTGAACCCCACGACGCCTAAGGTCATGGCTGCAATGATCGAACCCACATAACTTTCAAATAGGTCCGCTCCCATCCCGGCCACATCGCCGACGTTATCACCGACATTATCGGCGATCACCGCTGGGTTTCGTGGGTCATCTTCTGGGATACCGGCTTCAATTTTACCCACTAAATCGGCCCCCACATCGGCCGCTTTGGTGTAAATCCCCCCGCCGACCCTAGAAAACAGGGCGATGGAAGAAGCGCCAAGCCCAAAGCCTGTAATCACACCAATCATCGCTTCTAAACCGATATCAAACACATAAATACCGACAATGTAACTGACAATGACACCGAGTAAACCTAAGCCGACCACTGCCATTCCCATGACCGCTCCGCCGGAAAACGCAATATCTAAGGCTTTATTCATCCCTTCATCCCGGGCGGATGTCGCCACACGTGAGTTACTTGCCACCGCACCTCGCATCCCTAAATACCCGGCCGTGGCTGACAAGGTAGCCCCGAGCACAAAGGTGACCGCGGTGCCTAAATTGATGGCTAAGGCTAAAACCATACTGAGAATTAAGACAAATGCCGCTAAGATGGTATATTCTCTTCTTAAAAAAGCCATCGCCCCTTCGCGAATGTAGCCGGAAATTTCTTCCACGCGGGCATCGCCTTTTTGCACTTTTTTAATCTTACGGAATAATACGACCGCATAAAGGAGTGCCATGACGCCAAAAATCAAGGTGAGAAAAATCCACGATTCCATGTGTGCCTCCGTAAAGTTTAAGATAATTTAGTGTAGCATGCTAACCATTAAGGGTTCAATAAAAAGTGGGTTTTTGGCCCTATTTGACAAGCCTTAGGCCTTTCTATATGATATAATAGGTACGTTTAAAGAGGTGAAAAAATGCCCCCGATACAAATCGCGATTGATGGCCCCGCAGGTGCTGGAAAATCCACCATTGCTAAGGCCTTAGCGAAGCGACTCAACATCATGCATCTCGACACTGGAGCCATGTACCGGGCCGTCACTGTTAAAGCCTTAGATTTAGGAATCGATCTCGCCGATGAAGCTGCGTTTGATTTCATTGACTCGACCGATTTTTATTTCCAAGACGGCGAACTCATCTTAGATAACGTAAACATCGAAAAGAAAATCCGTTCCACCCTGACGTCGCAACATGTTTCATTGGTGGCCTCACACAAAACTGTGCGGGATGCTCTCGTTAGCCGCCAACAAGCCATCGCCTTAAAACATGACGTCGTGATGGATGGACGTGACATCGGCACTGTCGTGTTACCCGATGCACCGTTTAAGTTTTTCTTGACCGCCGATCCTGTCACCCGGGCTGAGCGCCGCATGAAGGACATGCTCAATAGCGGTGAATCTGTCTCCCTTGAACAACTTGTTAATGATATTAAAACGCGTGATGATTATGATTCAAACCGAATGCATAATCCGCTAAAAAAAGCGTCGGATGCGATTGAAATTGATACCAAGGATTATTCAATTGCAGCGCTCGTAGAAAAACTATACACCATGGTGAAAGAAGGATAAATATGGAAATCAACCAAGTCAAAGAAGGCGCTAAAATTACCGGCACCGTCTATGAAGTTAAAGACACCGAAATCATTGTGGCCATTGAAGGTTATCCCATCGAAGGCACGATGAACTTAGATCAAATGACCAAAAAACCGATTGCCAAAGCGAGTGAGCTTTTCAAAAAAGGCGACCAAGTTGAGGCCATCGTTCGTAAAAAAACCGATGAATATCTGTTGCTCTCGCGCATTGACATTGAAGTCGCAGAGGCGTTTGATCAACTCCAGGAAAAATTCGTTCAAGATGGGGCGTTTGAAGTCAAAATCAAAGGCGTCAATAAAGGCGGACTCTCAGCCGATTTTGATGGGTATGATTGCTTCATGCCAGCCAGTGAAATTTCCACCGCATTCATTGATGATTTATCCGCCTATGAAGGTCAAACCCTACTTGTAAAAGTCATCGAGATTCGCCGTGACAAAGTCGTGGTCTCTCATAAAATCGTTGAAAAAGAAGCCGATAAAATCGCAAAGCAAAAAGAACTTGAAACCATTAACGTGGGCGATGTCTTAGAGGGGACCGTTGTTAAGATTCTTGATTTTGGCGCCTTTGTGCGCTTTAACCATGCGGAAGGACTCATCCACATTTCTCAACTCTCCCACCATAAAGTCGCCAAAGTATCCGATGTGTTAAAAGAAGGCGAAAAAGTAAAAGTAAAAGTCATTGATGCCGATGGTGATAAACGCGGCTTATCGATGAAAGCTCTGCAAAAAACCCCATGGGAAGAATTTGCCGATGCCCACAAAATCGGCGAAAAAATCACCGGGAAAGTGGTCAAAAAAATGCAGTTTGGCTTTTTAGTCGAAGTGGCTCCTGATGTGGTTGGGATGATTAATAAATATGATTATTCATGGGATCCCAACTACAACTTAGCCGGCGATGTGGAAGTAGGCGATGAAATTGAATCGCAAATCATTTCCATCGACCCGAAAAAACGCCGGATGGCGCTTTCTAAAAAACATTTAGAATATAATCCTTGGGACGATGTCAAAGCTAAAATTGGCGATAAAGTTTCTGGGGAAGTCAAAGCCCTACAAACCAACGGTGCATTGGTAGAAATCCAAGGCATCAATGCCTTTTTACCCATCGGTGAAATTCAAGAAAACCGAGTAGAACGCGTTCAAGATGCACTCAAAGAAGGCGATGTCATTGAAGCCGTGGTTTTAAAATTCAACCCCCGCGCATGGCAAATGGTCATCTCGAAAATCAAACGTGAGCAGCAAGCCATTCGCGAAGAATACCAAAAATATATGAAAACTGAAAACCAAGAAGACCAAGCGCAAACCCTTGGAGAATTATTCGCAGAGAAATTTGCCAGTTTAAAAAAATAGGAGTCTCATTTGATCACAGTGGCCATTGTCGGCCGGCCCAACGTGGGGAAAAGTTCTTTATTTAACCGGTTGGTGGGCGAACGCAAGTCCATCACCGATGATACCCCTGGGCTAACCCGAGACCGCATCATCGCGAAAGCCTCTTGGCTTTCGCACACCTACCAACTCATCGATACGGGCGGCATTGATTTTAATGACGCCCCTTTTTTAAATGAAATCCGCATGCAAGCCGAAATTGCCATGGATGAAGCCGATGTGATTCTTTTCGTGGTCGATGGTAAAAGCGGTCTCACTGATTTAGACATGGAGATTGCCAAGCAACTGTACCGGGTAAAAAAACAAGTCTACACCGTCGTCAATAAACTCGACAGTGGGGCCCATGATACACTCTATGAATTTTACAGCTTAGGGCTCGGTGACCCCCATCCCATCTCCACCATTCATGGACTTGGCATTGGCGATTTACTCGAACGCATTTTTGAAGAAACCGAAGACATCCCGCTGGAATACACGGAAGCGACCTTGAAAATGGCAGTCATCGGAAGACCCAATGTGGGTAAATCATCCCTTGTGAATGCGATTTTAGGGGAAAAACGCGTCATTGTCTCAGATATTTCAGGGACCACTCGGGATGCGGTGGATACCATATTTAAAAAAGACGATCAAGAATACGTCATCATTGACACCGCAGGGATGCGTAAAAAAGGCAAGGTATATGAAGATTCAGAGAAGTATTCCGTCTTAAGAGCCTTAAAAGCCATCGATCAAAGTGACGTATGTCTGATTGTTTTAGATGCGGCTGAAGGCATCGTTGAACAAGATAAGCGAATTGCCGGGTATGCCCATGAAGCGGGTAAAGCCAGCATTATTGTCGTCAACAAATGGGACGCAGTCGCGAAAGATACAATGACGATGAGCCGGTTCCAAGAAGAAATCGAAGCCTCATTTCAGTTTCTAGCTTATGCACCCATGGTGTTTGTCTCCGCCAAAGAAAATAAACGCATTCATACCATTTTTGAGAGCTTATCCACCGTCTTTAAAAACTACACGCGTAAAGTCTCCACCTCTGTTTTAAATGATGTCTTCAATGACGCGCTCGCCTTCACCCCACCCAAACGGTTTCAAGGCGGCACCTTTAATGTGTCGTATGCGACGCAAGCAAGCGTTAAACCCCCTACATTCATTCTTTTTGTCAATTCACCAGACTACTTACATTTTTCCTATGAGAGATATCTCAAAAACCGCCTCAGAGAAGCATTCGACCTATCAGGTACCCCAGTTCACTTCCTCTTAAGAGAGAAAAATCTTTAATGTTTATACAGTAAAAATACAAAAATAGTCGCATTTTCCCTTAAGTAAGCGAAATAAGTTGCATCAATTTGTGTTTATTGATATACTAACGTTAGATTTTAAAAAAGGAGGGCATGTCCATGAATAAAACCGAATTAGTTGCATTGGTTGCGGATCGTGCTGGTCTCACCAAGAAAGATGCACAATCTGCATTAGATGCAGTATTGGATGGTGTTAAAGAATCACTCGTCAAAGGAGACAAAGTCGTACTTACAGGCTTTGGAACATTTGAAGTGAGAGCACGCCAAGCTCGTACGGGTCATAACCCAAGAACTGGCGCATCCATTCAAATTCCTGCACAAAAATCTCCTGCTTTCAAAGCTGGAAAAGTACTCAAGGATGCTGTAAGATAAATTACTTCAAGTAAAAATACCACCTCTGGTGGTATTTTTTTTGTCTTTATGCTACCCTTTTTTTAGTAGGTGATGACGTGCAACCTTTAGCCACAAGCTTGATTAAAGCGACCAAAAACAATGATGTTGAGGCGCTCAAAATCTTATCGGAAGACCACGCGTTAACCGGGGTAGATACCCGGGAACAAACGCTTCTTTTTTACGCGGTCAAAGCGCAAAGCTTCAAAACCTTGGATTTTCTTTTAAATGAAGGGTTAAACGTCAATCATACAAACTATCAAAACGAAACCCCGTTACATATCGCCGCCCGGATCGGCGATGTCACCAGCGTTCAAAGATTATTAGACGCCTCTGCCGATGTTAGGATGTCTAATCATCATAAACAAACCCCTTTGATGCTGGCGGCGGCGAAAGGGGCGCATGAGATCATTGATGTGCTCTTAGATTCTGGCGCGTCGTTAAACGCTTTGGATGCGATGGGCGAAAGTGTCTTATTTTATGCACTCAGGGGCCGCAAACGCTCCATTTTAAACCGGTTTATTGATGCGGGGGCTTGGGTGCATCATCTCAATGATCAGCAGCATTCTCTCGTTCATGAAGCGGCCACACTGGGTGAGGTGCGCTTATTAGAAGTGATTTTAGAGGCGGGGGTGTCGCCTTATACGCTCAATATTCACCACCAAAGTCCCCTTCATCTAGCGACGTTTAAGCGCCATATTTCAATGGTTGAGCGTTTGCTCGATTTAGGCTTGGAACCAAACTTAACCGATCACTTTGAAGAAAGCCCGATTAAAACAGCCACTCGGTTGATGGATCAAGAACTCATGACCCTATTTGAGGCATTTCCCAGACACCAAAGCGTTGTGGCTTACCGGCTCAAAACGCCGCTTCATCATGCGATTCGGACCGGGGAGATTGACCGGGCCATGGTGCTGATGAAAAAACACACCTTTGACCCGCTTTATGATAATTACGGGAAAAGTGCGCTATTTTATGCGGTGATTCGCCAAGATGCTTATTTGGTGAACGCCCTCATCGAAGCGGGCCATCCCACCGATGCGTTTCAAACGCATGGCTTATCACTGGTCATGATGAGTTTACTATATAAACAATCATCGCTTTTAGATGTACTTAAATCCCATCAATTGCTTAAGGATCTTTCTCCGCTTGAAGAAACGTACGTGGAAAAACATCCAGCACTCAAAAATTATCTGAATTAAACCGGCATATCCGGGATAAATTGGATGGTATTGACTAAGATGATCAGCCCGATGCTGATGGCATTATAAATGGCATGCATCCCAATGGTAACAAATAGACTCCCCGAACGAATGTAGTAAAGCTGTAAAACGATGCCAATGACGACATACGGAATAATCACCCGGATATTCGTCAGTTCCGTCACGGCATGCAAAAATCCAAAAAGAATACTTGTCAATATGATGGCCGCCGCAAGCGGCCCTTTTTTTTGGAGATACCCAAAAAGGCTCCGCCGGAATAAAAACTCTTCGGTAAACGGAGCTAAAAAGATGCCAAACGCAGCGACTGCCAGCTGTGTGGCCACATTCATTTCCAAAAACCCAACCAATAACGCTTGGTTTTCACTGACTTCAAAAAGGCCCGTGGCGTTGAGTATGAGTCCCAAGCCAAATTGAATGAAATACATGACAATGACGCCTTGTAAAATCCATGCCCAAGCGGTTCGTTTCCCATCCTTATAAAAGGATAACCATTCTTTTTTTAAAGCAGGTTTGAATACAATGATAAAAACGGCGGTAATCAGTAAGTACCAGCCCAGATTTAAAAAAGTGAGTAACTGACCTTCACCGGCTCCGCCATCCCACCAGCTCGGATAAGTCAGTTGAATCCACATTTGCACCGCAATCAATAAAACGGTGGCGAGCAAGTAGATACCTAGGGCTTGAAACACTTCTTCACGGATGATTTTTTTCATACGATTATTGTATCATGCGGAACGCTTCATAGACATTCGAAGCGCGCGTGTGATATAATTTGACCGCTAGATGTCACCTTTTTAAAGAGGAAAAATTATGGCAAAAAAATCATTTGCAGTCATCGGTCTCGGACGTTTCGGAGAGAGCGTGGTCAATGAACTACTCGAACAAGATCACGATATCTTAGTCCTGGATAAAGACCCCGAACGCATTCAACGGATCTCCAAAAAAGTCACGCATGCTGCGACGGTGGATTCAACCGATAAAGAATCCTTGAAAGAAGTGGGAATCACTTCAATCAGCCACGTTATCGTGGCCATTGGGGATGACATTCAAAGCTCAATTATGACATCGCTCATTTTACTCGAACTTGGCGTGGCCAAACTCACCGTGAAAGTCCAAAACGATTATCACGAAAAAGTCCTCCAAAAAATTGGGGTGACCGATACCGTGTTCCCAGAAAAAGTTACAGGCCGTAACGTCGCGAGTCGTTTAGCGACAGGACCCAAAGTCGTGGATTACTATGATTTAGGTGATCAACATTCATTCTTTGCAGTACCTATGTGTGCGCAAGAAATGTCCGGTCAAGAAGTCTCGCACATTAACGCCACCACCCTCCGCCAAAAAATCCGCTCGGAAATGGATGCGAATGTTGATTTAATTGCCATTCAACAAGACCACTCGGTCTATTTACCCAGTGAGGATGTCAACATTAACTTAGAAGCCGTCCTTTGGTTATTTGGCTCAAACGAAGAAATGAAAACCTTTATTAAATCGTGGTGTCAGACCGAAAAAGATGAAAAATAAAGCCATCACCCTCATTTCATACAACCGGCATAAATATGCCGAATATCAGCACCTTTTTAAATCACTCCCTTTAAACCTGGAACCCTTGGATTCTAGTTTTAAAGGGCTTTTGCTAGAAGATGGGGATACATTTGAAGCCAATGCCATCCAAAAAGTTTCGCAAATCCCCATTGAGAATCAGTATTTATTTGCCGAAGATTCGGGCCTGGTGATTGAGGCTTTAAACGGAGCCCCAGGCATTTATTCCAGGCGCTTTTCAGGCCTTGATGATGCCCGTGCGAATAATCAAAAAGTGCTCGAACTGATGGAAGATGTCACCGACCGCCTTGCCTATTTTGTGGCGGTCATTGCCCTCAAGGATCCGAGGGGTGAAATTACGTTATTTAAAGGTGAGTGTCCAGGCTATATCCATACGGAAGAGGCCGGGACTACCGGCCACGGATATGACCCGATTTTCATTCCGATTGGCTATGCGGAAACGTTCGCTGAAATGGGTACGTCTGAAAAATCAAAAATTTCTCACCGTCACCGGGCGGCACTTAAATTGATTGAGCATTTAAAAACGCATCTATGAAATCTCTACTTATCATCAGCGACGTCCATGGATACGAAGACCGTTTAAAACGTATTTTAGAATTAGAAACTGTGGATATGGTGGTGTCTTTGGGCGATTTAGAAGTTTCTAAAGAAACCCAGGCTCAGTTTGATATCTTGATTCACGGCAACGCCTATTTAGATCCAGGCGAAGCGAAGCATGTCTTAGATACCGAATCTTTTAGGATCGTTTTTACGCACGGTCACCATGAACACGTCAACCGTAGCGATCACGGGCTTTACCGCCTTTTAGAGTCGCATGAAGCCGATTTGCTGTTCCACGGTCACACGCATGCCGCGCGCATCAGTGAAGTGCGGGGTGGATGGCTCATCAACCCGGGAGCTGTATCTCATTCAAGAAGTACCTTCCCAGAAAGCTATGGCGTCTTAGACGTGCATGAAAACGAAGCAACGCTTACCTTGAAATCTGTTACCAGTCAACCGTTAAAAACGCACCGATTTGTGAAATGAGGCAGTCCATGAAAAAATCTGTTTTATCGATATTAATTATCTTTTCAGCCCTTTTACTCGGGGCGTGTGAAACCACGCCAGAGACGCCGCCGGAAGAAGTTGAGCCCACCGGCGATCCGCGCGTACAAAATTATTATCAAGTGTTTGTGAGAAGTTTTGCCGATGGTAACGATGATGGCATCGGTGATTTTATTGGCCTTGAACAATCGCTCGATTACTTTGAGGATTTAGGCATTGAAGCCTTATGGTTAATGCCCATTCATCCGAGTCCTTCCTATCATGGGTACGATGTGGATGATTATTATGATGTCCATGCCGACTATGGGACGCTCGAAGACTTTGAATCATTCTTGAGTGCAGCCGATGAAAAAGGGATCGATGTAATCATTGATTTTGTGATCAATCACTCATCCAATACCCATCCGTGGTTTGAAGCATTTTTAGCCGGCGACCCTGACTATCAAGATTATTACCGGCGTATTCCCGCTTCCGATGACCGTGTTGGACAAACGGGTGCTTGGGGTCAGACCATTTGGCATTCAGCAGGCGAAGATACTTACTATGCTGGGGTGTTTGGCGGGTATATGCCCGATCTCAATTGGTCCAATCCTGAAGTCGTGCAAGAAATCGTAGATATTGGAACCTATTGGCTCGATAAAGGGGTGGATGGCTTCCGGATTGACGCGGCCATTCATTTATTTAGTGTAAATGAACTCCCAGCGGGTACTTCAAGTCTGGATGAGAGTTTATTTCAATTGGAATATTTTACTTTTCAAATGAAAAATCACGATGAAGATGCCTTCATCGTAGGTGAAGTGTGGGACAATGCTTCCATTTATCAACCTTTTTTGAGATCCATGGATTCGGTGTTTCACTTTGATTATGGAAATACCGTAGTTAATGCCGTCACTCAAGGCTTTTCCCGGTCGTATGTCGAAGACGTGATCAAGTGGCATGAAAATGCACTCGCTGAAAATGCGACGGCTGTGCAAAGCCCGTTCCTGAGAAATCACGATCAAAACCGTTTGGCCGGTCCTTCAGAACCAGGGTATCCGAACATTGGGGATGATTTAGAAGGGTTAAAGCTGGCGGCGGAGATGTTGCTTTCGGTGCCAGGAAGTCCATTTATTTATTACGGCGATGAACTGGGTATGATCGGGGCTAAAGCAGGGGCTCCGCCCCTTTGGGATGCGACCGTTAGAACACCCTTTTTATGGGACGATTCACGCCTTACGACCTGGACGTTTGATGATTATGGGTATGTCGACACGCCGAATGCGTCAACGCCTTCGGTGGAGGTGCAGATGAGTGATCCCAACTCGCTTTATAGCACGTATAAAGCCATGCTTCATTTAAGACAGGCTGAGCCTGCCCTCAAATATGGGGACATCACGGCGTTTGAAGATAATCATCCCGGGCTTCAAGGGTTTTACCGGACGTTTGAATCGGACACCCTCTTGGTATTACATAATGTATCCGAAGAATCTCAAGTGGTTGAGTTAGATGGTTCCTATGAAGTGATATATGGGACGTTAGAAGAAGCCGTTCCCGCCCGGAGTACGGTCATCTTAAGGATTGATGCGAATGAATAATTCCTTGGGAACTATTTTTAAAAAAGGGCTCACGTTCAGCGCCGAAAGTTTTTTGTTATTTAAATGGCCCTTAAGAAAGTTTCTCCTTTATTTTTTCTTACTCAATTTAATTATGTTTATTCCTTTGACCTATTCCATTTACCAACTCGATTCGAGCATTCAAACATTGTTAGGCATCCAACTCACGGATGCGACGGGGCTTGCGGGTCTTCCTGAAACCTGTGAAATCGTCAATGAAGAACTCATCTGTGAAGATGACACGATTTATGAAGCGAGCTTTTCCGTCAACGATCAACCAGTCCGTGTGGTGATGAATGCCCCAGATACGATGACTACAGAAAGCTATGAACTCATCATGCGCACGCAAACCGCAGAGTTAAGACTCGCGGATGCGACGCTTCGTATGGATTACCGGGGGTTTGATTACACGCCGTTCTCCGATCTCAATCAAGAAACCCCAGACACGGTATATACGCAACTATTTGATGGGTTTTATCCATCATTAAGACCGTTTTTAGCGCTTCCTTTAACCCTCATTTTTGTCGGGGGTTATATCTTAACCAACACCGTATTATTATTTACTCTCGCAGGATTTGCGATGTTATTTAAGCTGACGATTTATGATTTACCGAGATACCCCAATATGATCAAACTTTTCATCTTAGCATCCACAGTCCCCGGCATCATCAATCTCATTATTGGCTTATTTGGACTGAGTGCTTTTTCCAGCTTGGTCTATAACTTCCTCACGCCGTTTTTTGTCTATGTGTTATACCGGCGCAAGGACCCTGAAATCAAGGTATAGTCACGAAATTTTAAGACGCCACCATGTGGCGTCTTTTTTTTTGCGGATAAAGCGTTAAAAGGCGGCAAATATGTAACCGTTTCCATATTTAGTTAATTGTATGACAAATATAGTAAAAACGTTTACATTTTGGGGTCCCTTTGGTATATTTAAGGTGGATATAAACTCTATTCCATAGTGAAAATATAGGAGGAATTTGATGAAAAAAGTACTGCAATTTTTTGTGGTCTTTACGTTCATTATGGGGTTATTTTCAACTTTAAGTCCTGTCTTAGCTGACGGACATGAAGATGGAGAAGCACCCACTGATCGTAAAGTCATCGTCCATTACCATCGTTGGGACGGCGACTATGAAGGCCGAAACATCTGGACTTGGAATACCGGAACCAATGGATCCCAAGCCCCAGTCCCCTTAGAAGGTACCGATGAATTTGGGGGATATTTTGAAATTTATATCGATGACGATGCCGGGGATTCAATCGGACTCATCTTACGGTATGGTGACGCCTGGGGGAACGGTCAAAATGACCGCGATGGATTAATTCCAGCCGAAGGCGGAGACAAAGCCAATAAAGAAATCATCATTAAAGCGGACGGTGAATTTACCGGATTTGATGAAAACGGTGTCAAACATGTTTTCGTGTATGAAGGGATGAACGAAGTCATCTACGAAGATCCCGTTCATGGCCCGATGCGCGATGGCTATGGTACACTCGCGATTGTTTACTATGATCCTGCTGAAAGTTACGAAGGATGGAACCTTTGGACTTGGGATACTGGAACCGGTGGTTCTGCCCCTGCCAACGATACGGGCGTGCCGTTCCAAGCCGCTTTAGATGTTGATGGTGGTGAAGTTGACCAAGAAATGTACCGCATTGCGTTCTTCTCCATTGGCGAAGATGCCGCCGATGAAATTGGCTTCATTGTTCGTACAGATGCTTGGGAAAAACAATATGAAGAAGATTTATTCGTTGACGTTTCAGACCTCAAAGGGTCTGGTTACCGGACGCTCTTTTACATTGGGTTAGCCCCAGATTTCTATGATACGTTTGAAGAGTTTGACGCTGTGGCCAATGCATTTGAAGTTGAAGTGGGTCAACTCGAAGATCAACGCTCATTGCTCTTAAACTTCAATAAGCCAGTTCAAGTAGCTGAAGAAGTGGATAGTGTCCTGAATGACATCTTTGACCCATCATGGTTCAGTGTCGTCGATTCTGCCGGTAATCCAGTGGAAATCGCCAACATCTCATACGAAAAAGGCGCTGAATCCGTGGCTGAATTCATGCTCATTTTTGATGAAGATTTAGACAAATCTGAAACCTATACCATGACGTATCAAAAGAACGAAGCCGATTTACCGGCTGAATTTGATTTCGCCGTTCCTTCGGATGCCCCTACCATTACAATTATTGGGGCCACCGATGTTGAGTTAGAACTTGGAGATCGTTATTCACTCCCAACGTTCCGTGCGACTGAAAACTTCTATGGTGAAAACTTACCACTTTACAACGCGCGTGTCAGAGAGGGTGAAGGTTACTTATCCACCCGTGAAGCCGGCGTGTATGAAATTGTTTTAGAGGCCCATGACCGCTTTGGCAATGTGGCCGAACAAACGATTACTGTAACGGTCGTGGATCCATGTGCGGACAGCGCAACTGCATCCGATACCGTATTACCGATTACACTCTTTGCAGGTTTACCGCTCTTAGCTGGTGCCTACATTGCACTTCGTCGCAAGGAGGACAAATAATATGAAACGATTAGGATTTTTAAGCATCTTTTTCATCGCAACACTCTCCGTAACGCTTTTACTTGCGGGTTGTGGTGACGGTGAAGAAGCGTGTGAGAACCGGGCCAGTGAAGGTGTGGTTTACAACTTTGATCAAGACTTTAGTGAAACGGTTGAACTTCGTGTTTGGACCGATGATGAAGAGTACTTCTTAGCCATTAAAGAAGCGTTTGAAGAACAAAACCCAGACATTACCCTTAACTTTACTGAAGTGGGCAACGTCGATACCCGTCAACGTTTAGAGCTTTATTCAGGTTCTAGCCAAGCAGCTGACGTGGTTCTTTATCCCCATGACCATATTGGGGCAGCCTTACAATCCGGACTTTTAGCTTCCATTGAAGGCACATTTGCCGAAGATTTACGCACCCGGATGATTGATTCCGCGTGGCAAACCGCTTCGGCATGCTACGATTTCTCCAATAATGAAATCGAGGACTGTGACGATCCTGCCTCTGAAGGAACGCTCTTTGGAGCACCGCTCATTGGTGAATCGGTCGCACTCTTCTATAACAAAGCCCTGCTTGAAGAACTCACAGGGTCCAGCACTCCACCTGAACGTTTTGAAGACATCTTAGCTCAAGCGTCTGATCCTGATATGGCAGCTTTCTTAGATGGCAACCCCATCATTGGACTTGATGTTGGGAATGCTTATGATATGCAGTTCTTAGCGACTTCATTCGGTTTTGAGCTCTTTGGTCCGGATGGTCTTGACGCTACATCATCGAATTTAGGTTCCCAAGAAATGATTGATGCCCTGACCTTCTTTAACCAACAGGTCCGTCCGGCCCTTGGCAACTTACAAGCCGCCGATCTTTCGGGTGAAGCGAACCGCACTCTCTTTGAAGAAGGCAAAATTCCTTACATCATTGATGGTCCTTGGTCCATTTCTCGGTATGAAAATGCCGAAGTAGATTACGGAGTGGATTTAATTCCAACCATCCGCGGTGAACGTCCAACCTCATTCTCAGGTGTCATAATGGCATCGGTATACCGTCAGTCTCCGAATCCGGATGCGGCTTTCCGCCTCTTAGAATTCATGACGTCGGTGGATGGTTTAGAAATTCTTTATGAACAAAAAGGTGTTTTACCTGCCCTTAAAGACGTTAGTGTCGTACCGGGTGTGGCCGACGATGAGAACTTAGCAGGAATTTCCAATCAGTTGAATTTCTCTCAACCGATGCCGATTATTCCTGAAATGGGATTCTTCTGGTCGAATGCTGGTAGTATGTATACCAACGCATGGAACGGTATTGTTTCTCCTGCTGAAGCAGCTGAAACCGCTGAAAACGGCTTTACCGCCCAATCTGGAATAGGTAACTAACAAGGATAAAGGTAAAGGCCATGGAAATCATGGCCTTTTCTTTACATATTAAGGATGTGACATGATGAAATTCAATCCTATTGTGATGCTTAAGACACTCGCATCATCTCTGGTCTGGGGATCCGGCCAACTCATGAATAAACAATGGCTGAAAGGGCTCTTTTTCTTCAGTTTTTTTGCCTTACTCATCGGCATCGAACTGGGAACAGGATCCTATGGTCAACCGATTAGTTTATACGATCAAATGGCGGGGAATCCAATTACCGTAGAAACATCTAAAGGGTATGTGAACGATTATTACTACAACCTTTTAGATGATCAATACGAAGACACTCGGTTATTAGAAACCGTCGCTGAACTCAATGGACTTACGTATAATGCTGAGTTACAGTATTTTGCCGATGAAAACGGCAGTCCCGTTCAACCTGAAAGTAATCAAATTCAATTTACCGAAGAACAACTGTATAATTTCTTAGCTGCGGAAATGAAGCGAATCAGTGAATTAGAACATTATGCCACCGATGGCTATGAAGTCTTGTTGGATTATGACAGCTTCAAAGCGTTCCAAGCCACACTTGTGGGTGGTCTTGGCGGACGTGATAATTACACCACCGATGACTACAATAAAATGCTGGTTCAAATATTCTTCCGGTATGATGACACGTTATATAGCCGCTATGAAGAGGTATTTACCAACCGTTTCCATGAAAACGGGGGGTTTTTCGTCAAAGGGGTTTGGGGCGTTATTACTCTAGGGGTTACGCCATCACGAACGGTAACTGAGCATTATGACTTAAGTTTTTTTATTCCTGAAGGCTTCTCACGCCGCGGCGTGGAACTCCAAGGGAACTTCTCCCAACAACTCTTACTCCGGGGGATCATTTCTAATTTACTCTTAATTTATTTCATTGGAATTTACATTTGGAACGTGCGTGATGCGTATAAAACAGCCATCATCATCGATAAAACCAAACAAAAACCGGATGAAATTAAGTATTTTAAAGATGTCTATGAAAACGCGTTTGAATACATCGTGCTCATGCCTGCACTCTTTGTGATCACGTTTGTTTCCATCATGCCGATTTTATTTGGGATGCTCGTGGCCTTTACGAACTTTGATGCCCAGCACATTCCGCCCAACAATTTATTTACGTGGGTCGGATTTGAAAACTTCCGGGTCATTTTCTCCCTGTCTGAACAAGGAGGCTTGCCCTTTGGGTCGCAGTTCTTTAGAGTATTTAGCTGGACCTTGATCTGGGCGTTTGCTTCGACCTTTACCGTTTTCTTTGGGGGGTTCCTTCAAGCGGTGGTGCTTTCGAATAAACGCATTGTGTTTAGAAAAGCCTGGCGCTCACTCCTCATATTACCGTGGGCGATTCCTGCCCTCATCTCACAGATGGTCTTTAACGTTATGTTTAGGGACCGCGGCTGGGTCAATCAAATGCTCGAACGCATTGGTGTTTATGACCGGTTGTTTGATTGGGGCATGCTCGGTCGGAGTTACCAAGACGCCGGAGAAGGCCTACAACGACTCTTTTATTTTGGGGAAGAAAACATTCAATGGATCACCAATGAGGCGAATCCATGGTTTGTCAGGATCTTCATCATTACCTTAAATATTTGGCTGGGATTCCCCTTCTTTATGGCGTTAATGACGGGAGTTATGACCAGCATCGACCGCTCCTTGTATGAAGCCGCTGAAATCGATGGGGCGACGGGCCTTCAACAGTTTAGATTCATTACGATGCCGCTCGTCTTATTTGCGACTTCCCCCTTACTCATCATGACATTTGCGCAAAACTTTAATAACTTCGGGGTGATTTACTTCATCACCCAAGGGGGTCCGGGTGGGGACTTCACCACGGCCTTTGCGGGGCAAACGGATATTCTGATCAGTTGGATTTATAAACTCACCACGGATGCGAACGTTCGGTGGTATTCCATGGCCAGCGTGTTCTCACTGCTCATATTCTTGATCATCGGGACGCTGTCGGCGTGGAACTTTACGCGCACACGCGCCTTTAAGGAGGAGATGTAATGGGTTGGCTTGCTTGGACGATTATCGTTCTTATACTCTTATTCACGCACCAATCACTGACGCATCAAATTGCCGAAAAACTCGGTCATAAAGGCGTGACGTCTGGATTCATTGGACTCATTCCAGTCTTTGGCTTAATCTATTACCTCAAAATTAAACCGCCCATGCGCCCCTCGAATAAAGGTAAAGTCAAATCCGTCTTTAATCTCAAAAATATTTTTGGGACCGGGCTGCTCTATACGGAACTGGTTTTACTGGGGGTTATCGTTTTAATCCCAGTCGCTTATATCATCGGGACGAGTTTGAATCCGAACTCCGGGATTCCTTCGACCATCTGGCCGGATGAACCATCCTTAAAAGCCTTCCAATTCCTCTTTGAAGGCTCGGCGATGTACGGGACAAGTGAAGAAACCAATGAATTTGTCTCATGGTATATCAACACCCTACAAGTGGCCGTCCTCACCATGGTCTTTTCGGTGTTATTCGTCACCGGAACCGCCTACGTGTTTGCGCGCTATAAATTTAAAGGAAAACGCGCGGGACTCTTAACGATCTTAGTCTTACAGATGTTCCCGAGTTTCTTAGGACTCATTGCCATATTTACGCTTTTCCAAACCTTTGGCTTACTCGATCAACCCTTGGCGTTAGTCATCATTTATACGGCGGGGGCCATCCCCTTTAATGTCTGGTTGATTAAAGGCTACTTACAAGGGGTGCCTAAAGAGTTGGATGAATCGGCGAAAATTGACGGGGCGAATAAGCTTCAAATATTCTTCCGTATCATCGTGCCGTTATCGGTTCCGATTATTTCATTTGTTGCGGTCACGCAGTTCATGGCCCCATGGCTGGATTACATCTTGCCGTCATTCGTCATTGAAACCGAAGAAAAATGGACGCTTGCGGTCGGTATTTTCCGGTTTATCAACGATCAGGCAAGGATTAATTACCCTGCCTTCTCAGCGGCTGCCATTTTAGTCGCGGTTCCGATTACCGTTTTATACATTGTGTTCCAGCGGTATCTCATTGAAGGGATCACCGCCGGCGCCAACAAAGGATAAAATAAAAAAAAGAATCTCATTTGAGATTCTTTTTTAATAGGGCATATCCATTTTCTAACACGTCAAGTGAATCATCATCGAACCGTGTGTACGATGAATCAGAAGGGAATGGTCGTTGAGGTCCCAAATTCCAAATCAAACGGAGGGACGCGCGGTCCATGATAATCATATTCCCATCGGCGCTTAGTTGAATGGCATCACTTTTAAAAGCGGGTTCATTTTTTCGCCAATCAATGAGCCACTGAAACCACGCCTTGAGCGGTTCATTGAAATGACCCCACGGCATCGGTTTACGGTTCATTGGATCGTGCGCTCCGTCGAGGCCGACTTCATCGCCATAAAAGACACTGGGACTCCCCGGAAAGGCAAATAAGAAGAGGGTGGCTTGTTTGAAACGGTCGATGTTGCCTTCCGTTAAGCTTAAAAGTCTCGATGTATCGTGAGAATCCACGAGGTTATACATCACAGACGCCACATGTTTCGGATAGGTCACAATCAACTGATTGACCGCATCCACGAAGGCTTGCGCATTATATTGAGGCATCCCTTCCACGTGGCCAAAGGTTTGCCATAAGGGGAATAATAACCCATAATTCATGACCGCATCGTATTGATCGCCTGCCAGCCACGGATTGGAATTGTCCCAATTTTCGCCAATGATAATGGCTTCAGGGTTAATGGATTTGACGGTTTGTCGAAAGACTCGCCAAAAATCATGGGAGACTTCATTCGAGACATCCAGTCGCCATCCGTCAATCTTGGCTGTTTCCATCCAGTAGCGGGTGACGTTTAAGAATTCGTCCCTTACACCAGGATGATCACAATTGATTTTTGGCATAAACGGAGTAAACCCAAACGTCAAGTAATTGAGTTCTTGGTCTTTGAGTGCTGCTCTTAATTCTTTATACGGCAGGGTTTCTAACGCTTTTAAGTCAACTGGTAAAATCGGTTTTTTAGGGTCGCGGATATAAAAGTAGTCATAGTACTGGGACTTTTTCCCGTTTTTCACAACGTCTTGGAAAAAGGGATGAAACACTGAGGTGTGATTAAAGACCGCATCTAAAACGACTTTCATCCCTTTTTTGTGAGCTTCTTCAACCATCTCAATGAGGTCTTCATTCGTCCCAAATTCAGGGTCGATATTCCAATAATCGACGGTATCGTATTTGTGCTGAGATCCCGCTTTAAAAATGGGGGTTAAATAAAGCGCGGTAAATCCCATCTGTTGAATGTAATCCAGCTTTTCCGTAATGCCCTGAATGGTTCCTCCATAGCGTTTATGATTATCAAGCGCTAAGGTGTCATCCCACGCGGCCAGCGCCTCATCAGGCTCGGCATCTTGATGCCGATTGAAACGGCTTGGAAAAATCGAATACCAGACTTGGTTTTTTGCCCATTCAGGGGCTTGAAACCGGTCCTGGTCGAGAAGATAGGGAAAGTTAAAGTAATTAAACAGATTGGTTTTAAGTTCAGGATGGACCGTTAAATCAATGATTTCACGGGTTCCATAAAGTGCTTTATCATCCAGAATAAACGCGTATTTAACTCGGTTATAAGGCGGTTTAATCGCGATAAAAAATACATCATGGGTTGCCGTGGTGGCTTCTAAAGTGAGTGAGGTTTCATTTTCAAATGAGACCCATTCAAATGATCCTGATTTATCGCTATATTGAAAAGGGTCGCCTGCAATGAGCGTGACTTTTTTTAGCAATCCTTTTTTCGCGCGTAATCTAAGGTGAACCGTTTCATGGTCATAGGCATACGCCATGGCCGATTTAGCTTCGTGGTAAACGCTGGAATAATCCATTATTGATTCCCTTTCTTGAGGATTACCATGGCGGTAAGTCCCCCCGCAATCGCGACGAATGCGACCACACCGGTGGCGATTAAGACCCATGGCAGTGAGTTTCCCTCATCCGGAGTGGTGTCGGTGTCACCCCCTGATATAATCTCTTCGCTGGGCCATTCGGCGCCGCGTCTCAGTTGGTAAAGAACGACGGTTTCATTGGGCGCCATCGTATAACGCTCAGACACCTCTTGAATGGTCTCGATTCCGGCTTGATCCCCACCGACGACCATATTCCAGTTCATGTTTAAGGTATCGAGTGTTGATTCACCGTTGGCGTTATTGTGGGCCACAATGGTGTATTCCCATGGATTATTAGGATTGGGATCATATATGAGGTATGCAATCATATCGCGTCCGCCGCCAAAAACACTATAGGTTAAGACATTGGAGAGTTCTTCAGGTGTGTAATCAAAGATGGGAGCGGCTTTTCTTAAGGCGATTAGGCCACGGTAATACTCATAGGTATCGGCGTTATCGATTTTCCAGTTCCAATCGATTTGGTTGGTTTCATCGGGCGAGCGATATGAGTTATGGTCAAAGCGCAGATCACTGTCACATTCGCCTTGTGGCACATCACCAATCATGACACAGGGTTTCGTTCTTAAAAGTTCGACCCCACCGTGTAAGAAGGGGATGCCTTGGGCGGTTAAGACAATCGCATTGGCTTGTCGGTGCATTGCCATAATTTCATCTAAGCTCACGTTTTCGGTCGAGAGTTGGAGTTTATCGTGCAAGGTGTTGTTGTCATGGGCGGAGACATAATTAATCGTTTGATTGGTATCTAACGCCCAGGTGCCTTTGGGTAAAGCAGGCCCGTCGATTTCAGGGTGATTGACATAGCCAATCATCCCGGCTTTGATGCGTTCATAAGTCTGGGCATCATTGAGTCCTTGGACCCAGCCACCTTGATTGGCATTAAAGACGGAACCTTTTGCGCCATCTCTTAAGTCATCGTTAAAAACGGCGATGTTTTCCAGTTGATCGAGGTTCGCATTATACGCCGCATCCTCTTCAGGCAGTTGGGATCCCCCGGCATCCCAGGGTTCCCCGTAAACGATGATCGTGGGGTCGATTTCATGCAGAGCATCGCGGGCGGCTTGCATGGTAGTCACATCATGGAGTTTCATCAGGTCAAAGCGGAATCCTGAAATGTTGTATTCTTCCGCATAAAAGACGAGCGAATCCACAATGAATTTCCGGACCATGGCATTTTCACTGGCCGTTTCATTCCCCGTGCCGGACCCGTTGGAGAAGTTTCCATCTTCGGTGAAGCGGAAGTAGTAACCGGGTAAGATTTTTTCAAAGTTTGAATTGCCTGAGGTGGCGGTGTGGTTATACACCACGTCTAAGACAATCCGGACGTTGGCGTCGTGATAGTTTTGTACCATTTGTTTAAATTCTTGAACGCGGACACTGCCATCATAAGGATCGGTCGCATACGAGCCTTCAACGGTATTAAAGTTCAGCGTCATGTATCCCCAGTTGAAGATGGTATCCATGCGTCCAGTGTAACCGGGATCTTCAATCCGAGTTTCATCGATGGCCATTCCAATATCTTGAACTGGTAATAAGTGGACATGGGTAATCCCCAGTTCCACGATGTGATCCATCCCGGTGGTCACACCTTCATAAGTGGTACCACTTTCTGCAAAGCCTAAATATTTTCCCCGCCACGCTTCTGTCCCATTCCATGTTTCATGGGATGTGTAATCCCGGATGTGGACTTCATAGAGAATCGCATCCGCGTAGTCTTGAATATTGGCGGGACGAGTGTTTGCTTGCCAGGTTTCTGGGTTTAATCGGTCAAAATCGACAATCATTCCACGCAACCCATTGACCCCGGTTGACTGGGCATAGGGGTCTACCACATCTTCATGGGTGAGACTGCCTTGGTCCACGTCATAGGTATAATACATGCCATGTAAATCGCCACTGACTGTGACTTCCCATACCCCTTTTTCGGTGAGTTCAAGCTCGTGTGTGGAGACTTTCGTATTGGAGCCTGCCACCCCATCAAAACTGGTCATTCCTGATGGATGACCCACATCATAAAGGTTTAAGGTAATGCCTTGAGACACCGGCGCCCAAAGTTTAAAGGTCGTGGATTCACTGGAATAAATGGCCCCAAGGTCACCGTCGTAATAAAAGGCATCGTTAAATGCATCACTGGAATAAAGCCCAGCGAAGCTAATGCTGGCTTCTTTTTCTAAATCTGGAAAATCAGGAAACGTAATATTTAAGCCATATGCGACTGATAAGTCGGCCGGGCTATTTAGAGTTAATGTGACCGTGTTTCCATTTTTTTGATAGTTGCGATAACTAATCGGTGACCCATTTGCTGTGATGGTAAAATCATCTTCGGTGAAGTTATCGGTGGTTGCGGTGAATGTGATGTCGGAAAGCGATGTAAAATCAATCCGGCTGATGCGGTGGGATAAATCCACTTCATCGAGGCCATAATAAACGGTGGGATCACCGGAAACTAAAAAGATTTCAACCACGCCATTTTCATCCGCGCGGTCCATATCAATGAATAAATCTTGAGCGACATCTTTCGCCCAATCGGGATCTCTGACAATGACCCCCACACGCGTAGCACCTTCGAGGTGAGTTCCAGCAATATCATATTCCAGTTGTCTGGACCCTGTGACCGGGTGATAACCGGTGAAATTAATATTGACTCCATCGCCCGCATTTGGCATATTTTGCCAAAGCCAAACGGACCAATTGGCATAATCATCATCGAATCGGTGGTAATTAACCACCAGCGTTTCTGCAGTGGCACTTTGAATGTTTATGAATGAGGCCACACTTAAAAAAAGACTCATGAGTGTGACCATAAATAGCTTGCGTAATGGGGTAAAAATCATCGGTAATCCTCCTCGTATAATAACGCTTTCATTATATCACAGTCCTTGGTAAGATAGAGAGTGAGTGAATGTGATAACGGTTACCGAAATCAATTTTCAAAAATGCTTTAAGCTGCGATATTATAACCTTACTTGAGGGAGGCAAAATCCATGAAAAAATACTGGTGGCAAGATGCCATTATCTATCAAATTTATGTCCGCAGTTTTAACGATTCCAACCACGATGGGATTGGCGACATTCCAGGAATCATTCAAAAACTGGATTATCTCAAGAGTCTTAATGTGAATACCCTTTGGATCTCGCCGCATTATGATTCCCCAATGGATGATAATGGATACGACATTCGCGATTTCTTTAAAGTCGCGGAAGAATACGGCACGATGGACGATTTTAAAACACTCATTGAAGTGGCGCATGCGAACGACATGAAAATCGTCACGGATTTGGTCTTAAATCACACGTCGGATGAACATCCGTGGTTTATAGCGGCCAAAGACCCGATGCATCCTGAGCATCAAAAGTATCATGATTATTACATTTGGCATAAAGGCCACACCCAAGACGATGGGTCAAGAATCCGCCCAACCCGATGGATCTCTTGGTTTGGAGGCTCTGTTTGGGATTTTAACGAACCCACCGACGAGTATTATTTGCACATATTCTCAAAGAAAATGCCGGATCTTAACTGGCGCAATCAAGCCATGCGGGAAGAACTTAAAGCGATGGTCCAGTGGTGGATTGATTTAGGCATCGATGGCTTCCGCATTGATGCATCCAATCACTTGGAGAAAAATTGGGACTTCCCGGATGATTCTCCAGGCTATCAACATTTTTCAAGCCTTCCTAAACATCATGAATATCTCAAAGAGCTGGCCGATGAACTGTTCATCCCCAACAATTTATTAATACTCGGGGAAGCCGGCGGGGCCTCGAAAGAAGAAGCTTTGCAGTATGCAGGCTTTGATTCCAATGAATTTAACATGTTAATTCACTTTGGGCATGTCTGGGTCGATACGGATGATTCCAACCAACTCACACCCGGTAAATGGGCCAAAGGCGAAGTTAAACTGACCAAAATCAAAGAAGCCTTATCGCACTGGATTGATGTGTTCCACGAAAAAGGCTGGAACACCCTATATTGGCACAATCACGATCATCCCCGTGTGGTTTCTCATTACGGGAATGACGACCCTAAATACCACGCCGCATCAGCCAAGATGCTGGCGACGCTGCTATATTTCTTACCGGGAACCCCGATTATTTATCAAGGGGAAGAAATTGGCATGACCAATGTTGATTATCAGAATTTGAATGATTTTAAAGATGTCGAAGTGTTCACTGAATATGAAAACTTTATGAATCACGGGGTTTCACATGAAGTGGCCATGCAAGCCTTAAGAGACCGGGCCCGTGATAATGCACGCTCCCCCATGCACTGGTCCAGTGAGCCTTATGCTGGCTTTTCCGACCAAACCCCATGGATGCCAGTGGTGGGAAACTACCCCCTTATCAATGTGGCCAATCAGGATAAAGACACAAGCTCCATTCTCAACTGGTACCGCATGTTGATGACACTGAGGAAAGAAGAAGCCATTGGATTTTCCTATCCCACCTTTTATCACTTGGATAAAGATGACCGGTTTGCCTATTCCCTGAAAGCCAAACATCATACCTACTATATTGTGGGGAACTTCACCTCCCACCCCATCGAATTCACCCCGGATGTTGAGATTGCCTCCATGGAACTTTATGCGGCGAACCAACCCACTATAGAAGGATCATTAAACCCGTATGAAACGCGAATTTACCGGCAAAAAAATAGATCTCATTAAGAGATCTATTTTTTTGAATCATTAATTCAAAGAGGGTTTTTTATAGTTCGTAATCTATAGTAGACATAACTTTGTTCCATCTACATGCCTTCTTGGAGATAATTTTTATTGCAATTATTGTGAAGCCATCTATAATTAAATGGGTTTTTTAATTATAATAAAGACTCAGTCCTAAATAAGACGCCAAAGGAGGGCTCCATGCATCTTATCGATATTCAACATCTCACCAAAGACTTTGACGATACACGGGCCCTCAGTGACGTGAGTTTTTACATTGATGAAAACGAGTTTATCACTTTACTCGGTCCATCGGGATGTGGGAAGACCACACTATTGAGAATCCTCGGGGGATTTGAAACCCCAGATTCCGGGTCTATCACCTTAAACGGGAAAAACATTTTAGACGTGCCGGCCTATGAGCGAGAAGTCAATACGGTCTTTCAACACTACGCGCTGTTTCCCCATCTCAATGTGTTTGACAATGTCGCATTTGGCCTAAAAATGAAAAAAATGGATCCCATTAAGATCCATGAAAAAGTGGAGAAAGCATTGAGAATGGTCCGTTTAGAAGCCTATTCTTCCCGCCGGATTCATCAACTTTCGGGGGGCCAAAAACAACGGGTGGCGATTGCCAGAGCCATCGTTAATGAGCCTAAAGTGCTACTTCTTGATGAACCCTTAGCCGCCCTTGATTTAAAACTCCGTCAAGACATGCAGTATGAACTTAAAGAGCTACAGCGCAATTTAGGAATCACCTTTATTTATGTCACGCACGACCAAGAAGAAGCCCTCACCATGAGCGATACGATTGTGGTCATGAATGAAGGTAACATCTTACAAATCGGGACTCCCGTCGATATTTATAATGAACCCAAAACGAAGTTTGTGGCTCATTTCATTGGGGAAAGCAACATCATCCCAGGGATCATGAACGATGATTTTTTAGTGACCTTTGAAAACCAAACGTTTACCTGTGTGGACGCAGGTTTTGAAAAAAATCAACCCGTGAGTGTAGTCATTCGCCCGGAAGATATTACCCTGAAAAAAACCAAAGGGCTCATCAATGGCATCGTTGATGCGATTACGTTTAAAGGCGTCCATTATGAAATTATTGTCTATGTGGGGGATAAAGAATACGTCATTCACTCGATTTATCCGAAAGACGTCGGTGATAACGTCTCCTTGCATTTTGATGCCGAAGCGATTCATGTGATGCACGATGTTTAAAAAAGCATGGCCCCTGAGACTTTGGTTGACCGTATTCATTGTTATCCCTGTTTTACTGCTGACACTCAGTGCCTTTTCCAGTTATTCGATCCTCAGAGATGGCCCCATCCGTTTTGAACTGGACGCATTGAGTGTGCTTTT
>CBFHYA010000003.1:52367-53715 GCA_965659955.1 Candidatus Izemoplasmataceae bacterium
ACTCAGTGCCTTTTCCAGTTATTCGATCCTCAGAGATGGCCCCATCCGTTTTGAACTGGACGCATTGAGTGTGCTTTCGAGTGATGTCTTCATTCAAGCCTTTTTAACGTCCCTTAAATTTGCCGGGTATGTGACTTTAGTCAGTTTACTCATTGGCTACCCCGTCGCGTATTATTTATCGCAATCTAAAAGTCCATATAAAAGGCTTTATATTCTCGCGCTCATCATTCCGGTGTGGTCGAATATGTTGCTGAGGATTATCGCTTTTGAAAAACTCTTTTATCCCGATTCAATTCTCAATACGCTGGGCATCAGCCTGGATTTAATTGGGACCGATCTTGCCATTGTCATTGGTATGACCAGCATTTACTTACCCTTTATGATTTTTCCCATCTATGCGGTCTTAGAAAAGCTTGATGGAAGGCTTTTAGAAGCCGCCTATGATTTGTATGCCAATCCTTTTAAACGGTTCTTGTATGTGATTTTACCGCTATCTACCGGCGGAATCATCTCTGGCGTCTTAATGACCGCACTCCCCGCAATGACCACGTTTGCGCTTCCCGAGCGTTTGAGCGCAGGGAATATTATTCTTTTAGGCAATCTCATTGAAAATTATGTGATGCGGACGGCGCAGATTGATTTTGCGAGTGTGATTGCCCTCGGATTACTCCTCCTAATGATCGGCTTTTACCGGGTGTTATTACGGTTTGATGCGGAAGGGGAGACCCTCGTATGAAATGGTTATTTCGCACGTTATTAAGTGGGGCGTATGCCCTGATTTATTTTCCCATCTTGATCATTGCGTTTTTATCGGTGAACGAAAGTGCCAGAGATTATGTGTTTACCGGGTTTTCACTCAAATGGTATCCAGCCATATTTGAAGAAGTAGCGCTTTTAGATGCCATTATCAATACCCTCACCGTGGCCGTTTTATCGACCGTGATTGCGACCGTTTTAGGGACTGCATTTACCGTGATGTTATTTCATGTCAAAAAACGCTTGCGTTTAAGGCTCCTTATGCTCAATAATATTCCTATCGTGAATCCCGATATTGTCACGGCCTTAGGCTTACTTTCAGTGATGAGCGTGATCGGCATCCGGTTTGGATTTCCTTCGATGCTTTTAGCCCACGTGTTTTTCTCAGTACCGTTTGTCATTTTGACGGTGTATCCGAAATACAAAACCTTGGACAAAGAAGTCTACGAAGCCGCCTTAGACCTTGGGGCTAAACCCATAAAGGCCTGGTTTAAAGTGGTCTTACCCGATCTTAAAGGGGTGATGATTGCGGGTGCTTTAATCGCCTTTACAATGAGCATTGATGATTTTGTGATTAGTTATTTTGTGTATG
>CBFHYA010000003.1:53810-62604 GCA_965659955.1 Candidatus Izemoplasmataceae bacterium
TATGGATCGGGCTATCAAAACGTATCCATCTGGTTATATTCAAGACTGGGAAGGCGTACTTTTAGCCCTGCCATTTACGCGTACAATACACTCATTATGCTGGTGACTGCCATGGTGATGGTGGGCATTGGACTTAAAATTCGAAAGGAACATGCGCATGAAAAAAATATGGATTAGTGGCATTTTAGTTTTAATGGGAGTCGTTTTAGCCGCCTGTGGAAATAGCGGTAACGACACCTTAAATGTTTTAAATTGGGGTGATTACATCAATTCCGATTTAATCGAACGCTTTGAAGAAGAAACCGGCATCACGGTGGTCTATGATGAAGTCGGTTCCAACGAAGAAATGGATGTCCGCATTCAACTCGGCACCACCCAATATGACTTGATGGTTCCCAGTGATTATATGATGGATAAATGGGTCCAAGAAGGTCAAATTCAACCGCTTGATTATGATCTCCTCCCTAATTATGATGCCACGCATTTGATGGACGGAGTGTTGGACCTCATTGATGGGGAGCGCTTTTTTGAGTATATGGTGCCTTATTTTTATGGAACCATCGGCTTGATGTATAACACCAATGTGGAAGGCTTAGAAGAGGCCATTAATGACCAAGGCTTTGGCGTCTTATTTGATCAAGATTCACCCTATGCGATTGGGATGTATGATTCTCCGCGTGATGCCTTAGGGGCTGCAATCATGCATTTAGGCTATTCGCCCAATACAGAAGATGCGTCGCATTTACAAATGGCGGAAACCCTTTTGAAATTCGCAAATATTACCGCCTACGGGGAAGACGACCTCAACAACCGGGTCATTGAAGGAAACTTGGATGTTGCCCTCGTCTATTCGGGCGATTACTTTGATGAGCTTTATGCCCATGAAGCCGAAGGGTTAGATGTCAACTTCGCGTACATAGCCCCCACGAGGACCAATGTCTGGGTGGATGGGTTTGTCATCCCTACGGATGCTGAAAACGTAGAAGCCGCTCATGCGTTCATTAATTTCATGGTCGATCCAGATAACGCTTTGGAAAATGCCGATTATGTCGGATACACCCCCGTCTTTACCGATACGTATGAAACTATACTCAATGATTTTGAACTGGATGCAAGTATTTTCAACCCCATCCCCAGCGGCCAAACGCGTTACATTTATCAATTCATCTCAGATGCTCACAATGAAGCCTTACTGGAGGCCTTCAACCGCGCTAAATCCAACTAAAAGGAAACGTTGTTTCCTTTTTTTTATGCGCCATATTATGGTAAAATACGAGCAACCATTTAAGAGGAGTTCTCATGGATACGAAGGCCCAACTAAGCCGCCGAAAACAGCGGATTGTCATCATCGAATTACTCTATCAAAAAGACATGGGCATGACGCCAGAGATTCCCGATATTCCGTTTGTTCAAGAGGCGCTTGCCTCCATCGAAACGGAACAAGCGCTCATCGATCAAATCATCGAAGATGTCTTAGTCGGATATACCTTAAAGCGATTGTCGACGGTAGACCGGGCCATTTTAAGACTGGCGGTCTTTGAACTGAGAAACACGCAGACCCCTTCTGAAATCATTTTAGATGAAGCCCTCCATTTGACCCATATTTATACCGATATGGGGGATAAAAAAGCCGTCGCATTTAATAACAAAGTGCTCGATTCTATTTTAAAGGTGGTCAAACCCGCCGCATGAAAGATGCCTTAACTGTCACTGCGCTTACGCGCTATATCAAATACAAATTTACCAGTGATCCCCACTTAACCGATGTCCGCTTAGAAGGTGAAATCTCCAATTTTAAACATCATTCCAGAGGACATTTTTACTTTACGCTCAAAGATGAAAATGCGTCGATCAGCGCCATCATGTTTAAAAGTGACACCCAAAGCGTTTCGTTCACCCCGACCGATGGCGATAGTGTCATCGTCGAAGGTTCCATCAGCATCTTTGAAAAAGCCGGCAGTTATCAAATTTATGTGAAACAGATGACCCAAGCCGGCATGGGTCAACTCTATCAAAATTATCTGAAACTTAAAGCGACGCTCGAAGCCGAAGGGTATTTTGATCCTTCGCATAAAACAGGATTACCCACCTATCCGAAGACTGTGGCTTTACTCACCAGTTCTACGGGGGCCGCGATTCGCGATATGATCTCGACCATCAAACGGCGCTTTCCCCTGACGCAGATGCTCGTGTATCCGACCCACGTTCAAGGAGACTTAGCCAAAGTGTCCATCGCAACCAACATCCAACGGGCCGATCAAAACCCTGATGTCGATGTCATCATTGTCGGCCGCGGTGGCGGCTCGATTGAAGATTTATGGGCGTTTAACGAACGCATCGTCGCCGATGCCATCTATCATGCCACCACGCCCATCATCAGTGCGGTGGGTCATGAGACTGATTTTACCATTGCCGATTTCGTTGCCGATTTAAGAGCGCCAACCCCCACGGGGGCTGCGGAAATGGCCGTGCCAGATCAAAAAGACATCAAAGGCTATATCTTAGAACAAATGAACCGCTTAAAACGTGTCTTGAATCAAAACGTTGAACGGAAAGAAGAAACCTTATCCTATGTCTTAAACCATCCGGTTTTTCGGTTTCCAGAACGCCTCATTGATCCGTACGATAAAGCCTTAACCCACTGGGTCCACCGGCTCAACCGGCAAACACCGTTAGAAAAAGTGAATTATTTAGCCAGTGCGTTTGAAACCCAAGCTGTTCAACTCAAAAATGCGTTTGAATCGCGCATCACGAGGCTATCTTATCAGTTAGATAAGCTCACTCAAAGCATCACGTTAAATTCCCCGCAAACCCGTTTAGAACAAGGTTACACCCTAATCTTAAAAGACGGTAAACTCATAAAAAGAGCGACCGACTTAACCGCCGGTGACTCCGTTGAAATCACATTCAGCGATGGCACGCAAAAAGCGTCCATCCAGCCCAAAGGAGAAAAATAATGGCCCATTCATTTGAAGATCAACTCAAAGCCTTAGAAACCATTGTCAAAGCTTTAGAAGAAGGGGAACTTCCCTTAGACCAAGCCATGAACCAATACCAAGAAGGCATGAAAATCGCCAAAGACGCGGCAAAAAAACTCGATGAAGCCAAAGTCATTTTAAAAGAAATGCTTGACACCGATGAACCGGTGCCTTTTGATGATTCCAACATCGAATGAGACTGGATCAAGTATTAAAGTCTGAGGGGTATTACACCTCCCGGGAAAAGGCGCAAGCGGCCATCATCGCGGGTCACGTTCGAATGGGTGGCCGAGTAATTTTAAAACCATCGACACTTTATGATGGTACTGAGATTATATGCAAGAAAGATCATGTCTATGTCTCACGGAGCGCGCTCAAACTGAAAGGCGCCTTAGATGCCTTCGAATTAACACTCAAAGATAAAACGGTCTTAGATATAGGTGCTTCCACGGGCGGATTCACCGAAGTCGCTCTTGAATACGGAGCCTCGCATGTGACAGCACTGGATGTGGGGACTGATCAATTGGTCCCGCACCTTAGAAATCATCCAAAAGTCACATCGCTTGAAAAGACGCATATATTAAAGGTAGAGTCGCTTGAAGCGTTTGATCTCGTTGTGATCGATGTGAGCTTCATTTCATCCCTTAAAGTCCTGGATCATCTGAAAAATATTACGCCAGTCAAAGATGTCTTAGTTTTATTTAAACCTCAATTTGAAACCAACCAAAAACTCAAACATCCCGTCATCAAAAATGCAAAATTTCACTCCAAAATCCAAAGTCATTATGAAGCCGAATGCCAACGAATGGACTATCAGATACTCAACCGATTTAATCCAATCAAAGGCAAAGAAGGCAATCAAGAAACGATGTATCACTTATCCGTGTGAGGGGCGTATGCTAACGCATCTAAAAATCCAAAATTTGGCCATCTTAGAAAATATCGAAGCCACCTTTCATCCAGGCTTTACCGTGCTGACCGGCGAGACCGGGGCCGGAAAAAGTCTTGTTTTGGATGCGCTTCAGTTATTGCTCGGTGAGCGTGCGAGTTCTGATGTTATCCGCTCAGGGGAAGATTTTTCAAAAATCCAAGCGGTATTTGAACCCCTCCCAGACGCCATTAAGCCGTATTTAGATGAAGATTTAACGCTTGAAGACTCCCTCATCATTGAACGCCAAATTCACAAAGACAAAGGCAATGTCGTGAAAGTCAACGGCACGATCGTTCCCCTCGCTCTTTTGAAAAAAATGGCTCCATATCTTGCTGACCTCCACGGTCAAGCCGATACAAGATCCCTGTTAAGACCACCGTTTTATCCGTTTTTAATCGATGCCTTATCGGACGAACTCAAAAGCTTATCCCGGCTTTATCAAGAAGCGTACCACACCTATCAAGAGGCTAAAGCGTCTCTTGAGGCGTTTCAAGATTCCACCGACCAACTGGAAAAAGAAGCCACTTTTATGCAGTTTCAAGTGGACGAACTGAGTACGCTTAATCCTTCCAAAAGTGATTATGAATCTTTACAGCAAACCGTTCTTGAAATGGAAAATCACGACCAAATCTTTCATCACCTTAAAAGTGTGGAAGAAGGGTTTAACCGGGGGGCACTGAGTGATTTGAATGCGCTCAGACGGTCGTTTCAAAAACTCACAGCGCTTAAAGACATGGGGGATTTGAATGAACGCTTCGAATCAGCCCTCATTGAACTGGAAGATATTGAGTCCAGCGTGGCACATTTGACGCATCAGCTAGACTTTGACCCACAAGTCTTAGCTAGCGCTCAAGAACGGTTAGTCCTTTATGAACGATTGATGCGCAAACATAAAACCGATGTCAATGGCTTATTAGCCATACAAGAAGAATTGACGGAAAAACTTTCGCAGTTGGAAGACCATGCGGCCCATGAAAAAGCCCTTAAAGATACCCTCCAAAAATCAGAGGATGCTTTATTAAAAGCGGCGCATGCGCTTCATGAGAGGCGTCACGCCATGGCCAAAACTAAAATTCAAGACGTCACAGATACGCTCAAAGAGCTTTCACTCGAGCATGCCATCTTTGACATCCAATTTGCGCCGATCAACCTTGAATCCATGCAAGTTCACACGCCAAGTGGGATTGATTTCGTCTTAACTCCAAATCCCGGGGAACCTTTAAAAAGCCTCCATAAAGCAGCCTCTGGCGGGGAATTATCGCGTGTGATGTTAGCGATTAAAGTGGCATTTTTAAAAAAAGACCAGGTTTCCACCTTGATCTTTGACGAAATTGATACGGGCGTCTCGGGTAAAGTGGCATCGTCCGTCGGCCGGCTATTACAAACGATTGCAAGCGAAATCCAAGTGATTGCAATTACCCATTTACCCCAAGTTGCGGCGAAAGCCCATCATCATATTTTGATTGAGAAAACGGTGGAAGCTGGAAGAACTAGTGCGCATTTAAAAGCCTTAGATGCGGATGCGCGGATTGAAACGCTCGCTCTAATGTTATCCGATGGGACCCTCAGTGAAGAACAACGCCTTTCGGCCAAAGCGTTACTGCAATAAAAAAAAGCACCGAAGTGCTTTTATCCAAAGACCGCTTGAAACATAATGATTACCGTCGTTAAGACCAAGCCAGCCACAAAGGCAATGGCCAGCAATAAGACAGTGACTTTGCCCCATTTGCTTTTGAGCGGATTACGATAGACCGGTTCAGTATTTGCGTTTTTTGCTTTTTTAACACGCTTTCTGGATTCTGGCATGTGGAACCTCTTTCTTAAAAAACTACTCGTATTATACAAAAAAAAGAGAGGAATGAAAAGCCTTGAATAAAGCGTATCGAATCATCTTTCACATTGACCTCAACGCCTTTTTCGCCAGCTGTGAAATCGCGCTTAATCCGGCCCTCACAAACATTCCGATCGGGATCGGAGGGGCGACGGGTAAAGGGGTCTTAACCACGGCCAACTATGAAGCCCGTAAATACGGTGTATCCTCCGCCATGAGTGTGGGTGAAGCAAGACGACTCTGCCCCCAGCTTAAGCTCCTTCCAGTGAATTTTCCGCTTTATAAAGAAAAAAGCCAACAGTTCTTTGATTACTTAGCGACGTATACCGACCAAATCGAACCAGCTTCCATCGATGAAGGCTACGTTGATATGACCGAATACTGTGAAGGGAAAGACGTCCTTGCGGTGGCTCAAAAAATCCAAGCGGATCTCAAATCCCAGTTTCAACTCCCGTGTTCCATCGGCATAGCCCCAAACCGGTTCTTAGCCAAGATGGCCTCGGATTATAAGAAACCCGAAGGCATCACCGTCTTTCGCAAGCGCACCGTTCAAAATTTACTCTGGCCCATGCCGATTGAAGCGATGCATGGTATTGGTAAAAAGACTGTGCCCAATTTAAAACTTTTAGGCATAAAGACCATTGGGGATTTAGCCCAGTATGATGACACCGATAAACTCTCGAAGTTTTTAGGCAACAGCACGAATAGTTTTGTCCAAAAAGCGTGGGGTCACGATGACACGCCGGTGGATGCGTCCCGGCAAGGTGCGCATCAATCAATTGGCCAATCCAAAACCTACGACCCTCCCATATTAGGGTATGTCGACGCTCTAAGCGCCTTGGAAGACCTCACTATGAGAGTGCATGAACGCCTTATAGAAGCGGACTTAAGAGCGAAATCCATTGCCGTATCGTGGCGGGATGAAGCGTTTAAAACAACGTCTAAACAATTCAGTTTTTCCTTTCATACCGACGGACTGGATGATTTATGGTTTGAAGCAGAAAGACTCTTTGATACCTTATTCCAAGAGCGACCCATTGCTTTACTCAGTGTATCTGTGTCAAACTTAGAAAAAAGCGAACGCTTAGTCACCCAAATTGATATCTATGATGTGAATCAATACCCATCCAAAAAGGATGCGCTTCAAGATACACTGGAAAAAATCAATGCCCATTATCAAAAACCTCTGCTGAAGAAAGGAACCTCCGATGACTCGATTTGAATCCAAGTATTTAGTCTATGCCTTAACGGGCGCTGTCATTTTGGTGTTTGCGTCAATCCCTTTAGCTGAAGACCGGCTGATTTGGACGGCGGTGTATCCGTTTATCGTGCTCATTGGCCTCGGGAGTCTATTCCGACAATTTAGAAAAGTATATGTGCAAGAAAAACCAACGTCCGCGATGAACGCGATTCAATTGCTTTATTTATTAGTCTTTGCGTATGCCGCTTTTTTATCTTTTATGGTCATACTCACTCTCATTGGTTAGGAGCTAAATGATGGATCTAGGAAAAGTTTTAAAGAAGCAAAAAGCTTACTTTAATAGCAACATCACCAAGTCATATGATTTCCGTTTTGCGATGCTTTCAAAGTTAGAAGCGTTTATGCAAGACGAACAAGCGGCCATTGAAGAGGCTTTATTCAAGGATTTGCATAAATCCGCCTTTGAGCGCTACGCCACGGAAGTGGGGTTTTGTTTAAGAACCGTCCGCGAAGCGAAAAAAAATCTCAAAAAATGGATGAAAGTCCGCAAAGAAAAAACTCCGTTCACGCAAATCGGGTCGAAAAGTTATTCGATGTATGAGCCCAAAGGCAGTGTGCTCATCATTGGACCTTTTAACTATCCATTTCAACTCTTGATTGATCCGCTCATTGGGGCGATAGCGGCTGGGAATACAGTCATTTTAAAACCCTCCGAACATACGCCGCATACGGAAAAGCTTTTAGCTGAAAAACTGAACGCCCTATTTGAACCGGATTACTTACACGTGACCACGGGCGGAAAAGAAACGGTTGAAGCCCTTTTAGAACTGTCGTTTGATCATATCTTTTTTACCGGATCGACCACCGTGGGCCGCATCGTTTATCAAGCAGCCGCCAAACATTTGACCCCCGTCACCCTTGAACTTGGCGGTAAATCCCCCACCATCATTGAAAAAACGGCGAAATTAGATCTCGCCGCTCGCCGCATAGTGTATGGAAAATATTTGAATGCGGGCCAGACCTGCATCGCCCCCGATTATATTTATGTGGACGCTTCTGTCCAAAGGGATTTTGAAAGAGAACTTCAGAAAGTGTTGGACGATTTTTACCCTGAATCGTCCGATCATCTCGGCCATATTGTGTCACAAAAACATTTCGAGCGTTTAGAAAAATTGGTTGATCCGGATAAAGTCATTTATCAGTATGAGACGAAGGCCCCCTTAAAAATGTCACCCACCGTCATGAGTGGGGTCACCTGGAATGATGCGGTGATGGGTGAAGAAATCTTTGGGCCGATACTCCCCATCCTCACCTTTAATATACTCACAGATGCCATCCAGCGGATTAAAGCCCATCCTAAGCCACTCGCACTATATGTCTTTTCAAAGAATAAAAAATGGGCAGAAGACCTCTGTATTAAGCACCGCTTTGGTCAAGCCGCTGTTAACGATACCATCATGATGATTGCAGAGTCGAACCTGCCTTTCGGAGGGGTTGGTGAGAGCGGCCATGGGGTTTATCATGCCAAGTACGGGTTTGATACCTTCAGTAGAGAAAAGCCTATTCTGTACAGAGCTACTTGGCTAGATATTCCGTTACGTTATGCCCCTTTTAAGAATAAATTAGGGGCACTGAAAAGATTACTGACCTTGAATCGCTGGTTGAGTTAGTCATTAAATCAAAGAAGCATGCCCACCATTGAAAAAGAAAATTACCTAAAGACTCTTTACAAGTTTGATGAGAGAGGAGAAGGTGTTACGGTGACTGCCTTGAGTAAGCTTTTTGGAGTGAGCAAGTCAACAGTGTCGAACATGCTTAAAGAAATGGTACAATTGGGTCTCGTACAGACACAG
>CBFHYA010000004.1:0-19264 GCA_965659955.1 Candidatus Izemoplasmataceae bacterium
CCCACATGAACCAATGCGGATGATGGTTTCCACATCATACATTTTAAAAAGTTCATAGGAATATATCCCAATGGATGGCATTCCCATCCCGGAACCCATGACACTGATGGCTTTCCCTTTATAGGTGCCGGTGTATCCAAACATGTTGCGAACGTCATTAAACTGAATGACGTTATCGAGATACGTTTCGGCAATCATTTTAGCTCTGAGTGGATCTCCAGGCATTAACACAACCGGAGCAATTTGACTTTCTGACGCGGAAATATGAGGGGTAGACATAAAGGCCTCCTAATATGAATTTTCGGGTGTAGACCCGGTGACGATGGCCACACCATTGCTGGTTCCAATACGCGTGGCACCGGCGTCAATCATGGCGCGCGCATCGTCTAAGCTGCGCACCCCACCACTGGCTTTTACGCCTTTACCACTCGCCACACTCGCCATGAGTTTGACGGCGTGAGTGCTCGCACCACCGGGGCCAAAACCGGTGGACGTTTTGACAAAGTCGGCCCCCGCTTCAAAGGCGGCTTCACTGGCTTTACGGATGGTCGCATCGTCCAGCATGGCAGTTTCTAAAATAACTTTGAGTGTCTTATTACCGGTTAAGGCTTTGAGCGTTTTGACTTCGTCTTTTAAACGATCAAAATCATGGGCTTTAAGGGCCCCAATGGGGGCGACCATGTCGATTTCATCGGCCCCGTTTAAAAGCGCCTCTTCGGTTTCAAAAGCTTTGACTTTGAGGGTGTTCGCCCCGAGTGGAAATCCAATGACGGTACATACTAAAACGTCTGAATCTTTAAGGGACGCCGCCGCATGCGCGACAAACGACGGTTGAATGCACACACTTTTAAAGTGATGCGTTTTCGCTTCTTCGATCAATTGATCGATCTCTTTAAGGGTACCTTCGGGTTTTAAATACGTATGGTCAATCAGGTGTGCAAGTTCCATAATGCCTCCTAAAAAGTTACGGTTTCTAATCGTTTCAAATACAATTGAAAGAGGGGGCCAATAAAAGCAATGAAGCCTAAGGTCCCAATATTAATGGCCCCTAAATCACGGAACCAAATCAACGATAACACGCCCGATAAAACCATAGGGAATGTTTCAATGAGCATCCGAGCGGGGAAGACTTGTTTGAATTTTAATAGATCGCGCACCAGCAATGTCATCTCTTCAAAAACACCTGCAGGATAGCGTGTCACCACGAGGATGGCACCACCTAAAGGAACAAATGAAAGTCCCGTAAGGTAAGGGAGTAACCTCAACCACCCTTCGGGGGCGAAATCTTTAAAGATGACTAAATCAAACAGATCAATGAACACGCCGACAAAAAGTATCGGGACAATCATCAAAATGAGTTTAATATCTCGGCGCATCCACGTCGTCCAAAGCGTTAATAGGCTCGTGATGAGAATCGCACTCACCCCAATGGTCAAGGGTTCAATGCGTCGGGCAAAGACGATAAAAACCGTATCCCAGGGCCCTGTGCCCAAACGGCTTTTGATGACCATGACCACGCCAAAGGCGATGGTGACGGTGCCTAAAAAATAAAGAATCAGTTCTTTAAGATTGAACTTTGACATTAAATATCGGCCTCATCCACTTGAGTTGCACCGAAAGGATGAACGGTAAAAGTACCGCTAAAATCACCGATCCGATGTTCACTGCTCCAAATCCAATGCCGGCTAAAAAGCCAAGTCCGCTGGCGATGACAATCGCCAACATCTCGACAAAAAGCCGCGGGAAAAAGATTTGTTCGGTCTGAAATATATGCATCACCATCATCATGAATTCATCAAAAATGGCGGCAGGATAGTGGGTGAGAATGATTAAAGATAATCCAGCGGTTAAGATGAATACCCCGCTGAAGAAAACCAAAAACCTAAGCGGCAATCCTTCGTAATAAAAATCACCATAAATGAGAATATCCCAAAAATCAATGCCCAAGGCAATCAGTAAAATGGAGACAGAAATGAGTAGGTATTTCACGTTCTTGCGGTAAGCTGTAATCATGATGACCAGCAGGCCTTGCACTAAAAAACTGGCGGTTCCTAACGTAATTCCAGTGAGTGCAGAAAGGTTCGCATTCACCGTATCCCAAGATCCCGCTCCGATGTTGGTGCGAAGCAAGGTAACCACACCAAATGAAACCATAAAGGCTCCAAGCACGTATTGAATGACGCGTCTAGTGTTACTTTCCATGCAGGTCTTCTAACACATGAACGCACCGCGCACAAAGGCTATCTTCATTAAGCGGAGCATGGTGCCAACACCGTTCACACTTTTCGGCTTGATGCGGGGTGACTTGGACGGATAAATCGCCTTCTAAGACGTCCACATGGGACACAATGAAGAATTTTTCCAGTTGCGTGATGCGATTTAACACTGCGTGATCTTCACTCGGCACGCTTAAAGTAAGACTGGCTTCTAAGCTTTTACCGATGGTTTTTTCATTCCGGGCTTCTTCTAATGCTTTTAACACTGCATCACGGATGTCTAAGAGGCGCGTAAAATCGGTTTTAAGCGCTGCATCGGAAGGTGCTTCATAGGCGGTGATATTTTCATGAAACACGCTCACCTCTTGGGTTCCCGGCAAGTATTCATAGACTTCTTCCATGGTGAACGGTAAAATCGGCGTGAGTAAACGCATGAGGTGTTGAAGGCTATCGTGAATCACTGTTTGCATGGCGCGACGTCTTGGGTCATTTTGCCGCTCGATGTAAAGCATATCTTTGGCCAGATCGAGATAAAACGCCGACAGTTCTTTATTGATGAAGCCATTGATTTGGCGCATCACATCAGCATATTCAAATGTTTCATAGGCATACATTGACGCATCCACGACTTCTTTTAAGCGCATGCGCATGTAGTTATTAATCGCATCCTCATCATAAACTGCATCTTTGGATGCGTCGAAATCATGCAAGGTCCCGAGCATAAATCTCAGGGTGTTGCGGATTTTTCTATAGGTTTCAGAGACTTGTTTAAGCATCGCCTCACTAATGCGCACGTCGGCTTGATAATCCACACTGGCGACCCAAAGTCTTAAGATGTCTGCCCCTTTTTGGTCCATGAGTTTTTTAGGATCAAACCCATTACGCTGGGATTTTGACATCTTAAAGCCGTTTTCATCCATCGTGAAGCCGTGTGTTAAAACAGTTTTATATGGGGCTTTGCCGGTGTAGGCGACCCCGGTTGATAAGCTTGAATTGAACCATCCACGGTATTGGTCAGCGCCTTCTAAGTATAAATCGGCCGGATACGGCATGCCAAAATCGGTCATTCCCCCTTTATGGGAGGTACCCGAGTCAAACCACACATCTAAGATGTCTGTTTCTTTGGTGAATGTTCCGGACGGACTCCCGGCGTGGGTAAAGCCTTCAGGGAGTAACGCTTTGGCGTCCCACTCAAACCAAATATTGGATCCGTGTTCGGCAAATAATTCAGACACATGGCGAATTAACGCGGGATCTAAAAGTGCCGTCTCGTCTTCCGTGTAAAATACCGGAATCGGAACGCCCCAGGTGCGTTGTCTGGAAATGCACCAACTGGCGCGGTCTTTGACCATGTTTTCCATGCGGGTTTCGCCCCAAGCAGGTACCCAGTTTACGTCATGAATTTCTCTAATCATATCGTCTTTGAGTGATTCGATGGAGGCAAACCACTGGTTGGTGGCTCTAAAGATTACGGGTTTTTTCGTCCGCCAGTCATGCGGATAGGGATGGTGAATCCATACGAGTTTGACTAAATGCTTAGACGCCTCTAAATCTTCGGCGACTTTTTTTGAGGCATCATCGACAAATAACCCATTGTATGGGCCACTTTCTTCCGTCATTTTACCTTGAGCGTCGACGGGACATAAGATGTCTAAATCATTTTGTTGACCGATGATAAAATCATCTTCCCCGTGACCGGGTGCAATGTGCACAAGGCCTGTCCCACTTTCTAAGGTCACGTGATGACCCAAGACAATGGGGGAAACGCGTTCATACAAGGGATGCGTATACGTCATGCCGGCTAACGTTTTGCCGGCCATTTTTTCAAGGACGTTTAAAGGACGTTCAAAGACGCTTTCTAAGGTTTCAACGAGGCCCTCAGCGACGATGACTGCTTCGCCGTCTAATTCGACGAGTGCATAGGTAAATTCTGGATCCACCGCAATCGCTAAGTTGGCGGGAATCGTCCACGGCGTGGTCGTCCAAATGAGAAAACTGAACGGCCGGTTAAAGCGCGACGTATCGGTCGCTGGCATTTTCACATAAATGGATGGAGATTTTTTCTCGTGGTATTCAATCTCAGCTTCGGCCAGAGCCGTCTCGCTTGAGGGTGACCAGTAGACGGGTTTTAAGCCTTTAAAAATGAGGCCTTTTTCGACCATTGAGGCAAATACGTCGAGTTGGGAGGCTTCGTAGCGCTTTTGTAAGGTGATGTAGGGATTGTCCCATTCAGCGAGAACCCCTAAGCGTTTGAACTGGGCTTTTTGGCGCTCAACTTGTTCTCGGGCATAGACATCACAAGCGGCTCTAAATTCTGCTACCGTCATCTTTTTGCGGTCGACTTTACCACTTTTAGTGAGCGCTGATTCGATCGGTAAGCCGTGCGTATCCCAGCCCGGCACAAAACGGGCATGAAACCCGCGCATGTTGCGCTCTCGGATGACGATGTCTTTGAGCACTTTATTCAGCGCATGGCCAATATGGATATCCCCGTTTGCATAAGGCGGGCCATCGACAAACACGTAAGGCGGGTTGCCTTCGTTTTTTTCTAAGCGCTTCGCGTAGACTTTCTCTTGGTCCCACTGCGTGATGCGTTCGGGTTCTTTTTGAGCTAAATTGCCCCGCATGGGAAAATCAGTATGCGGCATATGCAACGTTTCTTTGAATGACATAATGAACTCCTTTCAATAAAAAACGCCCCATGAAAAAAGGACGGATCCACCTTTTTAGTGGGCGGTTCGATAACGTGAACCGAAACGAAATTTCCATCCGGTAATGATCATTGCACACGTCGTTGTCAAGTTTTCACCAACCACTTGATCTCTTTTTTCTGGGCGTGCGTAACGGTGTTTACCGGTTATAAAGAACTAACAAAAGCTTGGAAGGCCGAGAGGCCAAATTGATAAAATAAAAAGCCTAAGATGGGGGTAAAATCCAGTTGACCAAAGACTAAGAGGCCTCTAAAAAGCCTTAAATACGGTTGAGTCAAACGCAGTAAAGATTGATACCACCCGGTATTTCTAAGATCGGGAAACCAAGACAGTAAAATCGTCGCAATCAGCATGTAGTAATAAATCTGGAGTAAGACGAGGATGAAATCAAAAAAGACCTGCATTAATCCACTTCCTTGTTGTCTTGAATGAAGCCTCTTAACGCTTTATCCTTGAGATCTTTTTTGGATGCGAAGACAAAGATTTTTTCCGACAACATCTCGACCATCCCGTCAATCGCATAGACAATGCCACTTAAGAAGACGATGAAATGATTGGCCGCTTCGGCGTCTGTCTTTTCAAAATTGAGGATGAGCGGTGTGCCTTTAAGCAACGCATCGGAAAACTGATAGACATCGGCTTTCGCGTCGACTTTGATGAAACGCGCTCGGTTGAGGGCGTTTTTTTTATTAAATGCCATGAGGTTCCTCCAGAAGAATCCGGCCCAACCGCAAGTGGGTCGTGCCTAAGGCGAGGGCGATTTCAAAATCATCACTCATGCCCATGGATAATGATTGAATGCTTGGGAAAGCTAGATTTAAAGTGCGTTGGATGGTTTTGAGGGTTTCAAATTGATGCGTGATGATGGCCGTATCATCGGAATGTTCGGCCATGCCCATGACACCGATGGGATGAATCACCTTCGCGTCTTGAAGGGCTTTGATGATATCTGGGATATCACTTTCTAAAAATCCATGTTTAGAGGGTTCACCCGATATATTAAATTGGATGAACGCATCCAGAGGTGACATACGATGCTTCTTGATTTCTTCGATTAATTTAAACCGGTCAATGGTATGTAAACAATCGATATCGTTGATGAATTTTTTGACTTTTTTGGATTGTAGTGTGCCAATAAAATGCCACGTGATGCCTTCGTTATGAACCTTTTTTTTAGTCACATACTGATCGACGCGGTTTTCTCCATAATGCGTGATGCCCGCCTCGATATAAGGCGTGAGTGCTTGTGCATCTAAATACTTACTGGCCATGATGAGTGTCACACCGGGATGATTTTTTTGCAAAGACTTGATGAGTGGCAGATTCATTTAAACCGTGAACGCAACCACGATGGGATATTGGTTTTTCCAGGTGTATCATCGCTTTCTTTTTTGGCCGGTTTAGGCGCTTTTTCAGGCGCTGGCTGGGCGTCTTTTTCGGGGGTGGTTTCTTTGTTGAAATCATAATCCGTCGCCCCGATTGCATCGAGTTCGATTTTTCTGGTTTCATCAAAGCCTGCCGCAATAACGGTGACGATGACTTCATCGTTTAAGTCCATGTTGATGGTGGTGCCATAAATGACATTGATTTCCGTGTCGGATGCGGCTTGGATGGCCTCAATGGCTTCGGTCACTTCCCAAAGCGCAATGTTGGTATCACTGGCGACATTGACAATCGCATCCGTGGCGCCGTTGATATTGGCATCCAGTAAGGGTGAGTGAATGGCTTTTTTGGCCGCTTCAATGGCCCGTTCATCGCCTGATGCGATGCCGATACCCATGAGCGCGGTCCCTTTATCTTTCATGACTGTTTTAACGTCGGCAAAGTCGACATTAATGAGGCCCGGAACGGTAATAATTTCAGCAATTCCTTGAACCCCTTGTCTCAAGACGTTATCAGCTTCTCTAAACGCTTCAAGCATCGATGTGGAACGGTCCACGACGTGTAAGAGTCGGTCGTTCGGCACAATAATTAATGTATCCACGTAAGGTTTAAGCGAATCAAGGCCTTCTAACGCAGTCGCCACCCGGCGGCGGCCTTCAAATTTAAAGGGTTTCGTGACGATCCCCACGGTTAAACAGCCCATTTCCCGGGCAATTTTTGCAATCACAGGCGCGGCCCCGGTTCCGGTGCCTCCACCCATGCCCGCCGTAATAAATACCATATCGGTATCGGTGAGCATTTCTTTCAGATCATCTTCCGATTCAATCGCAGCGCGGCGGCCAATATCAGGGTCCGCCCCAGCGCCCAGTCCACGCGTTAAAAGTTTCCCAATTTGCATGCGGGTTTCCGCTTTGGAAAGTCTTAAGACTTGCGCATCCGTATTGATTGCGACGAATTCTACGCCTTGAACTTCGTTTTCGATCATCCGGTTGACGGCATTTCCACCGCCGCCGCCGACGCCAATGACTTTGATGACGGGTTTTTGATTAAAATGGTCGTTCGATTCGAACATATGTGCCTCCTGAAACCGTTTCAGGTCCTTAGGTTATTTTATCATATTTCAAGGGGTCTTTTTAAGGGTCTCGTAGGTTTTTAAGAATTCACTCTTAAAGGCGTTAAATCGCCCCAAAATAATGGCTTCACGGATGCCGGCCATGAGGCCTTTTAAAAAGTATAAATTATGGTAGCTGATGAGTCTGGCCCCTAAGGTCTCACCCGCTTTATAAAGATGCCTGATATAACTGCGTGAATACCGCGTGCAGACCGGGCAATCACAGGCCTCATCAATGGGGTTTGAATCGTTTTCAAACGTTTTATTTTTGATTGTGATGGGGCCCAGTTTCGTGTAGGCCACCCCGTGGCGGGCAATCCGGGTGGGATTGACACAATCAAACATGTCAATGCCTGCTTCCACGCCGGCAAGTAAATCTTCAGGTGTTCCCACGCCCATTAAATAGCGCGGTTTATCTTGAGGCATTTCCGGGGCAATTTGGTAAAGCGCTTCGTACATATCGGCTCGCGATTCTCCGACGCTTAATCCGCCGATTGCATACCCATCAAAGCCAATCTCAACCAAGGAATTCAGCGAATGACGTCTTAAGTCCATATGCGGACCGCCTTGGATGATGCCAAATAAAGCTTGATCGTCCCTAGCGTGCACATCTTTACCGCGCTTCGCCCATCTTAACGTGCGCTCTAAACTATCTCGGTGATATTCATAGGGGGCATCAAACGGTGGACATTCATCAAAGCTCATGATGATATCGGCGCCTAAGTCGTTTTGGATTTGAATGCTTTTTTCCGGGGTTAAAACCAAGCTTTCACCACTTTTGTGGTGTTTAAAGTGAACCCCTTCTTCATAGATTTTCCGGGCGTTTTTTAAGGAAAATACTTGGTATCCCCCACTGTCTGTGAGAACTAATCCCGGCCACTGCATAAACGCATGCAATCCGCCTTGATTTTTCACGATGGCCTCACCCGGTTGCAGCCACAAATGGTAGGTATTACTTAAAATCAGCCCTTCACTAACGGCTGAAACTTCATCCACATCGAGCATTTTGACCGTAGCCTGGGTACCAACGGGCATAAATACAGGGGTGGGTACCACCTTGTTTTTCATCGTGAGTTGACCCGAGCGGGCCTGGCCATCAGTGGCCTTGATGGTGAGTTTTAACATAGTCCCTCGTTTCTATAACGCCCCTTATTATACACCACCCTTTTGAGCGGAATAAACTGTTTGATCGATATTTAACGTTTTGTCACATTAATCGTTCTATATTTTAATAATATTTATAAATTTATTAATTATTTTAATTTATATATTGATTTTATTTATTTTTAGGTGTACATTATGGGTATGGAGGTCATCATGCGACTAACCCCCCTCAATCAATTACAAGCTGGCAAAATATCGAAAGCCGATGCGTACACGCAGTGGAAGCTTAATGAACAATCCATCAAAAAAGCGCGCTTTGTCAAATTACGTATTTATCTGCGCGATCAAAAAGCCGTAAGCGTGGCCATCAATACTTTATTTATGATGCCTTTCCCGCTCGCATTAGCAAAGCCCTTCTTGCGCAAAATCAAAGATCCGCAGGTGCGAGAGATGGTGAGTTATATCCAATATGCGAAGGGGACGCGTATTGACGTTCAGTCCAAAGATGCAATTATTCGCATCGCAATTATTTAAAGGAGGCTTTATGAATCATTCTGTGCTGGGGCATTGTCCCGTGTGTGACAGCGATTTACATGTATCTGAATTATCCTGTCCTTCCTGTCATACCGAAATCAAAGGGGATTTCGTTTTATCGAAATTCAATTATTTAAACAAAGAGAACCTCTACTTCATTGAGATCTTCATGAAAAACAAAGGTAACATCAAAAAAGTCGAAAAAGAACTTGGCATATCTTACCCAACCGTGAAGAAACAACTCGATGAAATCATCATTGAACTGGGCTACACCCCAGAAGAAGATTTGAAAGAATCAACCAAACCATCCAAAAAAGACCTCTTAGAAAAACTCGCTCGTGGCGAGTTATCCAAAGACGACGTCTTTAAACTATTAGGAGAGAATTATGAATGAAAAAATGAAGATTTTAGAAATGGTTGAAAAAGGTCAAATTTCCCCCGAGGAAGCCGCCAAACTTCTCAAGGCACTGGACACTCCTTTTTTATCGCCCGAAGTTACCAAAGAAAAAAAGAAAACCCTTCGCATGTTTAAAGTCTACGTACTGAGTAATGATGGGGATAAAGTTAACATTCAAATCCCTTTGGAATTCGCGAAAATCGCGATGGCCAAAGGGAACGGAAAAAACATCGTATTTAACAATTCAAAACTGGGCAACTTAGACATTGACTTAGATTGGGACATGATTCAAGACCTCATTGAACAAGGCGCCACAGGGAATTTAGTGGACATTGAAACTAATGATGGTGACATCGTTAAAATCTCCATTGAATAATGTGGGCGTTACTTAAATCCCGTAATTACCGCTTACTTTTTGCGGGTAACCTCGTTAGTCAAATTGGCAGTGCCCTTTATAGCTTTGGGATCAGTTGGTTCATTTTAACGCTGACGGGTTCTACTTTCCAAGCGGGGCTATATTTAGGATTTTCTGGATTTTTCCAGTTGCTTTTGGTTCCATTTTTAAGTGTCTATGCGGACCGTTGGCATAAAGGGCGTATTTTAGTTTTTACCGATTTTATCCGCGGCATCACCATCATTGGGGCAGGACTCATTTTATGGCAATTCAATGCCCCCGAAATCATCCTTCCCACGCTTTATGTCACGGCGTTTATCATTGCCATTAATCACGCCTTATTTACCCCAGCCGTGCAAGCGATTATTCCTGAGATTGTCGAAGATCATCAGCTTCAGCAAGCCTATTCGATGAATAGCTTTATCAATAGCATTCAGCAACTCGTGGGTGTCTTACTGGCGGGGATCTTGTATGCGTTACTTGGTATTGTGGGCATCTTTTTGGTCAATGGCATCAGTTTTATTCTCTCCGCCATTTCTGAGATGTGGATACGCCTGGATCACCAAACCGTCACCGATGATCATTCGCTCAAACAATACATAAAAGACCTAAAGAGTGGCTTTAGCTATGTGCGAAAAAAAGAAGGTCTTCTCGGGATGTTCGCACTGATTATTTTACTCAATTTTGCGATTGCACCCGTCTTTTCAAACGTTCATCCGTATCTCTTTAATCTCGTCTTAGAGCGCCCACCCATCCATTTATCGTTTGTCTCGGTGGCGTTTAGTATGGGCGCGTTAGTGGGCGGATTCATGGTCGGAACGATCGGCCTCAAAGCCAGTATCCGTAAATCCATGCGGTTCGGATTGCTCTTTTTCTACATCCTTCTCATGGGCCATCACGCCCTGGTGATTTTAATTGTCTTAGAACGCATTTCATATATTTGGTTTTACGTGAGTTTCTTAGGCGTTGCTTTCATCTTAGCGGTCGCCAATATGTGGATCAATATCCCCTTTAATACAGGGCTCACACGGGCGATTGACCCCGCTTACCGGGGCCGCGTCATGGGACTCATATCAACACTCGCGCAAGGGCTCATCCCCATCGCCATATTTATCACTGGCATTCTCTTAGAAGTCCTTTTCTTACCGGTGGTTTTAATCATTATGGCGGTACTCGGCCTTTTACCGGTCATATTATTTATGACATCAAGACCCGTGCATCATCTCCTTGAATCACTTAAAAACGCGCCCGTCTAGGCGCGTTTTTTTTATTCGATATACTTCATTCGATAAACATGGCATCGCCGAAACTAAAAAAGCGATACTTTTCTTTGACGGCATGCGCGTAAGCGTCTAACATCAAAGATTTGGATGCGAAGGCACTGACCAGCATCAGCAAGGTGGATTCCGGCAAGTGGAAATTCGTAAAAAGCGCATCCACCGCTTTAAAGTCAAAGCCAGGGTAAATGAATAATTCTGAAACGTCATGAGTCGGTTGGAACGTATCACGCTTGGTCATTTCAGTTTCTAATGTGCGCATGACGGTGGTTCCCACCGCAACAATGCGGCGGTTTTCAAGGTGGGCTTGGTTTAAAATGTCGGCGGTTGCTTGACTGATTTGATAGGATTCTTCATGCATTTTATGGGCCTTCACATCATCCACTTTCACGGGGCGGAAGGTACCGAGTCCAACGTGCAAGGTAATGGCGGTAATGATGATGCCTTTTTGGGCCAGTTCATCTAAGAATTCTAAGGTAAAGTGAAGCCCTGCGGTGGGGGCAGCTGAACTCCCTTTTTCTTTCGCATACACCGTTTGGTAGCGATCTTTCTCTTCGAGCTTTTCATGAATATATGGCGGTAACGGCATCTCCCCAAGGTCATCTAACAGCGCGTAAAAATCGCCTTCATAGGTGAGATCGAATTCTCTAATGCCTTCATCTAAGACCTTCGAGCACGTCATTTCTAAGCGGCCATCCCCGATGGTGATGACGGTCCCAACGTCAACTTTCCGAGCTTTTTTGACTAAGGCTTGGTATTTTTTTAATCCGAGCGGCTTGAGCAACAAGACTTCAAGCATTGCGCCGGTATCTTTTTTAATGCCATAAAGCCGGGCCGGAATCACAGCCGAATCATTGAGGACTAAGACGTCTCCTGGGTATAAAAAATCTTTGAGCGCTTTAAAGGTGTGATCGCTGAACGTTTCAGTCGCGCGCTTGACGCGGAGTAACCGCGATTTTGTTCGGTCTTTTAAGGGGACCTGGGCGATCAGTTCTTGAGGTAAATGGTACGTGAAATCTTTGGTTTTCATTTACAAAAGACCTGTCTGGTAGGGTTTTTTGAGGTGTTTGTACGCTTTATCGGTCGCCACACGGCCCCTAGAAGTCCGGGCGATGAATCCAAGTTTTAACAGATACGGTTCATACACATCTTCTAAGGTGGTCACATCTTCACTCATCCCAGAAGCCAGGTTATCAATCCCCACCGGACCCCCTTTATGGTGGTCAATGAGTGTCTCTAAATACAAATAATCCTTTTGGTCCAGGCCAAAGGGGTCAATGTTGAGTTTAGAGAGGGCTTGGTCGGTAATTTTAGGGTCAATCACCCCGTCATTTAAGACGTCAGCAAAATCACGGATCCTACGGAAGAGTCGGTTAACAATCCGGGGTGTTCCGCGGGAGCGTCTACCGATTTCAGCGATGCTCGTTTCATCGATGGGCGTTTGATAAAGCTGGGCGGTCCGGTGGCAAATCGTTTCTAACGCGGGGGTGTCATAAAAATCAAGTTTGTGAACGACACCGAATCGGTCTCTAAGAGGCCCGGTTAAATCACCAAATCGCGTGGTCGCACCCACAAGCGTAAAAGGTGGTAAGTCCACCCGGATGGCCCGTGAGGTTTCGTCTTTACCAACAATCAAGTCAATTGCGAAATCTTCCATCGCCGGATAAAGCACTTCTTCCACGACTTTGGGTAAGCGGTGGATTTCATCAATGAATAAGACATCGCCAGGGTTTAAAGCGGTCAGTAAAACAGCCAAGTCACCGGATTTTTCGATGGACGGACCGGAAGTGATTTTGATTTGCACACCCATTTCGTTGGCTAAAATATTGGCCAACGTCGTCTTACCTAACCCAGGGGGCCCATAAAAAAGAACGTGATCCAAACTCTCTTTACGCTTCTGACTGGCCCGAATAAAAATATCCAGCATTTCTTTGACATCGTCTTGGCCAATAAATTCTTTGAGCGTTTTGGGTCTTAAGCTAAACGGTTCATCATCAAATGATGTCCGTTCAGCCGACATTAAGCGTTCATCCATAGTAATCTCCTTATCAGTAGCATTATACACGCTGAGTGAGGCTTTTTAAAAGTGAACAGAGCCGAAGCCTTTATGAATTGTTATAGAAGGCTGAGTATGATAAAATAAATGCGATAATTTAATGCTTTATTAACAGATTTTGGAGGTCTTTATGGCAAGCGGTAAAGAAAACAGTTATAGCGCTTTACAAAGCCAATTACAGTCATCAGAAAAGCATTTTCAAATCCGAGCATATGCGCTTTCTGATGAGGTTCAAAAAGCCAACAAAGCGTATCAAAAAACGCTTTTAGATGTGGATAAGGCCTATAAAAAGGCTGAAGTCGCCCACGCAAAGACCAAACAAGCGTTGGCGAAAAAATATGCGTCTGAAACCAAAGCCTTAACCGAAAAAGGACTTTTAGACGCGCAGAAAAAAGAAGCCAACGTCAAGACTTTCAAAGAGCGTTGGACCGCTCAACAAAAGACCATTAAAGAAGGCTTTAAAGATTCGTTAGAAGTCAAAAAAGATGAGTTAGCCAACATTGAAAAAGAAAAAGCCGCGCAAGAAAAAGCCTTAGACAACGAGTACAAAAAGGCTAAAGACAAACTCCAATCCATCAAAACCGAGACCACCGAAATCTTTCTACAAGCACAAGAACCATTGAATAATTCACTCAAGTATTACATCAACCGATTGAGTCATGCAGCGGTCGATGATCAAAAATACTTTAAACAAGAAATAACGGCACTCAAAAAAGAGCTCACCGCTTTAGAGAAAAAAGAAACGGCTTTACTGAAAGACGTGCAGTCCGCCACGGCTGATGCCCCAAACTTTTTAGAAGAAAAAATCACTGATTACAGCAAAGACTTGACCGCCATTGCGGCCAAAATTAAAGCCACATTTACCCGAGCTACCAAACGTTATGACGCGACGCTGGATGATTTTAATGATGTGATTAAATCAGGCGTTCGCGCCGTCAAAGCCGTGGAGAAAAAAATTGAAACTGGCATTGCCTCCATGGATGCCAAAGAAAAAGCATTCATCGAAAACCCCTACATCAAGGTGGATACCCCGACCCTAGATACCATCATCAAAGAACTGTCGCAGACCAATCAACTCAGACATGAAGCCTACCAAGAAATGTATGAATCCCTATTCCACTTTATGGACGACTTAACCGGCTATGTCCGGACGATACGCGACGATTATAAATCCACCGTTCACCGTTTGATGGATGGTCATTTAGAAATTTACACCGAACTCATGGGCGAAGCGCAACTTGTCTTAGACGTATCCGCGTGGTTTAAAAATCCGGATCTGATGGCTAAACATTTACGCATCTTTGCATTAAAGGGACCGATCGTTGACCACGTTGAAAATGTTATAGGGCCATTTATGTCCATGCAAAAAAAATGGCATAACCGGATGCTTAAAGCCTACAAAGAAGCGAGCAGAATCTATAAAGAGTTGGATGAAATCCAAGCCTTTTTCGATGCATTTGATGAAGAAAAAGCGCTCGCCTTTGAAAATGAGCAAGTGCATGTCAGTAAAAAAAGTGCGCAATTATCCATTGAAATTGAAACCGCTAAGAAACGCTATGAAGTCGATATGTTAAGCGCAGACCAAAATGTGTTATTTGAAGAGAAAAAACGCGACTATCTCGTCAAAGTAGCGGGCGCAGAAAAAAGACTTCAAGAAACTCGGGCTAAGGCTGAGTTCGATCAAAAGAAAAAGGTATCACAAAAAGTGATTGACGAAGCCAAAGCGGAATATGACCTTAAAAAAGCGTATTACACCACCGAGAAATCCCTTTTAGAAGATAAAGAAAGCTATTTAACCGCGCGTGAAAAAGAAGCCTTTGAACTCAAACGTTTGGAAAATGAAAAAGCCAAAGATAACGCCTTTTATGCGATGAAAGTCCGTCAAACTGCGGAGCTTGATGCACATGAAATGAGAGTCACCCAAGCCAAAAATAAATGGGAACAACTGCAAGAGTCGAAGCGACAGTTGGAACGTGATTTTGATCAAGCGCATGCGGCCAAGCACCAAGATGAACTCTTAAAACTCAAACAAGAAAAAGACACCATCGAGTTAGAACAAAAACGGTTAAACTTTGACGAAGAAACTGAAATTAGAGACATTGAAAAAGTCAAAGATGATGAAATCAAGGTCCCTAAAAACCGCTTGAAAGAGTTTGATCGGGCCTTAAAACGTCGCTATCAATCCATCAACAAACCGTATAAAGCCCTCCTCAAAACATTTGATAAACTCGCGCTTGTGTTTGAAGATCCCGCGGTTTCTTATGAGAAGGTTATCAGTGTCGCCTCCAATGATTTCAAAGACGACATCAATATGACCCTTGAAAGCGATTATGAAACATTGCGGTGGACTCGTGAATACTACAGTGAGCTTGAAGTTTCTCGCATCAAGCGCTCAGGCATTAGCCTCCGAAAACAATCAGCAGAAATTCGCCGCCATGAGCAATCGGAAAAGAAATATTTGGAAAGCCTAGATACTTATCTGACAAGCACTCAGCAAAGCGTAAATGCGATTTTTGAACGGTTCTATCAAAAAATCGAAAAGCACACCTTATTAAAGCCTAAAGAACTCATTCGCCACGCTAAACACTTCCATGAAGAAGCCATCACTTTGGTGGAAGAGCAAACGCAATCGGTGATGAACGAAATACAATCGCTGTTTGACTACATTCGGTCTCAAGACACTGAATTCATTGCTGAAATTGAACACGGTGCCATTTCTGCAGTGGCGTCGATCCGCGGGAAATACGATCAAAAAAGAGCCCATGTTTTAACCGATATTGATGCAATCAATTCGCGGATTGATGCACATAAACTGACATCAAACGGCTCATACACTGAAAGTGAAAACGCATCACTCATCGCACAGAATGAAAAAATTGAAGCCGCGCAGAATACCATCCAAGGCCTTGAAAATGAACGCAGTCAAAAACTCGAACGATTCAAAGGGGAAATCAATGCCCTTGAAAACGAATACCAACAACGTACCGACGCCATTCATTTCGAAGAGCTCAGACGCTTAGATGACCTCAAAGCGGAAATGGAACACGAAGCACAAAGGATTCAAGCGAAACTTGAACAAGCGGAGCAAATCTTAAAAGCCATCAAAGCCACCGAAAACGGAACGCTTGATCACTACAAACAAGTTTATGAGTATCAAAAAGCCAATGCACATCGGGCCTATGAAGATCGGGTTCGCGATTTAGAAGATGCGATTGCCGAAGCCAAACGCGAACAAGACCGCAAAAAAATCGAAATTGAACGAGTCTTAAACCGTAACATTGATACCATTCAAAAAGAAATATCTTCGAAGGAAACCCAACTTGAAGCAGCCTTAGAAAAAGTGAACCGTGAGTACGATACCCTCTACTTCGATAAACAAACCAGAACTCAACATCTCAACGAACGCGTCGAAGTCATTCGTAAAAAACTCATCCAAAGTAAACAAGAACTCTTAGATGAACTTAAAGCGGAACTTTCACAGATGCCAGAACTCACCAATCGCTTAACGGTGAAAGCACACGCTCAAAAAGATGAAGCAGCTCTGCGTGCGCATCGAGATGAAATCACCCGGTGGATTGAAGAAAAGAAACGCACATTCCAAGAAAGTCTTTAAGAAAGGAGGGATTCTATGAAAAATGCCATTGCCAAGCAAGCTGAAATTAATCAAGAACTTGCGACACTCATTGATGAAGATCTCAAACAAGAACAAGAATTACTCAAATCCCTCATTAAAGAAATTCTTGAGGCGAATGAAAAAATCAAGAATGCGCATTTTGAACGCGTTCAAGATACTGAAGCCAAATTAAAAGTACTCAACTCAGAAGTCAAACGGATCCGCCGGACGATCAAAAAACAAGATGATGTCGTCACGAAAAAACGGCTCGAACTCTTGGGTGAAACCAAAGAAGAATATTTTGACACATTGGCCGAAATGCGTCTTTCTGATGTGAAAGAACATTTTGCCAATCCCTTGCGCAAACATTTGGCAGACCTCAAACGTGAATTCAGTCAAACCCTCAAATCAGCGACTCCTGCGCTTAAGGACGTTCAAGAACCAATCGAAGATTACTTTGACGCCTTAAGCCGAAGCCTTGAAGACGATTTTTCATTGAGTCATTTAGCGCTGGATGAATCGTATGCGCAACTCGGGGGAACTACCGATCAGCTGCAAAGTGCGCTAGAACCGCTGGCCCCATTTGCGGATAAAATCTTTAAAACTTTTAAAGAGAAGCTCGAAACCCTACTTTCCTTTTTTGATACCTCAGAGCTCGATGACCTCGTGGATGAAATTCAATCAACGAAAGCCAATGACCTTGACTTACTCACACAACAAAGAAAGGCCATTGATGAAGCCTTAATGGATGAACTTGAACGGCTTGATGAGGCGTATTTAAATCAAGTGGATGAGGCCCGTAAAGAAGCGCTTCAAAATGCTAACATATCCGTTTCTGAAGCGGATAAAAAATTCTTAGCTGCTTATCATGAGGCCGCGAAAGAATGGCTTAAATTGGCTGATTCTCACTCGGCTTCTGACGCCCACAAAGCGTTCAAAAACACCCAATTAGATTGGCTACAAACGCGACCTGGGAAAACCACCAAAAAGATCGATAAAGCATTTAAGAAAGAGGCTGCAAGCGTCTTAGATGCGAAATCACAAAAGCGCTCTGAACATTTAGAACAATCGTATGAAATCCGGATGCAAGAAAAAGAACGGGAAATTCAAGCCTTGATTGACATCAGTTCTTTAAAAATGCGCACCCTTCTGACGTATTTAGAAAATCAAGAAGAAACCCTGCTTTCAACGTTTAAGTTTATGGAAGAATTGTTGGAATCGGGCTATACTCTTGAACTGGCCTTAATTGACCTGGATCATACACTCCAAGTGGCGCGCTTCCAAGCCGCGAAACGCACCCAAGAACTCATCCTGCAAAAAAGTGAATTGACCCAACGATATGAACGGATGGTTCAGCGTTTAGAAGTTGAATCCCTCGACCGATTAGAGCGCCAGCATATGACGTTTAAAGACATACAACTGCAGATGGATTTTGCGCTGGAAAAAGAGCGCTTAGAAATCAATCGCCTCTATGGCCTGCATAAAATACTAGATAAACGCGTGCAATTTATCGGTAAAAGTAAAGTCAAACGGATGGATGAGCTCAAAGAACTCAAATTCCAATTGTTTCAAGATGAAGCTGATATTGCCCTCGCCGAAAAAGAATATGACATTCAAGTCTTAAAAGCGCAATCGCTTTACGACCATGAAAAAGCCATCAACAAAGTCCAATCCGAACGCATTGACGCGGGGGTAAGAGTCAACAAAGCAATGGTTCAAGCCACGGTTAAACGCCAAGTGAATTTTGCTGACCAGCAAATTAAGTTTGCTGAAGCCGAATATGCCGCCCGAATGGAACACATTGAATACACCCTCAATCAAGAACTCTCATACGCCGAAGAAACGCTCGGCTATCACGAAAAAAACTACGCCGCCAAACGCGAAGAAATTGAGCAAGAATACGAGTCGAAAAAACATTCACTCGTGCAAAAGAAAAAACTCTTTGAACATTCCCCCATGCTAAAAAAAGTCTTGCTGGAAGAAAAGGAAGTCGACGAAGCGCATCAAGAAAGGCTTGTCTCTTTCGAAGAACAACTGGCTAATGACATTTCCATTAAACGCTACCGCGAGCAAATTCAAAAAGCGCATGATCACGCTGAAAAAGCGCGAAACGATGCCTTAAATCTTCGGGATAAAGACATCGATAGCTTCACGGCCCTTAAAGAAGAGTCGCTGGCCCGTTTAGCCAATGTCGAGAAAATGATGACCGGCCCTGAGCTCCTGCCTTATCATGACGAAAGTGTGAACGATCAAGCCAGCGAACGTCTTCAAGCGATGCTCAAAACAGCGGATGATTTCCTTCATGAAAAGACCGATGAGCCCAAAGCTCGTTTAGAAGATATCAAAGGCCGGATTATCGAACTGGAAAAAGGGGATGTGGATTCGACCACGGTCAGTGAACTGACCCGCCAAGAACAAAATCTTAACCAATCGTTTGCCGATCGCATCCAAGACTTAGAAAAAACACT
>CBFHYA010000004.1:19363-62368 GCA_965659955.1 Candidatus Izemoplasmataceae bacterium
TAAAGAAAAACAGTCGCTTCTTCTCACTCAAACCGAACAAGCGCAAGCACGGTCTCAAACCATCATTGAAGCGATTGACCGAGAACTCTCTGATCCCATCCAAATTCCATCCAATCCTCATGATGCCATCATGGCCACCATTGAAGCCAAAGAAAAAACGCTTCAACTCACCCATGAACAGTGGCGATCTGAGCGTTTAATGAAGAAAAACGAACGACTTAATGTGCTTAACCGGACCCAATCAACCATCAAAAACCGTTTGATAGATACGTCGGTGAAAACGCGGATGAAAGTGGAGAAGATTGAAAATCTTCAAAACAAAGCCATTAGTGAATCATATAAGATCTTACACAAGCAATTTAAAAAAGATAAAAAAGCCCTCTAAACCCTCATTTTATGAGGGTTTTTATTTGCGGATAAAACGAGGTGCCGTTTGGAGTTTTAAGGACACCATAGATGTCTGAAATGGTCGCACCTAAAGAACTAAATGACATCAAATCACCCAGATGAAGCGATGACTTGAAGGCTTTTGAATGGATCAATAAGGGCACATATTCCCTCGTGTGATCGGTGCCCGTATGCGTGGGGTCATTCCCGTGATCCGCGGTAACCATAAGTAAATCATCCGCGCGCATTTGATCCATGAATGTTTTGAGTTGGGCGTCGAATGTTTCTAAAGCTTGATGATAGCCTTCAGGATCTCTGCGGTGACCATATAGGGCATCAAAATCCACAAGATTTAAAAAGGCTAAGCCTTCAAAGTCTTCTTTTAATGCTTCAGTAAAATGCTTCATGCCTTCGTCATTAGACGCTTGGCGGCGGCTTTTTGTGATGCCTTCACCATCGTAAATGTCCGCAATTTTTCCAAACGCTAAGACGCTTAATCCCGCTTTTTTGAGGTAATCCAATGTGGTTTTTGCAAACGGTTTTAACGCGTAATCATGACGGTTGGCAGTGCGGGTGAAGCCCGCTTCTTCACTTCCGATAAAGGGGCGAGCGATGATGCGGCCCAGTTTATATGGCCCTTTCAAAGTGAGTTCACGGGCGATTTCACAGGCTTGATAGAGTTCATCCAAAGGCACGACGTCTTCATGCGCCGCAATTTGTAAAACACTATCGGCACTCGTATAGACAATTAAGGCACCGGTTTTGACATGTTCGGGGCCTAGTTCTCTGATGATTTCGGTCCCTGAGGCGGCTTTATTACCGATGATTTTCCGGCCCCATTTTTCTTCTAAGGTCTTGATTAAATCTTCGGGAAATCCAGTTTCTGTGAAGGTTTGAAAAGGGACATCAATTTGCAGACCCATGAGTTCCCAGTGTCCGGTCATCGTATCTTTACCCGCACTGGTTTCTTGCATACGCGCATACGCTACCTGTTTGGCTTTCGGTTCGATTCCTGGAATTTCGGTCAAATGGCCAAGGCCTAAGGCTTCTAAGGTGGGTAAATGAATCGATCCCTTAGACTCAGCCGTGTGCCGCATGGTATGTGTGCCGACATCGTTAAAGGCCGCGGCATCCGGGGCCGCGCCGATTCCGACTGAATCCATGACAATGACAAACGTGCGTTTAAACATACGTAACTCCTAAAATTTAGTGGGATGGTATTGATCGTAAATGGCTTTGATATGACTGGTCGATAAATGCGTATAAATTTCCGTGGTGGAAACATCCACATGGCCAAGCATCTCTTGAACGTAGCGTAAATCCACGCCGCGCTCCAAGAGATGGGTCGCAAATGAATGCCTAAGCGTATGCGGACTGACCGTATGGCTAATTCCCGCCTTTAACGCTAAGTCTTTTAACACTTTAAAAAACCCTACCCGTGAAATAGGATGGCCGTGCCGGTTTAAAAATACATACGCGCTCGGGGCTTTGGCTAGTTTTAACCGGCCGCCTTCTAAATAGGTTTTTAATGCACTGATCGCATACGCTGAAAGTGGGACGACGCGGCGCTTTTGACCTTTTCCAATGACATCCACACGTGATTCATTGAGGTGCAGTTGATTGGTCGTGAGTTCACACAGTTCACTGATTCTGAGGCCGGAGCCATAAAGCAATTCAACCATCGCTTTATTGCGTTGAGAAAGCGGGGCATCCCCGTCGGTTTGCGCGATGATTGCAGTGATATCCTCCATGCTTAACACCACCGGAAGATGCGCTTTTTTCTTCGGCTTGGCAATCCGGGTGATAATGTTTTCTTTCAGTATTTTTTCTTTCACTAAATACGCATGAAATTGATTTATCGAAGAGAGTTTCCGGGAGAGCGTTGACGCTTGGTAATGCTTTTTTCTTAACGTCATCACATAGTTCGTGACGTCTTTACGGCTGATTAACTCCGGATCATCCAGACCTCGCACCTCGTTTAAATACGTCACATAATCGGCACAATCTTTAAGGTAAGCTTGCAGTGTATTCGCTGAAAGCCCAGACGATGCGCGCAAATCATATTCAAATTCTTTTAGCAGTGTCTTCATCATCCAAACAATCCATCCATACGTTATTGGCGAAAAATAGACCTTTATCCGTGAGTTGTAGTTGATCATTTTTAATCATAATGAGCCCTTCTTCAAGGCGATCTTTAAGGCCCGGAAAGCGCGTTAAAGGATGCACTCCAAAGGCGGTTTCAAAGGCGGTTACATTCACACCTTCTTTCATCCTTAGGCCCATTAATAGTGTATCATGGATGGGTTGATAGGGATAATCGATGCGCGCCTTTAAGCCCTTTTCAAGCATCGCATCGGTGTATTTTTTGACTGACCTTATGTTTTCATAACGGGTATTTTCTAATCGGCCATGAGCGCCAGCGCCTAATCCAAGGTAGGCTTCATTGCGCCAGTAAATGGGGTTATGGATCGACCTTCTACCGGGCCGTGCAAAACTTGAGATCTCGTAGTGCTCGTAGCCTTCTTCTTTCATCCGCTTGATGATATGGGCATACATATCAGCCACCAGATCATCATCCGGTAAAGTCAGTAAGCCGTGCTTGATTTGATGATGAAGTTTCGTATGGTCTTCTAAAATGAGCGCGTAAATCGAATAATGCTCCGCGCCAACTTGAATGAATTTTTCTAAGTCTTCTTGAAATCTGTCCCATGATTGAGCGGGCAGGCCAAACATGATATCTAATGAATAATGGGTGAGACCGGCACTTTTAAGATGATCCAAAGCGTTTAAAACGTCGACTTGGCGATGATCACGGTTAATCAAAGTCAACAAAGCATCGTTAAACGTTTGCACGCCCAAACTCACCCGTGTGACTCCATACGCTTTTAAAAGCCGGGCTTTCTTAGGGGTTAAACTCGATGGATTGGCTTCCACCGTAAATTCCTTGAGATCTTTAACATTCAAATGGTGATTGATTTCCATCAATAACGCTTCAAAGTCTTCATCGGAGAGTGCGGTGGGTGTTCCCCCTCCAATGTAGACCGTATCGGTAGTTTGAAAAAGTGCCTCTGAAAGTTTCATTTCATAAAAAAGCGCCTTTAAATAGGCGCGTTTTTTTTCTGGTTTCGCGATTTCTTTAGCAAAGTCACAGTAGGTGCATAGTTTTTCACAAAATGGAATGTGGATGTAGGTCCCAAACACTAAAGTTTCACCTTCGGATTGAAGTACAATAAGATTCCCGCAAATATACTAAACAAGGCGGCGATAATGCCCAAGACTAACCACGTGGAGGCATCCGAAACCGGCGCAACCCCAACCAGTAAGATGACGGGGAAGCCAAAGAGAATGGCCGTGGACGACCCAACGACTAAATCAGACGCTGCTGGTGTTTTAAATTCAGGGTCCAATTCACGGATTAAAATGACACCCGTGGACGCGGTCCCCGTGAGCATGCCAAACATCCCAAGCGTTGCCTCGTTTTTATATTCGGGATAAATCCGACTCGTCATAAAAATCATATACACTGCGGTGGTTAACCCAACAATCAGTCCAAGTGTCAGCAATAAGACCCAGTAACGTGCTAAGTCTTCCAGCCGGATGGCCGCAATGGATGCAACGATCATAATGTCAAAAGTGAACCCACTAATGCGGTTGAGTAAAAAGTTGTTGGGGTATTGACGCGTCATCACTTTGTTTTTTCTTAAAAGCAAGAGAATTTGTTTGAGTAATAGTGCAAACAACATCCCAATGATGAAGTTAAAGCCCCAAAGAAGTGGCCCGATGGTATTGATGCCAAAATCACCCAAAGCGCCGCTATTTAACCAATTGGTCGTCCCGCGGATCGCGCCGTATGTAATGAGATAGACAAATAACACAATGATGACTTGAATGGTAAATTTATCGATGGATTCCGCTAAAGGGATCTCATCTGGGGAAGAATTGAGTTGGGGGGAATTAAAGGTATCCACGGCCGTTTCTGTGCGTTTTACATGGCCTTTTTTCGCCAAATAATTGAGATAAATCACACCGAATACAGCCGCCCATAAAAAACCAAACGAGGCAATCGCGAGCCCAAAGCTTGCGCCGCCTGTAAAGCCATACGATGTCTCATACACCGTCCCAATGTTGAGAGCTTGACCTGGGCCTTGACCGAAGCCCATGGGGAATAAGATCCCACTGCTTCTAAAGAGATCCGGCATAAATGTATAAGAAAGCCCAAGGGTAATTGAAAGACCCACTAAGCCTTGAATCAGATAGGTCGAAACAATGAGTAAACCACTAAAAAAGCTTTGGCCACGCTTCAGTTGATAGCGCGCTTTTTCACTAACTTTAAGTCCCAACGCAATAAACCCTAAAGCAATTGCGTGATAGGTAATTAAACTAAAAAACTGGTTCAGCGCCAAAACATCTTCAGGATTTGCGAGTGGGGCATAGATAAACTCTTTAATTAAAAGACCTAAGAACCCCGCAATGACCGCACTGGGTAGTAAAGAACGTCTTAAAAATGGCACTTTACGTCTCAAGGTATTCCCTAAGAGTAAAAGCACCGCAATGATGCCAAAATAATAAATGGATTGCCAAGCATCGGGATTGGTAAAATCAAACATAAGAAGTCTCCTTTTGGAGGATTTTGATCATTGATACGTATTTGAGTGCACTGCGCTTTTCATCGCTTAAAAGGTAATACGTTTTCGCAGTGGGTCGGTGATATAAAATCAATCCGTTGCGGTGTTGGACCGCAGAGTCGATATCCATTGGGTCCCACTTTTCTTGCGTGTGCGGACCTTCAATTGTGAGCGATTTTTTCGTCAAGGTGATCGAGACCCGGTCTCGTTTTTCTTTGGGTTTTAGATCTAAAATCTCATAGAGTGTTTCATCCGCGTTATGAAATAAAATGGCGTCGTCTTTTTGCGTTTCAACCATTGATTTAAAAACCGCGATCTGATCGTCAAACCAAGCGGGTGTTGCAGTGAAGTAACGCCCCTCAAAGCGTGGTTCAAACCGCCCATAATCATTGACTGTCACGTGGAATTCACACGCCGTGCAGCGCACATCATCGCCTTTAGAATAAAGCGTTTCCACCCTATGACAATGCGGACAGACCACATACGCAGACTCGATATTAACCGCTTTATTTTTTCCTTTAAAAGGAGTATCAGTGAATATTTTAAAATCATTCACCGCCAGTGTTTTTTTAATGTATTGATGTAAAGTTTCAACGTCCATGGCCGCAATTTCTTCAACCGTTAAAATCTTTTTAACCGATCCATGCATCTTCCCTTTACGGCCGTATTTGGCCCATCTGGGATGCGATAAGTGTCCGCCTGTAATGGTATGGAATAAGACTTTGACTTTGGCTTTTTTAACCAGTTTCGCAATCGCGATACTGATCGGCATTTGTTCGCCTGAAAAGCTCGTATTGCCTTCTGGATACAAAGCAACATGTTGACCCTCTTTAAGGGTTTTAAGAATGGCTTTGGTGCTTCTGAAGTCGCTGCGAAATTTATTGATGGGAATCGGGGCCACCAAATAGTCTAGGACTCTTGACCAGACGCGCAAATTATAAATCATCGTGGAGGCGACGAAATAAATCGGTTTTTTAAAACTAAACGCCATAAACACAGGATCTAAGGCTTGGGTGTGATTGCCCAAGATTAAATAGGGTTCCAATGTTTCTTCGAACCTATCAAATGTATATTGATATTTAAAGCGTGCATACCATTCAAATACTTTGCGAAAAATGGCAAACGTCACGCGATGGCGGAATTTATAACGCATGCGAGACTCCTCAGATGTTTGATAAATTATAGCATATTTCTTTCAAAACTAAGTTTAATGTTTGGTTAATCTTCTAAAGACAACACACTGAGGAACGCTTCTTGAGGGACATCCACTTTCCCCACGGTCTTCATTCGCTTCTTGCCTTCTTTTTGTTTTTCTAGCAGTTTTTTCTTCCGAGAAATATCGCCCCCATAACACTTGGCGATGACGTTTTTTCGCATCGCTTTGATCGTGGATCGGGCGATGATTTTTCCGCCAATGGCGGCTTGAATGGGGACTTCAAACATTTGTCTTGGGATGAGTTCTTTGAGTTTGTCGGCCATCTTCTTCCCACGCGAGTACGCGAAATCTCGGTGGACGATGGAAGAAAGCGCGTCGACGATTTCAGCGTTAATTAAAATATCCATCTTAACAAGTTGGGAGGGGATATAGCGCTCAAACACATAATCAAACGACGCATAGCCTTTGGATGTGGATTTGAGTTTATCAAAAAAGTCATAGACAATTTCGAGTAAGGGAAGCTCATACGTGATTTCGACTCTGGAATCACTGAGGTAATCCATTTTAACGTAGGTGCCCCGCTTTTTCTGACAGAGCTCCATGACATTCCCCACATAATCTTTAGGGGTCATGAGCGTGGCTTTCATCAGCGGTTCTTCAATCCGATCGATTTTGGATGGATCCGGTAATAACGAAGGATTATCAACCACCACCATCGAGCCATCACTTAAATACACATGGTAAGAAACCGACGGGGCCGTGGCTAAGATGCCTAAATTGAATTCCCTCTCTAAACGTTCTTGGACAATTTCTAAATGAAGCATGCCTAAAAATCCGACGCGAAAGCCAAAGCCTAAGGCCCCGGAGGTTTCCGGTTCAAAAATGAGCGACGCATCATTGAGATGGAGCTTCGCCAGCGCATCTTTAAGTGGCCCATAATCATTAGAGTCTAGAGGGTATAAGCCGCAATAAACCATCGGATTTAATGGGCGGTATCCAGGTAACGGGGTATCGGTCGGACGTTTTTTATCCGTGATGGTATCCCCGACGCGTACATGATCTGGGTCTTTAATGTTCGCCACACAATATCCGACATCCCCGGGAACGAGCATCTCAACGGGTTTTGCAGTCGGAGTATTGACGCCCACTTCTAACACTTCATACGATGCTTGGGACGCCACCATTTGGATGACATCACCTTTTTTTAAGGTGCCATCGACAATCCGGATGGAAGGAATCACCCCACGATACGGATCGTAATATGAATCAAATATGAGCGCTCGCAAGCTGTCTTCAGGATCACCTTCAGGTGGCGGGACTTGATCGATGATCGCATCCAAAATAAGCTCGATTCCAATGCCTTCTTTGGCCGATACTAAAGGCGCGTTAGACGCATCAAGTGCGAGCATATTTTCAATGTCTTCTTTAACGCCTTCAATGTTGGCGCTGGGTAAATCAATTTTATTGATGACGGGAATAATTTCTAAGTTGTTGTCATACGCTAAATACACATTCGCGAGCGTCTGGGCTTCAATACCTTGGGCGGCGTCCACGACTAAAATAGCGCCTTCACAGGCGGCTAATGAGCGGGAAACTTCATAGGTAAAATCGACGTGACCTGGGGTATCAATCAAATGAAAGATATAGGTTTCATCGTTTTTTTGGTAATGCAGTTCCACCGCATTCAGTTTGATGGTAATGCCCCGTTCACGCTCGATGTCCATGGAGTCTAAAAGTTGCGCTTTCATCTCCCTTTTGGTCACGCTATGGGTCATTTCTAAAATACGGTCTGCGAGGGTGCTTTTTCCGTGATCGATGTGCGCAATGATGGAAAAATTGCGAATTCGTCGCATCCGGTCTTGTATCTGTTTTAGGTCCAAACGAGCACATCCTTTCTAGCCTATTATATCAAACTTAAGCCTACATTTAAGCGATAAAAAAGAGACCTCAATGAGGTCTCTTCGCTTGCATTGAATAAGCCATGTTCTGTCCCCTTTAAAAAAGGGTGGCAACCATTTATCTGTACAATGTACCTCGGCGTTAAGTTCAGTTCCTCACGCCAAGTGCCCCTACCAAAATTTGGGTTTCTAGCTTGTGGGGTTTACCCGTTCCACCTCTTTTATTGCTAAAAGAGCTCGTCTCTGTGGCACTTTTATAGATACTCAAGACTCCGGGGAGCCTCTTTCTCAGCCGTCACCCTTGCGGGTGCATAGAGTTATGGTTTCCTCTATCACAATCACTACAGGCAATCGCAGCCTGTGCTAGCATGGACTTTCCTAACCATTTCTGGCTCGGTTGCCTACAATGCAAGGCAATTGATATTATTTGTCTTTGGGTGTTTCTTTACTGGTTTCTTCGGGTTTTGGGAGTAATGCTTTATGGGAAAGGTCAATCCGGCCGCGTTCATCAATGCCGATGACTTTCACTTTTAAGGATTGACCCATCTTCACAACGTCTTCCACGTTGGCTACTCGGTGATGGGCCAGTTTCGAGACGTGGCATAGCCCATCGGTTCCCGGCCAAAGTTCCACAAAGCAGCCAAATTTTTCAATCCGGACGACTTTACCGTCGTACACTTCGCCGATCTTCGCGACTTTGACAATTTCTTCAATGATACTCATCGCTTTATCGATTGGTTCATACCGGGGGTGCATCAAGGTGACGCGTCCATCTTGTTCAATATCGATTTTTATGCCATCGCATTTATCGATGATATCGTTGATGGATTTTCCGCCGGGCCCAATGACATCGCGGATTTTATCGGGCTCGATGAACATGATTTTAACTTTCGGCGCATATTTGGAAAGCTTAGGTCTGGGCCCTTCAATCGCTGAAAGCATGTTTTCTAAGATGTGTAGCCGTCCCACGCGTGCTTGAGCGAGGGCTTCTTCTAAGATTTCTTTGGATAACCCTTCGATCTTAATATCCATTTGTAAGGCGGTGATGCCTTTTTCAGTTCCGGCCACTTTGAAATCCATATCGCCTAAGTGATCTTCGAGGCCTTGGATATCCGAAAGCACACGGTGGGTATTTCCATCACTGATAAGACCCATCGCAATGCCCGCAACTGGTGCTTTTAAAGGCACCCCGGCGGCCATCAAACTCATACAGCCGGCACAAATGGACGCCTGAGAGGTCGAACCATTACTTTCTAAAATTTCCGATACGATCCGGATGGTATACGGGAAATCTTCTTCCGAAGGTAAGACTTGACGTAAAGCGCGCTCACCGAGTGCCCCGTGCCCAATTTCTCGGCGCCCAGGAGGCCCGTATCTTCCGTTTTCACCCACACTGTAAGGGGGGAAATTATAATGGAGCATAAACCGTTTGTATTCTTCCCCTTCGCCGAGTCCATCAATGATTTGATGTTCTCTTAAAGCGCCAAGGGTCGTAATCGAAAGCGCTTGGGTTTCCCCGCGGGTAAATAATGCCGATCCGTGAGTACGTTCTAAGATATCGACTTGCGAATTCAAGGGACGAATATCGGTGAGGCCTCTTCCGTCCGGTCTTTTTTCATCGGCAATGATGAGCCGTCTGACTTCATTTTTAACTTCGTTATCGACCAATTTTTTGATGATTTTCATGGCGTCTTTCAGCTCATTTTCATCGAGGTCAGGACGGTCTTGCGCGTAGGTGGCTTCTAAATCATCTAAGATGGCCCCAATCGCGTCGCCGCGATCGTGACGACCATTAATCGCCGCCGCTTGCTTGATTTTTTCAAGCCCATTTTCTTGGACGAACTTGACGAATTCTTCAGGGTCTTCTGCCGGAATGAATTCGACCTTTTCAGGTTGTAAGGCTTCGATGATTTCTTCTTGGAACGCGACCAATTTTTTGATCCATTCATGGCCGAACATAATCGCATCCACCATGTCGGCTTCACTGGCTTCTAAGGCGCCGGCTTCCACCATGTTAATGGCATGTTTGGTTCCTGCGACGTAAAGATCAATGTCGGAGAGTTCTTTTTCTTCGGTGGTGGGGTTTAAAATAAACGTCCCGTCCACACGGCCGACTTCCACACCTGCAATGGGGCCTGAAAAAGGCGCTTGAGTCAGACTTAAAGACATCGAGCTTCCGAACATCGCCGTCGCCGATGGGGAGCGGTCCACGTTCCCACTTAAGACGGTGTTAATGATTTGAATGTCATGTTTGTAGCCTTTGGGAAAAAGTGGTCTAATCGGGCGGTCAATGAGTCTGGCGCTTAAGGTTTCAGTCTCACTGGGTCTTCCTTCTCGTTTGAAGAAACCTCCCGGTATTTTTCCTGCGGCATATTGTTTTTCAGTGTAAATGATCATCAACGGGAAAAAATCCAATTGACTTTCGGTTCTCGAAACTTGGCTGACACTCAACACAGCGGTATCGTCATAACGCACGAGCACTGCGGCGCTGGCTTGCTTGGCCAGTTCACCAAATTCGACACTGAGGCTTTTACCATCTAAGTCCATGGTAAAGACTCTTTTTTCTGACATATAGTCTCCTCTTTTTTTAGTTTTCCAATTATTTATTGTAGCATACTGTGGCCTTTAAGACCACCCAACTTGAGCAAACAAAAAGCATGCATCGCATGCTATTTGCGTAAGCCCCGGTAGCCTCCATAAATCGGCCGGATGTCGTTGATGGTAATGACCACTCCGGGAGAAAGTTCCTTGAGGGCATTAATGGTTTGGGTGATTTTTTTCCGGTGAATATGTAAGTTTAAGATGTGTCTTGCCCCATCGCGGCCTTCCCCAGGCGTGACGGTGAGGGCGTAGCCTTGATCGCGCATGCCTTTGGCGATAATGCGGCCATCTTGAGCGGAGACGATGGCGGTAATGTTGATGGTGCCTAAGGCGAGTTTTTCTTCCAGCATGGATCCCACGTAATTACCTGACGCAAACGCCGCCCCATAAATCACAATTTTGAGAGGGTCACTCATTAAGTCATCTAAGACTAACGTCACGACAAAGACCCAAAGCATGACTTCAAAAAAAGCAATGATGGCCCCTTTTTCTCGTTCGCCTTTGGTGACAATGACAATGCGTAAGGTCGAGATGGTGACTTCGACAAATTTCAAGGTAAATATCAAAAGATACATCCACACGGTGGGAATGGTTGAAAAATCAAGGGTCATTTTTGTTTTACAGCTTCTTTCGGTTTAGATTGGGCGGGTTTCTTACGATTTTTTTCATGGTAATATTCCACACTTGAACGAATCGTTCCGGTTAAGGGGATGGCTAAAATGATGCCCACGACCCCAAATAAATAGCCAAAAAAGAGTAAGGATGAAAGGACCAAGAGCGGATGCATTTTGGTTTCTCGGCCCATGATGTAAGGCTGGAGTAAATTATTTTGTAAGAAATTAACCACAAACACAATGATGAGGACGGCCAAGGGGGCGAGATCGCCAAAGGCAATCGTCTCATCGGTCAATGTATAAAGCATGGGAAGCAAAGTCCCGATGACTGGGCCGATATAAGGGATGATATCTAAGATTCCGAGTAAAAAGCCAAATAACAGACTCCGGCCGCCAAATCCCATGATGAAAAAGATGATGTTAAAGACCACAATCATGATGGCGATGGACGTAAACCGGCCGTTGAAATATTGTTTAATCACGGTATCGGCACGCGTGGTGAGTTGCTCTGCATCAGGTTCCATTTTATCGGGCAACACTTTGATGATGGCGTGACGGATTTTAGAGCCATCACGAAGTAAAAAGAATAAAAAGACCGGTGTTAATACAGTCGCAATCAAAATATTTGTGATCGATTGAAAGGCCCCATAAATATCCACCGTTACATTGGATATGGATTCAAAATCGAGATAAGGAATGACAAAATCATAAATGTCTGAAAGGCCTGAATTATCATCAATCAAGGCTTGTAAAGCCGCCAAAATGGCTGGCCAGTCATTTTCAATGAATAAGGACGCCTGCACATAAATGACATCCCCAGCCGTGACGGCAAATATGCCAATAACCACCAGTAAAAAAAGCACGATGACAAGGCTGCGAGCCGTCTTGTTTTGCAAGTTAAGCTTGATTAAAAATTGGTTGAGTGGTGCGACTAAATAGACGATAAATAGCGCAATCGCAAAGGGAATAAAAATCGCATAAAATGCGCCAAAAAAGCGCCCAAATAAAGTCGGGAACACTTGGTTAATCATAAAGATGGTGGCTAAGGTTAAAAGCGTGAGTAGCGCGGTTTTAATCCAAAGCGTTTGCCAGGGTTTAAATGTCATAAAATCTCCTTGAAAAGAAAAAAAGAAACCTCAGAAGAAGTTTCTTTTATCGTCTTAATCCGAGGCGTTGAATGAGTGATTGGTAACGCGCTTCGTCGGTTTTCATCAAGTAATTTAGTAAGTTTCGGCGATGACCAACTTTTTTGAGAAGACCACGACGTGAATGAAAATCATGTTTGTGGGTGCTTAAATGTCCATTCAGTTCGATGATTTCTTCTGTGAGTAAGGCGACTTGGACTTCTGTGGAGCCTGAGTCTCCTTCTTTACGGCCATAGGCTTTGACAATTTCAGCCCGTTTCTCTTTCGTAAGAGCCATATGTATTCCTCCTTTAAATGATTGTTCTGACCGGATGCCACGTAAATCTCATGGAGGTGGGATAAACCTCGCAACCGGCGCAAGCATTATTATAGCATAAATTCAGGTGAGGGCAAGACAAGTTTTAAGGGATTTAATGCGATTTTTGACGCATCCGCATCTCGGTCGATTTGAGCGATGAGATCGGCAACACTGTCAAACTTTTGTTCGTCTCTCAGCCACTTGACGAAATAGGTCGTAATGACCTCGCCATAAATGGTTTGTTCAAAATCAAATAAATAACTCTCAACACTGAGTGGATGGGCCGCATTCAGCGTCGGATTATGACCCACACTCGTCATCGATGGATACAGTGTATTTCCCACCCGGGTGATACTGGCATAAACACCACGTTTGGGAGTAATGCTTGTGGATAATTCAATATTCGCAGTCGGATAGCCAATGAGACGGCCTTTTTTCTCTCCGTGAATGACTTCACCTGTGATCGAAAAATAACGACCTAAACGCGCGTAAGCGTCTTGCATTTTGCCCGCTTGAATGAGCTCTCGGATAATGGTTGAGCCAATTTTTTGCGATGAAAGTCGCATTTCTTTCATCACGTGGACACGGAAGTTCCCCTCATCTTTGAGCGTTTGGGTCGTTCCTAAGCCCCCGTGCCCAAACCGGAAATCAAATCCACACACTAACATGTGGACCCCATTTAAATATTGTTCAATAAAAGTCGATGCATTCACCTCGGATAAAGCTTTATCAAACGGTAAAACAAATACCCGCTGGATGCCATAGCCCTTCAGCAAAGCTACTTTCTCTTTGAGCGGGGTGATGTATTTAAAATCCATCCCAAAAATGACACTTTTGGGGTGGCGATCAAACGTAATGACCACTGGCGTTTTTCCAGCTTTCTTCGCCTCATCTAGCGTGACTTGAATCAAAGCTTGGTGGGCTGTGTGGACCCCATCGAAAAAACCAATCGAAGCGACCATGGTCTCATCAAGCATATGGGGAGTTAAAATGTCAGTCATGATCAGTCTCCTTTAAACATCCGCATCGGGCGGTATTTATCTTGCGTCCAGTGATACAGTCCATACAAATCCCCCGCTTCATTGATGACCTTAATTTGATCACTCCTGCGGGGAATCTCTAAAGCCCGGCCATGGGCGACGTCTTCTCGGTTTAGTTGGTCTAAATAGACCGCATCAAAACCTGGCAACGCCTCGTTTAAACGAATGAGATTGTGGGCATCTAATGCTTCTAAGGGCGTTGCATTCGCGATGGAAAATGCCCCCACCGCTAACCGATGAATATAATAAGTATGCGCGAGTGTACCGTGATGCTTCGCTAAATCAAGCGCGAGTTTTCGCACGTAAAGGCCACTGCTGGCCTTAACCTCAAACGTTGCTTTAACCGCTTTATCTCTTGTGAGCGGTGCAGTTTGTTTAAATAAAGTCACGGTCAACATGCGAGGGGGAACTTCGGGGATGGGTTTACCTTCTCGGGCATATTCATAGAGTTTTTTCCCCGCGACTTTGACGGCTGAATAGGCGGGGGGAGTTTGTTCATAAGACCCGACAAATGCCTGACAATCCAACCAATCGGGGAGATTAACCGGGAGCGAATTTAAAGGTTTTCCGGTATGATCGAGCGTATCCGTCTCTGTGCCAAACGTGACGCCAAACGCGTAGTGTTTGCTCGCGTGCTGTAAATGATGCAATAGTTTGGTCCCTTCATTAATACCAACTAAAAGAACGCCAGACGCTTCAACATCAAGCGTGCCAGCATGACCAACGCGCCGTGTAGCGAACGTGCGTCTAACATGATTGACGACATCGTGGGAGCTCATCCCGATGGGTTTATGGATATTAAAAATGCCATGAAGTGGATTCATCATGGCTTATTATAAATGAAATCGGGCATGAAACCGAAAAAAAACACCGCTTAAACGGTGTTTTATGCGCCTTGAACCCATTTTAAGAGCTGTTCTTTGGGCATGAAGCCCGCTTTGCGATCGGCCACTTGACCGTCTTTCATCACAAAGAGTGTGGGGATGGCACGCACTTCATGTTGTTGTGCCACGGCCATGTTTTCATCCACATTGAGTTTCACGATTTTAATATCGTCATGTTCCCCGGCAATTTCTTCTAAAACAGGGGCAATCATTTTACAGGGGCCACACCAGTCGGCATAAAAGTCAACGATTACGGTGCCACTGCTTGTATCTTTTTCAAACGATGCTTCACTCGAATATACGATGGGCATAAAAATCCTCCTAGATTAACTACCGCAATTATACCGCAAAATGGTCCGTCGACAAGTAAAATACGCACTCTAGAAATAAACCACGGTTACCCCGGCGCCACCCTCACCGCCCTCGCCACTACGAAAACGTTGCACGGCAGGATTTTCTTTTAAAGCTGTTTGCACCATGTCCCGGATCGCAAACGTCCCGAACCCATGGATAATCCGGGCAAAAGGAAGCTTCGACAGCGCACAATCATCTAAGTATTTATCCAGTAAATGGGCCGCTTCTTCGACCCTTAGACCGCGCAAATCAAGTTCGGATGCCACCCGTTTTTTCGGGACACTGGCTTTGGGGATTTTTACTTTGGGACGTGTTTTTTTCGTATCCACAAAATAAAACTCCGATTCATCCAAGGTGGATTCCACATTGCCCATTAGCACTTGCCAACGACCGGCTTTAAGCGCTTTTTTTAATTCCCCCTTCCGGTTGAACTTATTCACATGAACCACATCCCCCGGTTGATAGACGTGATCATCCCTTTCCTTTTTATTGGATTGGGGACTCTCTTGGAAGAGGGTGTCTTTCGCTCGGTTGATTTCATGGGGCTTTAAACGGCTGGCTTTTAACGCATTGACGACGTCTTCAAAGGCCGTCTCTAAGGATTCTTTATCCCGTTGATATTGACGGGTGAAACGATCTGTCAGTGATTGTTTCTTGGCTTCTACATCCGCTTTTTCTTGCTGGAGGTCGTGTTTTAAAGCGTCTGTGTCACGTTTTAATTGATTAAGCTGTGCTCGTTCGGTTTCTAAAGCCGCCTTTTTTTGCTCCAACGTTTGAATGAGATCGCTCACGGGGTTTTGTTCATTTTGAAAATAATCTTCGGCTTTTTCAATGATCGATGGCTTAAATCCTAGACGCCTCGCAATCAGCAAGGCATGGGATTCACCCGGGGTATCCAGATACAAATGATACGTTGGTTTTAACGTCTCTTTATCAAAGGCCACACTCGCATTGATGGCGGTGGGATGATCATACGCATAGGCTTTGAGCTCAGGATAATGCGTCGTCACAAAAATATCGTGCGGATGCTGACTCAAATCATCCATTAAAGCTCTGGCAAAGGCCGCACCTGCTTTCGGTTCGGTACCCCCGCCTACTTCATCGAGTAAGATGAGTGAACCAGATGGCGCGGTTTGAATGATTCGCTGGATGTTGGTCAAGTGGGATGAAAACGTCGAAAGGGATTGTTCAATGCTTTGTTCATCGCCAATGTCAGCATAAACACCGGTGTAAAACGGAAGACTGGATCCTTTTTCTGCAGGTATTAATAGACCTGACAAGGCCATCAGTGATAAGAGCCCTACGGTTTTTAACACCACAGTCTTCCCACCGGTATTGGATCCAGAGATAATCACTAGGTGGGTGTCATGCGAAAGTTCAATGGCATTAGGGACCACTTCTTTAGGGTCAATCAACGGATGACGGGCATTTTTTAATGCCAAAATAGACCCAAACGCGGCCATCTCCATATTCAACTGTGCGGCATATTCCGCTTTGGCAAATATCGCATCTAAGGTGCCGATGGTCTCATGGTTGAGTGCTAAGGTTTCATAGGACGTGTGAAGGGTTTGAGAAATCTCTGTCAGGATTCGCTCAATCTCAGCCTCAATGGCCGTTTCAATTTTTCTTTTTTCAGCACTCATCTCACCCACGGCAGACGGTTCCATATACACCGTTTCACCACTGGCGGAATAATCCACAACACTGCCTTTAAACCGGTTCTTGTAGGTTTGCTTGACCGGAACGACGTAGCGTCCTTGACGCTCGGTATAAAAGGTTTCCGATAACATGTCCCCCGATTGATCCACAAGGTTCTTAAGTTTTTGCGTGAGGCGGTTTTCCATCACCCTTAACGCATTTTTGTGTTTTTTAAGATCACTGGATGCATTCTCTTTGAGGCCTTCGTCATCCACCAACTGATCCAGTTCAATTTTCAGTGTGGATAAAGGTTCTAAAGCGGTTAAATAAGGCTCAAGGGCGTTTGATTCCAAGTCTTCGGGCACATTCTTAAGCCGTTTATAGACCTGGGTGAGTTCATTTAAAAACCGGCGTATCCGCATGAGGTCTTGAATGCTTAATATCCGGGCAATTTTAATATCACGAAGCGGTTTCGCTAGATCGAAGAAATCCCCAAAACGAGGCGCTTTGGCATCTAAAATGTAGCGTTTAGCACTGGTGATTTCACGCATGCTTAAAAGCGCCGCTTCTTTCGTTTCATGCGGAATTAGACGGGCAATTTTTTCTTGACCGAGCAATGTATTTGAATAATGAGAGATGGCTTTTAATATCGCTGGAAATTCCAGTGTTTTTAGGTCCATAAGACCCCCTTAACTTGTTTTATTTTAGCACTATTCGTGGTAAAATAGGTAGAAAGGGTGTGAAAAAAATGAACTACGTTTTAGAGCTCACATTGGAACAAATCGAAGCCTTAATTACTTACTATGAACCCCTTGCTGAATCGGTATTTGTTGAAAACACGATGGCCGCCTTTGAAGGCAACCATGTCAATATATCCATCTACCCTTCCAAAAAAGTAATGTTTCAAGGAAAGAAAGCCGCTCAACACTACGATTATTGGATTGAACAATTTGACCTAGGCGAGACGCAAGCCGAAAAGAAAGCAAAAAAAGAGGACCAACCGAATAAAGATGCTTTTTATGAACCTTCTATCGGTTCCGATGAATCAGGTTCGGGGGATTACTTTGGACCCCTATGCGTCGCAGCGGTCTATGTCTCGGCCAATGATAAAGAATTTTTATCGAAGTTTCCCATCAAAGATTCTAAAAAGATGGAAGACTCTACCATTTTAGAAACGGTCCCAGAAATCATCAAACGCATTCCTTATAGTCTCATGGTCTTACAAAATGGGCAGTACAATCAAATGATCGACAAAGGCTATAACTTGAACGCACTTAAAGCTTACTTACATGCTCAAGCGCACAAAAAAATCAGTGAAAAAGTGGGAAAAAAAGGTCCCATCGTCGTGGATCAATTTGTCCAGCCTACCAAATACTATGAATATTTAAAAGACATCGAAGACGTTCCTCAAGTGCAAACGTTTATAACCAAAGCGGAAGATCATTACATCTCCGTCGCATTGGCTTCGATGATTGCCCGCTATGCGTTTTTGAATCATCTCACTAAGCTTTCCAAAGCCTTAAAACTGAAACTTCAAAAAGGCGCATCCCCCATGGTGGATGAACAAGCCGCCCATATCATTAAAACGCACGGTGAACGCCAACTTAAAGAAGTGGCGAAAGTTCACTTTGCAAATACACTCAAAGCCAAGGCCTTAATTAAATAGGCCTTGTTTTTTTAGGAGGTACGTATGTTTTGGATCACCGCGGTGTTTGTGTTAATCATCTTCATGGTCGTTGACCTCATTTGGCTGGGCTTTATCGGCCGGTCTTTATACCAAAAGTACATTGGGCACTTACTTAAAAAAGACGTTAATTGGACGGCAGCCTTGATTTTTTATGGGCTTTTTGTCCTTGGACTGACCTATTTTGCCGTTTTCCCCGCGTTAGAAGCATCTTCATTGACCGATGCGCTTCTACTCGGCGGCTTTTTCGGCCTTTTAATGTATGCAACCTATGATCTAACCAACCTGGCCACATTAGAGGGCTGGAGCGTGCCAATCACCATCATCGATATGATATGGGGAACCTTTTTAGGGGCGTTAGTCAGTAGTCTGACGGTGTTACTTATGACTCTCTTTGGGGTGGTGTAATATGACTTATGCGTTTGGCGCATTGGTACTTATCGCATTCTTTACGCTCGTTTACATTGTGGCCCTCATTCGCAATGATTATTCCACCGTGGATGTCTTTTGGGGGATGGCTCAAGTCGTATTAGTGGTGGCCCTCGCGTTTTACTTAGACGGGCATGCGCTTTCTCATTGGATCATTTATGGGGCGATTACGCTTTGGGGACTGCGGTTATCGTGGTATTTATACCGACGAAACTGGCATAAACCCGAAGATTTCCGCTATCAAGCGATGCGCAAAAAATGGGTGAAATTCGAAAAACTACAGGCCTACATTAAAGTCTATCTCTTACAAAGTGGCTTTGCCTTACTTATGGGCATCACCGTGATCAGTATGGAGACACTCTCTTTACGCTATTTGGGAGTATTCATCGCAGGGGCGGTTCTCTTCGCGGTTGGGTTCATCTTTGAAACCTTAGCCGATGAACAGATGATGGCGTTTCAAAAAATAAAAAAACCGGGAGAAATTCTCACCACAGGCGTATGGAAGTTATCGCGTCATCCCAATTATTTCGGGGAAGTCACCGTATGGTGGGGCGTTGGAATCATGGCTTTAGCGCATGCGAATACGGTGCTTGTTGCTTTACTGATGCTGATATCTCCGATAACCATTACCTATTTGCTTTTAGGATTATCCGGAATCCCCATTTTAGAAAAACGGTATGATGGAGATCCCAACTATGAAGCGTACCGAAAAAATACCAGAGCCTTCTTCCCGTTTCCAAAAAAATAAGACCAGACATTTGTCTGGTCTTTTTCATAATATGACATTGGCTATGGTAAACGAGATTACAAGGTAAGAAAGTCCCACAAGAAAGTTGTGCCATGCGCCTTCATTATCAGCTTTGACTTCTCGCTCGGACATGTATTCATGGTAACTCACGGCGCGAAAATTTCGTCTAAATACCAGCTTAAAGACATAGTTGGTCGAAAGAAAAATATTGCTCGCACGCGTTAAGGTAATGAGTCCCCAGAAAAAAAGGAGTAACCCGACAATAAACAATCCATCGGAGATGGCCTGAATTCTAGGCACACTGCGGCCGAGTGTGAAAATCCATAAGGCCGTAAACGAAAGGGATATGATGACGAGTTTGACAATGCGTTTAAAACGATAACTCACTTAAGCTCTTGTTTGTAGGCCGCGATTTCTGCTTGATTGGCATAAATGAGATGGCCTTTTTTAATTTCGTGCAATTCCGGTAAATCACTGGAGTAATCGTGCACGGTGGGGTCGTATTTAATCCGTTGACGTCCACGTTCGTATTCAGGATCGGGAAGTGGGACCGCGGATAAAAGTGATTTTGTATACGGATGAAGCGGGTTTTTAAAGAGTTCATCTTTATCGGCAAGCTCAACGAGTTTCCCATAGTACATCACGCCAATCCGGTCGGCAAAATATTTCACAACCGATAAATCATGTGCGATAAATAAAATGGTGATACCGAAATCTTTCCGTAAATCATTGAGTAAGTTAATGACTTGGGCTTGAATCGAGACATCAAGGGCACTGATCGGTTCATCAGCAATGATGAATTCAGGATTGACGACCAATGCGCGTGCAATCCCAATCCGTTGACGTTGACCCCCAGAAAATTCATGGGGATAACGGCTGGCATGCTCAGGGAGCAGCCCAACAGTTTTTAAGACGTCATTGACTTTATCTTGAATGACTTTTTCTTTTTTCTCACCTGCGATGCGTAAACCTTCCGCGATGATTTCTTTGACGGTCATCCGCGGATTTAAAGAGGCAATCGGATCTTGGAAAATCATCTGCATCTTATTCAGAACTTCACGGTCATCTTGGGCCGTGTCTTCTTTACGTTTGGGAATGTCGCGTTTAAGATTTTTAACCACTGCATCCCGTTTTAGCTCGACGGCTTTGATTTTTTCTTGATACGTCGCTTGGACTTTGGCTTTATCCGACTCACTGGCGCCTTCGAGTTCAGAAGCCATGGCTTGTTTGAGTTCAGCGATTTCCTTCGCGGCGTTCTTTTTTTCATCTTTGATTTGTTGTTTGAGACCGATCGTTCCCGCACTGATGCGGTTGCCTAGGAAATACACTTCACCATCGGTGGGTTCATACAGTTTAATGATGGTCCGTCCGGTGGTGGTTTTCCCACATCCAGATTCGCCCACAAGGCCGAACACTTCCCCTTTTTGGATATCAAATGAAACATCATCCACGGCTTTGACCACGAGTTTATTACGGCCAATTCCGGTGGTAAAGTGTTGCTTCAGATTGCGTACGCTTAATATTGTCTCTGCCATTAGTTGCGTGCCTCGCTTTGCGTAGAATCTTTGGAGCGTTGTTTCATGGCTTTAATGCGGTCTTGAATGACTTGGGGAGGTTTAACTTTCGGCGCGTCTTTATGGAGAAGCCAAGTCGCGGCATAATGCGTATCAGACACTTTGAAATACGGGGGTTGTTCTTCAAAATCAATGGCCATAGCGTATTCATTACGGTCTGCAAAAGCATCCCCTTTCGGGGGATAAAGCATGTTGGGAGGCGTCCCGGGAATGCTAAAGAGACGGTCTCTCGAAGATAAATCAGGCATCGAAGAAAGAAGCGCCCAGGTGTATGGGTGTTTGGGATCGTAGAAGATTTCTTCACTGGATCCGATTTCAACGATTTTACCCGCATACATAACCGCCACACGGTCAGCCATATTCGCCACAACCCCTAAATCGTGGGTGATGAAGATAACGGTTAAATCACGTTCTTCTTTTAAACGGTTAATGAGTTCTAAGATTTGCGCTTGAATGGTCACATCCAGCGCAGTCGTGGGTTCATCACAAATCAGTAAATCCGGATTGGCGGTTAAGGCAATCGCAATAACAATCCGCTGGCGCATTCCTCCAGAAAACTGGAACGGATATTGCTTGAGTCTTTTTTCAGGTTCTGGAATGCCCACTTCATTCATTACTTCAAGCGCGCGTTCCCGAGCTTCTTTTTTTGTCACTTGTTTGTATCGTGCGAGTTCTTCTTTGAGATCACTGATTTCAGCGCGGTATGCTTTTTTCTCTTCGCTGCTTGCACTACTCATTTTGGCTTTCACAGCTGCAATTTTTTTGGCATATTCGGCCTTTTTAGCTACCCATTCTTGACCGACTTCTTTTTGAGCGGCTCTTACAGCATCGCGATAAGCAATTTTGGCTTCAGTTAATTGTTTTTTTAAAGTAACCTGTTTGGTAGTAGATGCACTCTTAAGCGCAGAAGCATCCCCATCACCGGATTCTTTCAGATCAGCTAAAGCTGATTTCAACGCTTCTTTTTCCCTCGCAAGTTCATCTCTTAAATTAAGATATTTCCGGCGTTGGGGGTGAGATTTGGCTTTAATTTTGTTTTTAAGATGCTTCCCGTTGATGATCATCCCTTCGGTGATTTGTTTCCCGATTTTCATAATCGGATTCAAACTGGACAATGGATCTTGGAAAATCATTCCGAGTTTATTCCCCCGGAGTTTGTGAAAATCTTCCTCACGGATTTTTGTGAGGTCTTCATCTTCATAGATGATAGATCCACTATCAATCGTCGCGTTCCCAGCTAAGATCCCCATAATGGAGCGGCTGGTCACGGATTTACCGGATCCGGATTCGCCCACAATGGCGAGCGTTTCTTTTTGATACAGATCGAAACTGATATCACGTACGGCGCGTACCGGACCTTGAGGTGTTTTAAAGGAGATACTCAAGTCTTTGACAGATAATTTTACATCAGGCATTATTCGGACCCCCTCAAGGATGGATTAAAGGCATCGCGCAGGGCGTTACCAAATAAGTTAAAAGTAATCATAAGGATGGAGATAATGACAGCCGGCCAAATCGTCAGGTATGGACGACTGACAATCTCAGCCCGTCCATCGGCGAGTAACACACCAATGGATACCCCAGAAAACTCGATGGGGCCAATACTAAAGGATTGTCCATGCCCGATCCCAAATCCGAGGTAAGAAAGGGTTGATTCGGTAAAAATAACAAGGGGAATGGATAAAATACTGGCGGTGATAATCGTCCCAATCCCATTCGGTAAAATATGGCGGAAAATGAGTCGATTGTCTTTCGCACCCAAGGTTCTCGATGCTAAGACATATTCACGGCCTTTATATCGGTAAAATTGGGTCCGGGTGACCGAGGCCACGCCAATCCAACCTGAGACAATTAAGACAATAAATAGTGTCGTAATACCCGGTCCAATGTAGGCCACCGCAATCGCTAAGACTACGAGGAATGGAATCCGAGCAATGATTTCAGAGAAACGTTCCATCAGGATATCAACTTTACCACCGTAATATCCAGAAATGGCGCCGTAGATAATCCCAATCGTAATATTTACGAGGGCCGCTGAAACCCCAATCAGTAATGATGTTCTCAAGGCAACCCAAGCAAGATTAAATAAATCGCGACCGGTATTGGTCGTTCCTGCCAAATAATAAGGCACGGTATCGTATCCTGCATAGAGGCCATAATTCATAATTAATTCATAAGATACATATTCGACCCCATCAACGACGACAGGTTCGGATACACTCACAACTTCACGGACGGGACAGCCTTCTGAGAGATACCATCCATTTGGATTATCGGGATTTTCAATGACCGAACAACTACTTCCGTTGGTTTCGATCATTCTTTCGTATTCCGCTTTGGAGAAGTTATCGATACGGTAATCACCCAGTGCAGCCCCATACGCATCAAACTCAAAACTTGACATCGTGATGGTCGCTTCAAAGCGAGTCAGACGTCCCGTTCCATCGAGTGTTTCAAAAGTCGCAAGCTCAAAGCCGGTCGCATCGACGAATGGTTCATCGGCCCCATCAAATGTAAATAGAACATTATTCAGGCGGACGTAATCACTTTGTTCGGAGTTTTCTAATAAGAGTCTGAGTTCGGTGGAATAAAAGAATATATCATCGGGATTAGCAATCGCATCCAAGACTGAAAAAGTGGAAACACCCGCTTCTTCAACTTCACCGATGCTGACATAATTGCCATTCCCATCATTGACTAAAACACTAAACGAAGATCCATCGGAAAGTTGAACCTCAGATGCATCAATGGTGACGACAGGATTTAAATCAAGGTTGGGAAAGAAATTACCAGGTGCCTTGAAAGTCGATGAACTATCGGCTTCTCGGTTGGCAAAGTTGACTAAGCCACCCATACAGTTTTCGGTAATTTCTGAACAGGCAATCTCATAGTTTACCAAGGTATCTAAATCAATATAGGCTTCCGGATAGCGCGTTTGGTTTGGCACACCGAGGCCAGTGTCTGGATCGATGGTCTCAGGAAGTACTTGTTGATTTTCAATGAGAACTTTCCCATCAAATACGCCGAAGTTTTCAACAATCGGAACACGGGGAGGTAAAAAAGCCATCCGTGGTTCTAAGGTGGTGAAGTTTTTGTTGGTGAATGTAGGAATTAAGATGGATAAAGTAATGAGTGTAAATAAAATAACAGTGGCGACAACATTGGTTTTATTTCTGACAAACCGAATCATCGCATCTTTAAAGTAACCAACGGGTTTTGTTTCAAACTTTTTATCAAATATTTTTTCATCCCGTTGGACAAACTGTAGTTTTTCTTTGTCTACGTTTGGATTCGTATTTTTTTCGTTCATTATTTGCGAGCCCCCATACGAATTCTAGGATCAACCAGCCCATACGATAAATCGACAAGGAGTATGGCAAATAGACTGATTACCGTATAAAATGCTGTAATGCCTAAGATTAAGTTGAAATCATAGTTATTTTGGGTCATGGCGCGAATAAAGATGCGGCCTGTCCCAGGTATCGAATAAATTACTTCGATGATGACAGATCCCGATAAAAGCCCGACAAATGAGGCGATAATCCCAGGCACTAAGGGCACCATCGAATTACGCATCGCATGTCTTAAGACCGCTTGGGTTTGAGAAAGTCCTTTTGTTCTGGCTAGAAGTAAAAATTCAGATGTTAAGACTTCAGAAAGCTCCGCCCGAGACGTCCGGGTGAGTGAAGCAAGGGCACCGAACGATAAACCGAGCACAGGAAGCACAAAGGCTGTGTAGCGAATGGACCCTGTAACATCGGCGGGTGGGAACTGGACGGGAAGCCATCCAAGCCCATAGCCAAACACCAAGACTAAGAACGTCATGGTCACAAAACTCGGAAGCGAGATCAAAATCATGACCGCCACAGAGATAAAGTTATCCAAAAAGCTATTTTTTCTGAGCGCGGCAAGAATACCTAATGCAAACCCAATAGGAATATAAAATAGTAATGCCACAATGTTAAGTTGGAAGGTTACTGGAATCCTGGAAAGCAAGATATCAAAAACAGGGACATTGGCTTGTACCCGGGTAGATACCCCCCAGTTCCATTCAGTTACGATATTACGGACCCAATTGAAATATTGGTTGATTAAAGGAACTGGTTTATAAATTCTAAACTGATCACCTTCATCGCGGTACCACGCGTTGCGAACCAAGGTATATTCATCGCTTGCAGCAGGCTCTCTAAGCTCTTGGCGAATGATTTCAACCATTTCAGGATCACGTTCTAACTCGATGGTCATATAGCCATCTGAAACTTGACGCGCGTAGTAAATTTCTCGTTGTTCTTCAATCGTGGGCGGGTATTCAGGTGCATTCTTAAGCAATATAAAATTGATAGAAAGAATGGTCACTAAAATTATAAACACCCATACGGTTCGAATCATTGTATATCGTAACATTCACATCATCCTTATTTTTAGATTAAAAATTGAAACATTTGATGATTAAATCATAGAAAATCGATGGTTTAAACAGCAAATATTTCAACAATGAAATTACTTAAAACATAATGAACCAAATGCAAACCCGAATGGGTCTGCATTTGGTCAATCATTATATTCAGTTCAATAAAGCAATGGGATGGTTTACTCGACTACCATACCATCTTCAAGTTCAACTTCAGAGGTGAGTAACCGCTGAATGGCGTCGAAGGAGAAGATTTCACGGAGCGTTTCACCGGTGGATGGATTGACATACTCAAGTTCAATGTTGGCTTGAGTCGTATCAAAGTCATCGCCCCAGTTTAGGGTAAAGCCTGACGTGTTCAGTGAGTTAAAGGTATCTAAGAATCCTGCTGCATCTAAGGTTGAACCTGAGATACCGCCGAAGCCCATATCAGTCTCACCAGGAATGATGAAGTTGAAGTAGTTATTTGGGAATGGTTCGGCTTGGATCACGATGTCAATACCAATGTCTAAACCTTCATTGTAGAATAGCTCTTCAAGTTCTGCTTCGATGTACTCAGCACCAAGTTCTGAACCTTGGGAGTTCGCTTGGATAACGAGTTGAAGTTCAATGACATCACCCTCAGCGTAATCGCCTGCGGCGACTGCGTCTTCAACTGCACTGTCAAAGAAAGCTTTGGCTGCATCAGGGTTGTACCCTTGCGTGGATGGTGAGAGGCCCTCTAAGACGGTGGCACCATATTCGGTATCACGGAATGGAACCCCACCCGCTGGATCAACGAGGTATGCAGGGGTGAAGTAGAACTGCGCAGGTTCAGCGGTTCTTTGAACATCGACTGCAAGTTCTTGACGGTTAATACCGAAGTATAACGCGTTACGGAAATCTTCGTAAGCAAGAATTGGTTCAGGAATTAAGGTTGAATCTGGGAATTGCTCTCTTTGTGATTCTACAGTCCCGTGTGCATTGAGGTTCATACGGAATACAGTAGCCCCTGGAGCAAAACGGATACCTGGATAGGATTGATATTCATCAAACCGTGAGGCAGGAAGTCCGGTTGCATCTAAACGACCTGTAATAAAGCTTTGGAACGCGATATCAGGGTCATTGATAATTTCGAACGTATAACCGGTGTAGAAGGCATCGTTGGAATTATGGAAGTTGGGGTTTGCTTTAAGACGTAAAATACGGTCTGCTTCATAAGTTTCTAAGTAGAAACCTCCATTGTATGAAGTGGTTTCAGCGCTAGTTCCATATTGATCGCCCACTTCTTCATAAAGGTCTAAGTTGATTGGTGTCATGACGAAACCGGATAACCAGTAAATAACGTTCCATTCACTCATGAGTGGGATGAATTCAAAGACAATACTGTTTCCTTCAACGGAAATACCAACTTCATCCCATTCCACATCGCCATCAACATACTCTTGCATGTTGACGATTTCTTGCGCAGGGTTCAAGAAGTCACCACCGCCGGAAATCGCACGGAACCAACCGTTATCTACGGCAAGTTTGTAAGTGTCTAAGAAATCTTGAGCCGTAATGTCGCCGGCTTCAGCCCCTGTATGATCGGTCCAAACAAGTCCTGAACGGACGGGGACGCTCCATACATTCGCCACTTCAGTCCCAAAGACTTCCTCGGAATCAACAGGGCTAGGCATGCCTGAGGCCATTGAAGGTTGTAATTCAAAGCCTGAGAAATCAGAGTTGTAGTTGAAGAAATAAAGCGCATCTAAGAATGTCGTGATGACATCACTTGAGATGGAATCTTCATAAATCCATTGGTTAAGGGTCGCTGGGTTTTCAGTGAGGCGCGTACGGTAAGTGTATTCGCCGACTTCACCGGGTTGACCATCATCCATAATGACTGAAGAGTCATCTTGACTCATCGATGCGTAAGCAATCCCAAAGCCCATAACTGGGTCATAGCCTTCGGTTGGAAGTTGCATACGATCTGAGAATAAGTTATATGATGAAGAAGCCCATAAAGGAATTCCTCCGGCTTGACGTTCAATTAAGAAACGCTCAGCCTTTGCAAAGAATTGATGTTTCAAATCGACTGGAGCAAATTTGAAATCATACACGCCACTGGCAGGAACGAAATCACCCAGTGCTGGCTCTTCAGGTTCTGGTTCGGGTTCAGGTTCTTCAGCCGCCTCGACCGTGACGGTCCGTGAGACTGAGGCACTTTCGCCATCTGAGTTTTCAACACTATAGGTTAATGTATAAGTACCTGCTGCATCGACGTTGACCGACCCTGAGACTTCGAGGTCTGCAGTTAAGTCGCCGTCATTTTCATCGGCAGCACTTACCCCAGCAAGTGGATCAAAACTTTCACCCACTTCTAAGGTGACATTTCCGGTGCCTGAAATGGTTGGAACACTTGGATCGCCAGCACAAGCTGCGAGTCCTGCGACAAGCACGAGAAACGATAAAGCTAATAAAACTTTTTTCATTGTGTGTTCTCCTCTCTTTTTTTACTTACACTATAATCCCTGAACACGGGGCTTATATATAAGGTTGTAAAAAGACTTATGGAATTTGTGAAGTCTTTTGAATAAAATACCACTCTTTATGCCCTTTTGACAAGTTTTTTTATCTTTTTTTACGTAAAAAAGCGTTTTCATAAACAAAATTGTCCGAAAAGTCGCGTTTTCATGACGATATGTCATAGGTAAGCCCGCGCCATAAAAAAAGCACTCCCGAACGGGAGTGCTTGATCCAACTTTTATGCAAAACTGTCGTAATACGTATGTTCTCTAGGGAGTTCGTGTTTGTTAAGGACGGCAATACACGCATGAATCATACCCGGTGATCCACATAGATAAGCTTCGGAACCGGATAAATCGCCGGTCATCCGGTCTAAGACATCGGTGATGAGGCCGGTTTCACCTTCCCAATTATCTTCGGGTAAGGGTTCAGAGAGTGCTGGAATGTATTCAAAGTTCGGGAATTCTTTTTGCAGTTCAACGAATTCTTCGGTGTAGTAAAGATCTTTTTTGGTTTTCGCCCCAAAGAAATAGCGGACTTTACGCGGCATATTGAGATCACGTAACCGGTAAAGAATCGAACGAATCGGTGCTTTCCCCGATCCCCCAGCGATACATACAATATCGCGATCAGATTCTTCTCTTAAGTAGAAGTCTCCATACGGTCCCGTAATTTTCATTGGGTCACCCGGTTGCATGACTTCATGAATAAAGGTCGTGGCAACCCCTTTATTTACCAATCTGACTAGGAATTCAACATGATCTTTGACTTTCGCATCACCCGCAAAGGAATACGCACGGACGGCTTCTACTCCCGGAATGATGAACTGGGCATATTGGCCAGGATGGAAATCCAACGTTTTAGGATTGACCATTTTAAAGCGGACGAGTTTGATGTCGTAGGTTAAATCTTCTAAGGCCGCCAGTTCGACCTCGTATTCTTTGGCCCCAAAAAGACTTTCAGGGATTTCAATTTTGGTATCTTGAGCGATTCGGGTTTGGCAGGAAAGTCTAATGCCGTTGGCCGCATCTTTCGGCCCGATGAAGGGTTCTTCGGTGGGTTTTAGATCAAAGGCACCTTCGGTGACTTTGACTTTACATAGGCCACATGTCGCTTTTCCCCCGCATGCGGAGGGAATATAGATTTGATTTTTGGAGAGAATATTGAGTGCGGTATCGGATTCATTAATTGGAATTTGCAGTGAATCATTGACCGTTAATACTTTTTCACCACTGCTGCCAAAGGCGGTTTCTGCAGCAACGAGTAATAGACTCATTAAGACAAGGATGCCAATGAGGATGCTAATGACAATAATCGGTTCCATCGTTTCCTCCTAAAAGAATGAGAGTCCGGTAAAGCCAATAAAGGCTAAGGATAAAATCCCCATGATGATGAATACAATCCCGCGGCCGGCGAGGCCTCTTGGGACGGTGGAATGATTTTCCATTTTTTCGCGAATGGCCGCAATCAAGATAATCGCCAAGGCCCAGCCAATGCCGGCCCCGAGTGAAAAGGTTGCGGTTTCTGCAAAGTTATAGCTCCGGTTCACAAAGAACTGAGACACGGCTAAGACAACGCAGTTGACCGTGATGAGTGGAAGAAATAATCCAAAGTTGTTGTACATTCTGGGGGATACTTTTTCAATAAAGATTTCTAAAAACTGAACGGTCGTCGCAATGGTAATGATGAACACTAAAATGGATAACCGCTCGGTTCCAGTCGCTTCTAACAATAAATAAATGGGGTAATTAATGATCGCGGTTAAAAAGACCACGAAAATAACGGCTAAGCCCATCCCCCGTGCATTTTTTACGTTCGTCGAGATGGCAATAAGTGGACACATCCCCAAAATAAAGATGAGGGCAATGTTTCTGGAAAGGACCGACTCAATAAAAACTTCAATTAAATTAATCATCATCTACCCCCTATTCCGCTGCCACTTCAAAGTTTTGGGCCCATTCACGGACACCCCAAATGATTAATCCAAGCACAAAGAATCCACCGGGGGCTAAGGCCATGACGGTCCAGTTCACAAAGGTTTCTGGCATCACACGGAAGTTAAGGATGGTGCCAAAGGCTAAGGCTTCACGGATAATCGCAACCGCGATTAAAATCCAGGTGTAGCCTAAAGAGTTGGCAATCCCATCAAAGAACGTATACTTCATCGGGTTTTTAACGGCAAAGGCTTCAGCGCGTCCCATCACGATACAGTTGGTGACGATTAAGCCTAAATAAGCGCCGAGCGCAGCAGCAATGACAGGGAAATACGCTTCTAAAAACATTTGTACCATGATGACGAAGGCCGAAATGATGACCATATAGGTAATCATGCGGACCCGGGCGGGAATGACTTTACGTACCATGGAGACCACCAAGGAACTGGCAGTGACCACAAACGTCACGGCAAGACCCATAGCAATCGCGTTTTCCACGCGGTTAGTAACGGCTAAGGCCGAACAAATCCCGAGTACAGCCACGACAATAGGGTTTTCTTTGAATAAGCCATCTTTGGTGATGTTAAACCATTTTGTGTATTGAATCTTTAACCAAAATTTTCGCATTATTCGCCTCCGAGTGTGGCTTGGTAAGCCGGTATCACTTGTTCATAACTGTCATTCAGAATGGTTTGAAACGCACTGGATGTCGAAGTCGCTCCGGTAATCGCGTCGACTTGATTGGGTGCGCTTGCCCCTTCTTTTAATACTTCCACGATGGGGTCAAACACGACCCCCTCATATTTGGCTAAGTAGGGAAGTTCAACAATCCGGCCCCCAAGGCCCGGTGTTTCTTGTTGGGCGAGGATGCCCACATTTTCGATCGTTCTAAGGTCTTCATTGAGTGTTAAGACGCCAATAATAGGCCCCCATACACCACCACCTTCGATTTCAAAGCTAATGCTTCCCGTATCGGGGTTGCGGTAGACTGGAACATTCACCCCATCGATGGTGAGTTCCACTTTCTCGACATTTTCGGTAAAGGTGTCATAAATATTAGAGGTATTATACTCAATCTCAAACGCATCCAAAATCTTCGATTGCAACAACGCTTCTTCGTTGCGCGTGATACGCTCTGAAGTCAAGACGTCCATGCCAATGAGCAAGGTCGATGTGATAACGCCCATCGCAACGACAAAACCCATAATTTTTAGAATTCGGTTCATGCCGCTTCCTCCTTACCCGTTAACCACGCATCAATGAGCGCACCCACGGCACTCATAATGATGATGGCAAAAATGAAGCCTTCAGCAAACGTGGCAAAATAGCGAATGATGAATGTAATAAATGCGACGCCAGCTCCATAAAGCCAAATGGCTTTTTTATTCACCGGGGCATGGACAGGGTCACTGGCAATGAAAATCGCCCCAAAGAGTAACGAACCCGTAAACACGGAAGGAATCGTTCCCCCGGTCGCGCCAAAGAGTTCGAAAATCCCTGCAGTCACAATATAACTTACTAAGATCGATACCGGTAAACGCCAATCGATGACTTTTAAGAATGCCAAAACGGCCCCTAAGCCAATCAACAATAGTCCAAAGGTTTCTCCGATGTTACCCGGTACAAATCCCAATACTAAATCACTTAAGGAATAAAACGTCGATCCACTCGCATTGATTTGATGCAGCGGCATCACAGGCGCTAAAGCATCGAGTGAGCTTTGCGAGAATGGATTAAACCAACCAAATGTTTGGGGATCATACCACCCAAAGATTAAAGCTGGAAACGAGATCATTAAAAACATAATCCCAACGGCGGCGGGATGGAAAATGGTTTTTCCGTAACCACCGAATAATTGTTTGGCAAATAAGTTTCCGAACACAACGCCAACGCCTGCCATCCATAATGGCGCACTAGGAGGTAGCATTAACGCATAAAGTAAAGGAAAGACCAACCAACCTTCGTCGATTTTTTTCTTTTTAGCACGGGCAAAAACAAAGTCAACCCCCACACTGAGGGTAATGGACAGCCCCGCGATTACTAAAACGTACCAACCAAAAATCAAAAAAGAAGCGCTTAAAACAACGCCTAAGGCTGCTTCTAAATAAATGAGTTTTTTGCCGGTAATCGCTCGGCTGACAAACGCAGGTTGCGAGTCACTCATGATGTCACCACTTTCTAAATAATATATGTATTACATCTTTTAACATTATAGCATAATCCCCCTGACATTTTGTAGGGTTTGAGCGATGAAAGCGCCTTTATTATAAAGTTTTTAATCAGCCGAATGGGCCGTCATAAATCCTTCCGCAAAGTCGATAATTTCACGCATCGAAATCAAACGACTATCGGCTTGTCCAATCAACCCTTTGGTTATTGTGTCTTTCGTTTCAAACGCACGACCACACCCTTGAAATGTGTCAGTGGAATAGTTGTAATCCCACACGTACCGAGTTTTTGGGCCTTCATTTGAGTTGACATAATAGAGTTCTTTCTCACTTTTTCTCGTGGCCACTAGACTCTCGGCATAGTGAAGAGCCGTTAGAGTGTCATAGTGTGTCCCAATCATTAATAGTTTGAAATCTGCGTGATACATCCGGTGCAGAGGACTCTCTTCATCAAATGCATGCCCCGGGTGATGCGGATGAAGGATCGTCTCGGCGTTTTTCCCCCATGCCGCAAATGCACTTTTAGGATGCATTGAACGTTTTACGCCTGGATATGTCCGAAAGTATTCGGCCACCCGGCCGATGCTGTAAGCCGGTGTTTTTGAAGGATCATATGCCGGCATATGCGCTTTGATTTTTTCAACCCAGTCTGTGGGAACGGGTGGGTTTTCCCAGAGGGCGGGATCGGATAAATTGCCCGTTTGAGAAGGCATCACGAGTGTGCCTTCTCCGGTTATCACCGCCATTAAGGCTTCAATGAGCGTCCGCTCACCGCCAATAATCCAGCCGATTTTGGCTAAACTCACATGAAACATCACCGAATCTCCCGGCGATAGCCCCAAGGCTTTTAAGTCTTCTATTAAATCTTCTTTAGATATAGGGGATTTGGTTTTTTCAATGACTTTAAGCTCTCTCATAGACTGGCTCTTTCAAGTTGAAGTTCGATGGGACAAATGTCTTCATAAAAATCGCGTTCGTGTGAGACGAGAATCAAGGTACCTTCATAGGTAATGAGTGCTTCTTTAAGGGCTTCTTTAATCGCTACATCCAAATGGTTCGTCGGCTCATCTAAGATAAATACATTACTTTTTACCGGCCAAAGTAACGCCAGGCGCACTTTGGATTGTTCACCTCCTGAGAGGGTTTTAATGGGTCTTAACGCTTTATCATTGCGGATACCGAACCGAGCGAGCGTCGCGTAGACTTTTTTCCGGTCATACTCTGGGAACTGGCCTTGAACGATTTGATAGGGATTTAAGGTCGGGTCTAAGTGATGGTCTTGAGAAAAATAATTAATCTGAGCCGTATCAATCCAAGTCACATCTCCTTCTAACGCGGAGTGTTGATTCATGATGGTCCGGATCAATGTCGTTTTCCCGACGCCATTTTCACCGGTTATCGCCCATTTTTCACCGCGCCGAATGGTGAGGGTAATGGGTTCAACCAGCGCCGAGTCATACCCGATGGATAGACCTTTAATCACGCTTACTTTTTCACCCGTGGGGGGAGCCATCGGAAAGGAAAAATCATAGGTTTTCGCTTTTTCTAAAGGATCAATCCGTTCGAGTTTAGCCAGTTGCTTGCGTCGACTTTGGGCGCGTCTTGTGGTTTTGGCCCGAGCGATATTTTTGGCAATGAACTCTTCCGTTTTCACGATGTATTTTTGTTGGGCTTTAAAGGCTTTTTGATGTTGTTCGGCTCTTAAAGCGCGTTCTTTGAGGTAAAAAGCGTAATCCCCGCGGTAGACTTGAATGGATTTTTGTTCAAGCGCCCAGATGGTCGTGGCGATTTCTTCGGCAATCCGGGATTCATGGGTCACGACGATAAAGGCATTGGCCAAGCGTTTTAAATATTTTAACAACCAATCGACTTGGCCTTCATCTAAAAAGTTGGATGGTTCATCCAAGAGCATAATATCGGCATTCGACAAGAGAATTTCAGAGAGTTTGACTTTCGAGCGCATACCACCCGATAAGGTTCCTATGGTCTGTTCTAAGACAGAAGCCTCCAAACCTAAACCCGTAATGACTTTTAAGATTTCGGTTTGGTATTGATAAAACTGAGAATCATTGAGCGTTTCTTGAATCCGACTGGCTTGGGAAATCTTTTTAAGTTGAATGTCTGCATCCGCCAGTGCGGCCTCATCATAGAGCTGATGCATCCGTTTTTCTAAATCAAAATATTCTTGGTAAACTCCTGATAAATAATGAATGACCGTTTCATCTTTCGGCAATTCTAAATGTTGATCCAAGGCTTTAAAGACTTTGTGAGGATGAAAGGTAATTTGACCCGAATCGGGGGTAAGTTGGTGCATTAAAAGCCGGACCAGAGTCGATTTACCGGTGCCATTGGGACCGAGTAAAACCACATGCTCACCCGGAAGTAAACGTGCGGTTATGGTTTCAAGGAGCGCAGTCCCATCATAATTAAATGTAACGTCTTTCAAATCAATTAAACTCATCGGGCATTATTATAGCATTCTAAGGCATAAAAAAAACGACCCAAAGGCCGTTTTTAAGTCTATTTATTAAGTGCTTTGATATGGGATAATGCCACTTCCATCACGGTTTTATCATCTTGATTGGCATCGATGATGGCATAGGGCACATCGTGAATGAGGCACTGGGCCTCTAAGAGTTTGACATAATCTTTGAGTAATGTTTTGAAGTATGGAATGTTGGCGTCAAAATTATCGATTTCTTGCTGACGCCCACGTTTTTTTAACCGATCTTCAAATGTCTCCCAGCTGACATCTAATATGATGTATAAATCGATCGCTTTAACGTCGTTCATGTAGGCACTGAAAACGCCATTATAAAAGTTCTTTATGGTTTTATCTTGGATGTTTTTTTGAGCAAACAACCAGTGTTCAATCATGTGCCGGTCGATGATCACGTTGTCATCATAGGTTTTTTGGGTTTTCCAATGTTTGTGAAGGAAATATATTTGCAAAAGCATCTCCACATCATCCATGCCTTCATACAACCACTTAAGTAAGGTATTAAAGACTGGGTCTTCTTTCGCAAATTCATCCATAAATGGCACATCTAAAGCAGCGCCAAGTTTTCTTACTAAGGTACTTTTTCCTGAGGCAATCATACCTCCAATGGCTACGCGCATCGGTTCACTCCTTGAATTTTTTCGTCTTTTCTATCATATCACTTTTAGCGGTTTTAATCAGAAAAAATCCAAAAAAAAACCAACCTCGAAAGGTCGGTTTTTTAAACAAAATTTTAAATTTACGCTTCCACGTAACCTTGTTCTTCAGAGAGCCATGTGGATGAAACATTAAGCATAACTCCATAGAAGATTTTGGAAGTAACGTCGGCGATGGTGTAAAGCACTTGCTGTGCGACAATCGCTAAAGCGGCAACTTCGGAAGCTGAGCCACCGAATAAAGGCATAATGTACGCCACTGGATAAATGGTCCATGAGACATAGAATAAAGGTAAGATGGCGGCGAAGAGTGGTTCTGCTTTGCTGCCTTTCATGTTGGCACGGCCTTCTTTGATAACTTGTGTGATAAGAACTAATACCCAAATGTAGAAGAGGGTTGAAATAACACCCCATACGATCCACATAGTGATATCAGTTTCAGCGCCACGACCTGGTTCATAGAACTGACCAATATAACCAGTAATGATCATGAGTGATCCACTGGCAGTAAAGCGCACTAAATATTTCTTAAATGCGGCACCCGCAATTCCAGCTACGAAAAGAATTTGGATGAGAAGATGAGGGACATCAATCAACCAGTTCAGGTAACGGAAACCGTTGGTGAAAGTACTTTCGCCAGAAGCGACGTATTGGCCGCCTTCTAGGACGAATGCATCAGCCCAACTTTGGGATTGTAAGAATAAGAGTAAGAACGCTGATACCATAACGACACCACTAAGTACACTCGATGGGCGATATTTAGGTGCGTTATTTTTGATGGTTAATACGAAATAAAGAAGTGCTGCACCCATAGCAGCAAATCCAAAGGTTAAAACATGTTGCACAACTTCAAATTGCCATACTGCTAAGCTGCTTAAACCTGTCATTTGTTCCTCCTTGATATAATATAAAGATACATTTATTGTACTCCTATCCATTAAACATTACAAATAGAAACGCTTACAAATTTTGAAACAAAAAAATATTTTAGGCATATTGCACAAAAAAAAGCATACCGTTTGGTATGCTTTTTAAACTATTTATTACTCCGATTGGTTGGTCTCACGAAGTGCTTCGAGTTCTTCTTTGAATTGTCTGAACTGTTCAATCAGCTGATCTTTTAATTCTTCGCGAGATTCCGGGGGCACAATATCACCAGCTTCGACCGCTGCTTCATATTCAGCGATGCGTGCTTCGACAAGTGCTTTAATTTCGTCTTTGATTAAAGAGGCTTCTTCTTCACGTTCAGCTCTATACGCATCAATGCGTGATTGGAAATTGGCTTGTAAATTTTCTCTAAGCACTTCTGGATCGGTTGCTAAGGCAGCTTCAAAAGTAAGTGTCTCATCGTTTTGCATAGCAGCGCGAATCAAAATAATTTGGCCGACCGAAACATCATTGGCTTCGGCTTGTTCACGTATGTCTTCATAGTATTCTGCACCATTTTCCACGGCGGCTTGAATGCCACTGGTACTTAAGTGCTCGGCAATTTTCGCTTGCACTTCGTTTTGGAAAGCCTCATATCCTGCTTCCGCTTCTTGCGTAATGGTGATCACAACGACATTATCGGTGCGGGTGACATCGACGTAGCCGGTTTCAATGGCAGCATCTAGGAACAGTGCTAATGCGTCATCATATGTTAACCCGATAAAGGTTAAGTCAGCTGCCACGATTTCGGCATCTTCATTCGAGAGAACATATCCGGTAATCACACCGTCTTCGTCCAGGGTGAATGTAATGGATGGATTTATGTCCACTGTAATAAATGTGGAGGCGTCTTGGGGATCATACGTGGGAGTTTCATTGGATAAGGTGGGTTCTGCACAGGCAGCTAAAAAGAAAACGGTTAAAAGTGTGAATGCTAAAATTAGTTTTTTCATAAGTATCCTTTCTTTCATCTTTATTATATGCCTCTCTGTCATAGACTTCAAGTAAATGACTCTGAGATAACTGGAGGTTTTACAGTTGCAATTATATACCCTATGGGGTATAATTACAATGGTTAAACTTTAGGAGAAACATTATGATATGTGACCAAAATGTTAAAAATCGTATTAAGCGAGCGCAAGGCCAAATGAGCGGCGTTTTAAATATGATGGAAAATAATCTTGCCTGTGAAGATATTATTACACAACTCAAAGCCATTCGGTCGAGTATTGATAAAGCGATTGGCGTGCTGACTGCGGATAATATTTTGCAAGCACTCGATTTTGAATCGGACCTAGATAAAGAGACGCTTCAAGAAGCCCTCAATTTAGTCATCAAAGGCCGGTAGAAAGGAGATACTATGTTTGATTTTGCCGTGGAAGCAAAGTCCGAAAAATCACTTTTTGAATCGCAAAAACATTTCGATTTTGCGGTCATTGGGGGCGGCCCAGCGGGCATGAATGCCGCGCTTTATGCCATCCGTAAAGGTTTATCGGTGGCTGTCTTCTCTTTAGAAATAGGCGGACAACTTCACAACACCAGTGAAGTAGACAATTATATAGGGATTGAAAATACCACCGGCGGGAAGCTATCTGAAGCATTCCACCATCATGTGTTAGAACTTGGTGTACCCATTAAAACTGGGCACCTTGTCACAAAACTGGAAAAACCCGATGATTTTCACATTACCTTAGATAACAATGAGGTTTATACAGCCAAGACCGTCCTTTATGCAACGGGCGGTGCGCCAAGGAAACTCGGGGTTCCAGGTGAGGAAGAATTCGCGAATAAAGGGGTATCATATTGCACCACGTGTGATGCACCCTTCTTCAAAAACGAACACGTCATTGTGGCGGGTGGAGGCAATAGTGCTGCTGAATCCGTCGTTGACCTCGCGGCATGGGCGTCCAAAATTACGGTGGTTCACCGGTCTCAGTGGCGGGCCGATCAGATCATACTTGATCAGTTCAAAAACATTGAGGGACTGGAAATCAATTTAGAAACCCAGATTTTAGAAATTTTTGGAGATACGAAAATGCGGGGGGTCAGAGTCCTAGACAAACCTTCGGGTGAAGAACGTGTCATTGAAGCCGATGGGATGTTTGTGGAAATCGGTAATATCCCCAAAAGCGCGTTACTGAAAGGCCTTGTTGACTTAAACGAACAAGGCGAAGTGATCGTATCACGCGATCAAGAAACGTCACTCCCTGGCCTCTATGCAGCTGGTGATGTTACCACACAACCGTATAAACAAATCATTATTTCTGCCTCGGAAGGTGCCGTTGCGGCCCTGGCAGCGACCCAATATTTAATGCATCATAAAAATTAAGGAGATAAACATGGAAAAATTATTGAATGAAGAAGTCACCAAACAAGTTAAAGAATATTTAAACCCGATGCAAGAATCAGTAACAATGGTTCTTTTCACCCAAGAAGGCGCCTGTAATACGTGCCAAGAAACGCGTCAGCTTTTAAGTGAAGTTGCCGCCCTCACTGACAAACTCACTTTAGTCGAAAAAGATCTCAATAAAGACGCCGCTCTCGCCGAAGAATACGGCGTGACTATGACCCCAAGTTTTGTCATGCTTGATAAAGATGACACTTACAAAGGCGTCAAATTTAATGGTATCCCAGCTGGTCATGAAATCAACTCATTCTTATCGGCCTTGATGGATATGTCCGGCATTGACTTTGGTTTGGCTGAAACCATCGGCAATCGTTTAGATAAACTGGATAAACCCGTTAACATTAAAGTCTTTGTGACATTATCTTGCCCGCATTGCCCGGGGGCGGTATCCAATGCCCACCGTTTAGCGATGAGCCATCCACACATTGAAAGTGAAATGATCGAAGCGCAAACCTTTGGGGAGCTTTCCCAAAAATTCAATGTTTCCGGCGTCCCCAAAATCATCATCAACGATGAACACGAACTGGTCGGCAATCAACCCATCCAAGAATACTTAAAAACCATCGAAGCCTTGTAATTCATCTAAACCACCCTCATTGGGTGGTTTTTTTTAGCAAAAAAAAAGACACCCTCAGGTATCTAGATTGGTGCGAATGGGGGGATTTGAACCCCCACAGCCTTGCGGCCACATGGCCCTCAACCATGCGCGTCTACCAGTTCCGCCACACTCGCAGGTGGTGGAGAATGACGGATTCGAACCATCGACCCCTTGCACGTCAAGCAAGTGCTCTCCCACTGAGCTAATCCTCCACAGCTGCAAAAAACATTGTATCTTAAAAACGCCCTTGGTGTCAAGATATTGTGGGGGTTTATTCGCTGCTTTGAGTCGCTTGTTTAAAGCGGAAAAGCGTGTATGGCACCAATATGAATACGGCACTCCAGTTAACGATTACGATCCCCCACCATACGCCAGAGACACCGTACCCTAAAACGCCACCTAAAAGATAAAAGATAACCGCAGGGAAAAGCTGGCGGTACACGCCAATGACAACGGAAAAGCCTGGACGTTTGATGGCTTGGAGTGTGGAGACAGCGATATTTAAGAAAATATAGGACGTAAACCCTACGGTGGCAATCCGTAAATAATTGACACCTATTTCAACCACCGTTGCATCATCCACAAATAATGGCATCAATATTGGCGCCATGACAAAGACGATGCCCATGGCGGACCCCATAATGATTAATCCAATGGTTCCGGTTTTTTGAATGGTTTCTCGCATGCGGTGAAAGGCCTTCGCTCCATAGTTTTGAGCAACAATGGAAAGCGCCGCAATATTTAGGCCAATCGTCGGTAAAAAGATCAATTGTTCAATTCTTAAAGCAGCCCCATACGCGGCCACCGCCTGATCGCCACCGTAAAGGACTGCGAAATAGTTAATCACAAAAACCCCCAGCGCGATGGTCGCATTGGAAAGTGAAACGGGGATGGCTTGTTTAGTAATTAGTCCTTGAAAGCGCCATGAGAGTTTGGCGGATTTGAATTTGGCCCATTCAAAATAATCAGACTTTAAAAGCTGCGTAAACAAATACACCGTGCCAATGGCTTGAACAATGATGGTGGCTAAGGCGACTCCCAAGGTAGATAGTCTTGGTAAACCAAACCAGCCAAAGATAAACAGCGGATTTAAAATGATATTCAGTAAAAATCCTAAGATTAAGAAATTACGGAAAGGTTTCGTATTGCCTTCGGCACTTAAGATACCGTTCATCAGATAATTGAACGCAAAGAAAATGGCTCCCAGATAAATGGTTCTCGTATAAAGAATACCCAATCTTAAGGTTTCTTCCGTTGCCCCCATAAACGCAAATAGAAAGGGAACAAGAAATACCCCGAGGGTCGCAAAAAGAATGGATAAACCAATCGTAAGCACCCAACCGTTTTTAATGATGTCATGATACTCATCAAACTTCTTCTTTCCAATGTCGTTCGCTGACAAGGCCGTCATGGCCTGCGATACACCACTTGTTAAAGCGAGCACCATAAAGAAAATGGGAAATGACAAAGATAATCCAGCCAACGCTTCAGTGGATAAACGCCCAACATACAGCGTATCCACGACATTAAAGAGGGTATTAAATAAAAAACCGACCGAAGCCGGGATGGCGATGACTTTAATATGATTTAATATATTGCCTTGCGTGAGATCACGAGAATTTTTTTCCATAAATTTAGTGTATCACTCAAATCGATTATTTAGGGATTAATGCGTTTAGTCACGCATATAAATGTTAATGAGGTCTTCTGGGCTGATAATCCCGAGCATGGTCTCAGTCGGTTTTCCATTTTCGGTCACAATGACCAATTCTAAGCGTTTATCATCCGTCGTTAAAAATTCAGAAAACCGATCCGCAATATCGTCGAGCGTATCGTGCCGGCTGACAAACGTGTATTGATGAGTCGGATGATCTTTGAGATATAAATAATCTTGGAAGTCTAGAAGCTGAGATTCCAAAGTGACATTCAAAGTCTTCGAGTCTAATAACGCATAAAATAAAGTACTTTCATTAAACATGCCGATACACCGGTCACGCTCAATGACGGGTAAATTTTGAAACCGGTTTTTCTGCATGATTCTAGCCGCTTTTTCTAAAGAATCTTCCAGATACAGTTTTTCTACATTCTGATAAGGCGTCATTTGATGCTCGGCCTTTAACGGATTTAGAATGCGTTCAGCCACCTTAGCAAACTGAGCCGCGAAGTCCGGTGAAATGATGGCCACGTCTTCTTTATGAGACAGTAAATTACGCAGTTGAGCCGCGTTTTCTAAGATGCGTTGGTGATACGAAGATTTAAATACGCGCCGACTCGACCGGTAAACCATTTCATTAAAAGAGACATGATCGCGTTCGGATAGCTTGAGTTCAATCCTAAGGGAAAGTTCGAGTTGTTTAAACGTGTCTAAAAAAGCATCATTTGTCATAAGAACTCCTTAAATTAAGCGTTCCGGGAGGGATTCGAACCCCCGACCTGCAGCTTAGGAAGCCGTTGCTCTATCCTACTGAGCTACCGGAACGTAATTTCATTATACTTACCCTTTGACATAAAAAAAAGACCCGAGGGTCTCTGGAGCGATAGAGGGGAATCGAACCCCCGTCTTCACCGTGGGAGGGTGACGTTCTACCATTGAACCACTACCGCACGAAGATGGCGTTCCGGGAGGGATTCGAACCCCCGACCGACGGCTTAGAAGGCCGTTGCTCTATCCTGCTGAGCTACCGGAACACAAGCTTTAATATTATAGACCAACTTGGCCTTCAAGTAAACACACGCATAAAAAAAACCTAGGAAATTCCTAGGTTAAGTGGGCTACGTGGCAAGCGCTTGTGATTTTGCATGATTTTGGGTCGTAATTGGGGCATTCCCCTTCGACCACAATTTGCATCTTAGATATGTTGAAGCCTTTAAATATTTCATGGTTTTTAATCAACTCAAATAAGTCTTTATCATCAATTTCAACGATTTTGTTGTTCACCGAACATGATAAGTGGATGTGTTGGTCTGCGGAGTGATGGCTTTTTTCACCGGCAACCAAGTCATAATGTTTTTTTCCCTTAATGTAAACTTCAGCGATGACTTTTTGCTCCATCAAAACGTCGAGATTATTATAAATCGTCCCCAGGTTTTTATAGCCTCTTTCTTTCATGGCTAAGTGCAGCTCATAAAGCGTTAAGTGATTTCCATTTAACGCATCAATGATCGCCCGGCGTTGCTGGGTGACCCGAATATTTTTATCCCGCAAGCGGTTGTAAAGCTCTTCAATGGGTTTCATATTATCACCTAATGCTAGTTTATCATTTTTCTAAATAAGAAAAAAGGAATTCGTAATACAACTTTTTAATCTGTATTAAAAAAGCCCTCTATTGAGAGCCTTTTTTCATTTTTTCCAACATTTTTTTAGCCGCATAGGGTGGTAAAAAAGCCGAAATATCGCCGCCAAACTGGGCGATTTCTTTTACGGCTGAAGATCTCAAGAAGGCGTGTTGGTTATCGGTCATGAAAAAGATTGTATCGATGGATTTATCTAAAACGCGGTTTGCATTGGTCAATTGAAACTCATAATCAAAGTCGGTGAGGGCTCTTAAACCTCTGACAATATGCGTCGCATTCATCTCTTTGGCCTTTTGAACGGTCAAGACTTGATTTATAATGATTTCGATTTGTGGATGCTTTTTTAAAACTTCTTCGAGAATATCTTGGCGCTCACTCGCAGTAAAGAGCGTCTTTTTTTCGGGGTTCACACTGATTACAATGTAGAGTTTATCAAAGATTTTTAAGGCCCGCTCGATGATATCTAAGTGGCCGTTGGTAATGGGATCAAAGCTCCCCGGGTACAGGGCAATTTTCATCGTAACTCCTTCAGGTGCGTGATGGATGTG
>CBFHYA010000005.1:0-4771 GCA_965659955.1 Candidatus Izemoplasmataceae bacterium
GTCAAAGGCGCCAAAGAAAACAACTTAAAAAGTGTCAATGTGACCTTACCGAAAGAAAAGCTCATCGTCATGACGGGCTTATCAGGTTCGGGCAAAACCTCACTCGCGTTTGACACCATCTATAAAGAAGGCCAACGGCGGTATGTCGAAAGTTTATCGTCGTATGCCCGTCAATTTTTAGGCAACTTAGAAAAACCCAATGTTGAGACGATTGAGGGCTTATCACCTGCCATTTCGATCGATCAAAAAACCACGTCTAAAAACCCCCGCTCCACCGTCGGGACGGTGACTGAAATTTATGATTACTTACGGTTGCTGTATGCCCGGGTGGGAACGCCTTATTGCCCCACGCATCATATCCCCATCACATCACAAAGCATAGAAGAGATGACCAACAAAATATCAGAATGGGAAGAAGGTACACGCATTCATATTTTAGCGCCGGTCATCGAAGGAAAAAAAGGGACGCATAAAAATGTCATTTTAGACCTTATAAAAGAAGGGTTTTTCCGGGTCCGTTTAGACGGAGAAATGACGGAAATTACGGCTGAGACGACTCTTGAAAAAAACAATAAACATTCCATCGAAGTGGTTATCGATCGTTTAAAAGTATCGAAAGAAAACCGCTCTAGACTGTTTGATTCTTTAGAGACAGCAGCGAAAAAAGCCGATGGGAAAGTCATCGTTTTAGAGAATGATATATCGCATGTTTTTTCTGAAAAATTTGCCTGTCCGCATTGTGATTTTTCCGTGGGAAGTTTAGAACCCAGACTCTTTTCATTCAACGCGCCATTTGGTGCGTGTGAAGACTGTCATGGACTGGGCTACAAGCAAAAAATTAATCCTGAACTCTTAGTGCCAAATGGACGTCTATCAATCTTAGAAGGGGCGATTAAGGGGTGGGCCAATGTGGATGCCTACCACTTTAAACAACTTCAAAGCACGTGTGAGTTTTATGGCATCAGTATGAAAAAACCATTCAATCAACTCACCGAGGATGAAAAGCAGATTATATTTTTTGGATCGGACGATGAAATTGAATTCAATTTCCAAGGAAAAACCTCGAAGTTGGTGCATCAAAAAACCGATTATTATGAAGGGGTTATCAATAATTTAGAACGGCGTTACATTGAAACCACCTCGCGGTTTATGCGGGAATGGATTGAAAGTCTGATGGGCGAATCCACCTGTCCGACCTGTCAGGGGAAGAAACTGAATCAACAGGCGTTATCGGTTAAAATGGAAGATTTAGACATCATTGAGATGACCGACCTTTCCGTGAAACAACTCGTCGCATTATTCAGCGAGATTAAACTAAATCCGATGAAAGCGCAAATCGCCGAAATGATTCTTAAAGAACTGGGAGAAAGACTCGGCTTTTTAAATAACGTGGGACTCGATTACCTCACGCTTTCCAGACGTGCTGCGACACTTTCTGGGGGAGAATCCCAACGTATCCGTCTGGCGACGCAAATCGGATCCCAATTGACGGGTGTGCTTTATGTCTTGGATGAACCTTCGATTGGGCTTCACCAAAGAGATAACGCCCGGTTAATTGAAACCTTGAAAAAAATGCGTGATCTAGGGAACACGTTAATTGTGGTTGAACACGACGAAGAAACCATGGAAGAAGCAGATTTCATTGTGGATGTGGGACCCGGAGCCGGTGAAAAAGGTGGCGAAATTGTCTTTGCAGGGACGTATGATGAAATCCTCAAAGCCGATCATTCGATCACGGGCCGGTATTTATCGAAAAAAGAATCGATTCCTGTTCCAGAAAAAAGGCGCCGGTTGAACAAAGGAAAAATTACGCTCAAAAATGCCCATGAAAACAACTTAAAAAACATCAATGTCAACATTCCACTCAGTGCCTTGACCGTGGTGACCGGGGTGTCTGGGAGTGGGAAAAGTTCCTTGGTGCATGGATGTTTATACCAAGGGCTATATAATGAAGTGTACCGGCAAAAATATTTTGATGTAAAACTGGAAGAAATCAAAGGCGCTGAAGCGATTGGGAAAATCATCCACATCGATCAATCCCCCATCGGAAGAACCCCACGTTCCAATCCCGGAACGTATACCGGTGTGTTTGATGATATCCGGGATATTTTTGCGATGACCAATGAAGCGAAACTCAGAGGCTATCAAAAAGGGCGCTTCAGTTTTAACGTCAAAGGTGGACGCTGTGAAGCGTGCAACGGAGATGGGGTCATCAAAATAGAAATGAACTTTTTACCCGATGTGTATGTGCCGTGTGAAGTGTGTCAGGGGAAACGGTATAATCAAGAAACCTTACAAGTGAAATTCAAAGGAAAATCGATTGCCGATGTCTTAGAGATGAACATCGAAGAAGGCCTTGAGTTCTTTAAGAATGTGCCGAAAGTTGCGCATAAACTGTCAACCGTTGAAGCGGTGGGCCTCGGGTATTTAAAAATTGGTCAACCGGCTCCCACACTCTCAGGCGGCGAAGCGCAGCGAGTGAAACTGGCCAAAGAACTTCTTAAAAAACTCACTAATGACACGATGTATATCTTAGATGAGCCAACGACCGGACTTCATTCGGCCGATGTGAAACAATTGATGGAAGTCATTCAAAGCATGGTCGCCCAAGAAGCCACCGTGGTGATCATCGAACACAATTTGGATGTCATTAAACAAGCAGACTACATTATTGATTTAGGACCTGAAGGTGGCGACTTAGGCGGTCAACTCGTGACGTATGGAACGCCTGAAAAAGTGGCGGCTCATGAGTCATCTTACACAGGAAAATATTTGAAGAAAATGGTGAATATCAGTGCCGGATAATTCCAACCCAAACAATCATCAAACGCCTCATAATAAAGATGACAATCATGAAGAAACGCGCCCGAAAGAGGCGCCTTCTAAAGACAAACCTTTAGAAGAGATGAGCGATCAAGAAAAAATTGAGGCCTTGATTAAAGAGTTATCAGAAAAAGAAGACGAATCCGAAGATGCAACCGATGATCAAACTGAGGCCAAATCCAAACGGATTACCGAACAAATTAGAGCCTTAATGGAAAAGGCCAAAAAAGATACTAATGCGAAGGATGAAACCCCAAAGACCCCCAAGCAAGACCGTCCAAAAAGACGCATCCTTATGATACAATTAGGGGGCGCTTTTCACGGAAATTTCACCATCAATTTAATCTTACTTTATTTGGTGAATTTGGTGGTTATTCTAGGGCTTTTAGAAGGCCTGGGTCTCGGACAATTTCCTGGAGAGCTTTGGATTCCCATTACCTTCGTACTGATATACACTACAAGTGAAGTCTTCTTTAAAGAATTCATGGTCAAGAATTTTTCCAAAACCATCTTAATGACATTTGGATTTATCTTTTATTTCGGTTACGTCATTTTGTTTTATTTGGTGGATGCGCTTATCTTCTTCAATGTCCAAATCTTTGCGGGTGAAGCAGAACTTGCGGTGTTTACCTTGTTGTTCATGCTTGTACGCCAAGGGATGAGCATACTCATTAAAAAAGGATTGGCTTTAAAACTATGACATTAACGGTTGAGCATTATGCTAAAGCATTAAGGCTGGAACTCATTAGTGGTGAAACCGGCTTATCCAATGCGATTAAAATTCCTCAACTGGCCCGACCAGGCTTAGAGCTTGCAGGGCTTTTTGAGTTTTATGAAAAAGATCGCATTCAGCTGATTGGCAGTAAAGAAATTACCTTTTTCCATTGGCTTTCCAAAGAGGATCAAACCATCCGTGTCCGCATGATGTTCGAGCAAAAACCCCCGGCTTTTGTGCTGTCACAAAATGTGGTAGTTCCAGATTTATTTAGGACGCTCGGGGATGAATTCGGAGTCCCTGTTTTAAAAAGCCAACAACGGACGAATGATTTATTTTCCAGCACGCTGAATTATTTAGCCCGTGAATTATCCCCCCGAACGAGCATCCACGGAACCCTTGTTGATATCAATGGGGTGGGGGTTTTAATCCGCGGGAAAAGTGGCATCGGTAAATCCGAAGTCGCTTTAGAACTCGTCCGGCGTGGCCATCAACTTGTGGCCGATGACCGGGTGGATATTTATGAAAACACTGAAGGTGAAGTGATTGGCGAGGCCCCAGAAATTCTAAGAAAATATTTAGAAATTCGGGGAATCGGGATCGTTAATGTGGTCAAACTCTTTGGAGCGAGTGCGTATAAAGAATCTAAACCCATCCGCGTCGTCGTCGATCTTTTAACCTTTGAAGCGGCTGAAGATTATGACCGCTTGGGGTTAGAAGACTCAACGGAACGGTTCTTTAACACCGACGTCACCACCGTAAAAATCCCAATTACTGCCGCTCGCAGTGTGCCGACGCTTGTGGAAGTCGCCGCGATGAATGCCCGACTGAAATTTTTAGGGACGAACATGGCGCAAGAATTTGCCGACGACTTAACGAAAAACATTCAAGATAAATCCAAAAAGTAGGTGATCCCCATGACCCATATATTTGATCCTTTAAACAACAGTATTAGCATTGGCCCGTTAGACATTTATTTTTACTCCCTGTTTATCTTACTGGGAGTTTTAATTGCCCTTTATTTAGGCATCAAAGAAGGCGAAAAGATTGGCATCAAAGGCGATTACATCCTCGATGGAATCATCATCATTTTACCGCTTTCTATTTTGGGCGCACGGCTTTATTATGTGGCCTTTGAATGGGACCGTTATGCGGGGGATTTAGCCCGCATCTTTGCCTTCCGTGAAGGGGGTCTTGCGATCCATGGTGCGTTCATAGTGGCGGTGATAAGTG
>CBFHYA010000005.1:4868-25173 GCA_965659955.1 Candidatus Izemoplasmataceae bacterium
GGGGGATTTAGCCCGCATCTTTGCCTTCCGTGAAGGGGGTCTTGCGATCCATGGTGCGTTCATAGTGGCGGTGATAAGTGCGTATGTTTTTACCCGTTACCGGAAACTTGATTTTCTTAAAGTACTTGATCTTGTTGCCCCTGGATTTTTAGTCGCTCAAGCGTTAGGGCGCTGGGGGAATTTCTTTAATCAAGAAGCCCATGGGTATGTGATTGGAGGAGCCACAAACGGGACTCCGAATTTGAGTTTAGATGCCCAAAGAGCTTTTTTGGAGCAGTTTGGAATCCCTAATTTTATCGTGGATAACATGTATCTCCAAGGCCCCTCAGGGCTTGCCTATTACCATCCAACTTTCCTCTATGAATCTATATGGAACTTGGTGGGCTTTGCGATCATGCTCATCTTAAGACGGACCCGGCTCATTCGCTCGGGTGATATGGTGGCCATATACCTCATTTGGTATTCGGTCGGTCGATTCTTTATCGAAGCAATGCGCACGGATTCCTTATACTTTGGCGACTCTGGCATCCGGACCGCCCAAGTCATATCGATTCTTTCCATCTTGGTAGGGGCCGGTATTTTAGTCTTAAACCGGACCGTCTTTAAACGTCCCAATTACCAAGACGTTCTGATTAAGGAGTAACCATGATTGATTGTTTAATTATTGGCGCTGGACCAGGTGGAATGACCGCTGGTATTTATGCCAAACGTGCCAATTTAAAAACGGTGATGCTCGAAAAAGGAGCTCCAGGTGGCAAGATGACTACGACGTTTGAAGTGGATAACTGGCCAGGCAGTGGGCGTATTTCGGGACCGGATTTATCCATGGAAATGTTTACCCACACACAAAACACCGGTGTGGATTATCAATACGGTGACGTCGCAAATATCACGGTGGAAGACGGCTTTAAACGTGTGCATTTAAACGACGGATCGCACGTGGATGCGAAAACGATTATCATTGCCTCCGGCATGGATTCAAGACGGCTCAATGCCACCCATGAAGAAAAATATTTAGTGCGCGGGATTAGCTTTTGTGCCGTGTGTGATGGGGCTTTTTATAAAGGCCAACACGTCGTGGTTTTAGGCGGTGGTAATTCCGCGATGGAAGAAGCTAACTATCTCACGACACTAGATATCGACGTGACCATCGTCCACCGAAGAGAAGGATTTAGAGCTGATCAACACGCCATAGATATCGCAAAGGCTAACCCAAGAATTTCGTGGAAATTAGGCTATGTATTGACCGAATATATGGGCGACAATTTCGTTGAATCCATCAAGATTAAAAACGTGGAAACGGGGGAAGAAGAAATCCTTGAGACCTCCGCCGTATTTATGTTTATTGGGCATTTACCCAATACACAGTTTGTTAAAGACTTAAACATCACCAATGACTGGGGCTTCATTGAAGCCAATGAAAAAATGGAAACAAGCGTTCCTGGTATTTTTGCGATTGGGGATGTCATCGATAAAGAACTGCGTCAAATCGTGACCGCATCCGCCGATGGCGCGATTGCCGCACAAAATGCGGTGAAGTATTTGGAAGCTCAAAAACACCTGACTTAAGGAGCCACTATGTCCTTTGCGCAAAGTGTCAAACAAGAACTTTTGCAAGCGGCGTTAGAACCGTATGAAACGCCCGCTTTTTTGTCGGCGCTCTTTGCAATCAACGGACAATATGATGGAAAAACGCTCACGTTTAAATCGGTATCACTGGGACTCATAAGGCGGGTTATGGCGCTCATTAAAAGTATGTATGATGTGCCGATTGAGATTAATCATGAAGACGATGAAAAGCTTTCGCAACTCAAATATCATTACTTGATTTTACCGGAACCGGATGTCTTGATCCATGAGCTTGGCCTCATGGAAAATGAAGTCTTTGCCGAGCATATCGATGAAGTCATTCTCACCCGGAAAGAAGCAAAAGCCGCCTATATTAAAGGGGCTTTCTTAGCCAGTGGATCGATGAATTCACCCGAATCATCGTCCTATCATTTAGAAATCAAAACCCATCAAGCGCAGATGGCCGTAGAGATTAAAGAGTTACTCGAATCGCTTCATTTACCAGCCAAAGTTTTAAAACGAAGAAAATCTCTGTATATTGTTTACATCAAAGAATCCGAAAAAATCGCCGATTTCTTGAGAACCGTGGGTGCTAGAAACGCCCTTTTCACCTTTGAAGATGAGCGCATCAAACGGGATTTTTATAATTCCATAACCCGGGTGATGAATATCGAGCTGGCCAATCAAAATAAAACCATTATGGCCGCCGATAAACAGCTTAAAAACATCGCCATTTTAGAAAATATTGGTGATATCGATGATTTACCTGCCGGACTCATTGAGGCGATTGAGTTGAGAAAAAAATACCCAGAATTATCACTCATTGAACTTTCATTGAAGGCTGAAACCGATCTCAATAAACGCATTTCTAAATCTGGACTCAATCACCGGTTCAGACAAATCGAAGCCTTAGCTGTTTCGGCGATGGAGGGCTATCATGCGACCCATACTCGGCGTTGACATTGAAGAGCTTAATCGGTTTGAATCTCCGAGTGAACAACTCGTGAACCGGATTTTATCTCAAGACGAAAAAATAGTGTATGAAACGTTTCAATCCGAAAAACGAAAAAAAGAATTTCTAGCAGGGCGTTTTGCGGCGAAAGAAGCTTATAAAAAAGCCTATCAACACTTCGATGAACCTGTATCCTTTAAAGATGTAAGCATTCTAAATACAAAGGATGGAAGTCCGCTACTTTCGTCTAAATACCGAAGTGAAGATACCGTGCTTGTTTCGATTTCTCACAGTGATCATTATGTCGTGGCGGTGGTGACGGGTGAAACGGCTTAGTCTATTATTGGTATTATTATTGGCTGGATGTGGACCGTCGACTTATGGGGATTATGGGTATAATGATTTTGAAGCCTTAACCGATTGGGCCGACCTTGCCAGCTTAGATGATGATGAATCCATATTCATGGTATATTATTATAATCGCGACTTTTTCGGCACCGATTGTGCCGGGTGTCAAATTATCAATGAAGCTCTCTTTGAATACGGACAAACCAACGATGAAGGAATAGAATTGGCCCTTGTGAACGAACGGACGGTGATGGGGATTAGACCGCTTACAATCAACCGTCAACCGACTGTGTTCTTTCTCAGTGGCGAAGAAATCACATACACGGTCTATTCAGCCACTGAGATATTAAAATTACTTGAAGCTTTAGAAAATAACACGTTTGATTTTGAACAAATCGAAGGAGAAATTTATGAATAAACAACCCAATTGGATTGTCATACTATCCATAGCATTTATCGGTCTTGTTGGTGTCTTAGGACTCGTCAATCTATTTAGTGAATCCTATGATTATGATGACCCCGAAATGGTTCATGTAGAAAACTGGTTGACCTATTCCACGCAAGTACCAGACGACGGTTACATGGTGCTTTATCACTACTCAGAAACGTGTAGTTATTGCACAGAAATCCAAGATGATATCTTAGGCTTTGCGGCCTCTAATCCCAATAATATCCCGGTGCTTTTAGCCGATGTGAACGACCCTGATTTAATCGGTTCAGAACAATTCTCAACCGTCCCAATTTCGGGGACTCCGACGGTGACGGTTTATTTGGATGGCCAAGTCATCGATCAAAAAGTGGGGACGACTCCGATTCTTGATTTGATTGATGATTTGAATGCTGGCACGTACACACCTTAGGAGAAAACCATGGATAAAAGTCTCATCGAGAGTTTAACTCAAAGTTTAAAACTGAATACCCATACTATTGCGACCGTACTTTCCTTACTTGAGGAAAATACGGTCCCTTTTATTGCTCGGTACCGCAAAGAACAAACTGGGGATTTAGATGAAACCACGATTCGTGCCATTGCGCATGAATATGAAACCAAAAAGAAATTAGAAGACCGAAAAAGTGATGTCATAAGGCTCATCGAAGAACGCGGGATGATGAGTGAAACGTTAAAAGCCGATATTTTAGCCGCGACCAAGCTTGTCGAAGTCGAAGATTTATACCGGCCTTACAAAGAGAAGAAAAAAACCAAAGCCACCGAAGCGATTAAAAAAGGATTAGAGCCGCTTGCGAATCATCTGTTAACACTTACGGGTGATGACCCTCGCGTGATGGCTAAAAGCTTTTTAAATGAAGAAGTCTCGACGGTGGATGAGGCTTTAGCGGGGGCCATGGATATCGTGGCTGAAACGTACAGTGATAATCCCAAAAATCGTTTGGCCACACGCCAGTTTTTTGAACGGACCGGCCGAATTGTCATCAAAAAGAAAAAGACCGCAACTGACGAAAAAGAAGTGTACCGTGATTACTATGATTACGATGCTCTCATCGCATCGTTAAAACCGTTTCGCGTGCTCGCGATTAACCGCGGGGAAAAGGAAAAGATCCTCACCGTAAGCATCCGGGTCGATGACGATGAACTTTTAAAACAAATGATACACCGGTTGATTCCAGCGTCTGATCATCCGTCACGTGCTTTATTAATCAGTGCATTGGAAGACGGATATAAACGCTTGATTAAACCAAGTATCGAACGAGAAATCCGCAGTCATTTATCCGAAACCGCTGAAACCCAAGCCATTCATGTGTTTGGCGAAAACCTCTATCAATTATTAATGCAACCGCCATTAAAAAGCCAAACCATTTTAGGCGTTGATCCCGCGTTTAGGACGGGATGTAAAGTGGCGGTGGTTGATCCTTTAGGACGCTTACTAAAAAAAGATGTGATGTATCCCCATCAGAAATTTAAAGGGGAAAATGTTCCCCCAGGCCGCATTGAGGCGGCCAAAGAATTAATCACTTCTTTGATTCAGACATACCACGTGGATACAATCGCCATCGGCAATGGGACAGCTTCAAGGGAAACCGAAACGTTTATCGGTGAGTTCATTCAAGAAAGTGATTTAGATGTGGCGTATGCGATTGTCTCCGAAGCCGGAGCCAGTGTCTATTCAGCATCACCCTTAGCCCAACATGAATTCCCAGATTTAAACGTGGAAGAACGCAGTGCGATCAGTATCGCCAGACGCCTTCAAGATCCCTTGGCTGAACTTGTTAAAATCGACCCTAAAAGTTTAGGGGTCGGTCAATACCAACACGACGTGACGGTCAGTAAACTTACCAGTTCACTCACTGAAGTGGTGGAAAGTGCGGTGAACCAAGTGGGCGTGAACGTGAATACGGCCAGTGCACCGCTCCTAACCTATGTCGCAGGGCTTTCTTCTAAAATGGCCGAAAATCTCGTCGCGATGCGTGATGAAATCGGGGCATTTACGTCCCGCAAAGCTCTCAAAAAAGTGAAAGGCATTGGGCCTAAATCCTATGAACAAGCCATCGGATTTTTAAGAGTCTCCGGAGGTAAAAATCCACTCGACCAAACGGGGATTCACCCCGAAAGTTATCCGGCGACTGAAGCGTTATTAAAGAGGGTGGGTCTCACCGTGAAAGACATTGGGACACCTTCTATGAAAGAAGCTTTAGAGCGTCTTAATCTCAGTGAAACTTCGGAAGCTTTAGACATCGGGAGATTGACGCTTGAAGATATCATCGATAGTCTTCAAAGACCCCTCAGAGATATTCGGGATGATCTTCCTAAACCCCTTCTTAAAAAAGGTATTAAGCATTTAGAAGACCTCAAAAAAGGCGATCAACTGCAAGGTACGATTCGTAATATTGTCGACTTTGGGGCATTCGTGGATTGTGGCGTTAAAACGGACGGACTCGTCCATATTTCTCAGCTTGCGAACCGCTATGTCAAACATCCTTTAGACGTCGTGAAAGTGGGCCAAATTGTCGATGTGTATGTGGTCGATGTGGATCTAAAAAGGTCTAGACTTCAACTGACGATGCTGAAGGAAAATGTCGGCCTTTAGGCAATTGACACTGATGCTTAAATATACTAAACTATTTAAGCTATCATTGGAGCAGTACTCAAGAGGCTGAAGAGGTGCCCCTGCTAAGGGCATAGGTCGGGAAACCGGCGCGAGAGTTCGAATCTCTCCTGCTCCGCCATCATACTCATATACAAGGCCTTTGGGCCTTGTTTTTTTATGGTTAAACCAACTTCAATGATGGGAAGATAAGGTATAATACAAGCCAAAAGGTGAAAATATGGGAAAATATCAAGAACCACACTATGAAGTCATTGAAAAAGATGGAGCGTTTGAACTTAGGAGATATGCGCCTTTTGTGAGTGTAGCCACACCCGATAATACACTGAGAGGCAGTGGATTTGGTCGGCTCTTTTCATATATCAGTGGGCGTAATCAATCTGAAGAAAAAATGCCCATGACCATCCCGGTGTTAAACGATACCGAATCATCCACCATGGAATTTGTTTTACCCTTAAAAATGGTTAAAAAAAGTGACGCACCCATGCCGATGGATGATCAAGAAGTCATTAAAGAATATCAATTGAATTTAAGTGCAGTGGTTCGCTTTAGTGGTCGCTCAAGCACAGAAAAAATCAATATGCAGATTCAAATGCTGGAGGCTTGGTGTGAGAATAAAGGATATAAGCCAACCAAAGCCCCCCTCATTGCACGGTATAATGCGCCCATGACACCCGGGTTTTTAAGACGCAATGAAATCATATTACAAATCGAGGATACCAATGAAAAATAAATTTGATATCAGACTCCTTTTAGGTGGATATTTCATGGGAATTGCGGCAATTATTCCAGGCGTATCCAGCGGGACGGTTGCCGTTATTATTAAAGTGTATGACCGCTTAGTCTTAAGTGTCGATACCCTCATCCGTCGTAAAGCGGGGTGGATGGCCGCGTTAATCTTTTTATTGACGCTTTATGGGGGGAATTTCTTAGCACTATTTACCCTCGCAGGACTTATGGAAACACTCCTTGAGAATTATCCAGCCTTTATGCGTATATTCTTTATGGGGTTGATTGTGGGGAGTTTACCCATCATTATTAAAAAGACCACAGAAAGTGACGATCAACGGTTTACCATAGGAACGTTTTTAGCATTCAGCTTAAGTTTAGGATTTTTAGTCGGTCTCAACTTAATCGTTAATACGGACATTGATGCTGAACCCATTACGGTATTAACGCTCGGCAATAGTTTCTTAATCTTTTTTACCGGGCTTGTGGCCAGTGCCACCGCGATTGTCCCGGGGGTTTCAGGATCCATGGTCCAACTGGCGATTGGGATGTATCCGACGTTCGTCAATGCTTTATCTACCTTTAACATTCCTATCTTAATCGTTTTATTCGGTGGAATGCTACTCGGTTTAGTGGGGGCTACCCGCTTGATAACATATCTCCTTAAAAACTTTTATCAAATCACGTATTTTGCGATTATCGGGTTATTAATTGGATCGATCTATCAGATATGGCCCGAATCATTTGACCTAACGCTTGGACCCATTTTAATTGCAATTGGTGTTTTCATCGCTGGGTTCTTACTTGCCTATATGTCTCACGTATACGACCGGTTTAAAGCCAAGAAATAACTTTAAAAGACTCACGGATAACTTCGGTTATCCGTTTTTATTTGACATAAATATCAAACTCATATATATTAATTGTGTGATACACAATAAATAGGAGGCTTGCATGAATACACAGTTTAAAAAAGGCATTATCGATGTGTGTGTGTTATCCCTTGTAAGTCAAGACTACACCACGGTCTATCAAATCACCAAAGTCCTTAAAGGGACGCTTGATGTAAATGAAAATACCATTTATCCCAGGCTTAGACGTCTCATTGAACAAGGCTATTTAGTGTTTGATAAAAAACTTGGAGATGCAGGAGCCCCCAAAAAAATCTATCAGCTCACAGACTCTGGCGTAAGCTTTTTGAGAGAAGAAAAAGAAGAATGGCACACCTTTACGGTTGCGGTGAATGAAATATTAGGAGGTCACCATGAATAAATCTAAATTTTTAGCTCAATTAAAAGCAGAACTAAATGAAAAAGGCTTCTCAAAAAATGAAGCCAATGAAATACTGACCGATTATGATTCAATGATTACAGAGGCTGTCACAAACGGTGAAATGGAATTCGATTATATTGCCTCATTGGGGACCATTCAATCCATTGTGTCGCAAATCCCCATGCGCGAAAAAACATTCAAAAACCAAAAGGATAAATGGGTGGCACTGAGTCCGTTTATCGCAACGATATTATTTTTTGTGGTTGGGTTTTTATTGGAAGGGTTCGCGTATTCTTGGCTCTTTTTCTTATTGATTCCGATGAGTGCCATTGCGCTTAACGCGAAAGGGGCTGAACGTCTAGTTGCTTTATCGCCCTTTATTTTTACGATTATCTTTTTTATCCTTGGGTTCGCGTTTAATTTATGGACGGTCGCATGGGTGGGGTATACGTTGATTTTCCCACTCGCTATTTTAGCCGAAGATCGCCCCCTCAAATATGTTATGTTTATTGTGGGATTGATTATTCCAGGTCTATATGTAGTTCTTTATTTCCAAGATCCTAATCCGTTTTATAATCTTATATTTTTAGGCTTTGTGCCGCTGATTTTGTATCAAAGTTGGCCTAGAATCAAAGCGATGAATATCAAGAAATTTGCGCTCGGCGCAGCCTTTACATTAAGCCTTACCGGGATTTATCTTGCCATCGGATTTACGACTGGGGCGTGGCATCCTGCGTGGCTACTCTTCTTATTGATTCCCGTGAGTGTCTTGCTCTATTCACAATTTATTGATAAAGAAGAAGTTCCATTCGTAGCCTATACCCCATTCATCAGTGTTATACTTTTCATACTTATGGGAGAATTATTCCGAATCTATGAAATCGCATGGCTTGTTTTTTTGTTGATTCCAATTGCGGGAGTGCTTTCTAATCAGGAGGATTAAATGGATATTTTAGTCATTAGTGTTTTGCTTGTAACTTTTGGCTTTGAAGCCACGCTAAAAATTTTAAATGAACGTATTAAAAGCCAACCCATCCCTGAAAATGTATCGGATATTTTTGATGAGAAGCGGTATCAAAAATGGGTGAATTATACCCGTGTCAATTCTCGGTTTGGCTGGATCACAAAAGGCGTATCACTTCTCCTAACCTTGGCGTTATTGCTATTTAATGGGGCTCTCATTCAAGTCATCTTTGGTTGGGCGAACGCCATTTCAAGTGAACTTTTAACGGTTCTAGTTTTCTTAGGCATTTATCAGCTCATCCAGTTTATCCTTGGCATTGGGTTTAGCTACTATCGGACCTTTAAAATCGAAGAAGATTTTGGATTTAACAAAACCACTCAAAAAACGTTTGTGACCGACAAGATTAAACAACTCTTATTGACCATTGTCCTAGGCGGTGGATTAATTACAGGGCTTTACTTTTTATATGAAGCGTTCCAAGATAATCTCTTCGGATTCATCTTGATTGCCTGGGCGAGTTTAATGACGATTTTTGCGCTCATCTCGTATTTATATACTGCGGTATTTGTGAAGATATTCAATAAGATTGAACCCTTAGAAGAAGGATCACTAAAAACTTCCATTGAAACGCTGGCAAGCGAAATTGGATTCAAAGTTAAAGCCATTTCTAAGATGGATGCATCAAAACGTTCGACCCGGCTCAACGCCTTTTTCTCAGGCTTTGGGAAACAAAAAGAAATCGTCTTATTTGATACGCTGATTGATAAGATGGAAGAAGATGAAATTTTAGCAGTCTTAGCCCATGAGTTTGCGCATGGCAAACACAAAGACATACCTAGAATGTTTATTCAACAAGCGATTGAAATCTTCTTGTATGTGTTTTTGTTTTATCTCATTCTGACCACCGAAAGTTTATACACAGCGTTTGGATTTGAAGGCATCTTCTTAGGATTTGGGGTCATCTTGTTTGGGATTTTGACTACGCCTTTAGACATTTTAATGTCACTTCCAACGATGGCGTTATCACGCTGGGCTGAATACCGAGCCGATGCGTATAGTGTTTCTTTACTCGGGCCTGATCCGATGGATAGAGCACTCCGTAAGCTTGCGAAAGAATCACTCTCTGATTTAAATCCGCATCCAGCCTATACGACTGTTTATTATTCGCACCCCCCAATGCATAAACGCTTAGCTGCAATATCTAAAAACGTCTCGTCATGAGACGTTTTTATTTGCTATAATTAAAGCGGGGAAATAATGAAAACCATTGTGATTACAGGTGCCAGTTCTGGCATTGGAAACGCCTTACTCCAAGCGTGGGTGGACCGCGCCAATGTATTTGGGGTCTATCACCCTAAAGATTCCTTTGCATTCGAGCATCCCAATTTAACCAAAATACCTGTGGATTTGTCCGATCCTAAAAGTCATATGACTTGGGTCAATGAATTACCCGAGCATATAGATATTTTTGTGGCGAATGCAGGGTATGCGGCCTATGAAAAAAACGGCTTCAACCGGAGCACCTTTGAAGCGATGATGCAAACGAACGCCTACTCGATTATTGAGCAGTATCAGTTTGTTAAAAAGAAATATAGAGATGTTCATTTTGTCGTGATGCTATCAGCAATGGCATTTTGGCCACTCCCGGGATACGCGATGTATGCGAGTACCAAAGCTTTCTTGGATGGGTATTTTAAAGCCATCAGTTGGGAAGATGATACGAAGCTTTTAAGAGTGTATCCTGTGGCAGTCAATACTGGCTTTTTTGAAACTTCCAAACAGCCGCATAAATCGTGGCTCATTCAAGATCCCAATGATGTGGCCCGTAAAATTATCAAAGCGATTCGTAAAAATAAACAAACGCTTCATACATCAAGCCTCTTTAAATGGACGCACCGCATTATTCCAAGAACACTTAATTTTTATCTCAAACGCGAACAAAAAAAATATAAGGAGAATTTCAAATGATTACACGTAAAGAATTATTGACTCTAGATTACTATCCAGGTTACAAAGTTTCTGAAGTTTTAGGATACGTCAAAGGTTCCACGGTCCAAACCAAGAATATTGGACGTGACATTGGCGCGAGTCTCAAAAGCATTGTGGGTGGTGAAATTAAAGGCTACTCTGAGATGATGGAAAGTGCTCGTAAACTCGCCACTGAACGCTTGCTCAAAGAAGCGGATGACATGGGTGCTGATGCGGTCATTGGCTTTCGAATTCAAACGTCAGGAGTCATGGCAGGTGCTGCTGAAATCATTGCGTATGGCACTGCTGTGAAGTTAACGAAAGATGCCTAAGATCCCTACTTCAGTTAGAATCTTAACGATTCTTGGACTTGTATTCCAAGGCATTGGGGTCGTTTTAACCAGTGCACTCTTTTTGATCATTGCCCGTTTACCCGGGTTTTTCATGATGGTGTTAGAAGAAGCTTTTGTGACGGCCGATGAGTTAAATGCTTTCTTCGAGGTTTTACCCATTATAAGGATAATAGCAGTGGTTGTCATTGTGATTCAGCTTGCTTTTTTAATTGTCAATTTGATTTTATTACTTCCCGTTTTGAACGAAAAAAAGACAGTCGAACAGGCATCGACCATATTCCTCTATCAAGCCATCTACGGAGGGATTATGCTTTTTAGTAATCAACTCGTTGGGGTGATGCATTTAATCAGTGGCATCATCGGCCGTAATAAAATGGAACAAGCATCAGAACCCATCCGTGACGGGATTTAATGGAAATTCCAGGCTTTTGGCTTTGGATTTCGATTGCGTTAAGCATAGAAATCATGGCTCGGGTATGGGTAACAATCTTAATCTGGAAACCCGATAATAAGCCTCCTTATTTGCGCCGAAGCACTTGGACCTGGGTGGTTTGGATTGTGTATTTTGGATGGGTCTTTTATCTGACGGTATCTATGCGTTCGAACGCTAACCAATAAGCGTTTATCTTTAGGTTTAATCTTTACATAACGTATCATGGAACTACGTAAAAAATGCAGCAAAAAATTTAGACCTCACAGGAGGCCACCATGCAAAGAATCGATAAACTCCTATCATTTAATCGTTGGATGGGATTGTTCCATTTAATCCAAGGGACGGCGATGGTTATCTTAGCGTTAACCGTGGATGTCTTTAGAGATTTTAGACCTCAAATTTATGCCCGTTTCTTTGAAACTGATGGCGATCTTTATTTTCCAGGTACGCAAGAATTATTTGAGCTTCCATTTTCTTTGATGGTGGCGTCATTTTTACTTCTTAGTGCGATGTTTCATTTCATCATTGCCTATCCCATGAAAGAAAAATATCAGCGTAATATTGTGAACGGAATTAATCCGTATCGCTGGTATGAATATGCACTCAGTTCATCGGTGATGATTGTCTTACTGACGACCATGTTTGGCCTTTTGACCATCGAAGCGTTAATTCTTATTTTTGTGATCAATGCTTTAATGAATCTCTTCGGTCTTTTAATGGAAAAAATGAACCCACCGCACCGCAAAAAAACCGATTGGCAACCGTATATATTTGGTTGGATTGCTGGTATGGTCCCGTGGGTGTTAATCCTTATTTATCTATTTGGTAATACGGATATTTCCCTGCTTCCATGGTTTGTCATTCCGGGTGTTCTTTTTTACTTCTTGGTTTTTAATGCGTTTGCGCTGAACCAATACTTACAGTATAAAAAAATCGGCCGGTGGGCCGATTATATTTACGGTGAACGTGCCTATGTATGGCTTTCACTATTCGGTAAAAGCATCTTAGCTTGGGTTATTTTTACCGGCGTCTTACTCGCGTAAGGATTCAATTAAGAACTCCGCCGTTTTGTTGTTCGTGGCAAGCGGAATATGATAGACATCCGAGAGCCTAAATAACGCAGATACATCGGGTTCATGCGGTTGGGCTGTTAGAGGATCTCTAAAGAAAAAAAGCATATCGATTTCTCCATTCGCAATCTTTGAGCCCATTTCTTGATCGCCACCTAAAGGTCCTGATTTAAACCGGTGAACGTTAAGCTTAGTAGCTTCGGTGATTTTCAAGCCCGTCGTTCCAGTCGCAAATAATTGATGATTTTTTAAGATATGAATGTGTTCTTTACAGAAGGCAATCATATCTTTTTTCTTTTTATCGTGAGCAATCAATCCGATATTCATATTACGCCTCAAACATATCGACGAGTCGGTTGATTTTCTGCGCATCGATGAACCGGGATTCTCTTAATAGCTCTTTTCCTTCGGAATAGACCATCACGGTGGGGACGGTGAAAATCATAAATTTCCCACGAAATTCATCGTGGTCATCAATGTAAATTTCGACGATATTCAGTTTATCAAGCTTAGGGACTTGGGCTTTTAAATAATCGAGCGTATTTTTACACACACTGCAAGGATGCGTTTTGGCTAAAACGAGGGTAAGTGGTTTATTAAGTTCACTGTCGAGGGTGTCTAAAGAATCGATGATCATGAAAACTCCTTGAGAATATGATTTGCTTGTTATGACAAAGACTGTATATACTATAGTCCCTACCTATACTATTATACGCAACGAGGTTTAAATAGATATGAAAAAAACTATAAAAGTCGATGGCATGACGTGTTCGATGTGTGCCAAAACGATTGAAAATAGCTTCAAAGATAACCCGTATACAACCGTTAAAGTAAACGTGAGTGCGGGAAAAGTTATCACAGAATTTGATGAAACAAAAACTTCGCTGAACGCCATCGCTGATACGATTAAATCTGTGGGCTACCACCCTGTCCTGGAAGATAATTTGAAAGAAAGTGCTCGCCGCGCCAAACAGCTTAAAATTGAGCTTTGGATTTCAGCTCTTTTATCTGCGCCTTTACTGTATGCGATGTTTGGGCATCTAGCTTGGTTTTCATTTGTCCCTGTCCCTCAGGTATTAATGAACGGATATTTTCAATTAATTATCGCCACGATTGTCCAGTTTGGGATCGGCCGTCACTTTTTTAAATCGGCGTATCATGGTTTAAAGAAAAAAGTTCTTGGAATGGATATCTTGGTGGTCTTAGGGACGAGTAGTGCGTATTTTTATAGTATTTATTTACTCGCCAGTGATGCGGTCAACCCGCGGATGCATCCCGAATATTTCTTTGAAATCAGTGCTTTGATTGTGACGATGGTTCTCTTGGGTAATTTCTTTGAAGATAAAGCCAAGGAAAAAACGACCGATGCACTCGTGGGTCTTTTAAAACTCGAAGCTAAAGAAGCGCGTAAAGTTACGGAGCAAGGATATGAAATGGTATCCCTTGAGTCGATTGAAGTGGGCGACTTGGTCTATGTGAAAGCAACCGAAAAAATTCCGGTGGATGGAATCATCACTGAAGGCATTAGTTCGGTCGATGAATCGATGCTTACAGGGGAATCCATGCCGGTCGATAAAAAGTCTGGCATGCCCGTCATTGGAGCAACGATCAACCAATCCGCTCCCCTCACCATAGAGGTGACCCGGGTGGGAAAAGATACGATGCTTTCTGGCATCATCGCATCCGTAGAAGAGGCGAGTGCTGAAAAACTTCCTATTGAACGTCTGGCAGACCGAATATCAGGTGTTTTTGTCCCTATTGTTATCGCGATTGCGATTCTTAATTTCTTGATTCAGTGGGCTGGCTTGGGTCTGGATTTCCAAGTGGCTTTCACACGGAGTGTAGCCATCTTAGTCATCAGTTGCCCGTGTGCTTTAGGTCTTGCGACCCCCACTTCAATTTTGGTGGGGAATGGGAAAGCCGCTGAAAATCACATCCTATATAAAGGGGGCGACTTTTTTGAGATTGCCCCACACATCTCGGTCGTTGCGTTTGATAAAACTGGGACGCTCACACAAGGGAAACCGGTTGTTAAAAAATTTGAAGGGTCCAAAGAGGCTCTTGTTTTAGCCGCCAGTGTAGAAGAAGCCTCCACGCACCCACTGGCTCAAGCCGTTCTAGATTACGCACACTCAAACCATGTGAAGCTCAAACCTGTGGACGATTTTTCGATTTTACCAGGTCAAGGGGTTGAAGCTAAGGTGGGGGATATATCTGTGATTCTATCCTCAATGGCTTATGTGTCACGCCAAAATTTGACCAATCCGTTTGCCCGTATCTCAGAAGAATGGATGGCAAATGCTTACACGCTAAATTTTGTCATCAAAAACGGAGAGATCATCGGTGTGTTTGCGTTTGAAGATCCACTTAAATCCACAACTCCGGCTGTGATTGCAGAAATGAAAAAACGAGGAATTACGCCTGTGATGATTACCGGAGATCATGAAAAAGTGGCGGAAAAAGTGGCGCATGATTCGGGTATATCCATATTTCATGCGTCTGTTTTACCCCAAGATAAAGCCACTTGGGTTAAACATTATCAATCCAATGCGGTGGTCGGATTTGTGGGCGATGGAATGAACGATGCCCCGGCTTTAAAAACCGCAGACATTGGTTTTGCTATGGGCTATGGAACCGATGTTGCAATTGACTCGAGTGATGTCACATTGATGAGTCATGATCTGAATAAGGTCTTACAAGCGATGGACATGTCAAAAGCGACGCTCAGAAATATCAAACAAAACTTCATGTGGGCGTTTTCTTACAATATTGTGGCGATTCCCTTAGCGGCTTTAGGCGGACTTTCCATGGTTGTTGCGGCGATTGCGATGGGATTTTCATCGATCATGGTTGTGCTCAATGCATTGCGTTTACGGTTCGTCAAATTATCAGAAATAAGATCATCTTGGTCGCACGGGTTTAAAGTATCCAATATGACATGTGATCACTGTGTTCAAACCATTAAAACGGTATTGAATGAGCTTGGTTTAACGCGCTTTGAAATTGAACTTAAAGATAAAGAAGTGCATTATGACGGAGATATTCCAGATTTTAAAACAATTAAAAAAACACTCAAGAAAACCGGCTACGACATCGAACCGATTTTGTAAAATTTCTTAGGATTAATGCTATATAAGTTATAATAAAGGCGAATAAGGAGGGTGTTATGAGTAAAAAGATTCCCGCTAAACCATTTTCCAGTTCCCAAGAAGCTAAAGCACAAAACCCCGCACTCGCAAAACGTCAAGAACCAAATGCAAAAAGCATTGGGGGTAAACCGGGTGCAGTCAAGAACCCAGCCACACCTTCTTCCCAAGCAAGTCCAGCGAAAAATCAGATTGGACTATTACTATTATTTTTATTGATTGTCACTTTAGGCAGTGCCTATTTAGGGTATGAACTCGGTAATGAATTTTCTAGTCAAACCAGCCGGGTTGAAATTGTCCCCACCGAACTCACCTATGAAGTGGGGGATGTTGGACGTTTAACCGCATCCGTATCCGGTGAATTTAATCAGTACGATTTATTTTGGACAAGTTCAAATTTAGATGTCGTTTACATCGATAACGGAGGTAACTTAGCTGCGTTAGCCCCAGGTCAAGCGATTGTGACCGCATCGGTCGGTAACGGCAGTGTGAAAGATACCCTCATCATTACCATTCAGGAAACGCCCGTTGAATAAAAGCCTTGCGCAAGCACGGCTTTTTTTGTGGGATTTCCTTGCCAAGGCCCTACAGGGCTATGCTATAATGATTAAGCGCTTTAATTAGGGGTGTGGTGTCAATGGTAGCACAGCGGTCTCCAAAACCGTTAGTACGGGTTCGAATCCTGTCACCCCTGCCACTCATATTCACGGATCAAATCCGTGAATTTTTTTATAGCAGATGGACCGCTGTGCTATGATGAATTTAAGGATGTGAAAATATGTTTGTAAAAGCCATTAAAGACAGTGCATCATTCACCAAACAACTCAGAACCATTCACCGAACCTATGGATCCAAAGAGGTACACAAAAGTGCCTCATCTTTGATTGTCATAAATAAAGATGGGTGGTTATTAACAGCCAAACATGTGGCCCAGAATTTTCAGCTGGCGAACGCCTTAAATAAACGCTACAACGAATACAAAACGGACCTCAGTTCTGGTCAGTTATCGAACGATCAGCTCAAAGAAAAATACAAGTATAGACCTGGCATGCCCATTCAATTTAAGAATCAGTTTTATAACGTGTTTAAAGGGACACCTTCTAAGGTCCAATTCATCACCCATGAAACGTTAGATTTAGCACTCATCCACATCGAAGGTGGTGTGGAAATGTTGACGAATGAATATCCGTTATTTTCAGAAACCGAAGTCGAACCTGGCATGATGCTTTGTAAACTCGGATATCCTTTTTCGGAATACACCACGGTGGCGTACGACGAAGTTAAAGATGATATTCGGTTTACTCAAGAAGGGCATCACCAATCGCCATATTTCCCTTTAGAAGGCATGGTCACCCGGAAGATTGGAAACCAAAATGGGGTGATGGGCTTTGAAATGTCTACCCCAGGGATAAAAGGTCAATCGGGCGGACCCGTGTTTGATGAACAAGGGGTGGTGTATGGAATGCAATCAGCGACTCGAAGTCACGATTTAGATTTGCGCATGAAAAAGCAAATAATGACGCAAGATGGCCCCGCTGAAAATACCAGTTATGCGTTTTTAAACGTCGGTATTGTCATCTCCTCCAAACAAATTATTGATTTCATGCGAGAAAAAGACGTGACATTTAGGTCCATTTAATGGCCCAAGATCTCGTATGGTCTGCGGTCAATGTATCGGCGTTAAAATCCGATGATTGGTTTAAAGACTATCTCAATAAAAAGACATTTAATCAGCTTTATATTCTAGCAGAATCCGACCATCACTATGGCCGATCAGTCGTCACTTATTTAGGTCCTATTCAAACGGTGATGGATGCGATTTTTCAATTGGTTCAAGAAGTTACCAAGCACGTGGATATGAATTACCACGAGGGACTTCATTACCGGATGGGCGGAGTAGATGTTATTCCGTTTGTTCCTTTAGATAAAACTTTTGACCCGCTTAAAGCCGTTCATACTTGGGCCCAAAAAGTCGGAACCTTGATGCCGGTCATACTGTATGAAAAAAGTGCACTTAAAGTGGACAACAGATCCCTTAAAGCCATCCGAAAAGGGGGATTTGAAGCATTAAAAACGCGCTTTTTAAAAAATGAAAACCCATGTGACTTTGGGGATATAAATACGGGTTTAAAAACGGGGTGTGTGGCCATTGGTTGGCGGGAACCGTTGCTTGCGTATAATTTAGAATTTGAGACCCATGATGATGCGACGCTCAAAAAGATTGCCAGAAAAATAAGAGCATCCAGTGGGGGTCATCCAGGTTTGGACGCAACGGTTTTTAGTCTCAGTAAAACCCGTCACCACCTATCAATGAATTTAAGGCGCTTTGATCTTTATTCCATTGAGTCCATTACGAATGAAATCCTTGAGCAATGTGACCCAGAGATTCACACCTTTCATCACAGTGAAGTGATTGGCCTCATTTCAAAATCAATGAGTGAAAGTCAAGAACCGGATGTAATGCGTTGGATAAAAGAGTTAAAAACAACATTAAAGATATCGAATTTACGGGCAGAAAAAGTCCTTGAAAGTGTGGTCTCAAAGCTATGATTTATGCAACGTTTTTAATGCGGAATGACTTCTTTGTCCCAGGGGCATTAGTCTTTGGATATGCTTTAAAAAAACAAGGTATCAAAGACATTGTGTGTTTTGTGACCGATGAGATTTCTAAGGATGCACGCAGTTATTTAGAAGTCATTTATGATCAAGTCGTTGTCATTGATAAATTATCGGTGAAACATGAAAACCTTAAAGGCCGACAAGACCGCAGTGATTTATTTACCCGGTTTGAAGTATTGAAATACTATGATGATTTGACGCCTTTGGGCAGTAAGTTTTTACTCGCCGATAGTGACATCTTACCGCTGAGAAATTACGCAGAACTTAGTAAAGCCCATTCTCCTTCTGCCATCTTGAATGAAAAAGAATCCCATACCACCATGATTAAAGACCATCAGTATGTGATTACAGATGAGATTTTAGCTTCAGGCACGTGGCACTGGCACGATATCTATGCGGATTATCTTCAAGGAGAAATCATTCCCAAGCCAATCACGGACCGGGTCCTTAATGATCCTTCCAATTTAGGGTTTAACACCTCACTGCTCGTCTTTAATACGAATCTAAAAGACTACGATAGTATTGTCGAAGATTTAAAAGAACCAAACACCCAAGCCTTAATTCAAACGTTCAATTGGCCAGAGATGCAATACCTCACTCAAAAATGGAGTGGGCGTTGGCACACCTTAGACATCCGCTATGCGAGTTTTTCTGGATATCCGAGGATTGATAAAGTCTTTGGGATTCATTATGCGGGATTAAAACCTTGGGCCATTAACCACCGATCGTTTGATCATTATGCGAAGTTTAAAGATTTCCGTTTATGGCATCATGTCTTTCTCAAAATGCTTGAGGAATTCCCAGAACTCATGACGTATCCGAAGCTCAAAAAAATGAAACGTATTTTTCAAGACAAATTTAATCAAGAACCCTATAATAAAGATGAGATTAGTCACGCCCCCGCATGGGCGTGACTTTTATATTACCTTGACAGATAGAGTAATTATTGGTACGCTACGTGTGAACATAGAAGGAGCCATTATGCATGATCATTTAGGCGATCGGATCGCCAACGCCGTATCCCACGGCATCGGTATTATCTTAGGTATCATCGGACTGACATTGCTTGTGATTCGGGCCGATACCGTTTTTGAAACCGTCGTCATTAGCATTTATGGCGTTTCTTTAATTATGCTTTATTTGTTTTCAACCCTTCATCATGGGATCAAGATGCGAACTGAACGCGGGTTTCACGTATTAAAAAGTTTGGATCAATTTGCCATTTATTTGTTGATTGCGGGGACCTATACTCCCTTTGTATTATTGGTGATTAATACGCCACTTGCCAATGCGTTACTCGTTGGACTGTGGGTGATTGCGGTGACGGGCGGTATCTTAAAACTTCTTTATCCGACAGCGTTTAAAGCGTTGCACATCATCATGTATGTGTTGATGGGCTGGTCGATTGTACTCATTCTCCCGGAACTCACGCCAAACATCCCGGATATGGTGATGAACCTTATCTTGTATGGGGGCATCGCTTATACCGGTGGGATATCGTTTTTTATCTTATCTCACTGGAAAAAAAATTGGCATTACACCCACCTTTTATGGCACCTATCCGTCATAGCTGGTTCAGTGCTTCACTTTATTGCGGTTTACCAAATTTTATAAACGAGGTTAAATATGAAAAAAGCAAAATTTGTAATTGATTCTACCGTTTACATCGAAGATGAATACATCAAAAAATACGACTGTGAAGTCGTGCAATTAAATGTCATCGAAGGCGATAAAACTTACAAGGAATTTGATATTACACCTGAAGAAACTTACGCCAAGCAAGATGCAGGGGCGGGCCTGACAACGTCTCAACCCGCACC
>CBFHYA010000005.1:25272-47710 GCA_965659955.1 Candidatus Izemoplasmataceae bacterium
AACTGAATTCAGCGAAGCCTATCAAAAACAATTTGATAAAGGCGCTGAGATCGTCTATGTCTTTACGCTTTCCAAAAGTTTATCAGGCACCTATCAAAGTGCCATCATTGCCCGCAATGATGATGCCAGAAAAGAAGACATTCATGTCTTTGACACAGGAAACGCGGCGTATGGGAATGCGATGCTTTTCTTAGAAGCAATGAAAGTCAGAGAGAGTGCTAAAAGCGAAGAAGCGTTTGTCGCAGGCGTGCAAGAAATCATCGATGGCAGTGACTTACTGTTCAACGTTGAAAACTTGTTTTCCCTTCAAAAAGGCGGAAGACTTTCAAAATCTCAAGCCTTGATTGGAACGGCCCTAAGAATTAAACCGATGATTGTCATGGAAGATGGAAAACTCGCCCTCGGTGAAAAAGCCCGAACGTATGGAAAACTCACCGAAAATATGATTGAGCGGATTAAGAAAAACGCGGATCCCAAGAAAACATTGGTGGCCCGTTTAATCGATGTTAATTCCAAAGAACAATACGAACTGATGAAAGCCAAGTTAATTGAGGTTTTCCCCAAAATCGAATTCACTGAAACGGTATTTTTAGGCCCAGTATTTAGAGTTCATGTGGGTAAAAAAGGATTTGGGGTTAGCTGGTATTACCGGTAAAAATAAAAATCGCGCCTTCGTTTAGAAGGGGCGATTTTTTTTATGGCGTAATCTGTGATTGATAATCGGTATCGAGTAGCGTGTGATTAATGTCTTGCATAAATATCATTTCATTGAAGGCTAAGATGATTTCTTGTTCGCTGATGCTCGGGTCAAAGGACACCACAGGATCCACCGCCTCAATATCAAAATAATAATCTTCCGTTAAAATGGATGAGTTTTGGAAACGGACTGTGTTATCCCCAGGCGCAAACACATCCTGTCCCATCAATCTATCACTGTCGTAAGGAATCCCTAATAAGTTGGCGAGGGTTGGGGTCACATCGATGCTTCCAAAGACATCATCCACGCGCTGGCTGGAAAGGTCAGGATGGTAAATCACAAACGGGACGTTATGGGTTTCAAGGCCCATTTCATTTAAGGGTTTACCGGCCGTTTCAAAACTTTCTTCATCCAAGCCATAGGGATAATGATCCGACGCTAAAACGAGGACAGTATCTTCAATTCGGTTGGTTTCTTGTAATGTGGTTAGGATGTTTGAGATCATGATTTCCAGTTCCATTTGGGCCGCATAATACGCGAGCAACGCGTCATCTTCAAAGGCTGGGTCATTCGGGCTTAAGCGGTTCATAACCTCGGGTAGATTTTTAGCAACGATCGGATGATTAAGATTATAGTCCATATGCCCACTGACGGTTAAATAATAGGTAAAGAATGATTCATCGTTAATGTAATCATCCACGGTGGCTTCAAATAAATCATTATCACTGGGCCAAAGGTGTGGCCCACCCACCGATACTTCTTCATCCAATAATCCTAAATCGAGCGCATCTTTATACACATCATAGCCAATCGTATCACTTAAGAAGTCGGAACGGGGATAGAAATAATCGGTGTAGTTATGATAGGCATATGTCCGGTAATTATCCCGGAGTAACCTGGGAAGTGTTTCAGTAAAGGTATTTTCTTGGAACCGCTCCATCGATAAAGGAACTTGCCGGGACGGGTAAAATCCCGTATGGACCATGAACTCAGTATCTGCGGTATTGCGGTAGTAATGCGGTGCATAGTAGTTATCAAAGACCATCCCACGTTCAAAAAGTTGCGTTAAGACAGGCGTGACTTCGGGGTGTATGGCCATTTCATGAAAGCTTTCAGCTAAGATATAAATGACACTTTTACCTTCTAAAAGTCCGGTCATATCATTCACTTCATAGGGCGTGCGTGTTTCTAAGAATGCATCTAATGCTTCATTAGAATCAACGGGCTCATCATTCAGATTTTGAATGTCTAAGCGTAAATAGGTTAAAACGCCAAATTCTTCAATGACTTGATAGGCCGAAGGGCGTTTTTCATAAATATCACGTTCGGAATAATTAAAGGGACTGTCGCTGGCAAATATTGGATTAGGATTAATCATCCAAAGGCCAATGACGATCCATAAAAAGGCAAATGACACAATAAGCACAGGTTCGAGCACACTTTTGTATTTTAAGATTTTGATGTTTTGGGATTTTAAAATAAATAAAGTAATTGGGATAAAGTAAAGCAAGTGATAAAACTCTAAGTTGGTGAAAAACCGGCCAATAAAGGTGATCCCAAGTAATACATCCCCGCTCATAAAGATACTGTAAAAGTCCCCCATGATTTGATAATAAACATCCAGGGATAAAAACAAGAAGGTGAAGATTCCAATCAATGCTCCAAACACTCGCATTGCTCGTTGGGGCTTAAAGACTCTTACGACGGCCCAAAGAAACGAAGCATACCCCAACGAAAAGGCTGCGACACGGACGTATCGCCAATCAAAAGAAAGTCCCATCACATGGACGTGGAGGATCGTTTCAAAATAGAGCATGATGAGTGAAAAAATGAGTAAGTACGATAAATGTTTTCGCATGGCGCCTTCTTTGTTAAGAATGTGTTAACATAATAGCACCACAAAAAGGTCCTTTCAAGTGCAGCATATCTTGACATTTAGCACCTTGACCTATAAAATTGTATTTGCGCTTTAAATTCCCATAACATGGCGGCTGTGGCGAAGTGGTTAACGCTCCGGATTGTGGCTCCGGCATTCGAGGGTTCGATTCCCTTCAGTCGCCCCAACATGATATTGGGCTGTCGCCAAGTGGTTAAGGCATCGGACTTTGACTCCGACATCGATGGTTCGAATCCATCCAGCCCAGCCAAAAAATGCGGGTGTGGCGGAACTGGCAGACGCGCTAGATTTAGGATCTAGTTCTTCGGAGTGCAGGTTCGATTCCTGTCACCCGCACCAATCAGTTTCCATCTTTACAAGATGCCACGAAGAGTGGTATATTAGTCTTAGACTTTAATTTAAATGCAGGTGTGGTTTAGTGGTAAAACGTCGCCTTGCCAAGGCGGAGTCGGGGGTTCAATTCCCCTCACCTGCTCCATTTAATTGAAGTCTTTTTCTTTTCATTCATCTTTATCTTTAAAGGCATGGGGATGCTGTTATGATAGATGTAAGAGACCACTCATATTGACCAGAGGAGACACGCATGAATCCGATCATATCTGAACTGCGCACCCTTCTTAAGTTTGCTGACACCTTGCAAGATCTTGAATACGAAAAAAAAGAAGTGGAACGCAAAAAAACGCATGAAATCCATGATACCTTTTTTGTCAAAAAAGCGGTCATTGAATACGAATACTTAAAAGGACTCGAAGCGAAAAGTTTCATCGTCATGCAAACTCTCGTGACACTTTTGGGGGCTATCGTATTTATCAGTGCCTTAGGATTTTTTCAAAATGCCTGGGATTCATTGATTGTCAGCTTATTGATAGGTGTGCTCGTTAATCTATGGTTTGTGCTCGGATATAAACCGTATAAAGTCCCAGACTGGTATTTAACAGGCGCCCTCTTTTATGGGTTGCTGTTAGCACTATTTGGGACGACCTTATTGGTGTATGCATCGATTGTCTTTTTCACCGAATCTGGCCCGTTCTTTTTAGTTTTATTTGGCTTAATCAATATTCACTTAGTCATCAGCTATCTTGTGGGTGGCATTTTCCCCGCCCTTTATAACCTCTTAGACCGCAATGCGTTCAAAAACGAAACCTTACAAGCGGCATTAAAAGCCTTAGAAAAAGAAAAAGAAAATGCGTTAAACCACATTCAAGATGAACTGAATACATATAACCGAAAAATTGCAGAAGCTCAAAAAGCCTTTGACGCAATCACCGTAATTCCCCCGGAATACAAAGCCTATAAAACGATTAAACTCATGATCCATTATCTGGAAGAGAAAAAAGCCACATCGATTGATGAAGCCATTGAGTTATTCAACCAAGAAGAACAAGATGCGTTAAGACGCATGACCATACTTTCGGTATAAATAAAGCCCGAGCGATTAAATCGCACGGGCTATTTTTTTTAGGCATTTTCGATGGCTTTTTTAAGCGCGTCTACTTGATTGAGCTCTTCCCAAGGGAAGGTAATATCTTGGCGGCCAAAGTGACCATAAGCCGCAGTCTTTTGGTAAATCGGTGTTTGTAAGTTTAACGTTTTAATGATGCCAGAAGGTGTTAAATCAAAGACGCTTTCAATGGCTTTTAAAATTAGGGATTCATCCACATGATTCGTCCCAGAGGTATCGATGTAAATGCTGGTTGGTTCGACCACGCCAATCGCATAGGAAAGTTGTATTTCACAGCGATCTGCGAGGCCTGCGGCGACGACATTTTTTGCCACATACCGGGCGGCATATGCACCGCTGCGGTCAACTTTAGACGGGTCTTTTCCGCTGAATGCCCCGCCCCCATGGCGGGCCACACCGCCGTAGGTATCGACGATGATTTTGCGGCCAGTGAGGCCTGCGTCCCCTTGAGGACCGCCAATGATGAACTGACCTGAAGGATTAATGAAGTATTTGGTGTTGGTATCGCGTAAGTCTTTAGGAATGACATAATCAATCACGTGTGTATGTAAGCCTTTGGCAATGGTAGCCTGATCGACATCATCCGCGTGTTGGGTGGAAATGACGATTGCATCCACGCGAAGTGGCGTTCCGTCCGCGTCAAATTCGACGGTGACTTGCGTTTTCCCGTCCGGTCTTAAATATTCAAGCGTGCCGTCTTTACGGACGTCGGATAAGCGTTTAGCTAAGCGTTGCGCGTACACTGCGGTAATGGGCATGTAAGTATCGGTTTCATTGGTCGCATAGCCAAACATCAGCCCTTGATCGCCAGCGCCTAAGCTTTCTCCGCGGTCCACTCCACCGGCAATATCGGGAGATTGAGGGTCTAAAGCGACTAAAACGCCCGTATTATCCGCATCAAATCCGTATTTTCCTCGGGTGTAGCCAATCTCTTTAATGGTTTTGCGAACCAATGATTGGATATCAATGTATGTGGTGGTTGTGATTTCTCCGAATACTAAGACTAACCCAGTGGTTACGGCGGTTTCTACAGCCACTCTCGCATGGGGGTCATCGGTCAGGGCTGCATCTAAAATGGCATCGGAAATTTGATCGCAAATCTTATCAGGATGGCCTTCAGTGACACTTTCGGATGTGAAAAAATAATGATTATTCATCGTGGGATCTCCTATTGGATTTTGGCACCGGATCATATCCGCCCTTGGAAAGGGGATTGCATCTTATAATGCGCCATGCACTTAAGAAAAATGCGCTGAAACCGTTGCGGGTTTCAAACGCTTCTTTGGCGTACGCCGAGCACGTCGGTGAGTATCGACACGTCGGGGGTCTATCTGCCGTATGTGCTTGATAATCGGTAATCAGTTTCACGGCCCATTGATTTCTTTTTTTCATCGTTATAAGCATACCAAATCTGGGGGTGCTTAACAACATTAATTGACTGAATGAATATTCATTTTCCTCCTTATTCGCATAGACATTCAGTGGGTAGAATGCTATTATAAATTTTGGTGATAATGTGTCCAAAAAAGAAAGTTTAACTGCCATGATTACATTTTTAGAGACGGTCTATCCGATCTTTTATGAAGAAACCCGGGATGGCCTAGCGGCAATCAACGGCGTGTTTCATTTTTTACTCGATGACGATATTATAGAGTCTGTAAAAAATAAAGATGTATTAACCGAAGCGAAAGTCGCGATTGAAAACCGAAACTTTGACGGACCTTCTATGCGTAAAGCATTTCAACTTTTTATCTTACAAGCGTTTAAAGATGATCAGATTGCCAACGCACTGATGACACCGGATGGCATTGGCTACTTTATCGGATATCTCATCGATAAACTTTATGATACTGCTCCTTTAAGAGTCCTGGATCCTTTCTTAGGAACGGGAAACTTTCTGGCGACGCTTGCCGAAGGATTGCCGGATACCACGGTATATAGCGGCATTGAAATTCATGATCAACTCGTCGAACTCGCGCGCAATTATTTGGACGCACTGGATATTACGCATACGCTTTATCAACAAGATTCATTTAGCTTTAAAGATCACCGGTTTGATCTCATTGTGACTGATTTTCCCATCTATAAAAAAGACTCCAAAGCGCCATATCTTCCCTATTATGGTATCTTGCATCACTTAGATCATTTAGAACCCAATCAATTTATGATTTGTCTCATTGAAAATGACTTTTTTGATACGGCCGCAGCTGATGAATTCAAGAAGTCACTCCAGACTAAGGCCCATTTATATGGTTTGCTCAAACTGGATGAAACGCTATTTAAAGCGCATCCCAAAAGCATCCTCATCTTACAAAAGAAAGCCCATTCTAATGATCTCATCGACCATTTCTTAGTCGCGGAAATTCCCGCCTTTGATGACTTAGACGCGATGGAAGATGCGCTTGTTAAAATCAATACATGGTTTAAAGACAGAAAGGATACGCATTCATGATTATTTTAGCCGTAAACGCGGGGAGTTCTTCCCTCAAATTTCAAGTGTTAAAAATGCCCGATGAGGCTTTAGTCGCCTCTGGGGTCTGTGAACGGATTGGCCTGGATGATTCCAACTTTACCCTCAAAACCGACGGGGAGAAAAAAACATTTCATAAAGCCTTTCCGACACACAAAGAAGCGGTCGATTTTTTGCTCAGAGCCTTGGTGGACGAAAATATCTTAGAATCATTAGACGTCATTAAAGGTGTGGGCCACCGGGTGGTCCATGGCGGTGAAGCGTTTAAAGATTCCGTGACCATTGATGCTCCCGTAAAAGCGGCCATTGATGATGTGGCAGATTTAGCCCCTCTCCATAACCCGGCCAACTTAATGGGGATAGAAGCCTTTGAAAAAGCGTTACCGGGTGTCCCTCAAGTGGCGGTCTTTGATACGGCGTTCCATCAAGCCATGCCGAAAGAAGCGTACATCTATGCGACGCCTTATGAATGGTACGATAAATACAAGGTGCGTAAATATGGCTTTCATGGAACGAGTCATAAATACGTCTCTCAGCGTACCGCAGAGATTTTAGGGAAACCTTTAAATGAAACCAAAACCATTGTGTTACACCTCGGTAATGGGGCATCACTTTGTGCCGTGGATGGCGGGAAAAGCGTTGATACATCCATGGGCTTTACACCCTTAGCCGGGATTCCCATGGGCACCCGTAGTGGCGACATTGACCCCGCCATCATCGAGTACATTGCGATGAAAGAAAACCGTTCGATTCAATCGGTGATCGCCGATCTTAACCAACGCTCTGGCTATCTGGGTGTATCCGATGTATCGAGTGATTCTAGAGACCTTTGGGCCGCGTCGGATAAAGGAAATGAAAAAGCCCACCTTGCCTTATTAAAACAAGCCAAAATGATCGTCGATTACATCGGCGCTTACGTGCTTGCGATGGACGGGGTAGACGCCATTGTCTTTACCGCAGGCATCGGGGAAAACGCCCCAGAAACCCGCGCCTTAATCGCGAAACGATTGCGCTTTTTAGGCACTGAAATTGACGGCAAGAAAAACCAAATCCGCGGAGAAGAAGCCATTATCTCCAAAGATGATTCACGCGTGAAACTCATGGTCGTTCCGACGAATGAAGAAGTAATGATTGCGCGCGATACATTAAGACTTATTTCTTAAAATAAAAAAAGAAAAAAAGAAATCTCCTCATATGGTTTATGTGAGGAGGTTTTTTAATATGATGATTTTGAAATGGATGCTGATGGGCATCAGTCTCATCGGTCTGGCCAAGACCGATGTGACCGTTAACTTAGATGGCACGCAGTTAGATATCACACGTAAAATGGTGGACGGGGTGAGTGTATTAAATGTGGAAGGGACTGGAATGTATCAATTCACCCATCAATTTGGAGATGAAACCCGGAAGTATTCTCTCAATAGTGTGGAGACATCCGGCGATGATTTTCTCATTGAAGGGTATACCATCCACCACGAAACAAGAACTTATGATCCGTTCTTTGTGGTGATTCATAAAGATGGGACGTTGATATTGAATGAACTGTTTGAAAGCCCCCTGCAACAAGATCTAATGGGTACATATCCGCTTGTGGATGGGTATTTATTGCACCTGAGAACCAGCGAAGAAAATGGGCAAGGAGACTTCACATTTACTCATGATGAGCTCCATGTCTTAGGAAACACCCACACGAAAGAAATTTTCAGCAAAAAAATCACGGATATTCAATCCATTGATCAAGGCTACCATGCGTTTTTAGATTTTGAAGACGTTCCCAGTATTTACGTCCGCAATAACCAAACGCTGTATACAGGGAACCGTTACGATGGGATTACCACCAATCAAACTTATACCGACCAAGTCACTCTGCATTTTGCGGGTGAGGCCCTTTTAAATGACGAAACAGTCATTGGGCCTGTGACGGTGGTTCAGCCCGGAAAATATACGTGGAAATTCGCCGATCATTTCGTTAACTTTATCCTGGACCCTCAAGTGACTGGGATTTTACCCGGTGCAATCAAAGCGGGCGATGTCCGGATTGAGTACACCTATGGTCAAGGCACGTTAAACGGAGAATTATACGCACCGGGTGAAATCATTGAAGGACCGGGCGAATATATCTTTGGAATTTACGAAGACAATTACGCGTATGAAATACCGTTTAAAATTACCGCCCGTATCGACGGGGTTGAACATCTCAAAACGTACGATGAACCCGTGGTCATCACGTACCAAGGTGAAGGGTATCTGGATAATGAATTCATAGAAAGCGGAAGTGAAGTATCGGAAAACGGGACTCACACCTTAAAAGTATTTGGAGAAGGTGGATATCTAGAACTCGTCACTTTTAAGATCGAAACCGAGCCTACCTTAAGCACGGGGGATTGGATTGAACGGAGTCTTTTGGGTGGATCATTTTGTTTGGCCGGATGGTTTTTCATCCGAGAATTTCGGCGCTTCCGCAAGCGTTCTACGACCCCCTAATATGATATAATCAAGCAAGAGGGGTGCGCCGTGATTAACAGTCTTTATACCCAATCGGTTTACAGTTTTAACGGCAGTGTACTCAAGCTTGAAACCTTGATTTCTACCGCCCAAAAAAAAGGAACACACGTGGCTTTGGCAGATCAGCACCTGCATGCTGCAGTTCCTTTTTTACGCTTGGCGAAAGCCGCGAATCTCACCCCTTTATTGGGCATTGAGATTCTGATTGAAACCAGTCAAAATCCCGTCAAAGCACTTCTTTATGCCCGCGGTGAAGCGGGGTATTATGCCTTATTAAAATGCGAGACCATTTACGCGTTTAAAGGGCATTTAAGCATGCAAGATTTGAAAGCGTATCAAGCCGACGTATCGCTTATCATTTGGCCGGATTTACTCCAAGAAATTGATCTTGAAAACATCCACGCGCATATGGATTGGGTGTACCGCGTTGACCGTTTAGATATACCTTGCAACCGGGTCTTAAGAAACGATGAACCCGTCGCGCTCGAACGTTTAATGAAATCCATTTTAAATACCCCGTCTGATGATTCAACGCCTTTACTTGATACTTTTCAAGACTCCGATACAGCGGCAGATTTTTTGGCCGTCCACGGGCTTTCTTTTACGCTTAAAAAAGCTTCGCTTCCTCGGTTTAAAACCCCGGAAGATATCAGTTCATTTGATTACTTAAAAGCACTGGCGAAAAAAGGGCTCAAAAGGCGTTTACAAATCAACCCGCATCCTGAGAAACCTTACCTTGAGCGACTGGATAAAGAGCTAAACGTCATTCAAAGTTTGCAGTATGAAGATTACTTTTTAATCGTTTGGGACATCATTAAAGAAGCTCGCCGACTTCAAATCACTGTCGGTCCAGGAAGAGGGAGTGCCCCCGGAAGTTTAGTGGCGTATGCGTTAGGGATTACCCATGTGGATCCCCTTGAACATGGACTTCTTTTTGAACGTTTTTTAAATCAAGCCCGCAAGACGATGCCGGATATTGATCTGGATTTCCCCGATGATGAACGCGATCAGCTATTGCAGTATTTAAATGACACGTACGGGAAAAATCACGTGGCCTTGATTGCCACATTCGGCACCTTCTTAACTAAATCAAGTTTACGGGATTCAGCCCGGGTATTAGACATCGAAAAAAAACGTATCAACCAAATCATGGAAGCGGTCAAAGTCTATTCATCCGTTCAGCACATGATTCAAGAAGACGTGAATGTTCAAGATTGGATGAACCGCGATGAGAAAACCCGTGAATGGTTGACACTAGCTTCTTCTTTAGAAGGCTACCCCAAACATATTGGGACCCATGCGGCGGGTGTGATTTTAAGTGAAGATCCACTCACTGATTACACGGCATTATCTCCGGGACTTTCGGGGATGAGTCAAACCCAACTCGAACAGAAAGTTTTAGAGTCGATGGATCTATTGAAAATCGATTTACTGGGACTGAGAAATCTTTCGTTGATTCGTGATATTTTAGCCATCGTCAATCCTACCATCAAACGGCCCATTGAACTCTCAAGGCTGCGTCTCAGTGATGCGAAAACCTACGATGCCTTTAAAACCGGATCTATGAATGGCATTTTCCAGATGGAATCACCCGGCATGCGGCGGTTTATCAAACGCATGCAGCCTGACCGTTTCGAAGATATCGTTGCGTTGCTTGCGCTTTACAGACCTGGCCCCATGGAATCGATCAATGAATATTTAAAACGGCGGAAAAAAGAATCCAAAGTGCCTTCCGTTCATCTGTCCATCGATCCGATTTTAGAACCGACTTATGGCATCATCATTTATCAAGAACAAATCATGCGGATCGCAACGGATTTTGCGGGATACACGTTAGAAGAAGCCGATCTCTTAAGACGAGCTGTTAGTAAAAAAGACCGCAAAACGTTAGAAGAAGAACGCGGACGGTTTATCCAAATTGCCACCTCTCACCGCCAAGATAAAGCCTTAGCAGAATCCATTTACGATCTCATTGTGCGCTTTGCGGATTACGGATTCAACCGTTCACATTCGGTGGCGTATGCGATGATTGCTTATTGGATGATGTATTTAAAAGCCCATCATCCCGGGGCATTCTTAAGTGTCATGATGCGTCAAGCCTTCCATCAAGAATCATTGATGCACCAATACATCATGGACGCCAAGCATCATCACCTTGATGTTTTAGGTCCCAATATTTTAGAATCTGGGATGCAGTTTAAACTCGAATACCAAGCACTCATCTATCCCTTATCAGGCATTAAAAACATTGGGCAAGAGTCCGTCCAAAAAGTCCTTGCGATTCGGGAAGAAAAAGGGTTTGATTCGTATTTGGATTTCATTCAAAAAACCCAAGAGGTGCTCAACACTAGACAGTGGACATTTCTCATTTACGCGGGGGCGCTGGATTTGTTTAATCTGACCCATCAAACGATGATTGAAAATTTAGAGGCGCTTAAAACATTTGCCCAAATGACTGGAGAATCCTTGAGTGATTTTAAACTCACGCACCACGATGAATACCCGCCCAGTTTACTCGAGTCGCATGAGAAAATGGCCCTTTCCATCAACATCAAATATCACGTGTATCATCCCTATCAAAAGTGGCTCAATCACCCAGAAGTTAAAACCTTGGATGAAGCCTTTGAACAAAAAATCAACGGGCCTCTCTTAGCGGCGATTACCCGCATTAATCCAATCACCACCAAGCAAGGAGATCCGATGGCATTTTTAACCTTAAAAGGCCGCCATGTGGAAGTCGATGCGGTGATCTTCCCCGAAGCGTTTAAAGGACTTAAGGAATCCCCTCAAGAAGGCATGGCCATGCTGAATGGTGGATTCCAATATCGCCAGAATAAATGGCAATACATCATCACAAAAGTTAAAGAAATCCCATCCGAATGAGGGTGGGATTTATGCTATAATACGCACGAGGTGAATGGCTTGAAAAAAATCGCAGTGTTAACCTCTGGAGGCGACGCCCCAGGGATGAATGCGGCCATCCGAACCGTCCTTAGAAGTGGGCATCATTACGGCATGCAAGTGTATGGTGTCTTTGAAGGATTTAAAGGCTTGGTCGAAGGAGAAATTCAAGAACTTAAACGGCAAGATGTATCCCGGATTATTAACCGGGGTGGCACCATTTTAGCCAGCGCAAGATATCCGGAATTTAAAGAAATAGACGTCCAAAAAAAAGCGCTTAAACGCTTAAATGATTTAGGCATTGAAGGATTAGTGGTCATTGGCGGAGATGGGTCGTTTAGAGGCGCACTCGCCATGCACAGGCTCGGCGTGAAAGCCATCGGTATTCCTGGAACCATCGATAATGATATTGCATCCACCGATTACTCCATCGGGTTTTATACGGCCTTAGAAACCGCCATGGATTCCATGGATAAACTTAGGGATACTTCGTTTTCGCATCACCGCTGTAGCGTGGTGGAAGTCATGGGACGCCATTGTGGCGATTTAGCTCTTTATTCTGGCATCGCCGTGGGCAGTGAATTCATCATTACCCCGGAAACGGGATTTGATTTAGAGCGTACCATTGCGGCGATTCAAGATTCGTATGCCAGACATAAACGCCACGCCATTGTCGTAGTGACTGAAAAGATGACGAATGTCTATGAACTTGCTAAAACGATTAATGATCGCACCGAATATGAAGCCCGGGCGACCATTTTGGGGCATGTCCAACGGGGCGGAAGCCCGGTGGCCTTTGACCGCGTTTTAGCCACTGAAATGTCTGAACATGCGATTTCACTGTTGAATCAAAACGAGGGTGGAGTTGTCGTTGGTTTGCGCGGTATGGATATTATACACACCCCCATCGAGGACGCCTTAGCCATGACGAAAGAAGTATCGAATAAACGGTATGGCTTGGTGGGTAAATTACGCAATAAGAAGGAGAATCATTGATGATTCCAGATTTTAATCAAACGAAAATTGTCTGTACAGTCGGCCCGGCCATCGAAGAAAAGAGCCGGATGACACAAATCATCCAAGCGGGCATGGATGTGATGCGGTTTAACTTTTCGCATTCCACACACGCTGAACACGAAATCAGACTCAATACACTAAGAGAAATCAACGCAGAACTCGGCACGCATGTCGCCGCACTTGTGGACACAAAAGGCCCAGAAATTAGAACTCATACCTTTGAAGGGGGCGAAGCGTCTTTCAAAGTCGGTCAAAAAGTGTTTATCCACATGGACGAAATTGTCGGGAACTCGGAGCGCTTTTCGGTATCGTATCCTGCACTCATACATGACGTCAAAATTGGCGGGATCATCGTCGTTGATGATGGGTATTTATCCTTACAAGTGTTATCAGTCGATCAAGCATCAGGTATCATCGAAACGATTTCCCAAAACACCCATAAGATCCGGGATCGCCGTGGAGTCAACGTTCCCGGGATGGAACTGAACTTAGAATACATTTCAGCCAAAGATGAATCCGATATTAAATGGGCTTGCGACCATGATGTGGATTTTTTAGCCGCTTCATTTGTCCGCCGGGCGGATGACGTCATCATGTTAAAAAACCTCCTCAAAAAATATGGCGGAGAATCGATTCAAATCATCGCCAAGATTGAAAACCAAGAAGGGGTTTCTAATATTGACGCGATCATTGCTGAAGCCGATGGCGTGATGATTGCTCGGGGTGATTTAGGGGTCGAAGTGAAACCCGAAGAAGTCCCCGTCCTTCAAAAAATGATCATCCGTAAAGCACATGCTTCAGGAAAACTTTCCATCACCGCAACGCAAATGCTTGAAAGCATGCAAGAACATCCTAAACCCACTCGGGCGGAAGTGTCCGATGTGGCCAATGCGATTTTAGATGGCTCCGATGCGATCATGTTATCGGGGGAGAGTGCGATTGGAAAATACCCGGTTGAAACCGTTGAAATGATGCATAATATTGCTTCTCGTTTGGAAAAGGAAATTAAACGGGAAGAATTCATCGTCCGGGACCATACCGATGCTGGCTCCATTCCGATTAATATCGCAACCAGTGTGGCGTATGCCGTCTTACAAGGGCAAGCCGATTTAGTTATTACCCCGACGATTACGGGAAATACCGCTCGGTTCCTCTCTCAAAACCGGCCCAATACGGTCATTTTAGCCCTCACGAAGGAAGCGAAGATTGCGCGCAGTCTCATGCTTTCGCATGGGGTATATCCGATGGTCTATGACATTGGGACGGACACGGAAAAACTCATCCGTGAATCGGTAGAGATGGTCAAAGAAAAAGGCTTTATTAAACCTGGCGGGCGCGTGATAATTACCGGTGGTTTCCCCTTAGGATCTGCGACCAACAGTCTCAGAATTATTGATGTGAAATAAGAGCTAATGACTTGGCTCTTTTTTTTACGCATTTTTTACAAAAAAACACGATGGACTGTGTTAAGATTAAACCCGACCGACCGTTCGGTTTGAGGAGGAATTATGAAGAATTTAGTGACTTTTTCCGTTGAAAAAGCGATTACCGTATTTATGGTGATTATTGCGGTTATGATTTTTGGGGTGGTATCGTTCACGCGTTTAACCACCGATTTATTCCCATCCATCAACGTGCCGTTTGCGGTGGTGATTACACCGTATCCAGGGGCCACGCCTGAAGATGTGGAAAACAATGTGACCATTCCGTTAGAAAATGCGTTTCAAACGACCACCAATATTTTAGAAGTGCAAACCACATCCAGTGAAAACTTATCGCTGGTGACATTAGAATTTGCGTCTTCAACGAATATGGATAGTGCGGTGGCCGAGATGCGGGAGAGCTTGAATGCCTTAGAAAGTTCGCTGCCTGAAGAAGTTGGGTATCCCACGATCATCCGGCTTAATCCTAATCAGTTGCCGGTTTATACTTTTTCTGTAGCCTATGAAGGCTACGATTTAGAACAACTCACCGAATGGGTTGAAGACGTGATGCGTCCGCAAGTCGAACGTGTGCCTGGTGTGGCCACGTTTGATATTACAGGGGGCTATGAACAAGAAATTCGGATTCGTTTAGATCAAGCTGCGATTGATGCGTACAACGAAGAACTCGCTGAAGCCTTTGCGCTGTTACCGCAAGCCCCTGATTTTACGCTGGATCAAGAATATATCTCTAACATTATTCAAGCTCAAAACTTAGCCTTCCCCGCCGGCTTTGTGGAAATTGAAGGATTATCGTATCTCGTCCGTGTGGGGGATGACATTGATGGCCTCAGTGCGTTAGAAGATTTAGTCCTGGCGGATTTCAGAGTGCCAGGGTCAAGCTTAGCACCGCTCACTTTAAGTGACGTAGCCAGTGTCAATTTTGAAGACACCGGCGGTGAACAGTATTCCAAAGTGAACGGTGAAGATGCGATCACCATCTCTATACAAAAAGGGAGTGAATTCGCCGTCACGGAAGTGACCAATGAAGTTTTAAATGTCTTAACGAACTTAGAAGAAACGTATCCCAACTTAGAAGTGACCACCTTGTTAAACCAAGGGGATGTCATTGAAGAATCCACCTCGGGCGTATTATCCAACCTCCTCTTAGGAGGCGTATTAGCGATCATCGTCCTTTTAGTCTTTTTAAGAAACATCCGCACGACCTTTGTCGTGGGAATTGCGATACCCGTCAGTTTAACCTTTGCGGTCATTCTCATTTATTTATCGGGTATTACCTTAAACGTGGTCTCTTTAGGGGGTCTCGCGTTAGGGATTGGGATGTTGGTGGATAACTCGATTGTCGTAATCGAAAATATCTTCCGGTACAAAAAAGAAGGAAAAACCAATAAAGAAGCGGCCATTATGGGAACAAGCCAAGTCGCTGGAGCGATTACCGCATCGACACTCACGACTGTGGGGGTCTTTGCGCCGATTATCTTTATTGAAGATTTCATCCGGGAAATATTCTTACAACTAGCCCTGACCATTGCCTTTTCACTGATCGCCTCCTTGATTATTGCGCTGACCTTTGTGCCAGCGATTGCCAATAAAGTCATTCGTGTGCAAAAAGATGATCAACCGAATGTGATCAAACCGTATCAAAAAGTTTACCGGAAAATTTTAGGGGGCTTTTACCGCTTTAAAGGCCTTGTCTATGTCGGTGTCTTAGCATTGTTTGGCCTCGCCGTGGTCGGCAGTATCTCGAATGGGTTTGAATTCTTCCCTGCTACTGATGAAGGGACCTTGAGTGGGAATATTTCAGTGCCCGAAGATGAAGCTTTAGATTTTGCAGCGTTTACCGCGGATCTGGATGCCATTTATGCCGATATTATTGCGGTTGATGACGTTGCGAGTGTGGGGATTACCTTAGGGGGCGGTGGCTTTGGACCGTTCGGGGGAACCGATAACGGGTCCGCTTCGGTCAATATTGTATTAGCCGAAGACCGGACCCTTTCCACGACTGAATTGCGGGATGAAGTTGCGGCCATTTTGGCCGAATACCCGCGTTTAGAAACCGATATTCAAGGGACTGAAAACTCCACCGCCTTCTTAGTAGGTTCAGGAGCTGAAGTTTTAGTTCAAGGTCCAGACTTAGAAACCTTGCGGGAAGTGGCGCTGGATGTAGCCGATCTCTTATCGGGCATTGAAGGGTACCGCGATGTGGATGCGGGTCTTGGAAGAACCTCTCAAGAGATTAAAGTGACCGTTGATAAAGATGCGGCCATTGAATACAACTTAACGGTCGCCCAAGTATTTGGCATCATGAACGCGCAGCTCGCCACCCCTGAAGAAGTCACCACCTTGAGTTTAGCGGGGGATTTATTTACCGTTAGAATCTTTGATGAAGATGATACTCCCAGTGCGGTCGCGGACAGTGTTGAATCCTTTGAATCGATCATTGTGTCCGTGGATGGCGCAGGAAATCCTGTGTTCTTATCGGACATTGCGCAAATTGAAGAAATTCCAGGCTTTACCAGCATTAACCGCATTGACGGCACACGTTCAGTAACGGTGACCGCCGAAGTTGAAACGGAATTTAATGCGTCATTACTCGCTGAAGATGTGCAAGCGGCATTGGATACTTACGACGTGCCAGAAGGGTTTGCGATTACCTTACAAGGGGAATCGGAAGAAATTGCCGCAGCGGTCAATACCTTAGCGCTTGCGGCCCTCTTAGGGATTGTCATTGTCTATATGATTATGGCCAGTCAGTTCCAATCCCTCAAGTATCCATTCATCATCATGATTACCATTCCCTTAGCCTTTACAGGTGGACTAGGCATCTTATACATCTTTAATACACCCGTCAGCGTCGTCGCCTTATTAGGATTGATTGTCCTCGCAGGGGTGATTGTTAATAACGGGATTGTCTTAGTCGATTACATCAACCAACTCCGTGATCAAGGCGTTGAACTCAAAGAAGCGATTTTAGAAGCCGGTCAAACGCGTCTGCGTCCGATCTTCATGACCGCGTTAACCACGATTTTAGCGCTCACCGGATTAGCGGCTGGAATCGGCGATGGGACCGAGCTCACACAACCCCTCGCACTGACTTCCATTGGGGGACTGATTTACGGGACGTTCTTGACGATATTTGTCGTCCCACTCATGTATGACAGTGTCTCCAGACACGGCCTGAGAATTCTCTTAGTTTTCTTAGGACTCGTGACTTTAGGGGCTGGGTATTATGTATGGACCAGTGAATTCATCGAGCCGTTGTGGATTGCCTTATTCGGGGGCGGCACGATTCTTTCACTCGGCCTTATTGGCGGTGGTGTATGGCTCTTTAAACGCCGTGCTTCCGCGCCTTCAAAACCCATCCCAGCCACCGACACACTCCCCTTTATCGCAACGGATTTTGAAACCGCAGTCGATGAGGCGGGTGAAATCCGTGACTAAAAAAGAAATCATTTTAGAAGAAGTCCTCGCTCTTTTACACACGCACGCCTCGGAAAAATTCACCATGAAAAACTTAGCGGATCACCTGGGGCGCTCTAAATCAAGTTTGTATGAATATTTTTCGTCCAAACCTGACATGATCACCGAGGCGTTAGAACATCTTATGGAAATGAATAAATCAGTTCTCGTGAAACCACTCCCTTCAACGGATTTTAAGTTCAATCTCAAAGCGTACTTTTTAAGGGTTATGACGTTGGTGGAAGACAAACGGATGATGCAAAATTTGGTTTATCACCCAGAAGTCAATACGCTTCCAGCATCCTTGCAAGAAAGACTCAAAAAGAAAATGCGCCATGTCCAAAAAGCCAACCGTGAGTACTTTTGGATGTTGATGGATTTCGGGCTTAAATCGGGAGAAATCACAGGGCCGATTTCCCCCGAACGTAAACACGTCATCGAAGCGATGATGGTGGGAACCATGGTGGAAATGTCCCATCAAGGCTTGCCCTTTGATAAAGATGTTTACTTAGATGAACTGATTGAATCGATGATTTGTGTCCACCAAAAACCGGAGGTTTAAACCTCCGGTTTTTTCTTGGTTGTTTGTTATACTAACGCTATGGATACATTTAAACTGACCAGTCAATACCAGCCGAAAGGCGACCAAGAAAAAGCCATTGAGACTCTGGCTCAAAACATTAATGATGGCGTGCGTGAGCAGGTCCTTTTAGGGGCGACGGGGACGGGGAAAACGTTCACCATCTCCAATTTGATTGAACAGATTAATAAACCCGTGCTCGTGCTCGCACACAATAAAACATTGGCGGGTCAACTCTATTCAGAATTTAAATCATTCTTCCCAGAAAACAGGGTCGAGTATTTTATTTCTTACTATGATTACTACCAACCGGAAGCCTACGTGCCGAGCCGCGATTTATTCATTGAAAAAGATGCCTCCATCAACGATGAAATCGACGAACTCAGACACTCCGCAACGGCTTCGCTTTTAGAGCGTAAGGACGTCATTGTGGTGGCATCCGTGTCGTGTATTTATGGGATCGGGGATCCCGATGATTATAAACAAGCCACCCTCACATTAAGAGCGGGTGAACGCGTCGACCGTGATGATTTCCTGAGAAAACTGGTGGATATGTTATTTGTCCGCAATGACTTTGACTTTCAGCGGGGGTCGTACCGGGTCAAAGGTGATACGGTTGAGATTTTACCAACGTATAAAAAGACGATTGCCTACCGGGTGGAATTTTTCGACGATGAGATTGAACGCATTCGGTCATTCGATGTCTTAACCGGGGAAATCTTTGAAGAATATCAAGTGTTAACGCTCTTTCCAGCGACGCAGTTTGTAACCAACAAAGACAAACTCGATGAAGCGTTAAATCGGATTGAAAAAGAACTTGAAGAAACCTTAGAACAATTTGAAAAAGAAGGTAAAGTGGTTGAACACCAACGGCTCAAACAACGGACGAATTTTGATTTAGAAATGCTCAGAGAAACGGGCTCTTGTAAAGGAGTTGAAAACTACTCTAGACATTTATCACTGAGAGAAGCCGGTGAAACTCCCTCCACGTTAATCGATTTTTTGGGGGACGATTTTGTTTTAGTTGTCGATGAATCTCACGTGACTTTACCACAAGTAAGAGGCATGTATAACGGGGATAGAGCCCGGAAACAAACTTTGGTTGATTTCGGGTTTCGCTTACCATCGGCAATGGATAACCGGCCATTAGATTTCACCGAGTTTGAGGCCAAAATTAAACAAGCCGTCTACGTATCGGCTACACCCGGCGATTATGAAATGGCTAAAACCCCCCACATCATCGAACAAATCATCCGGCCAACTGGACTTTTAGATCCAGTCGTTACCGTGAGACCTAAAGAAGGACAAATTGAGCGGCTCATGGAGAAAATCTATGACCGGATGGAAAAAAACGAACGCGTGCTCATTACGACATTAACCATTAAGATGAGTGAAGACTTAACGGCGTATCTCAAAGAGATGGGAATTAAAGTTGCTTATCTTCATTCTGAAATCAAATCCTTAGAACGCATTGATATTATCAGAGACTTAAGACTGGGTGTGTATGATGTCTTAGTGGGAATCAACTTACTCAGAGAAGGACTCGATCTCCCAGAAGTCAGTTACATCGGAATCTTAGATGCGGATAAAGAAGGATTTTTAAGAAGTGAACGCTCACTCATTCAAACGATTGGACGGGCCGCGCGTAATGTGAACGGCGAAGTGGATTTATTCGCCAATGGCATCACCCCATCGATGGAAAAAGCGATGGGGGAAACCGAGCGAAGAAGGACCATTCAAAAAGCCCACAACGATAAGTTTGGGATTACGCCAGAAACCATCCGCAAAGATGTCCGTGATTCCATTAAAGTTAAAATTGATGCGGCCGATATTGAGGCTAAACGCATCAGCGAACTGTCTAAAGAAGAAAAACGACTCATGCTTGATGACCTTGAATCACAAATGCGTAAAGCAGCGAAGAGTCTTGACTTTGAAGAGGCGGCCAGCTTACGTGATCTCATCTTTGAAATCAAAGCATCCCTATAATGGGATGCTTTTTTTATGACATAAGTGTCATAATTTGACTAATAGTGACACATGTGTCATAATTAAGCCATGATTAAAGAAACGTTTACGAATTTAGAGGCCACAAAAAAAGTGCATATCCTCAATCAGTCTCATCAAATGTTTGCGACTCAAGGCTTTGATGCGACGACGGTTCGAGACATCGTCCAACTCTCAGGGATTTCCCGTGGGAGCTTTTATCAGTACTTTGATGATTTAGCGGATGTCTTTGAAGCGTGCATTCAAGATATGACTGAAAAAAAGATGGTCTACATGGCACCTTTGATGAATCAATTAGGGACAAAGCCTTTTATCGAACTGTATGAAGATATGATGGTTGCGGGGATTCGTTTCGCTTTTGCCTTTAAGTGGGAAGCTTTATCGATTGCCCGGGTACTCAGGTCCTCTGATTCACGCATTCAATCCATTCATCAAAGAATGAAAGAAGAAGGCATTAAACTATTTAGGTCACTCATTGAAACCGACAAAAAAAGTGGGTTCATGTCTCCGTATATTCACTCCGATGTTTTAGCACGCAGTTTGTATGGGTTCAATGAACACGAACTCATGGCTTGGTTTGAAGAAGGATTAACAGAACCGGAATTAATTGAGGCTGCCAAACACTATTTAGCCATCATTAAAGATGGCATTTTATAAGGAGATTTTATGGCTGTTTTTGAAGTAAAAGATTTAACATATTCGTATAAAAAATCCCCCAATCCTGTCATTAAAGGGATTAATTTTTCGATTCAAAAGGGTGAAGTCTTTGGGCTGTTAGGGCCTTCGGGTGCCGGGAAATCGACCACCCAAAAAATATTAACTAAACTATTACCCACCTATGAAGGCTCGGTGTCGTTTCAAGGCCAGGAATTAAAGTCCTATGGTTCAGACTTTTATGAACGCATTGGGGTAGGGTTTGAACTTCCCGTCCATTTTAATAAACTGACTGGTCTTGAAAACATGAAATTCTTTCAAAACCTCTATCAAACGAAAGCCCCCATAGAACCCTTGCTTGAACGGGTGGGATTACTGGACGATAAAGATAAATTGGTGGGTGAATATTCCAAAGGAATGAAGATGCGGTTGAATTTTGTTAGAGCGCTTCTCAATACCCCAGATTTCTTATTCTTAGACGAAGTGACCAATGGACTTGATCCCAAAAATGCCCGAATCATTAAAGACATGATCAGTGAATTTAAAGCCAATGGGGGGACGGTGTTACTCACCACCCATTTAATGGGTGATGTGGAAGCCTTGTGTGACCGTGTCGCATTTATTAAAGACGGGGAAATCATCGAATCCAATACGCCTAAAGATCTCAAAATCAAATACGGTGAACGCGTGGTTGAACTTGAGTATATCGACGGTAAAAAAGTTAAAAAAGAAACTTTTGATTTAACCGGGATTGGGGAAAATCAAACATTTATTGATACACTCAAAAACCATGAAATAAGAACCATCCACAGCGGTGAAACAACCTTAGAAGATATCTTCATTCAAATTACTGGGGATGCCTATGTTAAATAGCCTCCGTTTATTAAAAAGTGAAATGATTCGGCTATACAAATATAAGATTTTGACCATTTCTTTAGTGGTAAGTATTTTATGGATGGGCATTTTATATCTGATTGGAGAAGAGAGTGCGGCAAGTTTTGTGGGACTTTTCATTGCGCTTGACGCGTCGGTCATGAGTATCATTATGCTTGGGGCTTCACTCTTTTTTGAACGCGAAGAAAACACGCTTAAACCCCTCTTAGTTACCCCGGTGAGTGTCGGCCAAATCATTGGGGTGAAAGTGGCTTCTAGTATTTTAGTGGCTCTCCAAAGTGCGTTACTCGTTGGGTTATTTGTCCAGTTTGTCTTAGCGATTGAAGTCCAGTTCATCGCGCTCATTTTACTCGTAGCTTTGATTGCAACCGTGCATAGCATGATTGGCTTTTTCTTAGCCATGAAAGCGAGTGATTTTACCGGACTATTAGTCAATATGATTCTTTATACACTTAT
>CBFHYA010000005.1:47806-57657 GCA_965659955.1 Candidatus Izemoplasmataceae bacterium
GTTATATTAAACCAAACTATCCTCATGCGGCGGTGAAAGAATGACTCATTTAATGACGTTAATGCGGTATGAAATTAAAAATATTACCCGCGATAAAATGACTTTAACGATGCTGGTTTATCCAATTATCATGGTCGGTTTTGGGGCGTATTTAATCCCCTTGATTTTAAATCAGTTTGATACCGGAGAAAACTTAGCAGGAGCCTCTTTGATTATCATGATTGTCCTCGCATCAATAGCGCCCATGTTGGCCGGAGCGATGCTTGGGTTTTTGCTGCTTGATCATAAAGATGAAAACACCTTAATCTCTTTACGAGTAACGCCGGTATCATTGTTGGATTATTTACGGTTTAAATCGTTATATACCGTTTTACTCTCGTTTTTATCTTCCCTTTTAATCGTTTTGGGTGTCCGGTTTTTAAGTGGGGATGCCTACACGGTGATGGGATTTAATCCGTGGGCGGAAATCACGGTCCTGAATGCCTTGATATTCAGTGCAGTATCCGCCCTTTTTGCCCCAACTTTTGGGTTAATGATCGCGACCCTTGGAGCGAATAAAATTGAGGGGTTTGCCTATTTAAAAACGTTAGGGATTCTTATTTTAATTCCTGCACTCGTTACTCTAGAAGCCATGCAGGGGGCGGCGCAGTATTTCTTAGGGGTTGTCCCGACGTTTTGGCCGGTCAAAGGATTATTAGAAGGCGCATCCATTTTACCGAATGAAGCTAATTTACCGGCGGTTCTTTATAGCCTTTTAGGTCTCCTTTATTTGGGCGGGCTCTTAGCTTTATTAACCCGTCAGTTTATCCGCTCCATTCAGTCCTAAATACTTTAATTCTAAACACTTAAATCAAAGAGTGAAATTTCGTTAAATGGCCCAAAAATGCTATAATACAGCCGTGATAAAAACGAAAGAAACCATTGAAGTAACATTTGAAGATTTGACGCATGATGCACGGGGTGTCTGTAAAATAGACGGATACCCTGTTTTTGTAAAACATGCGTTAAAAGGTGAAACCGCCCTGATCGAAATTACCAAGAAATATAAATCGTATGGACTCGGTCGTTTGATCCGGATTACCGAAACGTCACCGTTTCGAAAAGAACCGATATGTGAGCATTTTGCCACGTGCGGTGGCTGTAATCTCATGCATATGGATTATCAAACCCAACTGGATTTTAAAACGTTTAAAACGCAATCCACCTTACAAAAATTGGGTCAAATAGACACGGATGTTAAACCGACATTGGGCATGCAAAATCCCCTTTATTACCGGAATAAAGCGACCTTTCACTTCGATGAAACTGACGGGGTTATTTATGCGGGGTATTACCGCGAAGGATCGCACCGCGTTGTGGATATTCACCGGTGCCATACGCTGCCCAAGATTTTTTCTGAAATTCTCGCAGAACTTAAAAGTGCCGCCGAAGATAATCTTTTTCAAGTGCATTCTAAAGCCCACCCGAACGGGGGCTTAAAGCGCGTCATTATTAGACAGAGTCTCAGCACAAAAGAACTTTTAATAACGATGATTACGCATCAAGATAAATCGCTGAAGACGCATTCTTTAATCGAACGACTCACTAAAAAGTTCCCACTCATTATGGGAATTATTTTAAATGTGAACAGCAAAAGTTTTGGTTTAGGAACGAAATCATCCATCATCTATGGGGTGGACCAAATCAAAGAAACCATTGGCGGCATGCATTACTCCATTAATCATCAATCCTTTTTCCAAGTCAACGCGATTCAAGCGGAAACTATGCTTGAAGAAATTGCGAAGAAGGCATCCATCCAGGGCGATGAAGTGGTCATTGATGCCTATGCAGGTGTCGGCCATATCGGGATGTCTTTAGCAAAAAACGTGAAAGAAGTCATCGCCATTGAAACGGTAAAAAAAGCCGTGAGCGAAGGCATCAAAGCGGCCCGCTATAATCACATCGAAAATATTCGTTTCATCGAATCCGATGCGAAGGACGCCATGCAAGATATCCCCCATGCGGATCTCTTAATTGTCGACCCACCTCGTAAAGGATTGCACAGTGATTTCATTGACCGTGTCTTAGACCAATCGATTCCCAAAATGATCTATGTATCGTGTAACGTGGCCACGTTAGCCAGAGACTTAAAACGTCTCAAAGCTGGGGGGTATCATGTGGTTGAAACCACCCCGCTTGATATGTTTCCCCAAACGTCCCACATTGAATCAATCACCCTCCTTGAAAGATCCCCGGTGGTTTAAATGTGTGGCCGGTTCACCATTACCATGTCTGCCGGTGAGATTCAAACACTCCTGGAAGAAAATTTCAATGCAAGCGTGGACTTCATAGCGACTAAACCTCGCTATAACATCGCCCCCACGATGGAGACGTTAGCCCTTTTATACGACGGGAAAAAATACCGCGTGGGAATGATTCCTTGGGGCTTTCGCTTTGAGCGAAATCAAAAACCCATTTTAGCATTTAATACACGCATCGAAACCATCGAAGAAAAACCGTTTTTTAAAACCCTTTATGATGCAAATCGTATCGCGTTTTTATCGAATGGCTATTTTGAATGGGACACAACAGATAAAACCCCTTATTGGATGCATTACCAAGATCAAGCGCCGATGTTTCTAGGCGGTATCTGGCGTAAAGATAAAACGTATCAAGGGAGTATTATTACCCTAAACGCTCCAGAAAATCTGGCACGCATCCATCCTAGAGTCCCCTTTTCCATGCCGTTAAAAAGCGTCGGTTCATGGTTAAAAGAGGGCACACAAAATCCTCTCAGTCTCTTTCAAGCTCCCAGTGAAATCAAATCCATTTCTAAAGCGGTCAACAAAGTATCCAATAACGATGCGTCGATCTTGGAATAATCATGACTAACAGTGCTATAATGAAGCACACATTAGGAGGCTTATTATGAATCATGTGAATGGAAAATTATCGTTCCGAAGTTTACGTCGTTTTAATATTTTTATGGGGATTTTACACTTTGTCCAAGGAATCTTGATGATTCTTATGGCCACGGTCTTTTTCACCGATACCGTCGGTGCCTTCCGGCTTGACGTGCGTCAAAATTTTCTCTTTTTTAATATCGATACGTTTACACTTGATCTGGATTACAACGTTTTATTTGGCTTGCCCATTGCTTTACTTGCTGCAGCCTTTTTACTCCTCTCAGCCCTTGCGCATGGAATCATTTCAATTCCTGAAAAAACCAACGCGATTTATAACGCTGATTTAGCAAAGGGCATCAACCGGTTCCGCTGGTTTGAATATGCGATATCATCATCTTTAATGATTATCTTAATCGCCGGATTATTCGGCATTTATGACATTGGGTCGCTCATTCTGATATTCTTTATCAACGCGGGGATGAACCTCTTTGGACTCGTTATGGAACAACTGAATTCCGGCCGCTCTAAAGATGAACTGGATTGGGGTCCTTTCTGGTGGGGAACCATCATGGGGTTAATCCCTTGGGTCGTGATTATTCTTTATGTCACAGGAACCGCCTCGGAAGCTTTGGGCGAAATTCCATGGTTTGTTTGGGCGATTGTAGGAACTTACTTTGTGGCCTTTAACACTTTCCCCATCAACATGGTTTTACAGTATCTAAAAGTAGGTAAATGGAAAAACTATATCTACGGTGAACGTGTGTATATCGTTTTATCCTTGGTGGCTAAAACCATCTTAGCCTGGCTCGTCTTCTTCGGGACGTTCCAGCCCAATTAATCCAAAAAATAAGAGCATCCGGATGGATGCTCTTTTTAATAGGTTCTTTTTAATATGGATTGAATGATCAATTCGAATGGGGTTCCTTCCAATTGCAATCTCTTTATATATTCATGTAAGCTTTCGGCGTAATCACTGGCTAAGGCATCCGCACCATCTTTACCGAGCAATGTCACAAACGTGGGTTTGTCGCGTCGTTCATCTGAAAAACTTTTCCCGAGAGTGGATTCATCACTTTCAAATTCTAAGAGGTCGTCTTGAATTTGATATAAAAGGCCCAAGTCACGGGCACAATGTTCATAGGTTTCTAAGTCCTTGATTCCAGCGCTTAATGCGCCCATCATGATCGAAGCTTCTAATAAGTAAGACGTCTTATGTAAATTGATGGCCATCAAGTCATCCGAGGTGACTTTTTGACCTTCACTGGCGATGTCTAAAATCTGTCCGTAGACCATGCCGTGTGAGCCAATTTTACGGGAGAGAATTTGAACCATTTGAACTTTCGTCTGATCATCTAATGCGTTCGCTTCACTGACGAGTCGAAAGGCATCGGATAATAACGCATCCCCCACAAGAATGGCGGTGGCTTCATCAAACTTTTTATGCGTGGTCGTTTGACCGCGTCTTAAGTCATCATCATCCATGGCGGGTAAATCATCATGAACGAGTGAATACGTATGTACAAGCTCTAAGGCAAGTGCGACTGAGGTGAAAGGTTTAGAATCCATGCCTTTAGATTCAATCAAGGCTAACATGAGCTTTGGACGTAACCTTTTCCCAGTGCCCCCTAAGGCATAAATAATCGCTTCTTTAAGCACAGATTCAGGGAGGGTATGGGTATATGATTGGATGGCGTCTTGAAGATATTGGTCGAATTTTTCCATGGGATTATTATAGCATAATCCCTGTACTCTCTTTCGCCATTTAACCCCTTAGTGTGGTACGCTTATAGGTAGAAAGAGAGTCGATATGAAACCGGTAGAAAACCATTTAATCACCGTCAAAAAACTCGGCATCAACGGCGAAGGCATTGGCTATTATAAAAAGATGCCTGTTTTTATTGATGGCGCCTTGCCGGGTGAAGAAGTCATCGCCGAAATCACCCATAAAGACGCCCGCTTTATGAAAGCCAAAGCGGTGCGTATTAAGAAAAAATCAGCGAAGCGAGTCACGCCTTTTTGCCCAATTTTTCATCAATGCGGCGGCTGTCAGATTCAACATCTTTCCATTGATGGCCAACATCAAGAAAAAATCAATCTCGTCAAAGAGTCTTTATTAAAATACGCTGGACTTACGCTAAAGCCTGAGCAAATCAAACCTTTAGAAACCGGCTTCAAAGACCGGTTTTACCGGCATAAAGCCCAGATGCCCCTCGTGATGACGAAATCCGGGATCATGACGGCCCTTTACCAAAAAGATTCAAGAACGCCCGTCCCAATGAAAACCTGCCCGGTCCATCATCCCGTGATAAATAGCGTTAACCAACAAATCATCGAAATCCTCAATCAATATGATTTGGATCCATTTGATGTTCGGCTTAAAAAAGGATTACTGAGAACCTTAGTGACCCGTGTTTCATCATCCACAGGGGATGTCCAAGTCACCTTAGTAGTCACTATGTTTCATCCGTCCATGCGAGAAATCGCTCAAGCGATTGAGAAAATAGACCCTGTAAAAAGTGTCGCGATTTCTAAACTGTATGAAGCGAATACGCATGAGATTTTCGGTGAAACCACCGAGGTTTTAGCCGGTCAAGAAACCATCGAAGAACATATTGGAGACCTGTCATTTAAGCTTTCACCTAAATCGTTTTATCAACTCAATCCCCCCGTCGCAAAAGCGATTTATACCTATGTCAGTGAATTAATCGGCAAAAATAAAATGGCGGTGGATTTATACACAGGCAGTGGTACGCTTGCCTTAAAACTCGCAGAGTCTTCAGATAAGGTGGTAGGCGTTGATCTTTCGAGTGCCTCCATTGAAAGTGCCAAGGCCAACGCAGTGGCCAATCAAATGAACCATGTGATTTTCCTTAAAGATAAAGCGCATGATGGCTTGAAATATATCCTTAAAAAAGACACACCGGATGTGATTACGTTTGACCCTCCGCGCAGTGGCCTTGATGAAAAAACACTCACCTTAGTTGCCACTTCCAAGGTACCAAAACTCGTCTATGTGTCATGTAATCCGAGTACACTTGGGAAGAATTTAAATGTACTAAAAAAACATTACGAGATTGAATCTTTAAAAGTGTACGATATGTTTCCCCACACATCCCACGTTGAGAGTGTTGTTGTGTTAAGACATAAATAAGATATTTACGAATAGAATGGCTTTTATGCAATTTATTGCGGAGGTTTGAATGAGTGATAACTCGATTGCAGAGAGGATTTTAAAATTAAAATCTAAAGATGATTTACTCTTAAAAAAACTGCTTTCAGAAGGCTCATTGAGTGATGGATATCATCCTGAACTACGCGCCTTACACTCTGAGAATATTAAGGCGTTTTTATCGATTTGGGAAGAATACGGATTCCCGAGTCTTTCAAAGATCGGCGAAGAAGCGTATGATGCGGCGTTTATCATTGTTCAGCATGCGATTGATCACCCCAAGATTCTGAAAAAATACCGAGACGAATTACTCAAAGCCGCCCAAGAGGGTGAAGCCAAAATGATGCACTACGCATATTTATCGGACCGGATTGCAGTCTTTGAGGGTCGCCCCCAAACCTATGCCATTCAATTTGATTGGGATGAAGAGGGTTTTTTATCCCCGCAAGGGCCTTATGACCCAATGGCTGTGAATGAAAAACGGGCTGAATTAGGACTTAATACGATTGAAGATCAGATTCAAAAAATGCGTGAACACGCTAGAAAAACGGGTCAAGAACCACCCAAAAACTGGCATGCCAAACAAGCCACTTATGATGCATGGCGAAAAGAAGTCGGTTGGATTTAACACTTTCTAGACTTAATGTATAATATAAGCATTCAAAGGAGGGATTTTTTTATGGCGACTCAATCATTAAAAGAATCTAAATTAAGCATTCCAAGACTTATTCGTTTCAACAAAATCATGGGATCGGTCCACCTCATTCAAGGGGTCGCGATGATGCTCTTTGCATTCTTCGTGTATCCGAACCTTTCAGAAAATCAAAACGCATTTGAAATACCTGTGGTGGGAAACTATCTAGAATTTATCGAAGGTCAAGGCTTAGTCTTAACGACGACGGATACCTTATTTAACCTACCATTCTTACCGATGACGGCCAGTTTCTTACTTCTGTCGGCCTTATTCCATTTCATCATTGCGATTCCTTATAAGAAAAAATACGCAGAAGACTTAGAACAAGGCATCAACAAACTGCGTTGGTATGAATACGCATTGTCTTCATCACTCATGATCGTGCTGATTTCGGCCTTATTTGGTGTCAGAGACATTGCAGTCTTTGCACTCATTGCGCTTGCTAATGCGGCGATGAACTTGTTTGGGCTTGACATGGAACTTTTAAACGGTGGTAAAGATAAAACCAAAGCTAAAACCAATTGGCTTCCATTTATCTTTGGATCAATCATCGGACTTGCACCCTGGGTTGCGATTGCTTTATATATTGGCGTCAACCCGAACTTAGATGCGGTTCCTGGATTTGTTTGGGCCATCTTAGCGACGTATTTCATTGCTTTTAACACATTCCCTGTCAACATGTGGCTCCAATACAAAGGCATTGGGAAATTCAAAAACTACTTATACGGTGAACGCGGCTACATCATTTTATCGTTAGTGGCCAAAACCTTACTTACATGGCTCGTCTTATTTGGGTCGTTCCAACCGTCATAACACATCTTTAAAGCTTCCTTCGCAGGAAGCTTTTTTTTATGGAATCAAAGAGACATCGTAAGTGAGTGTGATACACTTATTCATGATGAAAAAAACCGATATTTACCCTTCAAAATCTTTAACTAAAGACGTTATTCAACACATTGGGACCCGTTTAAACAACGGGGAACTTTGCGTGGTTCCGACTGAAACCGTCTATGGTTTAGCGGGAAATGGGTTCGATGCAAGCGCCATAGAAAAAATCTATGCGGCCAAAGGGCGTCCATCGGATAATCCACTGATTTTACACGTGGCTAGCCCCGCCATGGTTGAAACCATTGCCGCATCGATTTCAAAAGAGGCTCACGCTTTAATGCGCACCTTTTGGCCAGGTCCCCTGACGATCGTGTTTAAAAAACAATCCCATGTGCCGGATGCCGTAACGGGTGGACTGGATACGGTGGCGGTGAGAATGCCGGCGCATCCATTAACGCTTAAAATTATCGAAGCGGCTCAAGTCCCGTTAGCCGCTCCTTCCGCCAACCTTTCAGGCCGCCCTTCTTCAACGCGTTTTTCGCATGTTTATGAAGATTTAAATGGTCGGGTGGATATGATCATTGATGATGCGGATAGTTCCATTGGGATTGAGTCCACTGTGGTGGATTGTTCCGGTGAAACCGTCACAATATTAAGACCAGGTCAAATCGATCAAGCGAGTCTCGAACTCATCTTAAAACACCCGGTACCTTATGCGTCCCATCAAGGCGGCACACCTAAATCACCCGGTGTCAAATACGGGCATTATCAGCCGAGAGGCGCAGTCGAACTGTTACTCGGTGATTGGGAAGATATCCTTGCGTATTTAAAGACGCTCTCTTTTTCTAAAAACACTAAGATTATTGCGCCCAAAGAGTGGGCTGAATCACTCTTTTCATTGCCGGTTATTCAGATGGGGAGTACCCATGATTTTGATTCTATTATGAAGGCCTTATACGCCACACTCAGACAGATGGATGATGAAGGCGTCACTCAGATTTATTTATTGGCCAGCGGGTCGTGGCCAGAAGCTTTACTTGACCGGATGAAAAAAGCCGCCAATCAGAATATCCGAGATTTATAAAAGGAGCGTTCATGACAAAAACCATTCAACCGGCCACCCAGAAAGACATTCCGATCATCTTAACGTTCATCAAAGAACTGGCAGAATATGAAAAAATGCTCGATCAAGTCGAGGCCTCGGAAGCTTTAATCGAGACTTGGGTCTTTGAGAAAAAAACGGCCCGTGTGTTACTCGCATATGTGGATGATACCCCAGTCGGTTTCGCCTTATTTTTCTATCACTTTTCCACGTTTGTGGGAAAAGCGGGCATCTATATCGAAGACATATATATTCAAAAAGCGTCCAGAGGCCTAGGACTTGGGAAAATGCTTTTTCAAACCATTGCACAAATGGCAATCGATGAGGATTGTGGTAGAGTCGAGTGGTCCTGTTTGGATTGGAATACGCCGAGCATTGAGTTTTATTTATCACTCGGGGCTAAACCCATGAATGGTTGGACGGTCTACCGATTAGAAACGAGTGAGATTCAAAGACTCGCACACAAATAAAAACGATACGATGAAAGCAAAGAACGTTACGATATATAATCCAAGCATGAAATACCTTTTTTTGAATGGTTTAAAGTCAAGTATAATCAGTATATTAAAGAACCCAATAGACTCAGTGAGCTTTGGGAAAGAGAAGGTCAAAATGACTTCGATTATTTTAGAAGAATACCTCGATCAAATTGAAGATAAGAATCATCAGTTAAAGCTTAAAGAATTATTTAACTGGATTACGGCTACTTTTGATGCGTTGCATGTGGAAGTGAAATGGAATCAACCTATGTTTATTTTGGGTCAAACCTTTATCATTGCGTTTAGCACGGCAAAAAAGCATCTATCGGTGGCCCCTGAACACGCATGTCTCAATCACTTTGAATCTGCCATAAAGGCAAGTGGAATGAAGCGCTCAAAATACCTTTGGATGATTCCTTGGGAAAAAGATATCCCATATGACTTATTGCATGAGATGATCACCTTCAACATAAAAGAAAAAGCTGGGATGACTCAATTTTGGCGATAAAAAAAGACGATGGATTTTGAATCAATCCATCGTCTATTTTATTTGCGTTCTTCAAGCGGGCAGGTATTAACCCCAATCAACTTATACAGTCCACAAAAACCTACAGCACCCGTGGCTGCTAAGACTACTGCGGATACGTATAAGATGATCGATACGCTAGAAAGCGGATCACCTAAGAGTAATCCG
>CBFHYA010000006.1:0-2556 GCA_965659955.1 Candidatus Izemoplasmataceae bacterium
GAAAAGCCGATGTCAGACTCCAACTTAAAACAAGCCTATTTCCCGTCCCAAGCGACCGTCCTGGGTAATCCTCAAGGCACGGCGCCGGGCGCGATTTTTAAAACCCCCACCGATCAATGGGTGGTGTTGTTGCCAGGACCGCCGGTGGAACTTAATCCAATGCTTCCTAAAGTGAAAGATTTCTTTCAAACCACGTTTAACGAAACCATGTATGAAGATGGGTTTTTAGTGGCGGGCATCGGCGAATCGGAAATGGAAGAGCGCCTCAAAGGATTGTACGCGCAGTTTCCAGACGTTTATATTGCGCCTTATGCAGGCAACGGTGAGATTCAGTATTTCTTTACAGCATCCGATCAAATGCAACTCAAGAAGGCTATGCAAGCCTTTAAAACGCGCGCTGAGGATTATATCGTTGGACCGTATCAAACGACGTTTGAAGCGCTCCTTATCAAGCGGCTCAGCGACTTAAATGAAACCATTGCCGTGGCTGAATCGATGACGGCGGGTATGGTATCGGCAAGGCTGACCGATATTCCGGGGGCTTCGAAAGTCCTCAAAGAAAGTATCATTGTCTATTCCGATGCATCGAAAATAAAATATTTGGGCATTGATCCAAAATTACTCGAAGAAAAAACCGCCGTGAGCTTAGAAGTGGCCACCGCCATGGTTGAAGGCTTGCATGCGCAAACGGGGGCGGATTTATGCGGAGCGATTACCGGCTATGCGGGCCCGGGGGCGGACAAAGATTCGCCCGTTGGTACGGTTTTTATGGCCGTTAAATATCAAGGCATAACCACCACACGAAAAGTAACGTTACAAGGTAATCGTTCGTTCATTCGAGAGCGGACGACTGCGTATTTACTGCATATGTTGTTAAAAAGGGTGATGGATCATGGCCGTAACGATTAAAAAAGAAAAATACAGAGGGATTCCGTATCTTGTATATGAAGGTGAAAATCCTAACCGGGTGATATTTGTTCAACACGGCATTTATGGCAATAAAGAAAAATCCATGCATCTCATGGGTGTCCCCTTAGCTGATGCTGGCTACGTGGTGGTCGCGACTGATGCGCAGATGCACGGAGAACGTGGGGAATATCCCTTTTTAGAAAAAACCCCCCCCATTGGGGGCATGACGATGCCACATATCATTCACCCCACAGCTCAAGACATCCTCACGTTGTTTGAAGCGAAGTTTTCTCAGTATGGTACGTTTGATTATCTGGGCATTTCGATGGGAGGGATCATCGGGTATCACTTATTGACTTTAACCGACCAAGTCGATCAGTTTTACGGCGTGATCACCACTCCCGATTATCAATCACTGATTGATATGGCTCCAGAAAGCCGTAAAGAAGAATATCCAGAAATGGCCGAAAAAGCCCAAAGTAAGATGCGTGCGTTAAACCCGGCTTTACGTTTTGAAGAAATGCGCTTTGGGTCAATCAAAATGTTTCATGGATCATCCGATGATGTCGTGCCAATATCCGGTGTTCAAGCCTTTTATGACGCCCATCACGATGAAAAGGTATCTTTAGAAATTTACGAGACCGATCATCACATCATTAAACCGATGTTTCATTCGATCTTAACCCACGCCGAAGCCGCCCAAAAATAAGTGGCGTCATTGAAAAGGGTATGATATAATCATATTCGCGCTAAAAAAGCGTAAATCCTTGCTGCATCTTGCATGCAGCCCATGTCCAAAAGGAGGTAAAGAATGCAAAAGTACGAAATTATGTACATCATTCGCCCCAACTTAGAAGAAGAGCCTCGTAAAGCCCTCATTGAAGAATTGAGTGGAATCATTACGAGTCACGATTCTAAAGTGGTTAAAGTCAGCGAATGGGGCCTAAGAAATCTCGAGTATGAAATTCAAGATTTCACCAAAGGCTATTATGTCGTGTTAGATGTTGAAGCAACTGAAGCGGCGCGTGCAGAATTCGATCGCATCATTCGCATTAAAGAAGATGTGATTCGTTATTTGATTATTCGCGACGTTCGCTAGGAGGCACTGTATGATTAATCGTGTGGTTTTAGTCGGGCGCTTGACCCGAGATCCAGAACTGAGAAGAACCAGTAATGACATCCCCGTGGTATCTTTTACCGTGGCTGTCAATCGCACCTTTGCGAAATCCGATGCGGATCAGCAAGCGGATTTTATCAACTGCAGTGCGTGGAGAAGACAAGCAGAAACCGTCAATCAATACCTGTCTAAAGGCAGTTTGGTTGGGGTGGAAGGTCGCATTCAAACCCGCAATTATGAAGATGCCAACGGCAATAAAAGAACGGCCACTGAAGTGGTCGCCGATTCCGTGCAATTTTTAGAACCGAAAGGCTCAAGTGGCGCATCAAGTTCTCAAAATTCACCATATGATTATCAATCGAAACCCCAAAATAACTATGAACCCAAACCCTATCAAGAAGAAGAACCTATCATCGATATTCCAGATGATGACCTACCCTTTTAAGGAGGAAACGTATGCCTAGAAATCAAGGTTTTCGTAAACGTCGTAAAAAGACATGTTTTTTCACAGAAAATAAAATTACTTACAT
>CBFHYA010000006.1:2655-5781 GCA_965659955.1 Candidatus Izemoplasmataceae bacterium
TGACTACAAAGATGTTGAATTGTTAAAGCGTTTCATTTCAGACCGTGGAAAAATCTTACCTAGACGTGTGACTGGCACGAAAGCAGGGTACCAAAAAGACCTCGCAATCGCCATCAAAAGAGCGCGTCATATGGCTTTACTTCCATTCGTTAAAGATTAATTGAAAACCCCACTTACCGGTTGGTAAGTGGGGTTTATTTTTGTGGCGCTAACGCTTCTGTCATAATGGCTTTTTCAGCATGCTCAATGGCCTTTGGAATGGCGGTTTTAAAATTCTCTTTCAAATAATGATAAAGCGCCACCATAAAGGCATCCCCGGCCCCATCGGTATCGATGGGTTCAAGTTGATTCTGGACGGGAAAGTCTTTTAAGTTTCCCTTTTCATACAGAGTCACACCGCGCGATCCCCGTGTGATGAGGACGGCTCTTTTTGTCTTGGAAAGGGAAAGGCCGATTTCGTGGGAAGCTTCTAAGCTTAACGCTGCATCACTCATCATAATGACACTGGCGACTTTGATGTAAGGATCCATAAATGGATTCGATCCGTCATAATCATGCAAATCGACCCATACATTGGGGTGATCGATTAAAGGCGCCCAATCCTTAAATGTCCCTGAGAGTTCTAAGAATATCTGATCACTTACATCAATGAGGGTTTGGTGCGCTTTAAAATCAGGTTTGGGCTTAATATCTGGATGAGATGTAAAAATACTAATCCGTTCACGGTTTCTTGATAATAGATTAAAATGCGAGATGCTCGCATCTTTCGTTTCAATAAAATGGGTGCGCACATCTGTTTTTGAAAAGTGTTCTTTTATCATCGACCCGTGCATATCTTGGCCAATGCGAGAGATTAAGTCAACCGAATGATTAAAATAATCAAGATTCAGCGCCTTACCGGCTGCACTCCCCCCAAGACGTGCATATAAAGCCTTCGGAAAATGGGTGGATTGGGTTTCTACGGGAACATCTAAGTGTGCAATGGTATCGACACTGACGTCTCCGATGACTAAACAGTTCACGCTTGATTCTTAGGCGTCATCGACTTAATCCAATAGATAAAGGGCGTGTCGATGATCGCTACAAAGAGTTTAATCACATAGGTGGTAATAAAGATATCTAAGACAATCGCAAACTCAAAGGCGCCTAAAAAAGCAATGGGGACGAAGATGGCCGTATCAATCAGCTGAGAGGTGGCCGTAGAGGCCATATTACGTAAGTAAAGTTTCTTCCCATCTGGGGATTTTTTCTTAATGTATTGGAATAAATACACATCCAACCACTGGGATAAGATGTAGGCGACTAAGCTCCCAAGTGCAATCCGTGGAATGAGCCCGAAAATCACGGCCAGTGCATCATGCACTGCCCCAGATTGAGGCGTGAAAAGCAAGCTGATTTGCATAACCAATACAAAAAATAAGAGGCTCACAAACCCAATGATGACCGCTTTTTTGGCTTCTTTGAGTCCATATTTCTCACTGATCGCATCGGTGGCTAAAAAGATGGATCCATAGGCAATGTTTCCTAACGTGGCGGTTAACCCAAAAAATTCAATGGTTTTGGTGACTTGGATATTGGCAATCACTGAATTCATCGCAATCCAGGCAAAGAGCCCCATCAAACCATAATACTTGTATATCAAACCGAGCGCTGTAAAATTGACAAGCGCTAGCGCAATCCATAAGAGTTCATTCATATTAAACCTTCTTTCTTGACCTTTGAAACATGGCCATTGAGACTCAATCACTATGATATAATAAACCCACTCAAATTGACGAGGAAAGTATGAAAAAATTGAGTAACTTTCTCATTATAATTCTTGGTTTAGGCCTACTTGGGGTGGGCATCGTTTTCCGCGATGAACCCGTCCTTTTTTGGGTGTTATCCTCCAACGCGATTGTCTTATTAATCATGCTTGGGGTGATGAATGTCCTCTTTAAAAATCAAGCGATTCAAGTGAGACGTTTAGAAAACCGGTTGCTCACAAAAGACAAACAAATTCGTCAAAAAAAAGAAATTGAATCCCACATTCTTTATTACCACAGCATTGGGGTCATACTTTTAGAAGACGATGATACCATCATTTATGCCAATAAAATCGTCAACGATTTATTTGGAATGACCTTGCAAGGCAAACAACTCCAAATGGTTCATCCCAAACTTTATGAAGGCATTAAACTCCACCCTGAAACGCGTCCCGTGGTGAGCATCAATGCCCAACAATTCGAAGTCGCTTTTATTCCCAACCGCAAAACCGTATATTTATCCCCCGTAACAGAGCGGGAATTATTGCGTCAAAAAACCATCGATGAAACACCATTTATCGGCTATTTTCAATTCGACCAGATTGAAGAAACGTTAGATGCGCTTGACCGCCAAGAGCGCAACGCCTTAATCAATGAAATGCTGGGGGCGATTGAACAGTGGGCCGAACCCTTTCACTTCCAAGTGGTCACTTTAAATGAACGCATCACCATGGTCATGGGGTACCGAAAAGAACTCAAAAAAGCGATGGATGAGGAATTCAGTTTCCTCAAAGAAATCGCCCGCATTGGTCAAGAAAAAGAACTCATATTAACGGTTTCTGGAGGCTTAGCCTTGGCATCGATTCCGTTTGATGAACTTTCAAGCATTGCCGATCAAGCGATGGATACCGCAATTACGCGGGGGGGCGACCAAATCGTCGTGAATGAAGAAGGTGAAACCCTCAAATATTACGGGGGTAATCCGCAAATTCATGAAAAAAGAACCCGGATTGCGGCCCGAATTCACGCTCAAAAACTGGCGCGCTTAATGGACCAAGTCGAAGAAGTCTATATTGCCCCGCATCAGCACGCCGATACCGATGCTCTTGGGGCTTCGGTGGGGATTTACAAAATGGCCGAAGCCATGCAAAAAAAAGTAAAAATCCTCTTGGATGTGTATGATGTAACTGAAAGCGTCCGGAAGATACTCGTTCTCATGGATCAAGATAGCGCGCTCAAAGATGTCTTTATTGCGCCCCATGAGGCGATGACTGGTTCCCACCAAGATGCTTTACTCATTTTGGTCGATCACCATTCCGAAGGCCAACTACTCTCAACCGGCCTCATTCAAACCTTTCAGCGCTACGCCATCATCGACCAC
>CBFHYA010000006.1:5880-8779 GCA_965659955.1 Candidatus Izemoplasmataceae bacterium
GTCGATCACCATTCCGAAGGCCAACTACTCTCAACCGGCCTCATTCAAACCTTTCAGCGCTACGCCATCATCGACCACCACCGCTTACTCGATGATGCGCTTATTAATGCGCAGTTTATGTATTTAGAACCGTACGCCTCATCCACGTCTGAGCTCGTGGTGGAGATGTTGAAAGTATTCCAACCCAGTGCCGGTCTTACACCCCTTGAAGCGACGATTATGCTGTCAGGGATTATCGTCGACACCAATAATTTCTTGTACCGCACGGGTTCAAGGACCTATGAAGCGGCTGGGTTATTACGCTCATTCGGTGCAGACTCCCTAAAAATCAATAATATATTAAGAGAACCCGCTGGTGTTGTTCAACTCAAAGCGAAATATGTGGCCAGTGCCGAAGTCTTTTTAGGTCGTTACTCCGTCGTTACCATTCCCAATCAAGAAATCATTGACCGCACGATGCTCGCTAAGATTGCCGATGATCAACTAAAAATCAGCCATATTGAAGCCAGTTTTACAATCGGCCGACTAAACGATAAAATAATAGGCATCAGCGCCCGCAGTGTGGACCGGTTTAATGTCCAAGATATGATGGAAAAACTTGGTGGCGGGGGCCATTTGAATAACGCAGCCACCCAAATCGAAGCCGCCCATGTCAAAGATGTCAAAGCCACTTTAATTGGAGCGTTGGATGCATTTGATGAAGAAGGTGAAAAGATGAAAGTGATTCTCCTCAAAGATGTGAAAAATAAAGGTCGTAAAGATGAAGTCATCGAAGTGGCCGCGGGGTATGGGAATTATTTAATCAGTTCTAAACTTGCCAAACCCGCAAACGATGAAAACATTGAAGCGCTCAAAGCTCAACAAGCTCAACAAAAAGCCGACGAAGTGAAAGAACTCGCCGATGCGAAAGCCTTCAAAGAGCGGATTGATTTTAGAGCCATTAAATTGCCGGTTAAAGTCGGCGAAACCGGAAAATTATTTGCCAAGGTTAACACCAAAATGATTGCCGATGCTTTTAAAGATCAACATGATATTACCCTGGATAAACGAAAAATCCAATTGGCCGAAAAAATCGAGTCATTAGGGACGTATAAAGTAGAAATTAAACTGCACAAAGACGTGACAGCAACCTTTGAAGTGATGGTGACTGAAGAATGATGGAAGAACGCATTCCGCCTCAAGCCGAGCAAGCGGAGCAATCCGTGCTCGGTGCGGTATTTTTAGAAGAGTCTGTCATCAAAACCATCGTGGACAAGTTAGAAGTCCAAGATTTTTATGTATTGCGTCACCGCATCATCTATGAAGCCATGATCGATATGTTTGAACAAGGCGTTCGGATTGATTACCGGACATTGGCCGATTATTTGTCCACCCGAGAACTCCTCGCTTCAGCGGGGGGTGAAGACTATATTTTTGCCCTTTCAGATACGACCCCTTCGGTCGCTAACATTGAGTATTACATCGATACGGTCAAAGATAAATCAATCATCCGTCAGATGATTGAAACGAGTAAACAAATCGCCGAAGAAGGTTTCAAAGCGACCGATATGGCCAGCTTTATTGATGAAGCTGAAAAACGGATTTTTGATGTGGCTTCTTCACGTAGAACCAGTGGGTTTGTCAAAATTGGCACCATCACGGAAGATGTCATTGCCAAAACCGAAGCGGCCAAACTGGCCGATGGAAAAATTACGGGATTAGACACCGGGTTTGAAGTGATCAATGATTATACCTTAGGGTTACAAAGTGAAGAACTTTATATCATTGCGGGGCGTCCGTCAATGGGGAAATCTGCTTTTGCTTTAAACCTTGCGACCAACGTCGCTAAAGCTGATTCAGAAGCCCATGTGGCGGTATTTTCTCTGGAGATGGGCGTGGAACAATTGGTGGCCCGAATGTTATCCAGTGAAGCCCGTGTGATGTCTCAACGGATTAAAATGGGCGATTTATCCACCGCTGAGTGGGAACAACTCTCACTGGCTTCCACCAAACTTTCAAAGCTAAATATCTTATTCGATGATTCAGGCACGGTTAAAGTGACGGATTTGCGTCAAAAATGCCGAAAACTGGCTCAAGAAGGACGTTTAGATCTAGTCGTTATTGACTACTTACAACTCCTCAGTGCCTCACGCCCCAATCCTAACCGGGTCCAAGAAGTGTCGGAAATCTCACGGACGCTCAAAGAAATGGCCCGTGAACTGAAAATTCCCGTCATTGCCTTATCGCAACTTTCAAGGAATGTAGAAAATCGGACCGACAAACGACCCATTATGGCCGATTTGAGAGAATCCGGATCGATTGAACAAGATGCGGATGTGATCATGTTTTTATACCGAGATGATTATTACAATCAAGAAAGCCAGTATCCCGACCAAGTGGATATCATCATTGCAAAAAACCGTTCGGGTGCCACCAGTACGGAAGGGATTCCTTTACTCTTTAAAAAAGCGTATAGTTCCTTTAAGACCTTAAAACGTTCGACCCCTGCATCGGAAAATATCCCTGACATTACTTAATGCGCGCCTTATGGGCGTGCTTTTTCTTGCTTGATTGAAAAAACCCATCCCCTATACTATAATAGTGCGGAAACTGAGGTGAAACTATGAAAGACCGTCTTGATGCGATCCAAGCTCGCTATGACTATTTACAGAACGAACTTTCACAACCCGATATTGCGAGTGACATTGAACGGATGACGAAACTCTCAAAAGAATTAAGTAGCCTAGAACCCACCGTGGAGGCGACTAAGACCTACGAAGAACTGCTCAATCAACTGGCAGATCTCAAAGAAATATCCAAAGATGAAGACCCGGAAATGCGTGATTGGGCGCACAGTGAAATTCCCGCCGTTAAAGAATCGATTGAAGCCCAAGAAATGCTTTTACAAAAACTCTTGGTC
>CBFHYA010000006.1:8876-10296 GCA_965659955.1 Candidatus Izemoplasmataceae bacterium
TCCCCAAAGACCCCAACGATGATAAAAACATCATCATGGAAATTCGCGGAGCCGCCGGTGGCGATGAAGCGAATATTTTTGCGGGGGATTTATTCCGCATGTACACCAAATATTTCGAACACCAAGGCTTTAAATACGAAGTGATCCAAGCCGTTGAAAATGAGGGTGGAGGGTATTCTCAAATCGAGCTTTCCATCACCGGCAATGGGCCATACAAATATCTCAAATATGAATCTGGGGCTCACCGCGTCCAACGCGTTCCACAAACTGAATCCCAGGGCCGCGTGCATACATCAACGGCGACCGTGGTCGTATTACCCGAAGCCGAAGCCATTGATTTTGAACTCAACATGAATGAACTTCGCATTGATACCTACCGTTCCAGTGGGAACGGGGGCCAAAGTGTCAACACCACCGATTCGGCCGTTAGGATCACCCACGAGCCCACAGGGACCGTTGTCACTTGTCAAGATGGGAAAAGTCAACACGAAAACAAAGCCACCGCATTAAGAGTCATGCGTTCGAGGCTTTTTGATCAACTCCAACAAGAACAGATGGCCAAAGCCGGGGAAGAGCGCCGTAGTAAAATCGGAACGGGCGATCGGAGTGAGAAAATCAGAACCTATAATTATCCCCAAAACCGCATCACCGATCACCGTATTGGATTTACCATCCAACAATTAGACCGCGTGATGGAAGGTAAGCTTGAACCGGTCATCGATGCTTTACTCGATGAAGAACTCAAGCGGAAGTTGAGTGGAAATTAGTGCCTTCTTTTAAAAAGATTATGCAAGTCAATGAGCAATACGCCATTGACAATGAAAAAGAACCGTCTGCGATTAAACAACTCTTAATGCATCACGGACCGCTCACCCCCACAGAATATTACTTAAAAATGGATGATGCGATGGATGAATTGGCGTATCATGCCTTTTTAAAAGATGTCGATGCTTATATTAAAAAAGACGTGCCCATTCAACATTTGATTGGGCACGAAATCTTTTATGGGTATGCGTTTAAAGTTACCCAAGACGTCTTGATTCCCCGTTTTGAGACGGAAGAACTTGTCACCCACACCTTAGATTACATCGATACGTTCTTTCAAAAAGAGTCTTTAAGATTGGCCGATGTGGGAACCGGGTCAGGATGCATTGGGCTCACGCTCAAAAAGGAACATCCCACGTTGGATGTGACGTGTACGGATATTTCCAAAAAAGCCTTACTCATTGCTCAAGAAAATGCAGCTATCTTAGGGGTAAAAGCCACGTTTGCGCAAGGCAGTATGTGCGAACCATTAGGCGAAATGGATAAATTTGATATCATTGTCTCGAACCCACCTTATTTAAAAGATAAAGAACCTGTCGCCCCGATTGTCAAAGATCACGAACCACACGAAGCGCTTTATGGGGGGTCTGATGGT
>CBFHYA010000006.1:10395-12078 GCA_965659955.1 Candidatus Izemoplasmataceae bacterium
TTAAAAGATAAAGAACCTGTCGCCCCGATTGTCAAAGATCACGAACCACACGAAGCGCTTTATGGGGGGTCTGATGGTTTGAAATATTACCGTGAACTATTTGAAACCGTGGAAGCCATGGTGAACCCTACATATATGATTGCTTTAGAACACGGCTATGATACCGCCAAGGCCATCCGTAAACTGATTCAAAAAACGCTCAAAGACGTCACCATTATTCAAAAGAAAGATATGCAAGGGCGGGACCGTATGACCTTTGTGTTTAAAAAATAACAAAGTGAGGATTTCTGGTTGAAAAAACTTGTCATTGTTGAATCACCATCCAAATCAAAAACCATCAATCAATATCTTGGATCGGACTACGAAGTGATGTCTTCGAAAGGTCATATCCGAGATTTAGCCATTGCCAAAGCAGGCGGCTTAGGGCTTGATATTGAGAATGGATTTGAGCCCATCTACACCGTCATTAAAGGGAAAGAATCAATGGTTTCCAGTCTAAAAAAAGCGGCCAAGAGTGCGGATGAAATCTATCTTGCAACGGACCCTGACCGCGAAGGTGAAGCCATCAGCTGGCATTTAAAAGAAGTCCTAGGCATCGACGGGAAAAAATATTTCCGAGTCATCTTTAACGAAGTCACAAGGGATGCCATTGAAGAGGCTTTCAAACATCCTCGTCCGATCGATGATGATCTTGTGTCCAGTCAAGAAACCCGCCGAATTTTAGACCGGATCATCGGATTTAAACTTTCCAAACTCCTCCAAAATAAAATCAAATCAAAATCCGCCGGGCGCGTCCAATCGGTGGCGCTTAAAATCTTAGTCGAACGGGAAAAAGAAATCCAAGCGTTTGTGCCCGAAGAATACTGGAAAATCAAAGTGGATTTCCCAGGCATTGAAGCTGAACTGAGAAAAATCAACGGAAAAAAAGCCAAACTTTCCAATGAGAGTGAAGCGCTCAACGCCGTTGATCAACTCAAACCTGATTTTTTAGTCACGCGCTATGAAACCAAAGAACGTTCCAGAGCCAGTAAACCGGCGTTCATTACCTCCACGCTCCAACAAGAAGCGTCGAATAAACTCTCCATGACGTCTCAACGCACCATGATGGTGGCGCAAAAACTCTATGAAGGAATTGAACTTGGTTCTGAAACCGTGGGGCTTATCACGTATATGCGTACTGATTCCCCACGTCTTTCCCAAACATTTGTCAAGCCCGCCATGGACTATATTGAAAAAACGTACGGGAAAACCTATGTGGGTAAACCCAAATTTACCGCATCAAAAAACGCCCAAGACGCCCATGAGGCCATTCGTCCTACAGATATTTCAAGAACCCCAGAATCGCTTAAAGACTTTTTATCCAAAGATGAATACAAAATTTATCGTTTGATTTATGCGCGGGCCGTTGCTTCCTTAATGAGTGCAGCCATCATCAAAGGAACCACGCTTGATTTAGAGAATACCGGTATGCTCTTTGATGCGAAAGCGCAATCGCTGGAGTTTGACGGGTATTTGAAAGTATACGGCGATTATGAAAAAGTCGAAACCACCATTTTACCGCCTTTAGATGTTAATGAGACTCTTCAAGCCACTCAAATCACCCCGTCTCAACACTTTACTCAACCATCCCCAAGATACACCGAAGCCAAATTAATTAAAACGATGGAAGCTTTAGGCATTGGC
>CBFHYA010000006.1:12177-15350 GCA_965659955.1 Candidatus Izemoplasmataceae bacterium
CGGCCATCCACGTATTCCCAAACGGTTTCTACCTTAAAAAAACGGAACTACATCGCGATTGAAGACAAGAAATTTGTCCCCACTGAACAAGGCATTTTAACGGTGGAAAAACTCGATGATTTCTTTGACTCCATCATCAACGTCGATTACACCGCTGAAATGGAAAAAATGCTGGATGAGATTGCCTCAACCGGAAGCGATCACTTAAAAATCGTCAAAAACTTTTACGATGAATTCATGCCACTGGTGGATAAAGCCAGCAAAGAAATGAAGAAAAAAGAAGCACAACTGACCGGTGAAAACTGTCCGAAATGCGGATCTCCCATGGTCTTTAGAGAATCCAGGTACGGGACGTTTGAAGCGTGCAGCGGCTATCCCGATTGTAAATACATAAAACCCAATGGCGAAGAAAAGAAAGAGCCCGTCACCACCGGCATCACCTGCCCCGTCTGTAAAAAAGGGGAAATCGTCGAACGGGTGGCTAAAAAGGGTCGTAATAAAGGCAACGTCTTTTATGCATGTAACAACTTCCCAAAATGCAAGACCATCTTAAAAGGCAAGCCGACCGGTGAAAACTGTGAAAACTGTGATCAGCCGATGGTCGAATTAGATAACGGGTCCATTGTGTGTAACGACGCGGAAGCGTGCGAAGCAGCTAAAAAGGCGGAATAAAAGCTGCGGATTATATTCCATTTTTTATCGAAAAGAACGAAGAATAAATAATTGACAACACTTAAAAGGCTTGCTATTATTAACGAGCAATCGAGAGATTGTAGACTTATCCCTTACATAGCATGGTGAATAATTTATATTATTCACACATCCCCTTCCTTAAATCCGCCGCGAGGCGGATTTTCCTTTTTTATAGGGTTTTTTTATATGCTATAATTGGTTGATTATGGGACTATTTAAATCATTATTTCAAACGAAAAAAGGAAAACTCAAAGCCCGAAAATATCAACTGGGCTTACAAAAAACGGCCGCTTCGAATGAGAACTTGCGGGCGCTTTTTACGTGGCCGATTGCTGAGACGTTCTATGAAGAACTCGAAGAAGCCCTCATCTTGTCAGATACCGGATTAAACACGGCACTCAGTCTTTCTGAAGCCTTACAAAAAGCGGTTAAGAAAGCCAAAGTCAATAGTGAAGAAACGCTCAAAGAAACATTCGTTGAACTCATGCGAAGTCGTTATATTATCCCGAGTACCGATGGTGATGCATCTATGGAAGTCCATTTCATCATGGGTGTTAACGGGGTAGGTAAAACGACGACGATTGGGAAACTCGCTCACCGTTATCAAGAAGCCGGTCATTCAGTCATGGTGATTGCCGGTGATACCTTCCGGGCGGGTGCGACGGAACAACTTAAGATCTGGGCAGAGCGTACCGGGTGTGCATTTTACGCCAAAGCCGAAGGATCTGATCCTTCCAGTGTGGTGTATGAAGGCTTACAAAAAGCCCAAGAAAACGGCATTGAAAAAGTCCTCATTGATACCGCAGGACGCTTACACAACAAACAAAACCTCATGCAAGAACTCGATAAAATGGTCCGTGTGGTCAAACGCTTTGAACCGAGTGCGCCCCATCAGCGGTGGTTGGTTTTAGATGCGACGACCGGTCAAAACGGGATGGCGCAAGCAAAGGTTTTTCACGAGGTGGCAGATCTCAATGGAATTGTCTTGACGAAGTTAGATGGATCGGCCAAAGGTGGAATTGTCTTTTCCATTTTTGATGCGTTCGCCATTCCCATTCGGTATGTGGGTTTGGGTGAAGCACTTGAAGATTTAGAGCCCTTTGATATGGATAGCTACTTAGCTGGGTGGCTGGGGGAGACGTTTTAATGGATGCTCAAAAACTGGTCTATCTGAGTCAACTTTATGATCTGTATCATCCTTTGCTTACCGACAAACAACGCACGATCGCCGAAGCGACATTCAGCAATGATTTATCCCTGTCTGAAATTGCGGATGCATTATCGATTACCCGCTCAGGAGTGCAGGATCATTTACAAAAAGCCATCCAAAAACTTGAAGACGCGGAAAACGCGCTCGGGTTTTTAAAGCGGGTTAAAGCTCAAGAATCACTCATTGATTCGCTTGAATCGACCGAGCTTACTACCAAACAACAAGCCCTGATTGATCAACTGAAGGATGTGATGTAATGGCATTTGATTCGTTTTCCAGTAAAATTCAAATGGCCTTGCGCCGGGTGTCCGGCAAAGGAAGACTCACCGAAAAAGACATTGAAGGCATGCTTAAAGAAATAAGGCTTTCGCTTTTAGAAGCCGATGTGAACCTCAATGTGGTGAAACATTTTTCCGCCAAAATCAAAGAAGAAGCGCTGGGTGCGCATATCTTAAAAGGTTTAAATCCCTCCCAACAAGTCATCAAAGTCGTCAAAGATAATTTGACCGAAATGTTGGGCGGCAAAGAAACGCCTTTCATCCCAGATGCCAAAGAAACCCGGATTATTTTATCGGGGTTACAAGGATCTGGGAAAACCACCTCGGCTTCAAAACTGGCGAGTTATATTCGCAAACACCACGAGAAAAAACCACTCTTGGTGGCGCTGGATGTGTACCGTCCAGCCGCCATTGACCAACTCAAAACACTCGGAGCCTCTTTAGATATTCCTGTCTTTGAAGAAGGTACAGAGGTTGCACCAGAAACAATTGCTAAACATGCGCTCTCGTATGCCAAAGAGCATGCCTTAGATACCATCATTTTTGATACGGCTGGACGCTTACATATCGATGAAGCGATGATTGATGAAATCAAAACCATCCATCAAGTGGTGAAACCCACCCACGCTTTCTTAGTGTTGGATGCGATGACCGGTCAAGATGCGGTCAACGTGGCCAAACATTTCCACGATCACTTATCTTTAACGGGCGCTGTTTTAACCAAATTTGATGGGGATACAAGAGGCGGTGCGGCCTTATCTTTAAGACACGTCACGGAAGTACCGATTCTATTTATGGGGGTTGGTGAAAAAGCCACAGATTTAGAAGCCTTCTACCCCGAACGCATCGCCGAACGCATTTTAGGCATGGGCGATGTCTTAACACTCGTGGATAAAGTCAGCGAAAATGTGTCCGAAGCCGACATGATGAACATGATGGAAAAAATGACTTCGGGTCATTACAATTTCGATGATTTTTACAAACAACTCAAA
>CBFHYA010000006.1:15449-46327 GCA_965659955.1 Candidatus Izemoplasmataceae bacterium
TTTGGGGGTAAATATTTCGATGACATCGGTGGTGTCATTGCCCCAGTTTCTGGATAAGATAATCTCTTTATAATGCGCATCAATGTACGCTTCAATTTTATCGCCGTTGCCTTTTTCCGCCAGCGCAATAAACCCGTTCGTCGGACCGGGCAATGTTTCTTCAAACGGTCCCACCGTTAACGTGGAGTGTTCATTGAGGTGTAAAAACGGATAGAGCTCTTTATCATCTTTAAGTAAATACACATTATCTAAAATCTCACAGAAGGCATTCGTGATAAGGGCTTTGTTTTGTTTAAAAATATCAAGCACAGCGGGTTTATCCAACCAAATGTGTTGGTCGGGAAAACCGGGGTCGTGTTTAGACGTAATGATGCCTCCGTTAAAGTTGATGAGTGGAGTTTTAAGTTTAAGTGCATCATAAAAATGATCGCTGCTGCGGAAGGGCCTTCCCGTCGCAATGACTATCGTGTGGCCTTGGGCCTGAACATTGAGTAAATAATCTCGGGTTTCATCTTTGAGCGTTTCCCAGTCATAAAGAAGGGTGCCATCGAGATCGAGCGCAATCAATTTTTTCTGCATCATTTCACCTCTTGGGCTATTATCGCATAGGCCCGGTTTTGAGGCAATGCTGGCAAAAAGTGAAATGGGCGATTGTGATATAATTTGAGTCGCGGAGGCTTCCATGATATTTGAACTATCAACGCTCATTAGTTTTGCGGTGGGTCTCGTGTTTGGGATGGTGTTATTCACCTTACTTTACACGGTCTTTTTTGTCCGTGGACTGAGGATTAAACCTCGCCTCAATGCGCAAAACCCCATGGAAGAAGCCGAACTTAAACAAGCATTAAAAAAGAGCACAGAACAGATGCTTTTGGCCCAAGAAGATGATGGGTTTTTTGACGCCTTTGTCACCGCATCTAAAGATTTGACTGAGACGATTGCGACGTATTATTATCCGACGTCTAAATATCCGATGATGGAACTCTCGGTGGATGAACTTTTACAACTGGATGATTATATCCATGACCGGATTGCCCAGACCTTAAATAAAGGTTTGTTTAAAAATGTTAAACATGTCCGAGTGACTCGGTTTATGGAACTCGTGGACTTTAAGAAAAAACTCGACAATCAAAAATGGATGAAAATTGTCAGTGACAAACGGACCCGCAAAGGCATTGAAGCCACCCTCGGTGTCATTAATGCGTTTAATCCAGTTTTTTGGTTCCGTAAATTGGTTATCAAGACGAGCATTTCAACCTTGAACCGGCAAATAGCCAAAACGATGCTCGCCGTTGTTGCGGAAGAAACCAGCCGTGTTTATTCCAAGAGTGTCTTTGATGAGACCATTGATTATGATTTAGTCGAACGTGAAATTAAACGATTGGATGAGGATTTAAACGATGAGGACGCTTAATACCATGTATGATTATGAACGCGCCCTCAAAATCGGACACACTGAAACCGTCGTCATTTTTTATTCGTCTTGGTGTCCTGATTGTCACCGGCTTGAACCGTACCTAGACCGGCTTGAAGCGGTGTTTGAAGACATAGATTTTTATTATGTGCAACGGGAAAAGCACCCTGTTCTAGCGAATCATTTAAATATCTACGGGGTCCCAAGTGTTTTATACTATGTCAAAGATGAACTCAAAGAAACGTATATTGATCCGTTTTACAAGTCGCCTGGCATGATCACGCATTTCATTGCTGAGGCGCGTCAAGGGAGGAATGCTGGTGCTACGCTTCAGACGAAAATTCATTAAAACGCCGTTCGAGAGAACGCCGGATGATACGCCATTTAAAATCTTTCATATCCTGACCGATGAAGAAAAAAGAGTCTATAAAAAAGATCGTTTTGTGTCGCCCATTTTTGGGACGCATGTGAAAGATGAAGTTGTGATTCCCATCATGGAAAAATCAACGACCAATATGGACAAACTCGATCCGTTTAGGATCAAGCCTAAAATGACCAATGAAGAACGCATTAAAAAATATGGGACAGCGTACCCAGAATTTGATGTGGTCAGCGGAAAAAATCTCTCCGAAGCCTTAGAGGACCAAGACCGGAAAATGCATAAAGAACCCGGCCAGTCTGCGATTTGGACAGAATCTACTCCAGGGGATTCTGATACAAATACCCTGCATGAAACAGACTTAGGCATTCCCAAAGATGCGCCTTTAGATGCGCACATTCAACATTTTATCGAACAAGATGAAGAAATCCCTGAAAGTCAGGCATTTGTAGCCAAAGAGCCCGAAGAAGAACCCGAAGTGGTGTCCGTTGAACCGGGAGAGGAGCGGGTTGATTTTGTCCCCGAAGAACCGGATGAACCGAAAGAAAAACCGGTAAAAAAAGAAGCCCCTTATGAACTTCCTCCCGTCTCTTTATTTTCTATCCCTCCAGAAGTTAAAACCGATCCAAAAGAATCTTTAGAACGTCAAAAGACCGCCATCGACCATACGTTTGAAGCGTTTGGGGTGGGTGCCCACGTCCATTCGTATACGTATGGACCGACGGTTACACGCTTTGAAGTCGTGTTAGATAGTGGCGTGAGAATCAGTAAAGTGACCCAGCTTCAAGATAACTTAAAAATGAATCTATCGGCCGAACAAATCCGCATTGAAGCCCCAATTCCTGGGAAATCGACCGTGGGGATTGAAGTGCCGAATGAAATTCGCCAAACCGTGCACTTTGCGAATTTGATTCAAAAAGATGTGTTTAAAAATGCGAAAGACCCACTGACCGTCGCCCTCGGTCAAGACATCGATGGGTTCACCATTGTCGAATCGATTAAAGCGATGCCGCACGGATTGATTGCGGGTCAAACCGGATCGGGTAAATCGGTCAACATCAACACGATTTTAGTCAGTTTATTGCTTAAACATACCCCCGAAGAGCTCAAAATGATTTTGATAGACCCGAAAATGGTCGAACTTTCCAGTTATGATGAACTGCCGCATTTACTCACCCCCGTCATCACTAATGTGAAAGCCGCCACGGCCGCATTAAAATGGGCCGTCGATGAAATGGAACGCCGCTATCAAATGTTTGCTGAAAGCAAAGTCAGAGATATTGTGGGCTATAACGAAGAAGCGTCTAGAGCTTTACCGTATATGGTGATTGTGGTGGATGAGCTTGCCGATCTCATGGTAGTGGCTTCACAAGCTGTGGAAGAATCCATTATGCGCCTAACCCAAAAAGCCAGAGCCGCCGGGATTCATTTACTCGTCGCCACACAGCGTCCTTCCACCGACGTCATCAAAGGAACCATTAAATCAAACATTCCCACACGGGTCGCATTTTCAGTGGCGTCTCACATCGATTCCCAAACCATCTTAGATAGTGCCGGTGCCGAAAAACTGATCGGCAAAGGCGATATGTTGTTGATGGTCAACGGAAAAAACAAACGTCGCTTACAAGGTGCTTTTGTCTCCGATGAAGACATTGATTCCGTCACCGAATTTATTAAAAATCAACGCACCCCTGATTATTTATTCACCGCCGATGAACTCATTGAAAAAGCCATCAATACGTTCCAAAATGATGAACTGTTGATCGATGTAGCCAAATTCGTCATCGGTCAAGGGGAAGCCTCCATGAACCGAATCATTAAAAATTTCAATATAGGCTTTAACCGGGCGCAAAGCATTGTCTCTAGTTTAGAATCTGCCGGCATTGTTGGTGAAAATGTGGGGTCAAAAGCGAGAGATGTTTTAGTCACTGAAGAAGAAGCAGAAGAAATTATCGAACGTTTACGCGGAATTTAAAAAGGTCATAGCCATGACCTTTTTTATTCGCATTCATATGGTGTAAAATGAAACGTAGAAAGAAGGTCAACCCTTTGGAAGAATACATCCCGAGTAAACCCGTTAAAAAATCCACGCGCAAAATCACTCGAACGTTAATTAAAACCGTTCTTTTTTTAAGTGTGATGTTTGTGGCCGAATGGGTGGCCCCCCGTTATGCACCATTTAACACGTTACGTCATACGACCTTTTCAGAAGTCCCTGGCATTGGCCCGTGGATTCAAGATACGGTTCCCCTCATTCAAGATCTATCGTTTTACTACACGCTGGTGGTCTTTTTAACCTTACTCATTATTCCGAGTGTTTTAAGAGCTCAATCGATTATGAATGAACCGATGAATGAAAAAAAACAACTGCGTAAGCTCCGTCGCATCCATAGTCGTATGGATTATGTCCAATTTGCGACATTTATCGGCATGGTTTATGTTTTACTCAATACGTTTTTCTTTTCCCTAGCCAATGTGTCCGGCAGCAGTATGAATGATAACTTTTTCGATCAAGACGACGTCATCATTTCCCATGCGATGGATCAATTAACGTATGGTGATGTGGTGGTGGTTCAAGTCGAAAGTGAATACTTCTTGAAACGTGTGGTGGGACTCCCTGGGGATAACGTATCCATCGAATCGGGGGCTGTTTATGTCAACGGTACCGTGCTTGATGAAGCGTATTTAGGTGACGTCCAAACGCTTTGTTATGGCGGACCTATTTGTGATTTGACGCTATCGGATACCGAGTATTATGTCCTCGGTGATAACCGGACGAATTCCACCGACTCAAGAGCCTTAGGCGCTATTGAATCGGATGCTTTCTTCGGCCATGTGATATTTATCTTGCGCCCTTTTGAGCGCTTCGGACCGGTTCAACCATGAGTCTCAATTGGTACCCCGGCCATATGGCCAAAACGAGGAACCGTCACCAAAGTATGCTCAAATCGATTGACGTGATTTTGTGGGTGGTTGATGCAAGAGCGCCCTTTTCAACCTTAGATCCCACCTTGAAAAAAACCTTCAACAATAAACCATTTCTCATCGTCATCAATAAAAAAGACTTGGTGAAAGCCACGTATCTGGATGATGTTAAAACACGCTTAAGCTCGATGGATATGCCTTCCATTGCCATAAGTGCAAGAAAAGAAAAAGATGTCAAAGCGCTCATCAAAGTGGCTGAAACCATGAAATCATCCCGCCGGAAAATTGGCGGTCTTAGACTCTCTGTTTTAGGCATCCCCAATACGGGTAAAAGCACATTAATCAACCAACTCGCAAAAAAGAAAACCCAAGCGGTGGCCAACACCCCAGGCATTACGAAAGCCCTAAGATGGGTGGAAACAGGGGATGTTTCCATTTTGGATACCCCGGGGGTATTGTGGCCGAAAATTGAAGATCCCATCGTCGGCATTAAGATGGCCATACTTGGATCCATTAAAGATAAAATCATTCCTTACGCGGCGGCCCTTGATTTCTTGTTTGAACGTTTGATGAACCACCCAGAATCCAAACTGAGTCATCTTTATCCCGGCCTTTCAGCCTTAGAAATTACCGAAAAAATCGCCCAAGAAGAAGGCTTTAAAACCGATCATAGTTATGATGAAATGGCTTTGACCCAGCGGTTACTTAAAGGCTACCGGGAAGGTGAGTTTGGGAAGGTTCCTTTAGATGATTGACCCAAATTATTATGTCGCTGACGTTCAGACACTTTGTGGCATCGATGAAGCTGGACGCGGTCCGATTGCCGGACCCCTGGTGGTGGCGGGAGTCATCTTACCGAAAAATCATGCCATCCAAGGGTTGTTTGATTCGAAACAGCTGTCCTTGAAAAAACGTGAAATGTTATTTCCGCTCATTCAAGATGAAGCCCTCGCCTATGAGATAAAAATCATCGATGAAACGACGATCGATATGTTCAATATTTACCGGGCTACCCAAGAAGCGATGACGGAGATTGCGTTAACGCTTCGGGCTGATTACACACTCACCGATGCCATGCCTTTACTCGTGCCACTCCCCCATCAAGCCATCGTTAAAGGAGACACGTTATCGGATTCCATTGCGGCGGCGAGTATCCTTGCGAAAGTCACGCGCGATGCGTGGATGAAAGACCAAGCAAAACGCTATCCGAGTTATGGCTTTGACCAGCATAAAGGGTATCCAACTCCTGGTCATATTGATGCTTTAAAGACACATGGCATCACGCCGATTCACCGAAAAAGCTTTCAGCCCGTGAAGGATATGTTAAATTAAAATAAGAGGTGCACTATGGGAAAATTAAAAGTATTTGATCACCCCTTGATTCATCATAAGCTTGCCATCATTCGCAACAAAGAAACCACGACGAAATTATTTCGGGAAACGGTGGATGAAATTGGTGCGCTGATGGCCTATGAAGTCACGCGCGATTTACCGACATTCGACGGTGAAATCGAGACCCCCATTGCTTTAACAGCGGTGAAGATGTTGGCCAAAGAAGTCGTCATTGTGCCCATCTTACGGGCAGGGCTTGGGATGGTTGCGGGCATTCAACAATTGATACCCACCGCAAAAGTGGGGCATATTGGGATGTACCGCGATGAAGAGACCTTAGAGCCAAAACAATATTATTTTAAAGTGCCAGACACGACGAAAGAAGCCACCATTTTGGTGGTGGATCCGATGCTTGCGACCGGAGGGTCTGTAACATCGGCGATTCACTTACTCAAAGAAGCAGGAGCAAAAGACATCCGCTTTGTGGGAATTGTGGGGTGTCCAACGGGCGTAGAGGTCTTACAAAAAGCCCATCCTGATGTGGATATTTACCTAGCAGCTCTCGACCCTAAAATGAATGAGAAGAGTTACATCGTCCCAGGTTTAGGGGATGCCGGGGACCGTTTATACGGCACGAAATAATGAATCAAAAAAACACATTTAAACTGATTGCGGTGGCGACGAATTTCATCTTTGAAATGTTGATTGCGTTAGTCATTGGGTTTTTCATCGGCAACTATCTCGATGGATTGTTTGAATTTAATGGACTACTCGCAGCGACATTTATGGTGGTCTTAGGCGCTGGTGCTATTTGGCAGTTTATACGCCGTCTCATTAAACTTGGGAAGTCCTCATGAATGAAGCTTATTTAAAAACATTTTTTTTCGTTTGGCCCGCCACGATTGTGATTGGCCTCATCTTATTTATTATCGGAATATTCATTGAATCTGTGGATGCGTTTACGCTGGCACTTTCGTTTGGACTGGGGAGTGTCGTGAGCGTTATGCTTGCGAGTATGAATTATCGCTCGTTTAATAAACACCAAGACACCCCCGAGAAATGGGTCTGGATGACTCGCCGTAATTATTTGGTTCGTTATGCCATCTATGGTTTAATACTCTCTATAAGCTACTTGAATGAAAGCATTTACTTTTTTAGTGTATTTGGCGGCTTTTTTATCTTCAAAGGTGTATTATTATTAAGTGTATGGGTTCACCGAAAGGACATGGATCATGGGTGATATTATTACGATTGATTGGAACTTTCTCAATTGGTCGGCTAATTTAAAACACAGTCTTTTAATCATTGGGCTCATTGGCCTCTTTTCGTTTGTGATGGGTCGTAAAGTGTCTAAACTCACACCAACGGATCAGCCATCGATGCTCGAAAACATGGTCATTGTGGCGATATCATCGGTGAATAATTTGATCAAGGATTACTATGGAAAGCGCTGGCGGACCTTCGCCCCTTTACTTTTTGCAATCCTTTTTTATTTGCTTCTGGCCAATACCGCGAACCTATTTGGTCTAGCGACACCGCTATCGAATATTAATGTGGCCTTAGCCTTCTCGGCTTTTGCCATCTTAGTCATTCAAGGTGCGGGTCTCATCGTTAAAAAACCATGGCAACGCTTAAAAGATTTATCAAGCCCCAATGCGTTATTACTCCCAATTAATTTATTCGGCGAACTATCCACGCCAACCGCGATGGGCTTACGGCTCTTTGGGAACATCTTATCGGGCGCGGTCATCAGTGCGCTCATCTATGCATTCTTTGGGCCTTCCATATTCGGAACTGCGGGTAACATTGTCTTCACAACGGTGCTGTTGCACCCGATATTTACCGTGTTCTTTGGAGCCATTCAAGCTTTTGTGTATTTCATGCTGCTTACCATCTTCTTGTCTATGGCTATAGAAGATTCGGAACCAGCTTAAAATAACTTAAATTCACTAGGAGGATTTATATTATGGATTTTCAAGTTACTTCAGAAGCATTCATTCGCGCCTATGCACTCTTAGGAGCGGGCATTGCCATGATTGCGGGACTCGGTCCTGGGATTGGACAAGGGATTGCAGCCGGTAAAGCGGCTGAAGCCGTGGGGCGTCAACCGGAAGCCAGCGGTAAAATTACCACCACCATGCTCGTTGGGCAAGCGATGGCTGAGACCACCGGTCTTTATGCCCTCATCATTGCCTTTATTTTGATCTTTACAACTTAGTTTAGAGGGAGGTCCATATGTCTGGATTTGCTTCTAGACTGGCAGAAGCCATTGAGAATCTCGTCCGTAATGGGATCATCATAAATCCCATTGAAATTCTCATTCAACTTGTCGCAACCGTCATCTTGATTGCCTTGGTGAAAGTGTTCCTTTGGGACAAAGTCACCGCTTTTTTGGATGCCCGTCAAAGCGTTGTGGATGAAAACATCGCCACCGCAAAAGCCGACAAAGAAAAAGCACAGAACCTTAGAGAAAAGGCAGAAGCTGAACTTTCAAGTATCAAAGAAGAAGCTAAAGCCATCTTAGATGCGGCTAAAGAGCAAGCTGAAAACACACGCACAAACACTTTAGAAAAAACCAAAGAAGAAGTGGAAAACATGCGTAAGCAAGCAGAAAATGAATTGACCAAAGACGTGGAAAACGCGCGCAAATCACTGCGTGAAGAAATCATCAGTGTCGCGATGGCCCTTTCTAAAAAGGTCATTGCGAAAGAAATTGATGAAGCGACCTACATGGCTTTGATTGACGAAGCGATTGAGGAAGTCAGCCATCATGAGTAGTGTGCATGAATCCTATGCTCGCGCCTTATTTGATCTCGCTTTAGAAGCGAATGAATTAGACGCGGTCGAAGATATTGCCAAAGGACTTCATGACGGGTTTACCGGTCAAAAAAGTTTTCTCACCCATCCGAAAGTTTCCGATCAAGCGATTCGTTTGATCATTGAAAAAGTAACCGATCATCCACTCATTTTAAAATTTGTGGATGTTTTGAACCATCATCACCGAATGGGCGATTTAGGGTCTATTTTGGAGGCGTTTTTTGCCGTCATTGAAACCTTATCTCAAGAAAAAGTTATTCACGTGGAAACCGCCCACGTCCTTTCCAGTGAACAAGAAAAGGCACTCATCAAATCGTTTAAAAAACGATTCAAAGAACCGACACTCAACATTAAAGTGAACCCCGCGATGGTGGGGGGCTTAAGAATTGCCTATGACGATAAAGTATTTGATGCATCAACATCCACCATGTATGACACACTCAAACATACGATAAGCAGGTGACGCTATGAGTAAAATTAATCCTGTTGAGATCAGCAACCTCATTAAAGCGCAAATCCAATCCTTCGAAAAAGACCTCCAAACCGATTCTGTCGGTACGGTCGTCAGTGTGGGAGATGGAATTGCCTTAGTGCACGGTCTTGACAATGCCATGAGCGGGGAACTCCTCGCCTTTGATAATGATATCTACGGCATGGCCTTAAACTTAGAAAAAGATCACGTGGGGGTCATCATTTTAGATGAATCCACTGCGATTAAAGAAGGCGACCCGGTGAAAACCACAGGCCGCATTTTAGAAGTTCCCGTCGGTAAAGAATTGATTGGGCGCGTGGTCAACCCACTCGGCCAAGCCATTGATGGAATGGGTAGTATTCCCATTAAGAAAACTCGTCCTTTAGAGAAAAAAGCCCCAGGTGTTATGACCCGTAAATCTGTGGAAGAACCTCTGCAAACAGGGATTAAAGTCTTAGATGCTTTAGTGCCCATCGGACGGGGTCAACGTGAGCTGATTATCGGGGACCGGAAAACCGGTAAAACCTCGATTGCTGTAGATACCATCATCAATCAAAAAGGCAAAGATGTCTTTTGTATTTATGTCGCCATCGGTCAAAAAGAATCCACCGTGGCCGGCATTCAAGAAACGTTAAAACGCTATGGGGCCATGGAATATACCACCATCGTCTCAGCGGGTGCATCGGAACCTTCGCCGCTTTTATATTTAGCGCCGTATGCGGGGGTCACGATGGCCGAAGAATTTATGTATGAAGGTAAACACGTGTTGGTTGTGTATGATGATCTCACCAAACACGCCATTGCCTACCGTGAACTTTCATTACTCTTAAGACGCCCACCCGGCCGTGAAGCATTCCCCGGGGATGTCTTTTATCTTCATTCACGCCTCTTAGAGCGGGCTGCCAAACTCAATGATGATTTAGGGGGTGGCTCGATTACGGCACTGCCCATCATTGAAACCCAAGCGGGGGACATTGCGGCGTATATTCCGACTAACGTTATCTCCATCACTGACGGTCAAATTTTCCTCCAAAGCAATCTCTTTTACAGTGGGGTCCGCCCGGCCATCAACGCAGGGAACTCCGTCTCACGCGTTGGGGGATCCGCGCAAATTAAAGCAATTAAAAAAGTCTCAGGAACCTTGCGACTTGACCTCGCCAGTTACCGTGAACTCGAAGCCTTTACCCAATTTGGTTCAGACCTCGATGCGACCACGAAAAAGAAACTCGCCCGCGGGGAACGGACCGTTGAGATCCTCAAACAAGGCTTACATGAAGTCATGGATGTAGAAAAACAAGTGGTATCCATCTACGCGCTCACCAAAGGGTATTTAGATGACATCAAAGTCGAAGATATCGGCCGGTTTGAGACTCATCTGCATGCGACTTTTGACCAAGACAAAGACGGAAAAGCATGTTTAGAAACCATCCGTAAAGAAAAAGTACTGCCTGATGCTGATTTAATGAACGGTGTCATGGAAAAAGCCGTCAAGGCTTTTGTCTAACTTTAACTAAGGAGGCTTGAATCGCTATGGCGAACATGCGGGACATTAAGCAACGCATTGATGGCACGAAAAAAACATCGCAAATCACCAAAGCGATGCATATGGTCAGTGCTTCCAAGCTGAAAAAAGCCGAAAGAACCATCAAAGCGTACCGCCCCCTCACCGAAAAACTCGAAACGATTTTATCACGCATTTTTAACGAAGACCCGGATCTAAGACATCCGATGTTAGAACCACGCTCGATTGAACACTCAACGTTCATTTTAATTACCTCTGACCGGGGTTTAGCCGGTCCTTACAATGCGAATGTTTTCAAAGCCTTTGAAACCTACATCAAGAAGCATCAATACGACGCGTCTCAAATATCGGTCGCGGCCATTGGCAATAAGGCATTCAATTATGCCAAACAACGTGGGTATCAACTGGTTCAAGATGAACCCATTCAAGTTCGGGATGATTTTCAGTTTATTGATTTTCAAAAACTGACCGATACATTCATCAAAAATTACTTAGAAGGCACCACCGATGAAATCATCACGGTCTATAACAAGTTCATCAATACCCTCTCCCAAGATGTGACGGTGAAACCGCTCGTACCCCTCGAATTTAATCCGGATGTTGACACCGAAAAACCTGAAGTAACCGCACTTATTTACGATTTTGAACCAGACATAAAAACGGCTTTGAGCATGCTCTTGCCCAATTATGTGGTTCATACACTTTACGGCATGGTCTTAGAAGGCAAAGCCAGTGAACATGCCTCACGCATGACGGCGATGAAAAACGCCACCGATAATGCCAAAGAAGTCATTGATACACTCACACTCTCATACAATAAAGCCCGCCAAGATGCCATCACGATTGAACTGACCGATATCATCGGCGGCGCGAATGCTGTGAACTAGGAGGCTTTAATGAATCAAGGGAAAGTATTACAAGTCATGGGTCCCGTCGTTGACGTGGCGTTTGACGAAGCACTCCCCGAAATTAATCACGCACTCAAAATATCCAACATGGACGATAAATCACGGGTGGTCGATATTGATCTCACCTTAGAAGTATCGCTTCATCTTGGGGATAATGTCGTTAGAACCATTGCCATGGATTCCACCGATGGAATCAAACGTGGTATGCCCGTCGTCGATACAGGGGCAGCAATTTCAGTCCCAGTGGGTAAAGAAACCCTCGGCCGTATCTTTAACGTGTTGGGTGACCCGATCGATAATAAAGATGGGTTTTCAAAATCTGTCAAAAGAATGCCGATTCACCGGACTGCCCCGAAACTGGATGATCTTTCCAGTGAAACCGAGATTTTAGAAACGGGGATTAAAGTGGTTGACTTACTCGCCCCATACGTCAAAGGGGGAAAAGTCGGTCTCTTCGGTGGTGCTGGGGTTGGTAAAACCGTCCTCATCCAAGAACTCATTCATAATATTGCCCAAGAGCACGGAGGGATTTCGGTCTTTGCTGGTGTTGGGGAGCGGACCCGTGAAGGGAACGACCTTTATCACGAAATGACGGATTCCGGTGTTATTGAAAAAACCGCCATGGTGTTTGGTCAGATGAATGAACCCCCAGGCGCTAGAATGCGCGTCGGACTAACCGGTTTAACCATGGCCGAACATTTTAGAGATGAAGAAAAACAAGATGTGTTGCTCTTTATCGATAATATTTTCCGGTTTACTCAAGCTGGATCTGAAGTATCTGCCTTACTGGGCCGGATGCCTTCAGCGGTAGGATATCAACCCACTCTTGCGACTGACATGGGGAAACTTCAAGAGCGGATTACGTCCACGAAAGAAGGGTCCATCACATCGATTCAAGCGGTCTATGTACCGGCCGATGACTACACGGACCCTGCTCCCGCGACGACTTTTGCGCACTTAGATGCGACCACCAACCTCTCCCGGAAGATTTCGGAAGAAGGGATTTATCCCGCGGTGGATCCACTCGAAAGTACATCCCGGGCCTTAGAACCCGAAATCGTCGGGGATGAGCATTACCAAATTGCCCGTGAAGTCCAAATGACCATTCAACGATACAACGAACTGTTAGACATCATCGCCATCTTAGGGATGGATGAACTCTCAGAGGACGATAAACTGCTCGTCCACCGCGCACGCCGCGTCCGACTCTTTTTATCCCAAAACTTCCACGTGGCCGAACAATTTACCGGTCAAAAAGGATCATACGTCCCAGTCGCTGAGACCATTCGTGGATTCAAAGAGATCTTAGCGGGCACGCATGACGATGTGCCTGAAGATGCCTTCCGTTTAGTCGGATCCATCGATGATGTTTTAGCCAAAGCCAAAACCTTAGAAGGTTAACATGCAATTTTCCTTAATATCTCCCGCCGGCGTTCAATTTCAAGAAGCGATTGATCACTTCGTGGTGCACTCCAGTGCCTCGGGGGATTTTGCGGTGCTTAACGATCACGTTCCTGTGATTGCGGCGATGGAATATGCGACGCTTAAATTGATCAGTAAATCTCAAACGCTTTATGTGGTGGTAATTAATGGTCAATTGGAGTTTTCAAACAATGATGCGACCGTCATTGCCCAAGAAGCGAATGTCGGAAAAACCGAAGAAGCGGCTTTGGAAGCACTCAAAACATTCAGAGATATCAGAATCCAAGAAAACAGAGCCCGCCAAGTGGATTTCACTCGGGCGGAAAACGAGCTCAAAAAGAACATCAAAAAGGCGCGCGCCGGACAATCATCATAAACGCGAAAGCTTGCAAAATTGTAATGATTACAATATAATGAGAGTATCTTAGTTTTAAAGGAGACTCTCATGAATAAATTAGACATTATGCGCCAACTTGTTGCTGATTTAGCTGTCCTTAACACGAAATTTCACAACTTACACTGGAACGTTAAAGGGCCCCGCTTTGTTCCGGTCCACGAAGCCCTAGAAGACATGTACAACGAATTTTTTACGCAGTACGATGAAGTGGCTGAACGGATGCGGATGCTGGATGTTTATGCCCCAGCTGCGTTAAATGATTATCTTTCGCTCACACAGTTCGATGAACTGCCGGAAAAAGATTTCGATGTGAAAGAAGTGGTTGAAATCATCTTAGTAACGTATCAAGCGCTAAAATCCACGGTTCAATCCTTAAGAGATGCATCGGGGGATGACGCGGTGACCGCTGCCATGTGTGACGATCTTGAAGGCGCTTATGACAAACATATTTGGTTCGCAAAACAACAACTCAAGTAATGGATTAATCGAAAAATCCTTAGGCTAGTCCTAAGGCTTTTTTTTAATGTCACACAGTATTTTATAGGCTATAATAAGTCGTCAACTTAGTAGAGGAATCTATGCGGATAGGTTTATTCACAGATTCATATTTTCCATCAATCAATGGCGTCAGTGTGAGCGTCCATAACTTGTATGAAGAACTCACCCAATTAGGGCACGAGGTTTTCATTTTTACTAATGTGCACGATAACGCTACACCGGAAGACCACGTTATTCGCTTTAAAGCGATTCGCCCACCCAAAAAAGCGCTCAAAGAATACCGGATTGGTCTATTTAGTTATTTTAAAATTAAAAAGGCACGCACTTTCAATCTAGACATTATTCACTGTCACTCAGAAATCACCATGGGCCGCATCGCCCGCAAAGTCGCAAAGCTTGATCAAATTCCGTTTGTCTATACGTATCACACGATGTATGAAGACTACACCCACTTCATTTCAAAACGAGGAAGCGGTGCACTCAAACGTTTTTTTAAATGGGTCAGTTTGTTTTATGCGGAATTTGCGAACGCGGTCATTTTCCCCACCGAAAAAGTGGCTCAAACCTTTTTAGGATATGGATTTAAAAATCCCTATCACATCATCCCCACCGGCATTGATCTAGCTGCATTTACCCCTGAAAAAAACGACGCTGAGCGTTCTCAACTATTAAACCAGTATAAGAAACCATTCCCACATTTGGTGTATGTGGGCCGTATCTCTCATGAAAAAAGCATCCAAGCGTTACTGGATGCCTTACTCACCCTCAAAAAACAGGGACAAAATGTATATCTTACGGTCATTGGTGATGGCCCAGATAAATCGAAATATGAAGCGTTTGTGTTGCGTGAAGGTTTAAAAGATCTCGTCCAATTTACCGGCATGATTCCACCTGAAGAAGTCCCCCATTATTATCATCTGGCGGATTATTTTGTCAGTTTTTCAAAGACGGAAACGCAAGGACTTACCTACATCGAAGCACTCGCCAGCGGGTTGCCAGTGATTGCCTGGCGCGACGTGCATTTAAAGGCGTGGATTCAACCGAATAAAAACGGGATTTTATTTGACACACCCGAAGAATTTATTACGTTAATGCATGCCATCATCCAAGATCCTGATCAGTATGCGATGGACCCTTACAAAGTGGCATCCAGTGTGGAACAATTCTCCAAGAAAAGCTATGGCACCAAAGTGAATGCCCTCTATCAAAGTCTATTAAAAAAGCCGTCCAGTGAATAAATTCATTGGACGACTTTTTTTAAGTACTACCGAATCCGCCGGCGCGGGGTCTGGATGGTTTGATTTCTTGATCACTGATGAGATACTTTTGAAAAATGCCTTGGGCGATGCGACTGTTTTTTTCTAAGTGAATCGGAGTATTCCCATAGTTATGGACCAAAATGAAGATGGCTCCATCATTCTCCGGGTTTTCGTAATAATCTGCGTCAATGATTCCAACGTGGTTGGGCATTTGTAAGGATTGATTTTTGGCGACTGAGCTACGTAAGTATATTTTGAGCACTTCATCATTGGCCATGTAGGCTTTCACTCCAGTTTCAACCAGGGCTTTATCACCAGGTTCAATGGTAATCGGGGTAGCGACGTAAAAATCATACCCAGCGCTGGCTTTTGTTTTACGCTCTGGAAGTTTAATGTTTTGATAGCCGTTTGCGACGTTAAATCCACGCATTTTTATCACCTCAAATATGGGGCTATTATAGCATGAATTAAGTTGACGAAATGAGCCTTTGGGGGTATACTTTATTCAAACGTTTTAGGTCCATGCGAATGGTGAAAAGGGAATTTGGTGAGAGACCAAAGCTGTCCCAGCAACCGTAAGTTTGACGAAATGCGACACGCCACTGTTTAGTGATAAATGGGAAGGCCGCAAAGTAGGATGATGACGAGCCGGTAGACCTGCCTAAATCACGAAATACGTAGTACTCCTGGGTGTGAGTCTTTACGGTGGTTATAGTGCTTTTTTTTGCATATATGGTCAGTCGTAAAAACCGTCTAGGAGGATGGTTTTTTTTATGAGGAGGTTAAACATGAAAAAACTATTCTCTTTCGGTTTAATGGGATGGCTTTTAGTGAGTTTGGTGGCGTGTGGTCAAAACGCATCCAGCCCGGAAAGTTTAGACCTTAAAGTCGAGGCCTTAGAGGCCCAAATTGAAACGTTAAAAGAAGAAAAAGCAGCCTTAGAATCCGAACTTTCAGCGTTTGAAAGTCAAGAAGGGCTCGTGACATTCGTTATCGATGGAAATCAACCTATGGTTCGCTCATTATCGTTTGAGCCCGGTGAAACTTTAGAACCGATGACTCTTTTACTGGATGCCTTCGGGGAATCCGAAGTCGCCTACAGCGAGAGTGAATTTGGGATTTTCATTGAATCGATAGGCCCCATTCAACCCAGCTATGGTTCTTACATCATGATTGAAAAAAATAACGTCCCACTTTCGGTTGGCTTTTCAGACGCCTTGGTGGGTGACGGGGATGTCTTCCGTTTTTCACTGGTGTATTGGGACGCTCAAGCCGCTGCGGTGCGGGAGAGTTTAGACCTATTTTTAGCCTCAGAAGTTCATGCGTTTACCGAAGAATACAATTACGATGTGCTTCACGCTTTAGCGTTACTGAATGAAACCCCAAATCTTTCATACGTGGCGGCAAGTGAGGGCGAAAGTGGGACATTAAAAGATTTATTGATCCTTAAAGCACTCGGTGAAAATACGACCCAAGCGGCCTCAAGTTATGCGAATGCTTTTCAAACGGATGTTTTATTCCGAGCGAGTCTCGGGATGATGGCTTTATTTGAAACACCCCATTATGAATCGTTAGAAGCCGCTTACCTGACGCGCGTTGAAAACGCCGATCCCAAGACCCTTTCGTTTGATGATCTCGCGATGACGGTGATGCATTTAAAAGATGAAACTCCTAACCCTTTAATTAACGCGCTGCGAGAGCGCATGGTGAATTTAGACAACGCACCGTCACTCGCATTCGCCATCATGGCCCTTATCGCATTGGATGAGAACCCTTTTGACACCTTGCACGATAGTGGTGTGAGTCTCCCGGATATGTTGATGCGCCTGCAAACCTTGGAAGGAGGGTTCTTGTATGACTTTGCGAGCGGCCCCGATTCCACAAGACAGTTTTCTTCCCCGCAAAGCTTTTTAGCCTTGAGTGCGCTGGAAGCGTATCTCAATGGTCAACCTGCCGTCCCTTACGAATAGGAGTTTGTCATGCGAAAAATATGGGTGACCATCGGTTCGATGATCTTGTTAGCCGCCGCACTCTTTATTTATGATTTAAGTTTAGAACCGAACTCGGCAGGGACGTTAACACTGACGCTGAGTGAAGCCGGTGTATTGGTCCAAGAAGCCGATCATAATTTCACAGAAGCCGATACGCTTTACACATTACTTGAAAGGCACTATGACATCGCGTGTGCCGATGCCTCCTATGCCCCAAGTGATGCGTGTGAACCCTTAAGTTTTTCAGGGGTTGAAGGTCGCATTCTCATGCATGTGAACGAGTTAGAAACCGACTGGGTTACCTCGTATCTTGAAATCAGCGTCAACGGAAATAAAGCCAACTATGGCATCGATCAACTGCCTTTAAAAGACGGAGACATCATTGATTTGAATGCTGTGTCTTTAGACGAATAGGAGTCTTCCATGCACGTAAAGAAAATGGCCATGATGGCCATATTAACCACATTATTACTCATTCAAGAACAAGCGCTATCGTTTATTCCAAACGTACAATTTTCCACGCTTCTCATTTTACTTTTCGCTTCCACGTTTAAACTGCGTGATAGCCTCTTGATGCTTTTGGTTTATGTTGTTTTAGATAGCTTGTTCATGGGGGCGTTCAATCCGTTTTACATGGTACCGATGTATCTGGGGTGGGCCACACTCCCTGTGCTTTATCACACATTGATTAAAAAGCATGAAAACATCTATTTAATGGCCACATTGGGACTGGTGGGCGGATTTATCTATGGGGTCATCTTTATGCCGTTTGCGGTGCTCCAAACTGGCGTGGACCCAAGGGTTTATCTCATGGCTGATTTGCCATTTCAACTGATTATGGCCACCAGCAATTTCATCACTATTTTGTGGCTTTATACCCCGCTGAAAAAAATCTATGGGACGATGATCCCAAAAGAAGCCACTCAGTAAAGGCAAAAAGGCTTGCAAGAGCCTTTTTTATTTGATATACTTTATCACGCCGTAAATACACACACATGAGGAGCCGTTTAAAGGAGCCTACGGGTCTTAAATAGCAATGAATCATGTGGCGGAAAAAATCAATTAGGAGGCCTTAATGGCAGTCGTAGAAATGAAACAACTCCTGGAATCAGGAGTCCACTTCGGGCATCAAACGCGCCGGTGGAACCCCAAAATGGATCCGTACATCTATACATCCCGTCACGGAATCCATATTTTGGATTTACAAAAAACCGTCAAATACATCGAAGATATGTATCAGCGCTTCGTGGAAATCGCCAAAGAAGGTGGCAAGGTTTTATTCGTTGGTACGAAAAAACAAGCTGCGGAAGCGATTGAACAAGAAGCCGTTCGCTCGGGTCATTATTTTGTATCCAAACGTTGGCTCGGTGGAACCCTCACCAACTTTAAAACCATTCGTAAAAGTATTCGTCGTCTCACCGATATTGAACGCATGGAAGAAGATGGAACTTTCCAACGTCTTCCCAAAAAAGAAGTCATCGGCTTAAGAAAAGAAATGGCACGCTTAACCGCCTTCTTGTCGGGGATTAAAGAAATGCGTAATCTCCCCCAAGCCGTATTTATCATCGACCCCCTCAAAGAAATTAACGCCATTAAAGAAGCCCGTAAACTTGGGATTCCCGTGTATGGTGTCATCGATACAAACTGTGATCCTGACGATTTAGATTACTTCATCCCGGCCAATGACGATGCAATCCGTTCCATTCGTTTACTCTTAAAAGTCATGGCCAACGCTCTCTTAGAAGGCGCCGGTGGTGAAGTGGAAGAAGTCGTCACCCAATCCAAAGAAGAACGCGATCAAAAAGAAGCGGAAGCCAAAGCGAAAGTTCAAAAAGAACGCGCCGCTGTTAAAGCAGATGCAGAACCTAAAGCAAATGCTAAAGAAGCTAAAGAAGCACCCAAAGCTGAAGCTGCACCTAAAGCTGAAACCGCACCGAAAGCTGAAGCTGCACCGAAAGCCGAAGCGAAAGCTCCAGCCAGTGATTCAGTGGATTTAGAATCCATGAGCGTCGCCGAATTAAAAGCGTTAGCCAAAGAAAAAGGCCACAGTGGTTATTCCAAATTAAAAAAAGCAGAATTAATCGACTTACTGAAATAAATAAGAGCGCTTCTGCGCTCTTTTTATCGGGAAAAACTCTCGGTAAATTATGTTAAAATAAATGCAGATATGAAGGAGGCACGACCATGGCAGTAAATGCAAAACAAGTGAAAGAACTCAGAGAAAAAACGGGTGCCGGCATGCTCGATTGTAAAAAAGCACTCGAAGAAACCGGTGGAGATATTGATAAAGCCATTGATTACCTTCGCGAAAAAGGCATTGCTAAAGCCGCGAAAAAAGGAAGCCGTGTGGCGGCTGAAGGGTTAACCAGTGTTGTATCCGATGGCAATAACGCCATTTTATTTGAACTCAACTCAGAGACCGATTTTGTGGCTAAAAACCAAGAATTTTTAAGCCTAATTGATCAAGTGGGTCGTGAACTCATCCAAAGTGATGCGAAGGACTTAGAAGCGGCATTAGCCATCAGTGTCGAAGATGGAACCATGGCTGACCTCATCGTCAAAGCAACTTCGCGGATCGGCGAAAAATTAGATTTAAGACGGTATCAACGCGTCAGTAAAGACGATGCGCAAGTATTTGGGTCATACATCCATATGGGCGGTAAAATTGCCTCACTGGTTGTTTTAGAAGGCGGCGATGAGAGTGTTGCGCGCGACATTGCAATGCATGTTGCGGCCAACAACCCAAACTACTTAGATGAATCCCAAGTTTCTGAAGATGTGATTGCCCATGAGCGCAGTGTCTTAAGAGCGGAAGCATTAAACGAAGGTAAACCCGAAGCTATTGTCGATAAAATGGTGGAAGGCCGCCTCAATAAAATGCTCAAAGATATCTGCTTAGTCCATCAACCATTTGTCAAAAACCCCGATGAAACCGTCGCCGGACACGTCAAAGCAGCGGGCGCGAGCATTGTCTCATTTGTCCGTTTAGAAGTGGGCGAAGGCATCGAGAAAAAATCGGAAGACTTTGCGTCTGAAGTTCAAGCGCAAATGAACGCGGCCTAATACGCACCCTTAAGGAGACACTCTTTATGGCGAAAAAGCGACTGATCATCAAATTATCAGGCGAAGCGCTGAGTGGGAATGGTGGGTTATCCATTGACCCGATTCGTGTCAGTGACATTGCATCCGAAATCAAAGCAGCCTACGACCTCAACCAATTTGAAATTGGAATCATTGTGGGCGGTGGGAATATTTGGCGTGGAAAAACCGCGCAAGAAATGGGTATGGAACGCTCCAGTGCCGATTATATGGGCATGCTGGCGACCATCTTGAATGCCCTCGCGCTGCAAAATGCGTTAGAAGCGATGGGGGTTGAGACGAGAACCATGACCAGTTTGAACATTCCGCAAGTTGCTGAACCCTATATTCGCCGTAAAGCGATTTCCAATCTGGCTAAAGGCATGATTGTCATATTCGGTGGGGGGACAGGAAATCCGTATTTTTCTACCGATACCACCAGCGCATTGCGCGCCGCTGAAATTGGAGCGAGTACCATCTTAATGGCCAAAAATGGCATTGATGGCGTTTACTCGGCCGATCCGAAAGTCGACGCAAGTGCGACGCGCTATGAATCACTTACGCATCATGAGGTATTGGAAAACGGACTCAATGTCATGGATTCTACTGCCGCTGCCTTGTGTAAAGATAATGGCATCGAAATTGTGGTGTTTGACATGAACATTCCAGGCAATATTAAAAAAGCGGCCATGGGAGATCCCATCGGTACACACATTAAATAAGTCGAGGCATCCATCATGGAAGAAACCTTAATGCAGTGTGAAATGAAAATGGAAGAAGCGATTGAGCATCTTATGCATGCACTGGCCAAAATTCGTACCGGACGCGCAAATCCCCAAATGTTAGATGGCGTGTATGTGGATTATTACGGGGTCGCCACATCCATTACGCAAATTGCCAATGTCACAGTGCCGGAAGCCAATCAACTCCTCATTAAACCGTATGACCGTTCCTTAACCAAAGAATTTGAACGGGCCATTTCTGAGGCACATCTCAATGTGAACCCGCAAAATGAAGGCGATCAAATCCGTATTGTCATTGCGGCCCTCACCGAAGAAACCCGTAAAGCCTTAGTCAAAGAAACCAAAAAAGTCGGAGAAGATGCGAAAGTCAACATCCGCAATATCCGAAGAGACACCAACGACTTAATTAAAAAAGCCGAAAAGAATCATGAAATTTCCGAAGATGAATCGGAAGGCTATCAAGCCGATGTGCAAAAACTGACCGACCAATTTGTCGGAAAAGTCGATGAAAAAATCACCCACAAAGACAAAGAATTAATGAGTGTTTAAACCACCTTCGGGTGGTTTTTTTCATCTTTGAATTCTTAAGACTTCGTGTATAATATGAACGTATGAAAGAGGTTAATATGCAAACAAACACCCCCACACATGTAGCCATGATTTTAGATGGCAATGGGCGGTGGGCCAAGGCGCATAAAAAACCGAGAACGCAAGGTCATGTGGAAGGGGCGAAAGCTCTTAAAAAAATCATCAAAGCGTTAGAAAAAACGGCGTGTCAAGTGGTATCTATTTATGTGTTTTCCACGGAAAACTGGCGCCGCCCAAAAGCAGAAGTTGATTTTCTCATGAGTCTTCCTAAACGGTTTAAAAAAGAAATCGACGAACTCTCGTCTGAATCCACCGGCATACGTGTCGTTTTTTCAGGGCGTAAAGACCGTTTGAGCGATCAAAATCTGCAATTGATTGACACATATGAAAAACAATCGGCCAACAACACCGGCCTCACAGTCAATGTGTGTTTAGACTATGGATTTAAAGACGAAATGGTCCACGTGACACGGGCCATTGCAGAGTCGGTTCAAGCAGGACTTTCAGTGGACGCGATTGATGAAGCCCTCATTGAGTCAAATTTATACACCCATCCTCTACCCCCGGTGGATTTAGTCATTCGCACGAGCGGGGAAAAACGGTTATCAAATTTTTTACTGTGGCAAGCGGCCTATGCCGAACTGTATTTCACCGATACGTATTGGCCGGATTTTGATGAAGAGGAACTGGCAAAAGCGTTTGCTTTTTATGCGTCGAGAGACCGACGATTCGGGACGGTAGAATTATGAAAAAAAGAGCCCTCACTTCCATCGTTATGGCGGTGGTACTTATTCCGATTATTTGGCTTCCCACGGTTTGGTTTAGCATTGTCGTGGGATTTTTTTTAACGGCCGCATCATTTGAGATGGCCCGGATGATCACGGCCAAAGACAAGTTGTCGTGGCGTTATTATCTGATTCATGCGGCGACATCGATCACATTTTATGTGAGTTTTTATCTCTTTTTAATTGGTGAAGTCAACGGCCTTTTTGTGTTAATGATTCTTTTTGGTCTCTCTGCGACTTATTTCAGTGTCTTAGTCATTGACCATACGCTGAAGTATGCGGCAATGAGTCAACTCTTTTTGAGTGCCTTATATATTACGATTGGCTTTGCGGCAATCAGTTATCTTCAAAGCATTGGGATTTTAACACTCGTTTATTTATTCTTAGTCACACTCCTCACAGATATCTTTGCGTATTTATTTGGGATTCGGTTTGGCACACATAAAATCGCCCCCAACATTTCACCGAAGAAATCACTCGAAGGCTTACTGGCGGGGATGCTATTTTCTACCGCCTTTGCGGTGAGTTATGTCTTACTTTTTGACGTAACTTTGTTTACCGAGGTTACGCTCAATGTCTGGCATCTAATTGGACTAACCCTCTTGATGTCTTTATCCGGTCAGTTTGGCGATTTGATTGCCTCTAAACTGAAACGGGATTACGGCCGTAAAGACTTTTCGAATCTTTTCCCGGGGCACGGCGGAGTGATGGACCGATTTGATTCCTCACTCTTTGCGTCTTTTGTCCTCGTATTCTTAGTCCTTGTGTTACGATTATTTACACAAGGATTATAAGGTGATTAAATGATATTTGTTTCAATTATAGGTTTTATATTTACCCTTGGACTCGTCATTCTCATTCATGAATTTGGGCATTTTTATTTCGCCAAAAAAGCGGGCATTTTGTGCCACGAATTTTCGATTGGCTTAGGCCCACTCATCTGGTCCACCCAAAAAGGGGAAACCCAGTTTTCCATACGGGCCATTCCCATTGGCGGTTACGTCTCGATGGCCGGTGAAGAAGTCAACGAGTCATATGTCCATGTGGGCGATACCGTAGGATTAATAACTGTGGACGGTGTGATTGAAGAAATCATACTTGATCCCGCCCAACAAGAAGATCCCATCACGGTGGAATCATTGGATTTAAAAACGCCCGATCAATTGCATATCAACGGAATCCCTGTTTTAGAAGATGCGCATTTAGTCTTTGCGAAAAAACGGATGCAAATCGCGCCGAAAAACCGGTCCTTTGAATCGAAAACGCTCTGGCAACGGTTCATGACGATTTTTGCCGGACCGATGATGAATTTCATTTTAGCCATCGGAATCTTTTTTGTGATTGCCTTACTGACAGGATTTCCCGTGGAAGACTCCACTGAACTGGGGAGTGTCAATGAAGGCTTCCCCGCCGAAAGTATTCTGGCAGAAGGGGATGTGATAAAAGAAGTGGCAGGCGTTCCTGTAGATTCATGGACCGCATTTACCGATGTGATGCGCGATGAACTGGGAGTGCGTAATCTCCCGATTACATTTGAACGAGATGGCGCTCTAATCGAATCAACCATCAATCCGCGTTTGTTCTTTTACAGTGTCGGTTTTAATTCCCATCCTGAAGCGACCACTGATTTACGGATCGGCCCGGTGGTGGATAATACTTTAGCCGAACAAGCAGGCTTTTTAGAAAATGATATCATCGTCTCCATCAACGGAATTCCCATGAGGTCTTGGGAAGCGGTAGTGGCCCGTTTAGAGGCCAATACCACGGGTCAAGTGATGACCTTTGAAGTCGACCGAGACGGACGCACGCGCACGCTCACGGTAACACCGTATGAAGAAGCCGTGCTTGCGACCCAAGAAGTCAGGATCGTTGAGAGTTTCATCGGGGTTGCCCCGACCAACGCGTTTAGTTTGACCCGTTCCATCCAATCTGGATTTACCGGGACACTCAATGCGTCTGGGCTTATCTTTAATACCCTTGGATTACTCTTTAGTTCTTCCCAGGTAGGTGCCAGCGATCTGGCGGGCCCTGTGGGGATCTTTCAACTCACCGCCCAAAGCATTCAAGGTGGATTGATTGTATTTTTAAATTGGATTGGCTTACTCAGTGTGAACTTAGGCATCATCAATCTATTCCCGATCCCTGCGCTTGATGGGGGCCGACTTGTCTTTTTAGGCTACGAAGGTATCACCCGTAAAAAGGTGAACCCAAAAGTGGAAAACATGTTGCATCTTGTGATGTTTTTCCTCCTCATGGGCTTTTTTGTCTTCGTGACGTTTAACGATATCTTACGGATTTTTACATAGGAGAAACCATGAAACAATCCCTTTTTTATATCCCTACGCTGAAAGAAGCCCCCAAAGATGCGGATGTGAAGTCCCATAAGCTGATGCTTAGATCAGGCTTAATCAAACAAACCGCCGCGGGGATTTATACGTATTTACCGCTCGGGCTTAAAGTCCTCAAAAAAATCGAAGCGATCATCCGCGAAGAACTAGACGCGTTAGGCTGTAGCGAACTTTTAATGCCGGCCTTACAACCGAAAGACCTTTGGGATGAATCCGGACGCTGGGATGATTATGGCCCTGAACTGATGCGGCTTAAAGACCGCAAAGAACGTGAATTTTGTTTAGGTCCGACCCATGAAGAAGTCATTACTGCCGTCGTCAGAGATGTACTTACCAGTTATAAAAAGTTACCGCTTGCGCTTTATCAGATTCAAACCAAGTACCGCGATGAAATGCGGCCCCGGTTTGGGTTGATGCGCGGGCGTGAATTTATCATGAAAGATCTCTATACCTTTTCCGCCACCGAAGCTGGGATGAATGCTTGGTATGAATCGGTGAAAGACGCGTACTCACGAATTTTTAAACGATGCGGGTTATCCACCAAGATTGTCGCATCGAACACCGGTGAAATCGGCGGGATTGAAGCACATGAGTTCATGGTAATGAGCGAAGTGGGTGAAGATACCATCCTTTATTCAGAGTCCAGTGATTATGGCATCAACATCGAAGCGTCCAAGGAAGCTGAAGGAGACATGGCCCCGGATGGCTCAGGCCCCTTAAAATCAGGCAAAGGCATCGAAGTCGGAAATATCTTTAAAATCGGCACGAAATATTCAACCACGATGAATGCCTATTATCAAGACCAAAACGGTGAGAAAAAACCGATTCAAATGGCCTCATATGGCATCGGGATCAGCCGGACTTTAATGGCGGTCGTCGAAGAACACGCCCATGAAGATGGCCTTGAATGGCCAGAGAGTCTGACTCCTTTTGATTATCACTTGATCCCCTTAGGTGAAATCGATGATGATGTGATGAATCTTTATGACACCATCAAAGCGCATCACGCCGTATTACTCGATGACCGGGATGAACGGCCGGGCGTAAAATTCAAAGATGCTTCCCTCATTGGCATCCCCAGACGCATCATCCTCGGACGCGATTTCAAAGACGGCCGTGTGGAAACGGAAATTAAAGGCGTCAAAGAAGTGATGGCTTTAGAAGACTTTATTGCCACTTTATACTAAAATTTGGACCCTTAAAAGACCACCAAACGGTGGTTTTTTTATTTTTTTACGGTTCTTTAACAATTAGGCTTGACACGCTCACTCAACTTGTCTATAATCAATTTTGCGCGTTAAAAAACCTTGTCCGTTTGAAAGCGTAATTAATGCGTTAAAAATCTTTACTTTAAAGGCACATTCTTATTGACATGACCTTTAAAGTGAGATAAGATATTTAAGCACTCACTCAAATTTTGGGTGTTTGCGTATGGTCTTTGAAAACTGAATAGAACAGAATTACTTTGAGTATAAACAGTTTCAAACTAAACCATCTATATTTATATAGATGATTACCATTTTTATGGAGAGTTTGATCCTGGCTCAGGATAAACGCTGGCGGCATGCCTAATACATGCAAGTCGAACGAGAGTGCTTGCACTCTAGTGGCGAACGGGTGAGGAACACGTAAGGAACTTGCCCCAAAGACGAGGATAACCATTGGAAACGATGGCTAATACTGGATAGGATATAGATTCGCATGAACCTATATTTAAAGGTGCGTTTGCACCACTTTGGGAGAGCCTTGCGCAGCATTAGCTAGTTGGTAGGGTAACGGCCTACCAAGGCAACGATGCTTAGCTGGACTGAGAGGTTGAACAGCCACACTGGGACTGAGACACGGCCCAGACTCCTATGGGAGGCAGCAGTAGGGAATTTTCGGCAATGGGCGAAAGCCTGACCGAGCAATGCCGCGTGAACGATGAAGGCCTTCGGGTCGTAAAGTTCTGTTGTAAAGGAAGAATGATCAGAGGAGGAAATGCCTTTGATTTGACGGTACTTTACCAGAAAGCTCCGGCTAACTACGTGCCAGCAGCCGCGGTAATACGTAGGGAGCGAGCGTTATCCGGAATTATTGGGCGTAAAGCGTGCGTAGGCGGCGTGTTAAGTCGAATGTGAAAGCCCACAGCTTAACTGTGGAGGGTCATTCGAAACTGGCATGCTAGAGTACGGCAGAGGTTAGTGGAATTCAATGTGTAGCGGTAAAATGCGTAGATATATTGAGGAACACCAGTGGCGAAGGCGGCTAACTGGACCGGAACTGACGCTGAGGCACGAAAGCGTGGGTAGCAAACAGGATTAGATACCCTGGTAGTCCACGCCGTAAACGTTGAGAACTAAGTGTTGGGGTTACCCAGTGCTGAAGTTAACGCATTAAGTTCTCCGCCTGGGAAGTACGATCGCAAGATTGAAACTCAAAGGAATTGACGGGTCTCCGCACAAGCGGTGGAGCATGTTGTTTAATTCGAAGATACGCGAAGAACCTTACCTGGGCTTGACATCCCTCGGACCGTCCTAGAGATAGGACTTTCCTTCGGGACTGAGGTGACAGGTGGTGCATGGTTGTCGTCAGCTCGTGTCGTGAGATGTTGGGTTAAGTCCCGCAACGAGCGCAACCCCTATCGATAGTTGCTAACATTTAGTTGAGGACTCTATCGAGACTGCCAGTGATAAACTGGAGGAAGGTGGGGATGACGTCAAATCATCATGCCCCTTATGTCCAGGGCTACAAACGTGCTACAATGGCCGGTACAGCGAGATGCAAAGCAGTGATGTGGAGCAAACCTTTCAAAGCCGGTCTCAGTTCGGATTGAAGTCTGCAACTCGACTTCATGAAGTTGGAATCGCTAGTAATCGTGGGTCAGCATACCACGGTGAATACGTTCTCGGAGATTGTACACACCGCCCGTCATACCACGAGAGTCTGTAACACCCGAAGTAGGTGGCCTAACTGTAAAGAGGGAGCCTCCTAAGGTGGGATGGATGATTGGGGTAAAGTCGTAACAAGGTATCCCTACGAGAACGTGGGGATGGATCACCTCCTTTCTAGAGAAATCAACTCAAAGTAACGACGTTCTATTCAGTTTTGAGAGACTATGCAATTCTCTCAACAAGTGCTTTAACTTTTTTTAGTTAAAGAAGGTCTTTGAAAAGTGGATAATGAAATGAAAAGTTAAGTAACAAAGAGCGCAAGGTGGATGCCTTGGCACTAGGAGCCGATGAAGGACGTGACGAACGACGATACGCTTCGGGGAGCTGTAAGTAAGCGACGATCCGGAGATTTCCGAATGGGGAAACCCACCAAGTTGAAGACTTGGTACTCGATTTATCGAGAGGGACACGCGGAGAACTGAAACATCTTAGTACCCGCAGGAAAAGAAAGCAAAAGCGATTCTCAAAGTAGCGGCGAGCGAAATGAGACCAGCCCGTGTTTAACATTGGAGTTACAAAGAATTAAGTTAGTTGAATGGCGTGGGAAAGCCAACCATAGAGGGTGAGAGTCCTGTAAACGAAAACTTAATTCCTCCGTTAGACGAAGAGTACGGCGAGACACGAGAAATCTTGTCGGAATATGCGAGGACCATCTCGTAAGGCTAAATACTCCCTAGTGACCGATAGTGAACCAGTACCGTGAGGGAAAGGTGAAAAGAACCGCGGGAGCGGAGTGAAATAGATCCTGAAACCTTGTGCTTACAACAAGTCAAAGCCCGTTAATGGGTGATGGCGTGCCTTTTGTAGAATGAACCGGCGAGTTACGATAACATGCAAGGTTAAGCCTTAAGGGGTGGAGCCGTAGCGAAAGCGAGTCCTAACCGGCGAATGAGTATGTTGTTGTAGACCCGAAACTGAGTGATCTAGCCATGAGCAGGTTGAAGTTGGGGTAAAACCCAATGGAGGACCGAACCAGGGTATGTTAAAAAATGCTTGGATGACTTGTGGCTAGCGGTGAAATTCCAAACGAACTCAGAGATAGCTGGTTCTCACCGAAATAGCTTTAGGGCTAGCGTCGAGATTAAGTGGTATGAAGGTAGAGCACTGAATGGTTGATGGCCCCATCAAGGGGTACTGATATCAATTAAACTCCGAATGTCATACTTACATGCTCGGCAGTCAGACTACGGGTGATAAGGTCCGTGGTCGAGAGGGAAACAGCCCAGACCGCCAGTTAAGGTCCCAAAATTTATGTTAAGTGGAAAAGGATGTAGAGTCGCATAAACAACTAGGAGGTTGGCTTAGAAGCAGCCACCCTTTAAAGAGTGCGTAATAGCCCACTAGTCGAGTGACTCCGCGCCGAAGATGTACCGGGGCTAAACATAATACCGAAACTGCGGATTCAGTAATGAATGGTAGGTGAGCGTTGTCAATGCGGTGAAGATCGATCGTGAGGACGGTTGGAGCGTTGACAAGTGAGAATGCCGGTGTGAGTAACGAAAAGTAAGGTGAGAATCCTTACCGTCAAAAGTCTAAGGTTTCCAGAGCAAGGCTCGTCCGCTCTGGGTTAGTCAGGACCTAAGGTGAGGCTGAAAAGCGTAGCCGATGGACAACAGGTTGATATTCCTGTACCACCTTTTTGACTGATGGAGTGACGGAGAAAGATAGCAGTAGCGAGTCAGTGGATATGTCTCGTTGAAGCGTTTAGGCCGTGGTGTAGGTAAATCCGCATCACACATAGGCTGAGGCGTGACCAAGTAATTACTGTGAATCTATGCTTCCGAGAAAAACTTCTAGGGTTAATCATTAAGGTGCCTGTACCGCAAACCGACACAGGTAGACGAGGAGAGAATCTAAAGACGCGCGAGATAACTCTTGTTAAGGAACTCGGCAAATTGACCCCGTAACTTCGGGATAAGGGGGGCTCTTCGGAGCCGCAGAGAATCGGCCCAAGCGACTGTTTATCAAAAACACAGCTCTATGCTAAACCGCAAGGTGATGTATATGGGGTGACGCCTGCCCGGTGCTGGAAGGTTAAAGGGATATGTTAGACTTCGGTCAAAGCATTGAACTGAAGCCCCAGTAAACGGCGGCCGTAACTATAACGGTCCTAAGGTAGCGAAATTCCTTGTCGGGTAAGTTCCGACCCGCACGAAAGGCGTAACGATTTGGGCACTGTCTCAACAAGAGACTCGGTGAAATCTTAGTACCTGTGAAGATGCAGGTTACCCGCGACAGGACGGAAAGACCCCGTGGAGCTTTACTAAAACTTGATATTGATCATGGGTGTTCGATGTACAGGATAGGTGGGAGACTTTGAAGCTGGGACGCTAGTCTCGGTGGAGTCATCCTTGGGATACCACCCTTCGAACATTTGTGGTCTAACCTGCTGGTGTGTAACCAGGGGGACAGTGTCTGGTGGTTAGTTTGACTGGGGCGGTCGCCTCCTAAAGAGTAACGGAGGCGCTCAAAGGTACCCTCAGAATGGTCGGCAATCATTCGAAGAGCGTAAAGGTATAAGGGTGCTTGACTGCAAGACGTACATGTCGAGCAGGTACGAAAGTAGGACTTAGTGAACTGGCAGTGCTGTATGGAAAGGCTGCCAATCAACGGATAAAAGTTACCCCGGGGATAACAGGCTGATTCCTCCCAAGAGTTCACATCGACGATGGAGTTTGGCACCTCGATGTCGGCTCATCACATCCTGGAGCAGGAGCATGTTCCAAGGGTAGGGCTGTTCGCCCTTTAAAGTGGTACGCGAGCTGGGTTCAGAACGTCGTGAGACAGTTCGGTCCCTATCCGTCGTGGGCGTTGGGAATTTGAGGAAAGCTGATTCTAGTACGAGAGGACCGAATCGGACACACCTCTGGTGCACCAGTTAGGATGCCAGTCCTACAGCTGGGTAGCTACGTGTGGACAGGATAAACGCTGAAAGCATCTAAGCGTGAAGCCCCTTCCAAGATGAGATTCCCCATCATTTATGAGTAAGATCCCTTATAGACTATGAGGTTGATAGGCCAGGTGTGGAAGCACGGTGACGTGTGAAGCTGACTGGTACTAATAGATC
>CBFHYA010000007.1:0-12382 GCA_965659955.1 Candidatus Izemoplasmataceae bacterium
CCACAGATACCGCAATCATCAATCAGATTTATACAGGGACATTTGATGGGAATGGCTTTGATATTTCTGGCGTTTATATATCATCATCAGGGACACATTTAGGTTTATTTAAAGGGTTAAATAATGCGACCGTTAAAAACGTGACTTTATCTCAGTTTAATATCACGGGTGACTCAATTATTGGTGCTCTATCTGGAACCATTGAAGGGAAAAGCTTGATCACTCAAGTTACAGTGACCCATTCGACTATTTTTTCGAGTCAATCGAGCGATAACTCTAACATAGGTGGTTTTGTCGGTCAAGTCTTAACCGAGGCTGATCTCACGATAAATCACTTAATTAATGCAGCAAGAGTAACGGGAAAAGAAAACCATGTAGGTGGATTTTTAGGATCTATTAATGATGACTCGATTGTATCCATTGTTGATTCAGTGAATTATGGAGACATAATTTCAGAGGAAGATGAGGCTGCTGGCTTTGTTGGTGATAACAATGGTGTTTTAGTCATAGAAAATTCATTTAATTATGCAGCCATTATTGGCGATGATGAATTAGGTGGGTTTGCTGGTGATTCCAATCAAATAGAAATAAGAAACTCTATAAATTATGGCGTAATCTCAACCTCCTCCATATCGTCGGGTGGTCAAATTGGCGGTCTCATTGGCGATGGAGGAGATTCTGAGGGCGATTCTATTTATATTTTTCAAAGTGCTAACTACGGGACAGTTTTCGGAACGGATAATGAAGGTATCGGGGGATTAATTGGTCAAATTAATGATGCGGATACCGAAATAGTTGAGTCTTTCAATGCAGGGAAAGTCATTCACGTTGGTTCAAATACAACTGATATTGAAGCCGGCGGAATTGTGGGAGAAATTTTTTCAGCTTTCAGTAGTGTTACAGAATCGATTACTTTATCCTCTGTATATAACTCTGGGGTGATAAGTGGAACGGGTCAAGACGCAGAACTTGGTGGCCTTATTGCGAGTGTGGATGAAACTCAATTACACATTGAAAATTCTTACAACGTGGGATTAATCACGGGCAGTGTCAGTGGGACTTTAAAAATTGGTGCGTTAGTCGCGACAACAGGATCTGCGACCACGATTGTAGATTCATATTATCTTTCAGGCTCAGCACTCCTTGGGACTCATGGAGGCAATACCAATTTCAGAATTTCAGATGGTGCTATGCGTTTAGCATCGACATTCTCAGAATGGGATATATTTGATTATCCAAACAAAACAGGGGTATGGACCATTGGATATGATAGATTGGCTACTTACCCTTGGCTTTCATGGCTAGAAGCCCCGAATCTTAGTACTGCACAAGAATTAATCCCAGAAGGCTATATTCCAGTAGCATCGATTGAAGATTTACAATCTATTAATTCAAACACTTCTCATACGTTTGCTGCTATGACTAAATATGAGTTAGTCACCAATGGTGGATTATCTAATAAGTACATACTGGTGAATGATATCGATTTATCGGGTACAACTTATACGAATAGTTTAATCACTGGAACCTTTGTTGGGTCTTTTGAAGGGTCCAACTACACCTTATCAAATCTTCATATTGATGCAACAAAATCAAATATCGGATTATTTAGCCAATTAGGAACTAATGCAGCCATCTACAATTTGACCTTTGGTAACTTTAATATAACGGGTCAAGGAAACGTTGGATTGCTGGCAGGCCGCATAAAAGATGCTTCAAATATCACAATTTCCTCAGTTTCATCCATGGAATCAAATTTAATAGGAGATTATAATGTTGGTGGTTTGGTTGGAGAAATCGGAAATTCTACAAGTGTATATATTGAGAAAATCAATCTCCATAATACACTGAAAAACCTAGATGATAATTCATATCATTTCGGAGGAATTGTAGGGAATATTGAATTATCTCTCGTATCTATTGATCAAGCAGTAAACATAGGTAGTATTGAGACCACCGGGAACCATATTGGTGGAATCATTGGCTTGGTGAGAGATTCTTCAGTAGTAACGCTATCAAGCATTTCTCAGCACGCCACCGTATCAGGTATTGGCGCCGGTACGACAGATGTAGGCGGATTAATTGGACAAGTTAGAATATCATCGTCTGTTCATATTTTAAATGCTAATAATACTGGAAATATTTCTAACACGAATAATAGAGAATCTGGCGGTTTAATTGGCCGAGTGGGAGAGAGCTCCCGAGAAGGATTCGTGACCATCGAAAATTCCTACAATAGTGGATCAGTATCTAGCAATGGCGGTAATGCAGGAAGTATAATCGGTGCAATTGAAGATAGCAATTCACACGTGACTTTAAGTGGTGTATACATTTTATCGGGTTCTGCATTAAACAATACCTCAATCGGTAACAACGAGGGCACTTTAGTTGGATCTGTGACTCAAGCAAGTGTTGCTAGAATGACCTCTTTGTCTAATTTTGATAATTGGGACATTGCAAAATATCCTAATAGTGAATCTGTGTGGTCTATTCAATACGACGGTCAAACAACTTACCCTTGGTTAACGTTTACGGATCAACCACACACTTCTCAAATAGTAAATACAGTTCCGGTATTATCAGGTGCTGATTTCAAAACTATTGAAGATAACTTATTTGGTTCATTCCTTATAGAAAAGGATATTGATTTAACATCTTATACGAACATAACTCAAGGTTTCATTCAAGGTGTCTTTACAGGTAACATTTCAGGTCAAGGTTTTAAGCTTGAAAACTTGTCAATTAATGGAAATTATGGTGAGAATCAAACGTTCGAACAAAGAGATGCTGGTACGAATATTGGTTTGTTTAGAATTGTATCGGGTGCTTCATTTGAAAATATTGTGATTGATAGCTTTAATATCACAGGCACAAAGAATGTTGGATCATTAGTCGGTCTAGTTCAAGGTGACACAAAAATTAATTATTTCAATAACATTACAGTCACTGGGGGGTCCGTCTATGCTAGTGCGAATAATCTCACTTCTTGCACAAGTGGCTCTGCATGTGATCACTCTGCAAATGTTGGGTCACTTATTGGCGAGATTTCCTCATCCAATGCTCATATTTCAGATATATTCAGTAATGCCAATGTAAGTTCAGGCAGAAATTATATCGGTGGTATAGTGGGCTCTATTTATGAATCTGATGTCACCATTGAAAATTCAACATATTCAGGGATTGTCAAGGGTGGTACCCGCATGGGTGGAATTATTGGTTTATTAAATGGAAATACTAATGTTACATTGAGCTCGCTGACAATTTCAGCGGACAGCAGTGTTGGCCAGACAGGCCAGCTCGAAGTAGGTGGAGTTATCGGGGATGTATTCGGTGCTGTTGATTCAATCAATGGTTCAAATATAGACATTAATGCTACGCTTTCGGGCGGGTCTAATCTAGGTGCGGTCATTGGAAGACTTGCTATTAATGTTCCTGTCGAAATAACTGGAATCACGAACACTAGCGGTGTGACCGAATTGATTGGTAGTATCCCTGGAACAACGGGAAATACTATTTCTAGACCGTGATTACTTTATAAAAAAATAAAAGACCCACGTCCTTATCTAGGACACGGGTCTTTTATTTAGTCATTTTGAGATTCTTTATATGATCTTTTTCGCTTATTTTCATCCAGTATTTTCTTGCGAAGTCTAATTGCATCCGGTGTAATTTCAATCAGTTCATCATCTTCAATGAATTCTAACGCTTCTTCTAAAGTGAAAAGTCTAGGATCGGGGAGTTTTACTGCATCATCCGAGCCACTCGCTCTGACGTTGGTGAGTTTCTTATTCTTACAAGGGTTCACAACAAGGTCGTTATCTCTCGAGTTAATCCCGACGATCATTCCCGCATACACATCGGTTGAAGGGGTGACGATCATGACGCCACGTTCAGAAAGGTTCGCCATGGCGTAGGCCATAGTTTTACCGGGTTCTTTGGCGATAAAAACGCCTGTCCGGTTTTTTTCAATAGTGCCCGCATGAGGCAAGTATCCATGGAATGATTTTTCCATTGTCCCAGTGCCTCGTGTGGTGGTCATGAATTCACTACGGTAACCGATGAGTCCCCGTGTGGGAACCAAATAAGTCACCGTGGTGTAACTTTGATCGGTTTTGAGGTTTTGCATTTGGCCCTTGCGTGCATTTAAAGCCGCGATGACATTACCCACGAGATGATCGGGGGCAGAGACAATCACTTCTTCAAAGGGTTCATGTAAGGAACCGTCAATCTCATCCATGAGGACTTCAGGTTTAGAGACACACAGTTCATAGCCTTCCCTGCGCATTTGTTCTAATAGGATGGATAAATGCAGTTCTCCGCGTCCGGAGACTTTAAAGCCTTCTACGCCGACTAAAGGTTCAACCGCTAAGCCCACATTGGTTTCTAATTCTTTGAAGAGGCGGGCTCTGAGTTGCCGGCTGGTGACGAGTTTCCCACTTTGTCCGACAAAAGGGGAATCATTAATTAAAAAGAACATCTGCATGGTCGGTTTATCGATATCAAGCATCGGTAAAGCTTCCACATGATTGGGATCGCTTAAGGATTCCCCAATCATCACTTGGTCAATCCCAGAAAAGATGACTATATCCCCTGCAAAAGCTTTGGGAACGTCCCGTTTTTGCAGGCCTTCATTGACAAAGACTTTCCCGATTTTCACGCGTTCGGTGGTCCCATCTCTTTTTGATAGGATATAAGACTTCGCCGCTTCAAAGGTTCCCCGGATGACTCTTCCGATGCCTAAACGCCCAATGTAATCATCATAAGCTAAGGATGAGACTTGTAAGAGTAGAGGTTCATCTGCATTCCCAGGGTAAGGCCCTACATGTTCAATAAGAGTTTCAAAAAGCGGGGTGAGTGAATCACTGGATTCTTCTAAGGTCTTTTTCGCAATGCCTTCTCTGGCAATCCCATAAAGAATGGGGAAATCGAGTTGTTCATCGGTGGCTCCTAAATCCAAAAAGAGTTCAAAACATTCTTCAATGACTTCTTCGGGACGGGCATCTTTTTTATCGATCTTATTAATCATTAATATGGGCTTTAAGTTGTTTCTTAAAGACTTTTGTAAGACGACTCTGGTTTGGGGCATCGGCCCATCGGTGGCGTCTACGAGTAAAATGACGGTATCCACGGTTTTAATGATGCGTTCGACTTCGGATGAGAAGTCTGCATGGCCTGGGGTATCGACAATATTGATTTTCGTACCATCATGCATGATGGCACAGTTTTTAGAATAAATGGTGATGCCGCGTTCGCGTTCTAAATCATTCGAGTCCATGATTTGTTCGACATGGGTTTCATGAGAACTAAAGACATTACTTTGATCAAGTAAAGCATCGACTAAGGTTGATTTACCGGTATCGACGTGCGCGATGACGGCCACATTAATAATAGATGGATTATTCATTCGGTTTCCTTTTCTTTTAGACTCATTGATAATACCACAAAACCCTTGATTTACGGCCATTTGTTTTATGGGGGTGAAGCGTTTGAAGTGGGTGCGTTTAAAGCCTATAATGAACGTGTAAATAAATAGAGATTAAAGGATGTGAAACAATGAAAAAAATTGCGATCTTAGTGGCTGACTTTTTTTGATGATAACGAACTATTTTACCCTTATTACCGATTCGAGGAAGCCGGCTTTCACGTGGATTTAATTGGGGCTGAAGCAAACGCGACCCATAAAAGTAAAAAAGGCCAAACCGCTACGACGGATTTAGCGGCTAAAGATGTATCAGCCGATGATTATGAAGCGCTTATGATTCCTGGCGGATTTTCCCCGGATTACATGCGCAGATCAAAAGACATTGTTGCTTTTGCCAAAGCGATGAATGACGCAAAAAAATCGATCGGCGCCATTTGTCACGGCGCATGGCTTTTAATAAGTGCGGCGGATCTTAAAGGAAAAACCATGACGTGTTATCATTCCATCCGCGTAGACATTGAAAATGCGGGGGCCACGTATGTCGATCAAGAAATCGTGGTGGATGATAACCTCATTACATCAAGAACCCCGAAAGATTTACCCGTATTTATGAAAACATTCCTCAAACAATTAGAGGCATAAAAATAGCCAAGGCTTACACCTTGGCTATTATTTTTTTCGGTTTCTTAAGTACATGATGGTGGTGACAACCCACAAGATAATCGAAGCGACCGATCCTGAAAAGGCAAAGATAAAATATCCGAGTGCGACCCAACTTTCATTGGTGTAGGTGAGAACAATAAATATCAATGAAATGATGGTCAAAATGCTTGGGGCAATGAAGATGAATTTCGGATTTTTACGGCTTAAAAACCAACTGATAAGGCTCAATGAGGTGATGATGGCAACGATGACAAAAACAAAGATAAAACTTTCCAATAGCGGCTCCAAGCGTTCATTAGTTCGATGCTTATATGGTATCATAAAGGGTGAAAGAAGGCGATAATATGCGGATCAAAAACATTGATGTTGTGACGCTCCATGACGTCTTAAAAAAGCAAACCGTCACCATTGAAAACGGCCGTTTCATGAAGATTACACCTACGGTTGAAAGTGACACGGGTGATGACTATTCAGGGTTTATGATGCTCCCAGGATTTATCGATGTGCATCAACACGGGACCGAAGGCTTTGACATGATGGACGGTGACCCTAAATCTATTGAAGCGATATCACTGAGTCTATTAAAAGAGGGCACCACACGCTTTTTAGCGACCACCATGACCATGGATGAAAAAACCATTTTAAACGCGCTTGAAAGTTATCCGAAAGCAAATCCAAAAGGGGCCCTTCCATTAGGCATTCATTTGGAAGGTCCTTATATCTCAAAAGCCTTTCCAGGGGCCCAAGATCCTAATCAAATAATCAAAGGCAGTATTGAACAATTTAAAAAGTTTCAAAACGCCTCTAATCACGCGATTAAAATCGTCACGCTTGCTCCGGAAGAACAAGATGAGGCATTCATTGATCATCTTTTAGATGAAGGCATCGTCATTTCCATGGGCCACTCCGCGGCGACGGAAGATGATGTCGAAGCAGCCTTAAAAAAAGGCATTCACCGGGTGACGCATTGTTATAACGCGATGAGTAAACTGCATCACCGGGATTTAGGGTTAGTCGGCATGGCGCTCCTTCATGACGACATTGAGGCAGAACTCATTGCCGATGGTATTCACACCTCTGATAAAGCCATTCAGTTACTCCTTAAACTTAAAAGGGATAAAATCACACTCATCACCGATGGAATCAGAGCCAAAGGTCTTTCCGATGGCACGTATGATTTAGGCGGCCAAGAAGTCTTCGTAGAAAAGGGCATAGCCCGCTTGAAAGATGGTACCTTAGCCGGCTCGACGCTTCATTTGAATCAAGCCTTTAAAAACATCATGAACTTAGGCGAAGATTTAATCAAAACATCAAGAATGCTTTCGTATCATCCCGCAAAAACGCTTAAAGTCGATCATGAACTGGGTCAAATTAAAGAAGGATACATGGCAGATTTCGTCATTATGGCATCCGATCTATCCATACAAAAAGTGAGTGTGGGTGGCTCATTCAAATATATGTTTCAATAACATTTCGAGCCTTATAAGACACATAGACAATCCTCGGATTGTCTATTTCTGTATGATTGGATAATCAGTAAGGCTTGGGCGAAGTTGCCCCTTTTGATATACTTTAAGTGAGGGAATTATGAAAGCCAATTGGACGTTTTTAGAAATTGTTTTATATCTCATCGGAATCGCCTTTGTGGCGATGCTTTTTTTCGATTCTGAAGGGATTCAAAACCTCCTTGCCATACAGTTTTCAACCAGTGTTTTAATCACCGATTATTTAAGTGTGGGTGGGCTTCATGCGACCTTAGCTAATACGGGTTTTGTGTTAATTTTAAACTTAACTTTATTAAGACTTTTTAAAATCAAGATTGATGGCTTAATTCTTGCGGCTTTTTTTACGATATTAGGCTTTGCCTTTTTTGGTAAAAATATCATTAATAGTCTTCCAATCTATTTGGGTGTGATCCTTTATGGGTACACCCAGCGTATTAAACCGGAAATTTATATGGGGACGTTGCTATTTTCAAGTGGTTTAGCTCCGTTAGTATCTTTCATGATGTTTGGACTCGATATGCCAATAGCCTTACGCCTTATTCTAGGATTCTCAGGCGGAGTTTTGGCTGGTTTTTTAGTCATACCTATCGCCCAAAAAACTAAAGTTTTTCACAAAGGATATAATCTTTATAATGTGGGTTTTACTTTAGGGTTTATCTCACTGCTATTCGCGGTTATTTTTCGCGCGTTTAATCTAGATTTGACCTCGAGTGTGCCGGTTTCCACTGAGTATAATCAAACTTTGTGGATCGTGAGTGGAATCATTATTGGGTTATTGTGGCTTCTTTCGATTGCGTATAAAGCCTCCCTTAAAAACTACGTATCTTTAATTCAATCCTCAGGACTTTCTATGGATTACATGAAAATGTATGGGTCAGGAACCGCATTACTTAATATGGCTCTTATGGGTACGTTGAGCTTACTGATTATTTGGGGACTGAATTTCACAATGAACGGGCCTGTGGTAGCAGGGATTTTTACGGTTCTGGGCTTCGGGGCGTTTGGGAAACATCCGCTGAATTCACTGCCCGTCATCGCAGGGGCCGTTTTAGCTGTATCCTTGACGAATTATTCCTTTGATTCGGTGGGAATGGTGATTGCCGTGTTATTTGTGACAGCACTCGCACCGGTGGCTGGAAAGTATGGGGTCATTGCCGGGCTTATCGCTGGGTTTATTCATGTTTTAATCACCCCATTTGCTTACGCACTTCAAGGGGGATTTGATCTTTACAATAATGGTTTTGCCGCTGGGTTTGCAGCTATTCTTGTGGTGAATTTTATGGAGCCAGTGATGGCGCGTTTTAAATCCAAAGAGGCGGTCGGTGAACGTGGCTAAAAAGACGCTTAAGATTTTTCATACATCAGACATTCATGGGCATTTCTTAAGTGTAGATTACGCACGAAAAGGAAGGACAGATGGAGGCATCGCTCGGGTGGCTTCTTTTTTAAAGGCACACCGAAATGATGGGGATCTATACATTGATACGGGCGATGTGATTCAAGGGAATGCCCTGGCCTATTATTTATCGAAGCATCCTCAAAAAAACCATCCATTCGCCAATGTACTCAATCATTTACAGTGCGATTATTTGACCTTAGGCAATCACGATTTTAATTTCGGAAAACCTTTATTAAAATCATTTACGAATACTTTCCAAGGCACCGTGTTAAATGCCAATGTGTTGGAAAAAGATGTCCCGTTTACCGGCGCTTCTCATGCCGTTAAGGTTTTACCGGGCGGACGCAAAATGGGAATCATTGGAGTGACGACGCATTACATCCCGAATTGGGAAAACCCGAGCCACATTGAAAACCTTGTGTTTAACGACGCATTTGAGTCCGTCAAAGAAAAAGTCGCTCATTTGAGGAATCAAGTCGATCTACTCGTGGTGAATTATCACGGGGGATTTGAAGGGGATTTAAAGACCGGTGAACGTGCGTCTTTGACGGGTGAAAACCAAGGGTTAAAAATGCTCAAAGAAATCGAAGGCATTGATATTTTACTCACGGGCCATCAACATCAAACCCTATGTGAAAAAGTTGGTGATACGTTTGTCTCTCAGCCTGGCATGAATGCTCTCGGGATTAATGTGATTAATATATCCCTGGAGGAGCCATTTGATCCAAACCAAATGACCGGTGAACACATTCAAATGAAAGACTATAAAGAAGATGAGGCGATTATTGGTTTACTAAAAGACGTAGAATCCTCCACCCAAGCCTATCTTGATCAACCCATCGGCACGTTTGACCGGGCGTATACGATTGAAGATGGTTTAGCCGCAAGACAGTTTAAACACCCCTTAGTCACCTGGATCAATCACGTGCAACTGAAAGCCTCAGGGGCGGATATTGCCCTATGTGGACTGGGTAATGATGTGACGGGATTTAATCAAGCGGTGACACTGCGTGATATATTAGCGACCTATGTGTATCCGAATCTTTTAGTCGTCAAAGAATTGTCCGGACAAACGCTCAAAAAGGCGTTAGAAAAAACCGCCGCTTTCTTCACACTGAAAGACGGGGAAATTGCCGTATCTGAGGATTTTGAGCATCCCAAAAAAGCATACTATAACTATGACATGTATGACCCGATTACCTACACCATCGATGTGAGAAAGCCGGTTGGTCACCGGATTCAAAACTTAATGTTTAAGGGCCAAAAAATAAACCCGGATGATACCTTTAAAGTGGCGATGAATAATTACCGGGCCGCCGGAGGTGGGGAATATACCATGATTCAAGAATCCCCGCTCATCTTAGATACTCAAACAGAAATTGTGGATTTATTGATTGAGGCCATTGCGGGTCAATCGGAACTGACACTAGACGATCCTAAAAACATTACCATTCAAGGAGCATGACATGAAAAAATGGACCGCCTTATTAGCACTGAGTTTGATTTTTATCTTGGCTGCATGCACCAGTGAGCCAGACCCTAACGTACCGAGTGATCCATCCACAGAAACACCGACTGAGCCAGAAGCTTCAGAACCATCTGAGATGGAACAATTGCTTGCTTCATTGACGTTAGAAGAAAAAGTGGGTCAAATGATGCAGCCTGAACGCAGTGGCATCAGCTTAGAAGAAATTACAGTCTATAACATTGGGTCCATTTTGAATGCGGGTGGATCTCATCCCAATAATGATCCCCTCGCCAGTTTAGAAGATTGGCACACCATGATTGACACTTTTCAAAACGCTGCGCTTGATTCAAGTTCAGGCATTCCCATGCTTTATGGCATTGATGCGGTGCACGGGAATAATAATGTCTATGGCGCTACCATTTTCCCTCACAACATTAACCTTGGGATGATCCAAGATTTAAGTGTAGTGAGTGAAGTTGGGGCGGCCACCGGGGTCGAGATGCGGGCGTTAGGGATGCATCTTAATTTTTCTCCGGCGGTGAGTGTCGCCGAAGACATTCGCTGGGGAAGAACCTATGAATCGATGAGTCAAAATGTCGACATTGTCTCAGAAGGCATGCGCTATTATTTAGAAGGCATCATGCCGTATGCCATTCCGACGGTGAAACATTATGTCGGTGATGGTGGGACCTATCTTGGGATTGACCAAGGCAATTCAATCCTTGATGAAAGCACCATTAGAGCGCGCCATTTACCCCCATATATTGACGCCATTGAAATGAACGTTCCCTTTATTATGGCCTCGTATCATTCGATCCGTGGTATCAAACTTCACGGTCATGACTATTGGCTGAATGATGTTTTAAAAGAAGAACTCGGATTTGAAGGGGTTTTACTTTCTGACTATAACGCGATCAATCAACTGGAAGGCGATTTTAAGACGCAACTGACCACCGCGATTAATGCGGGGGTGGATATGTTGATGCAACCTTTTAACTGGAAAGAAGCGTACTATCTCATATTAGAAGCGGTAGAAGAAGGAACTATTTCTGAAGCGCGCATCGATGATGCGGTGCTGAGGATTTTAAATGTCAAAGAGGACTATGGCCTCTTTGATGAACCTGTCCCTGCGTTTGAACCGGAACGCATCTATCAAGATTCCCACCAACAAATCGCACTGGATGCTGCCACCCAGTCGATGGTATTACTGGAAAATGACGGCGTGCTTCCTTTAGAAAACCCAACCATATATTTAAGCGGCCCAGCCGCCGATCACGTGGGACTTTTAGCGGGGGGATGGACCACCTTTTGGCAAGGCAACCCGAATGCCGATATCGGGGTGGGCACATCGATATATGATGGATTAAACGCCTATGGAGATTTGACCGATTCCTATGAAGATGCCGATACGGTCATTTTAGCTTTCTCAGAAATCAGTTACTCTGAAGGTGCCGGGGATACGATGAGTCCCACCTTAACTGGGGGCCTTGCGCATCCTGAGAATGCAGAAGCCTTAGCCCTCGCCGAAACGGCGCAAGCAGACGGTAAAACCGTGATTGCTTTACTCATTTCAGGAAGACCTTTAGTGTTAGGGAGTGCGGTGGATCATTTTGACGCTATGGTCGCGATGTTTTTACCCGGGTCTGAAGGCGGTGAAGCCATCGCAAAGCTTCTTTATGGCGATGCCTCATTCACCGGGAAGCTTTCGTTTTACTGGCCCAATACCATCATTGATTTAGACGTTGAAAGCTTAGAAGATAATCACCGTTATCCACTTGGATACGGCTTAGAAACCGAATAAAAAAAATAAGGCGATCTCAGATGAGATCGCCTTTGTTTATGTCAGTTTAGCGCGGAGTTTGGTGGAGAAGTATTCAATGAGTAAAACGACCGGGATAATGCCCCATAAAGAGACAGCCACAATC
>CBFHYA010000007.1:12480-14857 GCA_965659955.1 Candidatus Izemoplasmataceae bacterium
CCCGAAGTTAAATGAACCTAAGGCATCAATTAGCGTAAAACCAATGCCCCCAGCGCCCACCAGTCCGAGTATGGTCGCGTTCCTCACGTTAATTTCAAACCGGTAAATCGCCACACTCAAGAAGTTCGCGGTCAGTTGCGGGAAAATCCCGTACCGAATCTTTTGAAGTAACGTGGCTCCCGTGGAATCTAACGCTTCTAAAATGCCTTTATCAATGTCTTCAATGACTTCGATATAAAGTTTAGAAATCATTCCAATGGATGAGATTGCAATGGCTAAAACCCCTGCCATGGCGCCGCCTTGGATCCGGATAAAGATAATCCCCCAGATAAATATAGGAACCGTCCGAATCATCGTGATGACCGTCGCTCCAATGAGTGATTTTTTCTCACCCACCACGTTTTTACTGGAAAGAAAGGCAAACGGAATGGAAATAATGGCCCCAAAGAAAGTCCCTAAAAATGCAATCATGACCGTCTCTAACATAAGATAGGGCACGGCGAAGGTTTCAAGTGAAAAGAAGTATTTATCCAGTACGAGTTTATCGGGGTTTGAATCCGGCCAGACAAAATAGCGCGCGAGGTTCCTCACGACTTGTAAGCCGGCGTCATTAACACCTTGATATTCGATGGCCGAAAAACTCCAATACGAAAGCGAAAGAAGGATTCCAATGATTAGGAGATTACGTAATCGATGTCTCGGTTCTTGGTGCAGCATATCTTTGACAGCATCGCTCATTAGCCCAACCTCCTTCTGAGGTACCGGGATGTATTTTCAATGATGACCACGGTAATGAAAATGAAGATTAGGATGACAATGATTCGGTCGTTATGGCGTACATTTTTCATCGCGTTATCAAGAATAAACCCAATCCCCCCGGCGCCCACATAGCCTAAGATCGCCGCATATCTGATATTGATTTCAAATGCATACAATGAAAGGGAATAAAAGATGGGGGCCACTTCAGGCATCAACGCCGTTACGAAGGCTTGAACTTTGGTGGCTCCAGTGGCTTCAATGGCGTAAAAAGCCTGCATATCAAGCGTTTCGATGCGTTCATAAAGCATTTTAGAGACAATGCCGAAGGTAAATATGGCGATGGCAATCGTCCCCGGTAACACCCCAAGATAAAATACATAGACAAGAAATAACGCATAAATCAAAATGGGAATCGTTCTTAGAACCGAAAGTAAGGTTCTTAACGTGTTGACCACCCAAGCGTTTTTTGTAATATTCTTACTGGATAAATACGCCACCGGCAGGGCCAAAAGCGACCCAATGAAAGAGCCTAAAAAAGACATCTGGACGGTTTCATAGATGGGATCTAAGACTTCCCGCCAATAACTCCAGTTCACTGGGAAAAAGCGTCTGATAAAGCCCACTGGGCCTAGCTGAAAATCGAATAAACGCTCTACGAGAACGGCGGTGGAATATTCCGTGACGCGTGCGGAAATATAAACCATCCCCGCCAGTGCTAATAAGATGTAGGGGAGAATGGGTTTGGGGGGGGTAACAAGCGATCCCCCTTCGGTGGTAATGGGCCCTGGAACGAATTGATTTTTGACAAAGCGCCCCGTGCTTATGAGTCCATCTTTAAGCCGATTTAAAAAACGATCCATCAGAGGATTTCCTTCGGATTGGCTTCTAAAATGTCATCGTCGGTGAGTTCGCGGCCGTACACTTTTTTAAGCGTCGCATTGGTGATGGATTTAGCAGGGCCATCGTAGATGATTTCCCCGTCTTTAATCCCGATGACACGGTCGGCATAATTAAGTGCCATGTCCACGTGATGCATGTTGGCTATAACGGTGAGATTAAATTCTTGATTGACGCGTCTAAAGTCTTTCATGACTTGGTTGGCGGTTACGGGGTCTAAACTCGCCACGGGCTCATCGGCCAAGATGATTTTAGGATCTTGAGTGAGCGTCCGGGCTAAAGCGACCCGTTGTTGCTGTCCGCCGGAGAGTTGATCGGCTCTGGTATAGGCTTTTTCTAAGATGCCAAGTTTTTCTAAAGAGGATAAGGCTTTTACCTTATCGCTTTCTTTATAAATGCCAAATAGACTTCGGTATAATGGCATTTCAGCCACTTTAGCGGCTAAGACATTCTTGATTACAGTGGTCCGCATGACGAGATTAAATGACTGAAAAATCATTCCAATATTTCGGCGAAACTTTCGAAGGGCTCTTCCTTTGAGTTGTTGATTCACTGGAATGTCATTGACCATTAAAGTGCCTTCACTGATCGGATGCATTTTGTTAATCAATCGAATCAACGTTGATTTACCGGCGCCGGATAGACCAATGATCGCGACGAATTCACCTTGTTGAATATCTAAGGTCACATTTTTTAACGCTTCAACCCCATTGGGATAGGT
>CBFHYA010000007.1:14955-43325 GCA_965659955.1 Candidatus Izemoplasmataceae bacterium
TCACTTTTTGTGAAAGTGCTTGGCCAGCTGGTGATGGGCCTGCAATGATGAGCCCTTTGTAGTAAGCCACTTGGTATTCAGGATCTGAATCGGTGGCTTCTCCGTCGTTCCAATCAGGAGCATCCGATGAATCTTTGGTTAAACCACCACGGGTGGCCGCGAGTAATACTTCAATCGGGCTACCTGCAATATCTTTATAGGCGGTATAGGTTCCACCGGGTAAGAAACCGACATCCCCAGTTCCTGAAAGCAATGCTTCTCCAGCGGCTTCGTATGTAGAAGACACTAAGATTTCAACGCCTCCAACTTCAAAGCCTTGATCGGCTAAGTCATCCATCAGTAAATCAGCCAATGGTTCGGTGATTTCTAAAATTTCATCGGCCGGTCTAGAAGGTACAAAATAGACTTTGATGACTTGATCCGCATAAGGATTGTTTTCGACAGGTTCTTCAGGTTCGCTCGTGTCGGGTGTACTTGGTGTGCTGGGTTCAGCGGGTTCTTCGTCACTGCCGCCACAGGCGGCCAGTGCAAATACCCCGGATAAGGCTAATAATAAAGTGAGTAATTTTTTCATTTAACTAACTCCTTGGAATTTTTTTTATACGCTAATAATATACACAAATTCATGACATATCACAAGCAGTTTCCGAGAGTATTTCCAAGGGGTTAACAGGGTTAAGTTATGTTAATAAAATTTCTTGGTTTAGCCACGAACCCAAAATCGGATGGCCTCCATCAAACGACGATTCATGAGTGCGACTAACGCTTGCATCTTTTGAAGCGTCAAGACGCCATTCGACATGCTGATGAGTTGTCTTAAGGGCATCTCTTTCACCATATTCTCAAACATCATTTTTAAGGTTTCATCGTAGTCACCCACAAACATCGCTTGCATCTCTTTTTGTATCTTTTGATACATTTTCTTACCGATGTAGGTGGATGAAATATCGTTTAGTGTTGAATTGAGTGTGTACGGTTTTACCGGAGTCTCTTTAGGGAGGGGTTTTCCGTATAGTTCGTTAAACAAAGCATCTTGATTTAGATGGAAGGGTGAGAATGACTCTCCAGGAATTGTGATCGTTTTTTCGATGTGAATATCCAAAGAAGAAGCACCCACTAAAACCGTGTATTCTCCGGCTTCTAAACGGAACGATCTATCGTGATAAATCTTGAAATGTTCTAAATCTATGGGGATTTGTACGTCTTTGCTTTGATGGGCTTCCACCCATACTTTTTGATAACCCACAAGCGGTTTGATGGAACGGATGACGTTTGAATCTTTCAGTGAAGCGTACACTTGGACGACCTCGAACCCTGAGTGATCCGATGTATTTTCAACAGTCAGTGAGACGTTCAACTTGGATTGGTCTAAAGATACAGTTCCGTCAGAGTATTTAAACGTCGCATAGCTTAAACCATGTCCAAAGGCAAATAAGGGGGTAATTTTTAAACGGTCTACCGCCCGGTATCCCACGTCAATGCTTTCGGTGTAAACCACTTGTTTAAGTCCACCAGGGAATGCCTCGTCCACGGGGAAATCGTTCATGTTTAATGGGAATGTTTCGGCCAATTTACCGGATGGGTTTTTCACACCCATGATTAAATCAACGATGGCTTCGCCCACGCCCTCTCCACCTAAGTAGGCTTCTAATACCGCAGGGACACTATCCAGCCATGGCATAAGAACGGGAGAACCATTCATCAGTATGACGGCCACTTGATTTTCCTTTGAGAGTTCTTTAACAAGGGCGTTTTGATTGGGAGGTAAATGGAGGTGCGTGCGGTCATAGCCTTCACTTTCATAACTATCAGGCAGGCCAATAATGACCACGACTTGATCCGCCGCTTTAGCCACATTGAGGGCTTCTTGCACGAGCGCTTCATCCATGGAATCGGATTGAATCTCATATCCATCCGCGTAAGATAATCTATCTTTATAGACCGCTTTAAACGCATCATACGGGGATACCAGTTGTTTGGGATTAATGTGGGAAGACCCACCCCCTTGATACCTTGGGGTTTTCGCAAAGGCCCCAATAAGCGCGATTTTTTTATCTTTTGAAAAAGGTAAGAGATTCTCATTTTTTAAAAGAACCATGCCTTCAGCGGCAGCGTCGACGGCGACTTGATGCGGATTGATTTTTTTCACTTTGGGTTTAGGCTTTTTCGCTTTTTCAACGAGGTTTAAAACCTCTAATACGCGTTCATCTAAGGTGGCTTGATTTAAAGTTTTTCCAAGCGCGTCTAATACGGCTTGATCGTGCATGCCCCCTGATGAAGGCATCTCTAGTGAAAGTCCTGCGTTCAAGGCTTGAACGCGGTCATTGACCGCCCCCCAGTCCGATACAAGAGCCCCTTTATAGCCCCAATCTTTTTTAAGTGTTTCAGTGAGTAGTTCGCCATGTTCGGTGACAAATTTTCCGTTGACTTTATTGTAAGCGGCCATGACGGTCCAAGGATTGCCTTCTTTGACCGCAATTTCAAACGCTTTTAAATAGATTTCATTGAGCGTTTTATCATCGATGATGGCATCGGTGACCATGCGTCTGGTTTCTTGGTTATTGGCGACGTAATGTTTGAGACTCGTGCCTACACCTCTGGATTGGACGCCCCGGATGAGGGCGGCGCCGAGTTTACCCGCCACTAAAGGATCTTCTGAAAAGTATTCAAAATTGCGCCCGTTATAAGGGTGTCTTTTGATGTTGATGCCAGGACCTAAAATCATATCGATGTCTTGTTCTAAAGCCTCGTTGCCCATGGCTTCCCCGACTTGTTCGATCAACGCATCATTCCAGGTGCTGCCCATTAATACGGCCGATGGATAACACGTCGCAGGAATCGCTTTGGCCACGCCCCCCGCAGCTTCTGGCGCTTGTTTTCTCAGGCCATGTGGGCCATCGGCCATAAACATGGGTGGAATGTCTTTTTCAGGGATGGCTTCGGTTTGCCACATGTTTTGACCCGATAAGAGCCTTACTTTTTCTTCGTTGGTCAGCGTTTTTAAAAGGGATACAGGTGATTTCATTTGTGCTCCTCATACTGAATGGATTGGATGATCATTTCTTGGGGGAAATCGTCATCGACGACTTCGCCGCCTAGCATACCCCCAACGGCAATATTCAATAAAAGATGAAATGGATGATGAAACGGCCATCCTGCATCATCGGTATCCCGACCGTGTTCGCCCTTTTCAAACGTATGAATTAAGGTCCCATCTATGAGTAAAGCTAAGCTATTTTCTTGCCAATCAAGGGTATAAGTGTGAAAGTCTTCCGGTGTCATTTTATGGGCGTAATGGTAATGCCCGTCTTTACGATGATTATAGGTCGATGTATGCAAAGAAAAGAGCACTTGATCGGGGTAATGTCCGCGGTATTCTACGATGTCTATTTCTCCCGAGTGAGGCCATTTACCAAAAGGCTGGGTGTCTGATAGCATCCAGATCGCTGGCCAAGCGCCCCTACCCTTAGGGAGCTTCGCGGTGATCGATAATTGACCGTATAAGAAGGTCTGTTTCCCTTCCGTGGTAATCCTTGCACTTTCATAGCGGCCATTCTTTCTGAACGCTCTTAAATGCATGCCGTCTTCATCAAAAAAAAGCGTATCCAATGAATCGGTATACGCTTGGACTTCACGGTTAAACCACGTGTCTCCGGTTTCTACATTAAAAAGGTCACGGGGGAGTGTCTTTAATTTTCTAAAATCAATTTGAAAGCTCATCGTATTACCTTCGTCGTTTCTCCGGTAATCAAGTACGTATCGATAGAAATCGTCTCGCCTTGTTTATCCCTGGTTTTATTATTAATCATCTGCAAAATATTATGCGCCGCAATGGCACCGATTTTCCGTGAGTCTTGGCGAATCGTGGTAAGTCTTGGATGAATGATCTGACCCAGTTCAATTCCATCAAACCCAACCACCGAAACATCGTCAGGTACGTTTTTACCGGCTTCTCTGATGGCTTGCATGGCGCCAATGGCCATCATATCGGACGCCGCAAAAACGGCGGTCGGTAGATCACTTTGTATTAAGAGTTTTTGCATGGCTTGATAGCCATCTTCTTTGGAAAATAAAGGCCCTTCCACCATGTATTGAGGGGGGACGTCGAGTCCGAGATCACGCATGACATCTAAAAAGATATCTTTACGCTGCCCGCCGATATAGGTGCGGTCCGATCCGTGAATATTCGCAATCTTCCGGTGACCGAGATCATACAGATATTTCACGGCTTGATTGATGCCGGTTTTATTATTACTGGTGATGTTTAGAATATTCGGCTGTTCAAAATCAAGGGTGACCATGGGCAGTTTGGACCGGTATAAATCAACCAGTTCCACTCCGTTAAAATCTGTGCACAACACAAAGACACCTTCGACTTGTTTTCTTAAAGAGTGCTGTAAGTATGAGCCGTCTTTGCCGTTCATGGACTTCGATAAAAACATGATGTCATAGCCTTCATGTTCCACGACACTCTTAAAGCTTTCTAAGACGCGTGAAAACAAGGGATGTTGGAGACCAAGCCCGGTAATTTCATCAAACACAATCCCAATCGTGTAGGATTTTTGCGTGATTAAACTGCGCGCCGACGCATTCGGGATGTAGTCCATATCGGCGGCCAGTTTAAGTATTTTATCTTTCGTTTTTTGCGAGATATCCGAATAATTGTTGAGCGCTTTTGATACAGTGGTGATGGAAAAACCGGACATCTTGGATAAGTCTTTAATGGTAACCATAAAACCCTCGTTTAATCCGTTATCTATTCGGTGGAAACATTAATGGTATAAGGCTCAGATGTTTGATCTTTAAAGTCTTTGGTGATGATGGTGATTTCGTATTCCGTGTTGGGATCTAAGCGGTCAATGAAGATGCCATTGACCGAGGTGGTCTCATGAAGCATGCCATCGACAAAAATGTCATAGTCTTTGACCGCCACATCATCGGTGGCTTTTTCCCAGCTAAATTGCAATGTGCTTTCCGTGGCTTTTAATAATTCCACGTCCGTGACCGTGTTCGGTGGGGTTTGATCCATCCCCGCGTAATCTTTTTGATAGACCCGGACATAATCTACTTGCATGGTTTGTGGGAAGATGGATTCATCTAAGCCTAAGGCGCCGCCCCAAGTCCCCCCAATGGCGAGGTTCATAATTAAATGAAACGGTTGATCAAACGGCCACGCATCGGTGTTTTTCGTGTCAATATTCGCATTTGGATTATAGCCGAAATAAGCAAATAAAATGTCATCAACATATAGATCAATGCGGCCCGGTTCCCAGACCATTTCATACACGTGAAATTCTTCTTCAACGGTTTCAACGCGGCGTTCAAAGGTAAGCTGTGTGCCAATCATGTGATTATACGCCCCGGTATGAATGGATCCATGGATGGTATTCGGCTGGTAGCCGACATATTCCATAATATCAATTTCTCCGCTATCGGGCCATCCCCCATAGCGCCATTCGGTCGGCAGCATCCAAAGGGCTGGCCAGGTGCCTCTTCCTTCAGGCATTTTAGCGCGGATCACCACACGGCCATACGTCATATCCATAAAGTATTTAGAGACTAAGCGGGCCGAAGTATAATCGCGTCCACCCATTGCTTCTTCCATCGCATGAATATTGAGGATGCCATCTTCCACAAAGGCGTTATCGATGTCGGCGCGGGTGTAGTACTGGAGTTCTTGATTGCCCCAGCCAGAACCGCCCACGTCATAGCCCCATTTATCGGCGGCGGGGATGCCTTCATAGTCGAATTCATCACACCAAATGGGCTGATAATCGTCGATGTTTTCTAAATGGACGCAATCTTCATCGACCAAAGAACGATCATCAAAGACCGGTTCTTCAGGCGTATTCGTGCAGGCCGCAAGGAATAAAGTTAACGGTAGTAATAGCAAGTTTTTTTTCATGTTATTCTCCTGTAATGCCCGTGCGGTCAATGGATTCCACAAAGTACCTTTGGGTAAAGAAATATAGAATGAGTAACGGCATCAAGGTTAAGACGTTCCCCGCCAGTTTTACCGCCTGCATGCGTTCGCGGGCCGGAGAACCTTCGGGGTAGATGCTCGTGAAGTTCGAGATATATTGATCAATTCTTAACGGTAAACTCAGTAAGTCCGAGCCTCTTAAATAAAGCCCCGAAAGATACGTTTCATTGTAGTACCAAACAAAACTAAATAAAAACACAATAATGATCGAGGGCACCGCGAGCGGTAAGATAATCCGGATGAAAATCGTAAACGCATTCGCCCCATCCAGTTCAGCCGATTCAATTAAGGATTTCGGCACCATTCTGAAAAACTGAAAGAAAATCAAAATGAAGATGGCTGCATTCAATCCATTGGCCAAAATCGCCGGGTAGACAAACGCCCGAATCGATCCGAGTAAGTTGTACTGAGAAAACATCCGAAACATCGGAAGCATCGTAATTTGTGGAGGGACGATAAACGTCATAATCATCAAGACAAACAGCGTCTTTTTAAAGGGAAACTCAAACTTCGCAAACCCGTATCCCACTAAAGACGCAGACACGGTTGCGCTGATGGCTGGGACGATGGCCAAATAAATGGCATCGAGTAAACTTCTGAGATAAGCAATTTCCGTAAAAACAATCGAATAATTCTCAAAGTTTAAACTGGAAGGAATCCATTTCACCGCGACATCGATGATATCTTCCATGCTCATGAAAGATCCCGTGACCATGTAAAGCATCGGATACAAATAAATATAAGAAAGTGCAATCAACAACAAATAGACCGATGCTTTATAAAACAGCCCATCGGTAAATTTCATCCCAAAGAGGATCTTACGCACTTTTTTCACCCCATTAGAAGTGGGGAACTGTTTGATTTCTTTTTTCAAATCCGTGAGCTTCATCATACGCGTGATTTCCTCCGGATGGATAAGAGTCCAATGAATAATAAGATGATTAAGACCATGACAATAAAGTAAATCCATGCAAGGGCCGCCGAGTATCCATACCCGGTGGTTAAGGTGCCCACCGTAGATTCGCCCAGCATCACATTTTGAATGTAGATGATGACTTCATTGAGGGAAAAGACACTCATCGAAACCGTCGTGTAAATGACGATGACGGTTATAAGCGGCATGATTTGGGGAAGCGTAATTTTCCAAAAGCTCTCCCACGGGCCGGCCCCATCAATCATCGAGGCCTCATAGATTTCTTTGTCAATTTTTTGCAGGCCCGCCAGGAAAATCAAGATTTGAATCCCTGTAAACCATAAGACGAGTAAGATCGTGTCAAATAAAGCTTGCAGAGGATCGGCAATCGCGCTGTTTAAATTGGTGATAATAAGATCAATAATCCCGTATTCATCAATCGATGGTAAGGTGGTGGCGCCTTGATTCATCAGTTCCCGGATGACCGGCCCCGTGGTAATAATGACGGGTAAGAAGAAGATGGTCCTAAAGATGCCTTTGCCTTTAATCGGTTGATTAATGAGCATCGCAATGATTAAGGCAAAAACAATCGTTATTGGCACATTTAGAAGCATCTCTAACACATACTCCACGAGAATTTCCACGAAGTACGGGTCGTATAAAAACGCCGCCGCAAAATTATTAAAACCTTCAAACGTCAGATCAATCGCCCCGCCGTCTAAACGGACTTTAAAAAGCGATAAATAAAAACTATACACAATGGGATATAAGGCAAAAATGAGATACCCAACGATCCACAGGGAAATAAACGATAAGCCAATAAAGCTTGACCGTCTTTTCGAGGTGATTTGAATTCGGAATTTTCCGAATACAATCACGTGATCATGATGAAAATCGATGACTTTATTATGGAGTAATTTCGCTTTTAATTTCATGGCGTCCCCCTTAAGGTGGTGACGTTGCGTGCATCGATTTCAATCCCATCGATTTGAACGGGTCTAGACTGATAGTTAATGTATTGGATGACGCCGTTATCAAAGACTTTTTTGACGACGCCTTGTTCGATGACATCCCGGCTCAGAAGCGTCGCATTAAGGGTGGGCGTCATCGCTTCAGCGATGAACGCGTAATCATCAATGATACTTTCTTCCCACCGGTCAAATTCGGTGGTGTAAAAGTAAGAGATATCCGTATTCTTTAAACGACTGGTGGGTTGATCCGAAAGGATAAACGACGGATAGATTCCAAAATCAATCAATTTGAGTAAGCCGGTATCACCGATGCTATTAAAGTTTAAGTAACTACTATAAAGCGGCATCACTCCGTTTAAGACGGTACTCATAAAAGGAATCAGATCGTCAAAATATTCTAAGGATGAATGATAGGTTGGGATGTAATAGGCTTTATCCAGATAAGGAAGTAAATACCCACTGGGCACGGAGACATTGAGTCTTCCTGTTTGCACCATCGTTTGATAGATTTCAGCGGTGGTTTCTCTAGAAATGAGACCGCCTTGATACATCGTGGTCAAGACATGGCCAATCGATGCATCCATGTAATCCACATCATATTCGTTCAGTGTATCTAGATCATCTTCCAGCATCGCTAGGGCCGATTCCGCGCTTAAAATCCCGGTGGTTTCAAAGACGCATGAGCGACAGTTAAATTCCAGTTTAAACCGGTCGACAGCCGAAACCATGTCACGTCTGACGGACGCATCCGAGGCTTCTCCGGCAAACAGATAATCATTCACGAGTGAAACCTCACCGGTTTCTTTTAATGCTTCAAAAAGGGCTTCGAATTCTCTCGGGCGGCCTAAGCTATTTTCGGTGTCATATGAAACCGGCAAATGACCACTATACCCACCATCGTTCCAGCCCATCAGAGCCACATCCATCAGCGGGATTCCTGCATCCACAAAACGTTGATGCATATTTAAGACGGCATCGGTGGTACTCATTTCGACGAGCGTGGCCCCAAAGAATGAGGCTTCACTGTCGGCCATGAGATAAGTCAAATGCAAGGGAATATCACTTTGCGTGGTCGGTGTAAGACCTAGCCGCTCACGGGTGGCATGAGCCATCCCAACGTAGTGGGCATCGTCGCCTTCTAAGAGTTGATAGGTGACCGCAATATCGGAAAACAGGGTTTGAAGTTCCCTAGGGGCTCCAGAAGACCCATCGGTGGTAAAACTCTGCCGGTAGATTCGCCGGTAATCGTATTTTGCAAACATGAGGTTATAGGGTTGGTTTAAGGTTCCGTTTGGATAGACCATCAGCCTGGCGCTTAAGTCTCCCGATTCAATGAATCCTAAAAAGCCTTGTTGATATACCCCGTGTACTGCCCCAAAAACAGGCAGGGATAACTCGTAATTGGATACATTTAAACGACTGGAAGGAATTCCTAAGTCACCCCCATAAAAGGGGGCTTGATAAGGACTTAAGAAAGCCCCTTGGTTATCTTCATAACGAATCAGCGCGCCGGCGCCATCCGGAATCATCATATAGCCGGGGATGAAGTCCATTTCTGTGGCCCCAAACCCAGGCAGTAAAATGAGACTTGCGAGGCGGACGAATTCTCCGTTTTCCTCGATGCTTTCATAGGGAACTTCCACCCGAACGCCGCTATCTTCTAAGGTGACATTCATTTGAAAAGCGATATCGATGTTGGTGAAACCTACGTCCAGCATTTCTTCTAAGGTATAGTTTCCTGCTAAATACGCGGGGTATAAACGTTCACACGCCCGGGTGGCACAAAAGCCCCCGACTTCGATATCTAAGCTTAATCCGTTTGGAATAACCGCGGCATCCACGGTGTGGATGGTTTCATTCAGTCCGACGTTTTCTCTGAGGTCATAGTTGCGGTCAATCCGGATGAAATCAAGTCCAACGGCACTTTCTAAAAGCCCATTAAAAGTCCCCGCATTGGGATTTTCAATGGATGACGCAAAGACATAACCACTCTCAATGTTTTCAATCTTGAAAGTGGTGGTCTCTTCGTTGAAATAAAGTCTTAAAGATGCGTTTTCTTCAATTAAGGCATCGGATGCATTCAGCGGGATATAAAAGGCTTCATCCACCACACTTAAATCATCCACTTGCGTGTACTGGGAACTGGAAAGTTGACGGTCTTCTAAGTATTCGGGAAGTTCCACTTGCGAAGGCATTTCAGTTTGCGTGCTCGCAATCACAAAGGGGGCGCTTCCGACCAGGCCTAAGAGGGCGATTTTTTTAAGCAAATTAAACACGGTAGAACACCTCCAAGACAAGATCAACGAGTAATGTGGCAAGTTCAGAAAGTAAAATGTAAATGATGAAAGACCCTAAAAGTAGCATCAGCATCGTAAAGAAACTGATGAGGATGGACGCCGTGGTTTCTTTTAAGGAATAATAATGCGTCTCTTTCACCATGAAGAAGAAGTAAACTACACTCAGTGCGAGTCCAATGAACTGGACAAACTGAATGAGGAACGCTTCATTAAAGGTAAGGCCTTGGGATAAGATGGCTAAAAACGGTAAGACTAAAAAGTAAGGGGTTACCGAGAAGATGGTCGTAATGTAGACATCTTTTAAGCGCCCTTCACCTTCCCTAATCGATCCAATTAAGTAATTGGCAAACACAAACAGTAAAAGCGGTAAAAAGATGCGGAGAATTTCTTCTAACAGATTAATTTCTGAGATATCTCGCGGATTAAATAAGAAGCCGAGTTCATAAATGTAAAAGACATAAAACCCAAAATAAATGAATAAGAGTAACGTCGCTGAGAGAATACTGACTCGGTTTTTTCGTTTGATTTCATACGTCGCATCGGCGGGATTTCTTAAGTATCTAAAGACATAGAGGATTTCATCCAGCGTCCGTGATTTTTTCCGGACCCAGGTGATGCCTTTTTTGATGGGGTCCGTGACGACATGCATGAACTTAAGCCGTAAATTAATCACATAAATAATCATGACGAAAAAGAAAATCAGGACGTAAGTTCCCACGTTTTCTAAAAGAAATGCATTTCTGACTTCCCAAAACGCATCACTATACCCACTTTGGTAACGGGCAATGTCAAATTCTTCTAAGGCCTCGTCAAAGCGCCCTAGGGAATAATACGCATTACCCAGTCCAATATGCGCTAGGTCAAAGAGGTCGTTTTGTTTGAGGACTTCTTTCCAGGGCTCTTCAGACGCGGCATAGTTTCCGTTTTGATACAGCGATAAGGCTTCGTGGACGAGATCGGAAAAGGCCGTTGGTAAATAAATATTCAGTTCCCCTTCGGCTTGATCGAGTGCGTAGATGGTAAATGAATCATCCACGGCAAGTGATGAAGGCACGTTAAATAGCCCTTGAATCTGATTGGATTCATCTTGGCCGCCAAAGGCAAAGAGTAAATTGCCTTCACGGTCATATTCATAAATATAGCCGTCCCCAGAAATCGTATAGATATTTCCGATGGGGCCGACATAAACATCTAACAAGTTGGCGCGGTGAACGACGGGTCCGAGTAAATTATCACCGTTAATATTGAGGCGTTTCACTCCGGTTTCTTCCACCCCTAAGGAGACGGTATGGATGAGGCCGCGTTCATCAATGGCCATGTTGGATACTTCCGGCGGAGTGAGCGAAAATAAATTGGCGCGTTGTTCATCGGTAAAGAAGAAGTATTGGAGTACGGTTCTTAAAGACGCAAAGACTTGGTTGGTCCCAAAGTATCCTAAAAATTCATTGTCATTGGTAAATTGGGCGAGTCCTCTTGATCCGTTATTAAGGATGTAGACATTCCCTCTTGCATCGGCGAGTATTTTTCGGGGTTGAAAGGCATCATCCCCAAAGAGAGGTGAATCTGGTTTGGTATACGTGACGACAATCGCACCGTTTTCATCCAGCTGATACGCCGCATTATTTCCACGGTCCGCCACATAGATGCGCCCGTCTCGCACGTAAACACCCGTTGGGTTGACTAAAAAGTCTTCCCCGAAGGTTTCTACGCTTTCAGTATCTAAATTGAATTTAATGATTTTACCGGTTTCACTCGTCCTATCGGTGGAGGCGATAAAGACATTTCCCAAGTCATCTAAAACGATGTCATTGGGTGTATCTAAGGGTTCACCATAAATATCTGAGACGCTGGAAAGCGGCGTATACGCCGTTTGCGTCCGGACGAATGAGCCGTCATTTAAAGTAAAGGTTTGATAGCGCACCCCGGTTTCAACGGGACTTGCAATGACCCCGATGAAGACGGTTTGTAACGCTAAAAACAAACTCCAGAGTTTCATCATGATTTAATTCCAGAATGTGCCATAGTGTTCATGACTTTTCCTTGGAGGAAAATAAAGATGATGATGTTTGGAATAAACATGATGAGTGAAGCCGCAGCCATAATCCCTTGTCCCGCAATCATGTTGGCGCCGCCTCCTTGTTGCGTCGCTAAGGCGGCTAAAGTTTGGAAGTAAAAGGCTAAAGTACGCATCGATTCATCATCGATAAAAAGGTTCGGTCCAATGACATCATTCCATAACAGTTGAAACGACAAAATACCGACCGTGGCTAAGGCCGGGGCAATAATCGGAACGATGATTTTCGTGAAAATCTGCATTTCACTGGCCCCGTCAATTTTCGCTGATTCAATCAGCTCATTGGGGGTTTGATCGATGAACTGTTTGACCAAAAAGAGGCCGACAGGCATCGCAATGAGTGGTAAGATGAGGACCCAAAAGGTATCAATGAGCCCGAGTCTTTCAATCGTTAAATACCTCGGAATCGTCACCGCAATCGGCACGAACATTAACGCTAAGGTATTAATTTCAAAGAGGAGTTTTTTACCCTTAAACTTGAGCTTAGAAAGGCTATACGCCCCCAGACTTGTCACAAAAACACTGAGTAAGACCCCAAGTCCCGTGACTAATAAAGAGTTATATAGATATTTACTAAATGGAATCCCCGATTGACTTGCCAGTTGAACGAGGTCTCTAAAGTTTTCAAAGGTTGGCGTCCTTACAAAAAAGCGTGGAGGATAGGCAAAAAGCTCATTCATCGGCTTAAACGCATGCGAAATGATAAATAAAATCGGTAACGCGACAAAAAGACTCATGGGAATGAGAATCAAATAAAATTTCAGTTGATCGCTTGAATACCCTTTGGGGTCGACTTTCATGGCTTGATATTTGGCCATCTTAATCACGCTCCCCGAGCAAGCTCCACGTCACTTTGGAGATGCCATAAATCATAATCAATAAAATCACTGATACCGCCGACGCATAGCCCATTAAAAAGCGAATGAACCCAAAGTCTTCGATGTGGTTGACCATCAATTGGCCTGCATATTGTGGAGTCGGGTTGGATCCGGATAACTGAACGCCAATGGCGCCCACTTGGAAGGTGGCCACCACTGCCATGACGGCCCCAAATAGCATCTGCGGTTTCATCGATGGGATGGTGATATAAAAGATTTCTTGCCAGCGGTTTTTCATGCCATCCATCACGGCGGCTTCATAAAGGGTGCGGTCAATGTTCAAAATTCCTGCGAGCATCGCTAAAAAGCCCACGCCCATGGAACTCCAAAGACTCACCACAATCATAATGTTCATGAGGTAATCGGGGCTAGTGAGAAACTGGATGGGTTCACTGATCAACCCAAAATTCATCATCCAAGCATTGAGATATCCAGTCGCATCCCCGGAAAATAACACAGTCCACACAACCCCCATCGCAATCCCAGCGGTCATCGAGGGTGAATATAAAATGATCGCGAGAATGGTTCTCGGTCGATGGGGGATTTGTGCGAGCATCCAAGCGAGCATAAAACTTAAGAAATACCCGACCGGCCCGACGATAAACGCAAAGCGAATGGTGTTGGGTAAGACGTTTTGCATGAAGACTTCATCGCGTGTTAACAGTTCAATGTAATTGGAAAGCCCCACAAACTCGGGGGTTTCAATCGTATTAAAATAGGTAAACGATAGGCCCGCCGCAATGATGACGGGAATGATAATAAAGACCACAAAAAGGGTCACATACGGCGTAAAAAACCACGCCGGGTGATTCATTTTTTGTTGGAGTGTATCGAGCATGTCCATTAGCTTGTTAAAGCCTGAGTATTTTCTTATCGCATTCATTCAGGATGCTCCGTCAGCCAGTCGTGGATGTTATCAATAGTGGGGACTTTATACGGTTTGATGATTTCGCCGTCAATGACGTAATCAAATTCTTCCATTTTATAGCGAATTTCACGGTTCGCGATACGTACAGCGTTATCTAACGTAATCCGTGGGTTGGTATCGTCAAATACGATCTTATTCCACGCGTTGGAAATTTCTCTTTCGACCATGTAAGCTCCCGGGACTCTGGACGCTTCAAGCGCGTAATCCCATTGGGTCATAATGGTATCGATGTGTTCTTGAGGCAGAGGGAGTGATTGGAAGGCTTCGATATTGGCAGTATTCCATAAATACTCGGTCCCATACGTGGTTTGCAGTTGAATCGCAAAATCGGTTTGAATTTCAGTGCTCATCCACCAGGATAAAAATTCCCAGGCTTCACCCGGCATATCGGTGGATTGCATAATCATCGAAGACTGCGCTCCGGAAGCGGCCCAGCGTTCAATTTCTCCCGATTCATTCATCACGCCAGGGTGTGGGGCGATGTTCCATTTTCCGGCAATTTCCGGCGCCGCAATGGAAAGTTGTAAGTAGGTGCCTAAATCGGAAATACCAATGGGCATCGTGCCGTAGCGGAAGTGTTGATAGAAGTTGGGGACTTCTTTGGGGAGGTTATAGACGGTAAAAAGTTCACTCATGAGGGTAATTCCCTCAATGGAGTTTTCACCGTTAATGACCGTGCTCATTCCATCTTCACTGTAAAGTTGACCCCCAAATTGGTAAATAAATGGCATCGTCGAGACAAAGGGTTTAAAGCCTTTAAAGAATGCTAAAGGCGAGTAATAATTCATATCAAAACGTTGCATTTCTGGGAGGATTTCAATGACTTCATTCCACGTCTGTGGAACGGGGATATCTAGTGACTCTAAGACGTCTTCCCGGTAATATGTGACCCAGAAGTTTTGCGTTTCAGGCAGCCCATAAATGCCTTCTTCAAAGGCATAAGGCACCATAACACCGGGCTTGAATAACCCTACAGTTTCTTCGTAGCCCTCAAATTGTCTGAGGTCCATGGACGCGCCGCGAATGGCCAGTTCATAAGGGATCCAGTGGTTGACACCGACGGCCACATCGGGCGCATTATCGGCCGCATTGGCTAAGATGAGTTTATTTTCATCGGGCATTAAAGCAATTTGGACCTGAATGCCGGTCTCGGCGGTAAAGCCACTGTCGACCATTTTTTGGATGATTTCGATGTATTGACGGGGATGGTTAATCCAGACTTCTAAGACCCCATCATCGACGTCCCCGATTTGGTATTCTTGAGACCCAAAGCTTTCAAAGAACCGGTAGGTTCCGACAAACGCACGTTCGAAGATATTTGCACGGCTTCTCGGTAAGCGGGCTTCGCCTTTGACATGAATGCTTTGCAGGTCAAGCCCATTTTCTAAGAAACTTTGAATGGAACTTCCGATCATTTGCGAGGCGGAAGTGTTCCCATCGGCCAAGAGAAGCATGTTTGAAGGAATCGAGTTGATGTCTTCGCGTAAATCTTCTAAACGTTCTCTCGCGATGGTCATGTTGGTGAGGGCCCCAGGATTATTTTGATAGGAAAAGCTCGATAGATGCGTATCAATCGCGTTGAGTGTATCAATCCAGCGGGTGAGACGCGCTTCCGTATCGGGAATAAACCGGGCAATGTCCCACGTCCGGTAACGGTCGGTGGAATTGCCGGTGAGTTTTTTAATTTCTAAGCTGAGATCACTGATTTCTTGCATCATGTCGGTCAGCGCATGATAGACATCTCTATAAGGTTCCATCACGGCTCTTAAAGAAATCTCATGCGTGCCGGCTTCTAAGTAAAAAAGATAAGGATCGGGATCGCCAAAAAGGAGGTTTTGATAGCTTGATGTGCTATGAAACTGTAAGAGCCTCGCTTCTTCAAAAGGGATAACTCCGTTGATCCTTAGTTCTCTAAAAGCGGGCATTTGCATCAAGTAATCTTGACGGTATTTCACGCCTAAATGATAATACCCAGCAGTTTCAATGGTGACTTCATAGACAATGGTGTCATTGCCCAGTCTAAAACTGCCCCCTTCAATCGCATTTAAAAGGAGGGAATCCACGGCATAGCGTTCGGCCGATGGATCGTTATTGGAAGTTAAGCGGATGCTTGGATTATTCCGCAAAATCATCTCGGTGGCCGACAAACTTAGTGTGTTTTCGGCTAAGGTCGCTCCATCACTCAAGGTATCTTCATAGGCCGGGACGTTTTCTGAGGGGACTAAGCGAAGTCCGAGTAAATCAAACGCACCACTGTTCACTGAAATCGTAATCGTATTGACTCCCGCTTCAAAGGGGAAAAGTAAGGCCATTTGATTGAGCCCTGTCGTATCAAAGATCCTTGTGGTTTGGACGGCATCCACTTTTTCAGAGCGTGGTAATACTTCATTGTCATAGCGGTCTAAAGGGAATTCCGTGGTGGTGTATTCCCATAAAGCTGGAAGTTTGATGTTTTCACTCTCAGCGAACGGGGATTCGCCGTTTATCATGATGCCGATCTCTGAAGGCATGATAAAGCGTGAAATATCTTTATAATCGATTTCAATCGTATAGGAAGATGCCCGCGTGATATCCACATCAAACTGGATGACGTCACCGTCTACTAAGTTGTGCGTTTCATTATCGACTGTATAGCTCAAAGACCCTTCCAATGGAAAGGTCTGTAGGCGATTATGATAGTGATCCTCGGCGTAAAGTCCCGCGTATTCAAACGTGGGTTCTATGGCTTTTACTGCAGTCTCATCCCCCGATAAACTGATCGCTAATAAGGCGATGACACTGACCAAGCTTAAAAAAATCCATAGTATTTTTCGTTTCAGTATTTTTTTCAGTAACATAATGCCTCCCATAAAGGGAGGATTAGGGCCAAAGCCCTAATCCAATCCTAAGTCTGTTAATGCCGTAGATACCCGGCGGTTAATTTCTTCTTCCCATTCAGCTGCAAAGACTTCAGGCGTTACAAGCCCTTCGGCAATGCGGTTTAAATAATCATTTTCTTCGTTGTTGACCCATTCCCAGAAGGATTTATAGCCGGGAAGCCATTTATCCACATCGGGCTTGGCTTGGTCAAATTTATCAACACTTTCTCTAAGACCTTCAATGTAATCAACATATTGATCGGCCCGGTCCCAAATTTCTGGGACATCGGTAATGGGGAAGCGGTCCAGCCACATATCCCCGCGTTCTTCCATCGCATCCAGGCGCACTTGCCATCCTTGTTGACCAAAGGTCATCCATTTGGCTAAAAGATAAGCCTCTTCAGGATTTTCAGTTTGGCTGGAGACGACACTAAAATCTAAGATGGACGGTGGGAACTGTCCAGCATCTCCGCCTGGATATGGCCAAAAGCCGACTTCAATCCCGTTTTGTTCAAACATGTCATCGATCATCCACATGTTCCAAGAACCATCGACTCTCATGCCAATGTAACCATCAAACCAGGGCCATGCTTCAGCACCCAATGTCGCCAGTTCTTCTTCAGTGTAAGCGGCGACGACGTTTTCACTGTTCAGCTGTAAATTGAGATTATATGCATCAATCCATGCTTGTGAAGTGAAGTTAAACTGTTCCCCGTCCCAGGTGTTATAGCCGACTTCAAGACTATCTTGCATGGGGATGATGGACTCTAAGTTTAAGTTTCCAAACCAAGGGTCAATCCCATACACAAGATCATTCCGTCCCGCTTGGCGGATTTCTCTGGCGATATCCACGTATTCTTCATACGTCCAGTCTTTTTCTGGAATATCAATATTATAGCGTTCAAACAGGGTGATATTCAGATATACGCCGCGAATAAATTGGAACGAAGGAATCGCGTAACGCGCACCGTTATACACAGCGGCATCTTTGATGTTGGGATAAATCAGTTCGGTTTCTGGGTCCGCATCAAAGTATTCGGTAATGTCTAATAACATGCCGTTGGCCAGTCCCGTAGGGACGTTATCAATCGCAAAGACATCGGGTAAAACCCCTGCGGCTTGGGCGTTCAGTAAGTTGGCGGTAAATTCACCCCCAGCACCTGTGATGTCTTGGCGCAGTTCAACCCGGACATTTGGGTATTCTTCCATGAACGCATCAATTAAAGCTTGATTGAGTTCTTGATCGCCCCAGTCGGCATAACTGAGGACAATTTCATTGGTGCCTCCCGTATTACCCGGATTGCTTGGGTCACTGGGATCGGTATCTCCACCTCCACACGCGGCTAATGTGAAGACCAGCGTGAGTGAGAGTATGGCAAGCCATTTTTTCATCGTAATTTCCTTTCACCGGATGTGAGGTGCGTATCAATCAGATAACGATACGACCAACCCGGATGGGTTTTTAAACTTTTTTTTGAGAGCTTATAACTCCAGAAGAACCAGCCATCAGCGTGGTTAAATATATCAGTTTGAAGCTTGAATAAATCATTTCTTAATATGTCATCTGTGGGTCTAGGATCCGTATTAAACTGTTCAGAGAGCAGTGGATTGGACCACTCTCCCACCACCACAGGCACGAAAGCTTGAACCTTCTTTATGGCATTGAGCCGTTTTTCATACAATGCCTTAAACGCATCAAAGTTAGCGTCTTGGTCAATTTCTCCGAACGTGTGATACATGTGCGTATCCAAATAGACGTTTTTTAAGGCGTTTCGGGTAAAGAAATCTTCCCAGGCATCTAAACGAAATCCGTCGTGCATGATGATCTGATAATCATCGCCTTTAATCCGCCTGACAATCTTGTAACCTTTAAGGTAAAAATCTTGAATGAGATTCATATCCACAGTTTTAAAGGGTTCATTGAGAAGTTCAATCCCCGTGACACAGGTCCATGACTTGGTTTTTTCCACCAAGATTTCAATAAAGCGTAACGTTTGTTCCACGTTATCGCCTTTGGGCCAATCAATCACGCCTTGTAGTCCACCGTTATCAAAGCCGTTTTGGCACCCTGGGGCCGCGTGAACATCAAGGATGACCTTAATGGCATGCGCATCGGCCCAAAGAAGGGCTTTAAAGAACGTCTCCGTGGCACTTTTATAAGGCGGCTTGGCGTCAAAGAGCCACCACCCCACGGGAAGACGCACATGCGTAATCCCGTGGGAGGAAAGCCACTTATAATCATCTTCAGTAATAAAGGTATCGCGGTGATGATCGAGCCACGAAAGATCGGGTTTATCTTGGAGTAAATGGTATTCATCGAGTGCGTCTGATCCCTCGTAAAGCTCTGGGGTCATCCATTTTTCTAAGACGAGCCAACCACCTAGGTTTACTCCTCTAAGCGGTTGCACTATTCGCCGGTGCCAAAGTTCCGGTAAATATCAATGGAATCAATATCAAAACTACCGATGGCACTGACTAAGTCTTCTCCGATGGTTCCGAAATCAAGTTCAAGCTTGACGTTGGTCACAGGGTTCTCAACCGTGAAGCTAAACGCAATCGTTTTGGCTTCGCCAGCGACTAAGTTAAAGTCATAGAATCCATCTTCTAAGAGTGAAGCAAATCCGGCATCCGGCAAGATTAAATTAAATCTTAAATCACGGTCCACATCACTGGTCATAACCATTTTGACGTTATAAGTCCCAGCGTCTAAATCGCCAATCATTTGGAAGAGGTGAGGTTGATAAGCTGCCCCGCCTAAGCCCGTGACATCCACGGTAAGTGTGCCATCTTCAACAGCTACAGTGCCTTGACCATCACCTTCAGTGAACCAATCCCACTCAAGGGGTGCATCTGCAGTTGGATTGACTAAGAGTTCAGGGGCGTCGGCTTCATCCACTTTCAAGGAGAAGTTATCGAAGTAAAGTTGTTTGGCGTCATCACTGAATGCTTCAAACGTCGTTCCGAATTCAAATTTGAATTCAACCGGGAGTGTCATGTCATCGCCGGTGGTAAAGGCGATGGTAAAGGTTTGTTTTTCAGTTGTAAGTTCAACGGTTCCAGAAGCAAAGTTGTTGTATCCCGCAGGTTCACCTTGGGTAAAGAATGGGGTGAGGGTCGCGGCTTCTGACCCATACGCATCCATGGTGAAGATGTAATCTGTATTGGGCTCTAAAGTGAGTTTCGTGTTGTAAATCAATTGGAGATGGAAGTTATTCGCAGGATTTACATAGTTGGTGAGTTCATAGACGATTTCACCGTCTAATGTATTGATCGTGGCAACCGATCCTTCCCAATCATTCGCGAATGCACTCCACCCATTTTCGGTAAAGTCAGGGTTTTCAACGATTGGGTCTTGATCCATGGTTGATAATACGACATTGTCAATGGTGACAGTACCGGCTGCGAAGTTATCATTCGCACCGAGTAAGAATTGCAGTTGCGTTACAATATCGGCCGATGCGGTAAACATGAATTCATATGTATCCATTTCCGTTCCAATAGAAACGGCACCGCTTTGGAGATAGTTAATTCCAGTATCAGCATTATAGAATACGGCCGAGATATCTCTGGCTTCCGTGGCTTTTGCGTCAAACGATAATTGATAGGTCACGCCTTCTTCAATGGCAACACCCGTTTGGATGAACTGAATCGCCCAGTTGGCATCGCCCCCTTTATCGATGGTAATATCCACAGCGCCTTCATTGAGTTCAAAGGTCACAGAAGGTGCATCGCCCCAGTCTTGAACAAATGTGGTCCAAGGGGTTAAATCATCGGCCGAGAAATCACCGTTAACCACTTTATCAGTGGCAGTATAGGTAAAGCTTGAAATCACTAAGCTTGCAGTTTCTTCGGTCACGTTACCGAGTGAATCTTCCGCGCGGTAAGTAATGGTGTAAGAACCAGCCACTGAAGTATCAAGGGTGACTTCTTCGCCATCAGCGTCGGTCACAACCGCGGTAATGGCTTCGGTGACATCGCCATCGGTGACGTCAAAACCCGACACGCCTGCGAGTGGATCAAAGCTTGAGCCAACCGCAACCGTAATGGATTCACGAATGCCACTAAGAACCGGACCGGATGTATCGGGATCGGCTTCAGCTTCATTGATCGCCACATTATCCATGTAGACTTTAGTGACCACATTATCGGTTCCTAAGGTATCTGAAAGTACAGTTCCCATCTCAAAGAGTAAAGAGCCATTTTCATTGGTGTCTAAGCCCATGGTGAATTTGAAAGTGTATGTATCGGCTTCTGTACCGACATCAAAAACGGTTCTTTGACCCGGTTTAAAATCGGTAAACCATGGGGCACTGGTTAAGAGTTCCCCAACTTGGACTTTGATGGGACGAGCCGCATCAGCCCAGGCATCAAAGCTGACTTCATAGGTTTTCCCGTTTTCAAACGTGATGCCGTTGTTTTCTAAACGAGGTTCCCATTCAGCGCCTGCGACACTCGCAATGTCGACTTCTAAGACGCCATCATTTACAGTGTATTCCGCGACGCCACCTTCAAGGCCGGTCGTGGCGCTCCAAATGGCCCACCCTAAATCAAAGTTACCATTGGGGACCATTTCATCGCCGAGCTCAGATGTATCGACTTCAACGGTAATATAACGCGTTTCTTCGCGCGAATTCCCCGCGGCATCTGACACGCTATAACGTAAGAAGTAGGTGCCCACAGCGGCTGTATCCACGGTTCCCGCCACGGTAATATCGGCGGTCACATCGCCATCGACATCGTCGGTGGCTGATACGCCCTCTAAGGCATCAAAACTTTCATCTCTAAGAATGGTGGCATCTTCCACCCCGCTAATCACGGGGGCGGTGGTATCCACCACTTCTTCACCGCCACAGGCGGCTAATACTGCAAGTAGTCCTAAGAAGCTAAAACCTAATAATAATTTTTTCATTGGTTCCTCCTATAAATAATAGATATCAATTCGTTGTATTTTTCGGTCGCGGATGTCTGAGGCGAGTGCCCCGTCTATCTGACCGCTTAAAATAGGTTCTTCACTGTCACCATCAACGATGATTTTATCGGGGGTTTTCCCGGTGATTCCGGTGCCCGATTGATCGTGATAGGTGACGCGGGTATGGCCTAAAAAGGTGAATGATGCTTGGCCGTTTTTTAAGAAGCGCTTAGGTAGTTTGGGTTTAAACGATAATGATAAGGTCCCATCATATTTAAAGGGTCTTGGTCCCATCATCATTTCACTCCACATATGTAGGCCCTCCACGGTAGATCCTGAGAGTCTAGCAAAGAAGCCTTGACCGTGAATATGTGGGTTGGGGTTATTCGAAGGGGCAATGAAACTTGAATTTTCTAACGTGCTCCGCCCGTATACACTGGGCTCCATGAAGCACACTAGGTTAGTCTTGATGGCTTCATCAAAGGCGTCGATCTCACCGGCTTTGAGTAAGCCTAAGAGATATTTATACGTCATATGTAAGAAGTTGGATTCACGCTCTAACCAGCCTTTGGTGAAGGCTCTCACCCTCCCGATTTCAAAGGAGGTATCGTCTAAGTTGACGCTGGTTTTAAATTGTTTGAGCGTTTTATCGTAGAGTTCGGATTTTTGAACCGCTTCATGAAGGGCTTTGGACGCTTCCTTAGAAAGTCCGAGTTTGAGGGCTCTGGCGGGGGCTTCTAAGAAGTATGGTAGGGGGGTGCCTTTAAACCGTTTTGGTTTAAAGCCGCCTTCATAGGGATCCGCGTCTAAGACTTCATAGGTAATGAAACTAGGAATTAAGCCTTTGGATTCTAAGAGTAAAGATTCAATGCGGGCGGTTAAGAAGGTATTCGCGCTTTCGTTGAAGGCATTCAGATCGGCCGCTAAGACGGTTTCTTTTGGACCCTTAAGGCCAAACCGGATACGGTCGCGATAGGTTTCACGAATTTGGACGCGGTTTTCATAACCCGGCAATCGTTTCATCGTATTGAATAGATAAGCGATTTCTTCTGGGAGTGATAAGTCTTCCCGGATGGGATGATCCTTTAAGAACCGGAAGATCCGGATGAGTTCGATGGTTTCTGAGACGCCAGAGGCAAAAAGTCCAGGGAGTCCATTCATCGCATCGTTCCAACCGGGTTTGCCCGATTCCATCTCGAGTCCAGTATCATCTGGGTCGAGTAAGGAAAGTTTGGCGAGGGCTAAGACTAAAAGTTTGGTGTAAAGGTTGGAGGTATAGGCTTTTTCGCCGATTTTGGTATAAACGGTATCGCCGATCTCCCGTCCGTCTTTCATTTTTTCAGGATCGGGATGTTCTAAGGCATGGTACTGTCTATAACCGTCTTTCGTTTGGACGCATTTTTCGTGTTGTTTTTTAATGCGCACCGGAGAATCAAAGTAGAGGTATTTTTCTTCGTTAAATAAGATGTCACTCAGTTGATCGGGATAAATGGCGTCATAACTTTCCACGAGATCTAAGAGATACGTGAAGTGATCACTCCAATAGCCTTCACCGAAACTCGCAGAAAATTCAGGCACGGACGCATCCAGTATTTTGGCGAGGCACGTTTCTTCATCCCCGTTTAAGTGGAATCCTTGGCGTTCAACTTCATTGATGAATGAGCCTGGGGTAAAGGGATTTTCAAAGAATTTTTTAAAGTCGGTGGGTTCTAATCCACAGGACGCTAGAATGTCTAAATCCTTTAAGCGATAGATCACCCCGTTGACCGCGAGGGGATTCGTTCCGTCTAGGCCAATCAAGGACGCAAATTCTTGGAGATTAAAATCTTTGACCGCGGGATTAAATAGCGGTTCTAACCGGCGGTTCTGACAGACATCCCGGAAGTTCCCAGAACCCGTGGAATAGTATTCAGGGGCGAGTGAGAAGAAGTTATAATCACGCTCTAAATCCCCGTGACGTCTGGCGTATAAGTGATAGACATGATCGTTAAAGGTAATCGGATAGCCACCGCGCAGTAAGTTATCGAGGTAGTTTTGTTTCACATAGGCATCAAATAAGGGATAGGCGGTTTCACTTTCCACATCCGAGACCATCGCATCAATGACGGCTTTAGCCTCATTTTGGTGTTTTTGGAAGGTTTTAAACTGAGACAGTTCAGGGAGCGCTTTTTCTAAGAGGCTTTTTTCGGCCACATGGCCCGATAAAGCGACCCATTCATACGTCTCGTTTTCATTTAAAGTGACATCCAGCGGAATAAACGCGGATGGCACTTGATTGACGTTCACTTGATCGGCTTCTTTTAAGACTTGGAGTCCTTGTTGTAAGCCTAAAGCTTCTCGTTTGGACGTATCATGGCCGAAGACAAGACTTGGGTCTGTGATGGGCGGGATGAGCCCTTCATGGTCATAGGCGAAATAAAAGTTACCATCACTGTGTTCATTCATTTCCGCAGAATCCCCGGTGGAGCCTCTTAATTTATAAAAGGCATACCCTTGGTCATGTCCCACGACATCCATCCATGAAACCATCAAATTCGATAAACCTTTAAAGGCATCGGTGGATAAACCGGCGGGAATGACTTCGGCGAGGCCATCCAAGATTTCTAAGTTTCTTAGAGAGCCTAAGTTCGTCACTTCCACATGGCGGTAAAGGCCGGCAATCGGCATGTTCGGCATGCCGAAGTAGGTGACTTTGATTTTAATGGCAAGGGTCGGATGGGTTTCTTCAATGGAAAAGGCATCCTGACGGATAATCATCCGGTGGGGAAGCTTTGTATCGGTAAAGGGTTCGTAAATACGATCTTCCACTTTGATAAAAGTTCTAAACCCATCGGTAAAGACGTGTTCATACGCTTTATTCGCACTGTGAAAGAGCATGATGGGATGATTTTTATTATGCAGGCCATACCCTGCGATGCCTTGGGCGCGGTTGACATAAAAGGCCCATAGGGGAATCCCTTTTTTGCCGGCTACACCCGGCAGAAAGTTCGCAAAGGTTTTTTGGCGATTGTAGTTTTCAATGATGAATCCATCATTTTCAAAGCGATAATCAGACATGGGGCTCCTTTACAAGGGTCAAGATGGATGATGCGGGACATTCCAAATGGGTGCCTTCAATGGCGACCACCTGAGAAATGTCTGAATCGTTAAAAAGAATCACCGTGCGCGACGCATCCGGGTTTAGAAATGCAATATGGAGTATGGATTCACCCGAAAGAGAGGAGTGGATGCGTCTAGCACCCGGTTTGACGTGTTTAGAAAAATGCTTAATCGCATAAAACGAACTATTGAGGTGGACTGAGTCTTTGACGGTGTCACAAATGATCGGAGCGTCACAGTAATTGCCCACATGATTGGGGCCACCTTTTTCATCTAAGAAGAGGTTCCAATCAATGAAGGCTTCGGTGTAATGATTAAAATCATGAATCATATCTTTGATGTAACGCACACCCGTGTCATATGACCCCACACGCGGGCCATCTTCAATACAGCCTTCGGTAAAGATGAGATGTTTATCGGGATGCGCTTCATGTAATTTCGTCAGATTGAGATAATCGTCACTCATGTACCAGTGGAAGGCAGCGCCCCATGTGTACTTATTGGCTTCAGGATCTTCATATATGGGAAGCATACGATCTAAGATGATGTCTTTATTGTGATCCCAGGCAAGTATTTTTACATGGGAATGATCACTTTTTTCTAACGCGGGGCCTAAGTGATACTTGATAAAGTCAAGTTCTTCTTCAGGGCTGTAGATGCAAGAATCCCAGGTTTGCACAGCCGCGGGCTCATTTTGGACGGAGATCATATCAATATGAATGCCCGCTTTTTTCATGGCGTCTAAATATTTGATGAAATACTGAGCCCAGAGTGGATAGTATTCTTTTTTGAGTTTCCCGCCGTGATTCATTTGGCCGGTCGTTTTCATCCATCCGGGGGGTGACCACGGAGAAGCAAGAAAGGAAAACTTTTTACCCGCTAAGCGTTCGGCCTTTAGGATTGTAGGGATCACCGTATTAAATTCCCGGGCGATGGAGAATGATTCTAAGGACTCATCATTTTCTTTCACGTAGGTATAATTCCCAAGAGAAAAATCAGAACTATTCAAATGCACCCGGCCTAAGGTATAACCCAGGCCATCTTCGGGATCAAAATACGCATGCAAAACTTTCGATTGATTCGATGAGGACATTTTAGAAAGGGTATGGGTGGCACTTTCGGTGAATGCGCCGCCAAACCCGATGACGGTTTGATACGTTTGGGTGGGATCTAAGGTTAAATCTATGGTCTTAGCCGCTTTCGTCGGCTTGATTTCACGGTGATAGGCAAGGGGAGCCTTGTCTGTGCGATATATTTTCAAATGCGGACTCCTTTTACGAAATCGTTTTCAATGATAATATAGCATAGATGTAAGGGTTTTACTATACCGTTTTCGTAAGAAAATATTTTCATGAATTTTTGCGTTGTTTTCATCGCTTATTCCATCCCACAATCGAGCCTTAGAATACGCTTTTTTAAAAATAGAAGGTTTTCTTTTTTTAAGAGTGTGGTTTAAAAGCTCATTACACGGTAAACAAAAGAATTGCCATGCACGCTCTTGCCGTATATTTGCGTATGCATGATATTGATTATCACCCAAGTCAAGAAGAAGTCATCAATGCTGGGCTAGCAAATGCCTCAAATCATTGGAGTTATGAAAAAGTTTTGAATGGGGTCGATGAGATCATACAAAAAAGCACCGTTCTAGAAATCTTCTAGTACGATGCTTTTTTAGATTTTAATTCATTTGTGATTAGTCTTTATGACGGTAGGTATAAGACCTTCTTGGAGCAGGCGTAAATTCTTCCCCAAAGGTCTTTAAATATTCGATGAATGATTGTTTCTTTTCTTGGGTTTTCGTAAGGGGTCCGGCACTGATTTTGGTGCCAATTTCATAATGAGGGATACCTCTAACGGTAATCTTATCAAAGAAAATATCAATGTCTAAATATGAGGCGATTACTCTGGAGACCCGGATGGTCTCTTTTTTAAATACTTTTCCGCCATGAATGGCGGTGAGGTCTTTGATCTCTCCGTACGGTAAGATGTTTGAATAGACGAGTTCACGCATTTCGGTTTCGGTGAGTTCTTGGGTGTGTTCCATATAGGTTTGGGCTTCCGAGGAAGGGATTTTTAAGGTAAGAAACGATTGTTTGGTATCTTCATCGATGATAGTGCGGCATCTTAATGTGATATTACGATCAAAGAGGGAATTATCTTCGGTATCAAAGTAATAATTGTAATGGTAGTTTTGACCTCTGGAAAAAGACACCATGAGATCGTCCATCATCGCTTGGGCTTTCGTTTTATCTAATGCATGTCTCAGTTCGGTATCGACCGTTTGCATAAAGACTCCTAGAGTTGAGATTTATTGGTGATGTAATGCTCGGCGTTTTCATGAATCATGGTGATTTCTTCATTCGTTAGTGCCCGCGCTTTTTTCACGGGAGATCCCATATATAAATATCCGGATTCACAGACTTTCCCGGGTGGGACTAAACTTCCAGCCGCAATCAATACATGGGATTCGATGATCGCTTTATCTAAGACGATGGCCCCCATCCCAATGAGGGCATGATTTTGTATGGTGCAGCCATGAATGATGGCGCTATGGCCGATGGTCACGCCTTTTCCTACCTGCGTGCTCGCATCATAAGAGACATGAATGACCACATTATCTTGAACGTTTGAACCATCCCCGATGGTAATCGAGTTGATGTCGCCTCTTAAGGTCGCGTGATGCCAAATGGAAACATCGTGACCGAGCGTCACATCGCCGGTGATGACCGCCGAGGGAGCAATTTTTACGCCATGTGGGTCTTTTTTCATGATTCACTCTCCTTAAGATAAGTATAAAACGCCCGCGTGTAAATGTCACGCGGGCGCTTGAGATTCCTTTGGTTTATCACTTGATAATTTGATATACTTAAACCCATAAGAAAGGATGCGTATGGAAGGCTTTAAAGCGTGGCTTTCAAAGACCCATCATGGTCTAGTGATTGCGCCGAGAAATCTGCATGAAACCCTCCTGGAATGGATGGGAGAAGCGCCGCTCAAACAAATCCAAATCATGGATGAAACCGAGTGGCTTTTTGCGCATGGTTTCACCATAAAGCCCACCGCCAAAGGGCGCGTCATGGATGCCTTTAATCTAACTAGTTCGGTGGTCGATGAACTTTTAAGTGCCCTCCGTCACATTGAGGACCCTCAAGAAAGCGAAGAACTGAGTGCAATCAATACGTTTTTAATCCAGCACGGTCTTAAAGAAAAAGCCCCGTGGATGGCCTTACCATTAAGTCCTTCATTATGCTTGATCGATATCTATGAAACCCCGCTCTTTAAGCACCGGTTAGATACCATCTACCAAGATACATCCATCACGCGGCTAAAGAGCGAAAAAAGAAATCACTCCGTGCCTTATATTTCCTTTGAAAGTGCCTACCAAGAAGTTGAAATACTCGCAGAAACGTTGAGTGATGCCTTACTTCATGGCAGTGACATAAATACGCTAAAGATTCAT
>CBFHYA010000008.1:0-22826 GCA_965659955.1 Candidatus Izemoplasmataceae bacterium
CACCGATGCGGATATTGTGGCGTGGCAATCATCCATCATTAATGGATTGGGTATCAGCCACCAAGCATTTCATGATGCCCAGTTCATCTTGAAAGAATCCGACATCAAAGCAAGACTTTCTAAAAGGCCTTATAAAATGGATCCATTTTACCGCGCCATGCGCAAAGACTATAACATCCTCATGGAAGGTGATAAACCCATCCAAGGCGCGTGGAGCTTTGACAAAGAAAACCGGAAGAAACTCCCAAAAAACACCTTCATCCCAGAACCAAAGTGGCCTGAGCTAGACCCGATGACCCAGGACGTCATGGCTTATGTGAATGATCATTTTCAAGCGCACCCCGGTGAGGTGGATGGCTTCAGGCAGCCCGTCACCCACGCCGAAGCGAAAGCTTTATCCGATCACTTCTTTGAAGAGCGGCTGGCCACCTTTGGCCCGTATCAAGACGCGCTTACGACCCAATATAAAGATGTCTCTCACTCCATGGTTTCTCAGGCGCTGAACACCGGGCTTTTAGATCCGATAGCTCTAGTTAAGCAAGCGGAAACTAAGCTCAGTGAAGGCGTGCCCATCAACAGTGTGGAAGGCTTCATTAGACAAATCTTAGGCTGGCGTGAATACATCCGGGGGATTTACTTAAAAGAAATGCCCGGATATCACGACCATAACCATTACGGACATACCCGCAATCTCCCCCATTATTATTGGGATGGCGATACAAAGATGCACTGCGTGCAAGACGCGACGACGCATGTCATCGAAGATGGCTATGCGCATCATATCCAACGCCTCATGGTCTTAGGCAATTTTGCGAATCTGGCCGGGGTTAATCCTAAAGAAGTGAATGACTGGTTTTTAGAAATGTTTGTCGATAGTCACGACTGGGTCGTCACGCCCAATGTAATTGGAATGGCCCTGCACGCCGATGGCGGTCTTATGGCCACAAAACCCTATATTTCTTCAGGCTCATACATCCATAAGATGGGGGATTATTGTGATTCCTGTTACTACGATGTAAAAGCGAAAACCGGGGAAAAAGCCTGTCCGTTTAACGCGCTTTACTGGAATTATATCGACCGGCACATGGAGACTTTAGAGAAAAACCCAAGAATGGGAATCCCCCTTTCCGTCTTTAAAAAGATGGACCCAGAAAACATCACCGCATTAAGAAAACAAGCCGAAATTATTTTAGAAAATCTAGAGACTTTATAATTAAAAAAAACGCCACATTTTACTGGGGCGTTTTTCATTCCAAGCGTGTTAATGGACAGGTGTATTAAGATAAAAAGAAAATTTCAGGGAGCCTCGCCAAATGGAAAAGTTAAGCGGGATATTATCTTTATCGTAATTGATCAACTTGCCCCTAAAATCGCGCATTGACCAGGGATATCTAAGAGACTGGATTCTTCGATTTGTTGGTAGTAAGGTTGTGATGATTTTTTATTGAGTGACAAGTAATACATTCGCCCTCACTTTGAAGCGGATTTATTTTACACCAATCCATAAAAAAAGCCTTGAGTTTCAAGGCTTTATATATTATTCAGCGGGGACTTCAGGAATGGTTAAGACTTCAGAAATCGTATGAATGATACCGATTTGGCCGGTCGTTTGGGAATCTTCAATGGGCACTCCATTGACATGGATGACATCATCAATTACTTCAACCGTTAACGTCGCACCTTGCACACTGACCAGTTCGGATGGGGCTTCTAAAAAGAGGGTTTCGGCGGTATATTCACCTTCCACAATGTGATAGGTGAGAATCTCACCGATATCATCTTGGGTCAAGAGTTCAGTCACCGTGACTCCACGCTCTGCGGCTAAGGCTTCAAAAGCGGTTTGATTGGGCGCGAAAATGGTAAATTCTGAACTGAGTAGTTCGGTCACATCGAGGTTTAAATCACCAAGCGCGCCGGTAAATAAATTGAGTGCTTGGGAGTTAATCACACTTTGTAAGTCCCCTTCAAAGGTGGACGGTGGCAATAAGACTCCATCGACTTGATGCATGGCGATGTCGGTATTGGGTTCATTGGTTCTGACCACCCGGTTAATCACGTTCAGCGTTAAAAACTCACCGTCAAAATCCATATTCAGACTTGACCCTTCCATCGTCTCAAAGACGGCAGGCACTTCGCCTAATAAGCCTTGGGCCGTGAAAGCTTCATCCATAATGTGATACATCACCACATTATCTAAGGTGTCGCTTTCTAAAAAGCCATTCATCGAAAGGCCTAAAAGATCAAGGATTGTTTCAAAGGCTTCGTTGGTCGGCACAAAAAGGGTAAAGTCATCTCCAAGGCTGGACACATCGACACTGGATGCTTCAAAGGCTTGATGAAACATCGAGTAATTCGGGTTTTTAGCCAACGTGGTCTGCCAGTCAACCGCTTCAATGATAACGGGGACTTTCGGGGCGATGGCTTCAGGGTTTTCTTGGTTTTGCAGTAAAAAACGTCCAGTCAGTTCGGCTTCGCCGATTCGTGTGCTGTCGAAGCGAGCTTCGGCGACATCCCAGTTGACCGGTAAGGCTTCTTGATTGCCGTTGGTATAAGTCACATTGACAAAATCAGGTAAATCAAAATCATCAAATTCTGCGAAGCGCGGGACTGTTAAAGCCTCAAACGTCTCAACGGATTCGATGGTCGGAGTGCTTTCAGCGCAAGCTGAAAGCGTTAAACTCATTAAAATTGTTATTAATATTAACCGTATTTTCATTTTTATCACCTAAGATAAGTATACGCCTAAGACTAGGGTCTTTCAATCAAGGCGCACGCACTAAAAGGCTTTTGATAAAAATTTAATGCTATACTCATTACTGGAGGCTTTTTATGACCAAGCTGATTGTATTTGATTTTGATGGAACCCTGGCCGATACCCGCGCCTTGACCATTGAAATCTTTCAAGAAATATCTAAAAAACATAATTATCCTGTTTTATCTCACGATGAAATTGAAGCCATGCGTAAACTTCCGATTCGCAAACGGCTCAAAATCGTTAAGGTCCCTTTAAGAAAGGTCCCTGGGTTGATGAAAGAGGGTTTGATAATGATGAAAACACGCATTAAAGATTCCCAACTTTATACGGGAATTCAAGATTTGCTGAAGGCCTTCCATGGAGAAATTCCAATGGTCATCTTATCGTCGAATCAATCGGAAAACATTCATACATTTTTAAAGGCCCATCAAATCAGCGAACTGGATGATGTGATCGGTTCAGCGAAACTCTTTGGCAAAGAACGCCCTTTAAAAAAGCTGTTAAAAGCTTATAAAATTGCGCCAGAAGAAATGCTTTATGTGGGCGATGAAATCCGGGACATTGTATCGTGCCAAAATGTCGGAGTCCCTATCGCCGCTGTGACGTGGGGGTTTGACAGCGCCAAGGTCTTAAAAGAGCATAATCCGACTTACTTATGCGAAACTCCCGAAGCATTACGTTCAACCATTCAAACGCTCATTAAAAAAGACGCTTCGTAAGCGTCTTTTGTTTATATCATGGCGTTCCGGGAGGGATTTGAACCCCCGACCCACAGCTTCGGAAACTGTTGCTCTATCCCCTGAGCTACCGGAACGTGCGCGTGTTTTATTATACTATGATGTGATAACTTTACAAGGGGCTTTTAAAACGCGTATTAAGGGCATCTTGTCGGAGAACTTGATACACTATAAAAGAGGTGAATACATGGAAAAAATACTCGCATTTGCCTATACCGGAAATACATCATCGATGGCGTATAACTGGATTTATAATCCAGAATATTTAAAAACTTTAGCCGCTAAGCACAGTTTACTCTTTCAACCCTTAAATCCCGAAGACTACGTGAAAAGCGAAAAATCGTTTTTGGCCTACCCCGATATGAAAGTGGGAGATTTATCGGCTGAAGGGGATATTTTAAAATGGCTCGTTGAGGCTTTAAAAGAAAACTCAAACTTGACCGCCAAAGACTATCAAAACCTGGTCTTTGATCAGGTGAAACCAGGCGGTCGTTATATCGGTTACGCTGAATCTTATGCGAGAGCGCTCGTTTTTAATAAGATTGCCAAACTGCATAAACTCGACGTCACCCCCCTTCCGATGGATGATGATCAAATGGTCGGCTTTATGCCCTATATTGCGGTGAAGGCCTTAGGCTTATCTATAGACAAAGCCTTTGAACTCGCCCAAGCCTTTACGCACCTAGATGTCTATCAAGACTATTTCAAGCTGTTTGATGATTTACTCGAGGCGCTTAAAGAACACTCGATGAAAGCAGCCACCAAAAAAGTGATTGAGGCTGGCACCCCCGTGCCTGAACGGTTCCAAAAAGCACTTGTTGAACCCACGGAATCATTCATCACTGAAACGGTGAATACCGCGTGTCATATTGCCGATGCGGTGCCTTTAGTCTTTCACATCTTAGCCCATACGGATTCCTTTGAAGAAGCGCTTCATATGAACGCTTGGATTGGTGGGGCTTCCGCCGACCGAGGCACGCTCATTGGGGCCTTATACCACACGGTCGGCACGCTGCCTGAAAATGCCCCGAAAATCTAACACCCATTGGGTGTTATTTTTTTGTATAATGAGACGTAAGGAGACTTCATGAATCCATTTGGTGTGGGCATGGCCCACGGAAAAGTCATTTGGTTTGGGGAACATGCGGTAGTGTATCATCACCCCGCGATTGCGCTTCCGCTGACCGAACATCGCATCCATATTAAAATGGACCCCAGTTCAAAGACTGAACTGATCAGTCCTTTTTTTAACGGTCCTCTAGAAGGCTCGCAGGGGTTTGAAGGACTCGTGGCTTTACTCGACCGTCTCAAAGAAATTTTGCCGTTTCAAGACGCAACGATTACACTGCGTTCTGATATTCCCGTCGGGGCTGGACTCGGTGCCTCTGCGGCGATTGCTTCGGCGCTTGTGCAAGCGGCCTTTGATCTCACCGATCATCCACTGGATGCCGGCACCCATTTTGATCTCATTCAACTTTCAGAAGGGTATTTTCACACGAATCCTTCCGGAATCGATGCGTACCTTTCCATCCACGATGAAGCCTTGAGATACCGCAAAGATCAATCGCCTGAAAGCATTCAAATTGATTTAGACGCGCATCTCGTCATTGCTCATTCAAATGTATCTGGCTCGACCAAAGACGCGGTCGAACAGATCGCAAAGATGATGAAAGATAAAAAAACTAGTAAAAAAATGGCCGATCTTGGCCATATTACACTGAATGCTTTAGAAGCCATTCAAGCGAAAGATTTAAAAAAAATCGGTCAGCTGATGAATGACGCGCATGGCTTATTAAAAGAGTTTAATGTGTCTCACCCTGTGCTTGATGATTTAGTCCAAAACGCTTTAGATCACGGAGCCCTGGGGGCGAAGCTTTCTGGGGGTGGACTGGGGGGCATCATGATCGCTTTATTTGAAAGTAAATCCGGGGCCCTCACCTTTCAAGAAACGCTCCATCAATCCGGATATTCTCACGTCTTTATTAAAGGACTGGCCGCATGAAAACGTGTGCGCCGGTGAACATTGCCTTGATTAAATATTGGGGAAAAGCATCCACAGATCCCGTACTCCCAAGTACACCTTCGATATCTTTAACGTTGGATGCGTACGCGAGTGAGACGACCTTTGAAAAAGCCGACGCTTTTTCTTTTGAACTCAACAAAGAGCCTTTAAAAGGGGCCGAACTCGAAAAAATGCGTACCTTTTATGAGCGGTTTAACCCCACTGTACCCCTTCAAATAAAGTCAACGAATTCCGGACCCACCGCGGCGGGAGTTGCCTCCAGTGCGTCTGGTTTTGCGGCCTATGCCTGTGGGCTTAAAGAATGGTTTAATCCCCATATGTCTTTGAATGATTATGTGGAGTTAACCGCCTATGGTTCCGGTTCAGCCACCCGTTCTTTACTGGGTGGAGCTGTGATGTGGCATGAAAACGGCCACGTCTCTTCCGTCCCTTTTAACCATACACGCTATCAGATGGCCATCGTTTTAATTGATCAAACGCAAAAAGCCATCAGTTCACGCGTGCGGATGGCGGAAAGTCTTAACGATGCGCATTTCAAAGATTGGGTGCGGCGTAACCGAAAACGTGCCACAAAGATGGTGGACGCCATGGCCAAGGATGATTTTAATGCGATCGGTCGTTTGATGGAATCATCCACCTTAGATATGCACGCCTTAATCGGACTTGGTAAAAGCCAACACGCCTATTTGACCCCAAAGTCAATGCAGGTTTGGAACGCAGTCATTGGGGCGAGAAAAGTTGGGCTCACGATGTATGTGACCGCCGATGCCGGACCCAATATTAAAGTCCTCTATGAGACGAAAGATCATGCGAAGGTTCAAACCTTTTTAGATGGATTTAACACGCCAGTCACGTATAGTTCCATCACTTCACAAGGAGCGCATGTATGCACGTAAATGTGCCAGGAAAAGTTTTTATATTAGGCGAATATACCGTCATTGACCGCCAAACGGATGCAATCATTGCCCCGACCAAAGCGCGCTTAGACGTCCATATCACTCCGAGTGACACCTTTATCTATGAAAGTCCGTTTGATGGCGTTTTTGAAGGCAAATCCCTTACGGATTTAAACGACCAACACCCCTCACCCATTTGGGCGAGCCTCATGCCTTACATAAAGGCCTTGGATTCTGATAATCTTTTAGATAAGCCCTTTAAAGTCCGGATTGAAAGTCAACTGGATCACGGGAAAATTCCCTTTGGCCTGGGTTCTTCCGGCGCCTACAGAGTCGGGTTGATTAAAGCTTTCATGGCCTATTTACAAAGACCCTTAGATGCCTTAGAAATCTTTCACATCGCGAGCCTTTCCAGTGAAAATGAAACCTCATCGTATGGGGATTTAGCGGTATCAAGTTTTGAGAGGGCCATTCATTATCAAAAACCCGAAACTTTAAATCCACTTTCTAAAATGATCATCGACCCGGTCAAACTTCCACCCTTCTTAATCCTTCATTCGGGTAAAAAAGTATCCTCCAAGCCATTCATTGAAACGTACATGCAAAAACGACATGAACCCTTTGTTGAAACATATCGCACCACCATCCAAGAAGCGATTACGCATTTCAAAGGGGCCGATGTCAAAGCACAACTCACCCTAATCAAACGCGCCCACCGGGCGTATCTGACGTTTGCTGAGGCGCTTGATCCGGGCATCATCCCAGAAGCTTTTATCCCGATTTTTGTGGCCATTGAAGAAACTGGGGGAATTCCTAAAGTATCGGGCGCTGGTGGCGGGGATAACATCTTAGCCTTTTATCCCGATGAGAAAACGCTTAAAAACGCGTATGCGGTATTAACCCAATCCTATTCTATCTTTGAACCTGCGAGGTAATGTTTATGCAAAGAAAAAATGATCACATTCAAGAAGCACTCAAACAATCATTTACGCCCAATGATTTTGATAAGGTTAGGTTTGAACCGGTCTTACTCCCCGGTGTCAACGTCCAAGACGTGGATCTATCCACCCATTACTTAGGGCATGATTTTTCCCTTCCCATTTTTATTAATGCGATGACGGGGGGTACCGATAAAGCGAAAGCCATCAATGAATCCTTGGCTAAACTCGCCGCCACGTTTGGACTTCCCATGGCATCAGGCAGTGCATCTGTCACCTTGAAAGAACCCGCTTCTGTGGAAAGTTTTTCGGTGATTCGTAAGCACTTAAAAGGTGGATTTGTCTTAGCCAATATTGGCGCGGATAAGTCGGCGAGTGATGCAAAAAAAGTCGTGGAACTCTTAAACGCAGACGCCTTACAAATTCATGTGAATGCACCTCAAGAAGCCGTGATGCCAGAAGGCGAACGCGATTTCAAGGCGTGGGGTGAAAACATTCAAGCCATGCAAGCCGCAGTCGACGTGCCTGTCGTTGTGAAAGGCGTTGGTTTTGGGATGAGCCGGAGTGATTTAGAAGGATTAAAAGGCCTGGGCATCCAAACGATTGATGTGGCTGGCTCTGGCGGCACGAACTTTATTACCATCGAAAATGCCAGACGCGCCCATCCATTGGATGGCTTTAAAAACTATGGCTTTTCGACCGTGGAATCCTTGCTCGATGCACAGAATGTTGAAGGCATTGAACTGTTTGCCTCTGGGGGGATAAGGAACGCTTATGACGTCATTAAGGCCTTAAGCTTTGGCGCGAAAGCTGTTGGATTATCGCGCTACTTTTTAAAACTGGTTATCGATTATGATCACGCTCAAGCCGAGGAGATCCTTGGTACATTCATTGATGATCTTAGAAAAATCATGACCCTTTTGGGAGCTGATTCGATTGCCTCATTGAAATCACTTCATAAAATATATGATCGATCACTGATTGATTTTATCGACCAACGCCAATAGATCCTATACCTCTAGGATCTTTTTTTTGCTTAATTTGAGATCGGAAACGTTTTTTTATAAAAGCCAAATTGACATAATTATTTCCCCGAAAAAGAGCCAAAAAAAATAAAATAACCGCTTTATTAAGCGGTTTTTTAATAGTGACTAATAAGCGATGTTTTTTTGGAATGACTCAAGTGCCTTTTTCCCTTTTAATGTTTCGATGATCGCAAAGGCAAAATCATACACACTGCCCGCGCTCCGTGCGGTAATCAAACGGCCATCCACGACAGCTTTTTGATCCTTGAGGTAGTGCCCACGGATTTGATCTTTTTCAGCGCCTGGATAACATGTAAAGTTCCCATCGATGAGATCGGCTTGCATGAGAAACCTGGGACCTGCACAGAGTGCCATCAAATATTTATTTTGGATTTTAAATGTACGCGCAAGGGCTTTAATCTTGGTGTCTTCATCAACGGTGGCTTGAACGTATTTACCTCCCGGAATGATGAGGCCTTCAAAGGTACTAATATCCTTTGGAATCTGTCCGTCGGCTTGATAGGTGGTCCCATAGGCTGTATGGATGGTTAAATCCGCTTGAAAGGTGCCTTTAAATACATCAAATCCCGCCCGCTTTAAAAGCGCGGCGGTGCCTAAGCTTTCCACATCTTCATTATCGTTAGAGACGACCATTAATAACTTCATTGGATTTTTTCCTCCCATAATAAACGGTGCCGTATACCCCTATGAGTATCATAACGCTGCCAATGTATTGATTCAACACTAAGACTTCACCTAAGACAATCGCCCCCGCAATTAAAGAGACGACGGTGGCTAAGTTGGCGTAAATACTGGAGACATGCGCCGGTAAGTGTTTAAGCGCGAAATTCACCAAGAAAAAGCCTCCGATACTCGCCACTAAGCCTAAGTATAAAAGCGGGAAAACGACCTCTGGCAAGGTGAGATTAAGCACGTAATCGGCGAGCCGGTTTTCTATGGTGAGCTGGACAAGATAAAAAAGATTAAACGTCAGCGCCCCGGTGAGCATCATAAAGTACGTAATTTCCGCGGGGTTTAATATTTTTGATGCACTGCGGGAAGCGATATTAAACGCCGAGGCACTCATCACCGCCAGCAGCATCAACCCAAAGCCTAAAAGGTTTCCCCCTTGCAGATCCGCCAGTTGAATGAGTAAAATACCTGAAACCGAGAGGACAATGAAACCGACTTGGGCTTTGGTGGGACGTTCATTTAAGATGAGGGCGGAAAAAATCGCCACAAACACGGGGATTAACGCAATCATCATGCCCGCTTCCGCACTGGCAATTAAGTTAAGGCCGTAAATCTCAAATAAAAAGTATAAAATCGGTTGAAATAAAACGACATAAAAAATCGGTTTGATAAACCGTCGGTCAAACCGAATGGTAATAAGTCGTAAGCGTCTTAAGGTTTCCATACCGATGATGGCCCATAAAAACCGGTAAGCAATGAGTGCCATGGGCGTAATCTCTGCGAGTACGACTTTTGAAAACATAAAGGTAAGGCCAAAAATCATTGCAAACATGAGGGAGCCAAGATGTACTTTAAGCATGCATTCTCCTAAAAAATCGTCGCTTCATTATATCAAAAAAAAGACTCCGAAGCGGAGTCTTTTACGGTTTGGGAGGCTTCCGGTGCTGCGTGGAAACTTCATAATGATGCGCCAGTGCAATGAGTGTTGCTTCACTCCATTTAGGCCCCATAAAGACAAACGATTTAGGTTTTAAATCTTGATTTAAATCTTTGGCGGGCACCACAATACTCGGATGTCCCAGTGCTGGGCCATATGAATTCCATGACAAAGAAATTATCGCATCAAGCCCGTGAGTGTCATAAAGGGAGGCAAACGATTCAGCCTCTTCGGTCGCTTTTTTTCTGGCAGTGAGATAACCCGGGTCTTTTAAGTTACCGGGTAAGGCATCGGCGGCCTCTAAAATAGACTGACCGTATTTTAAACACACATCGGCATGTTTTTGGTTGTAGGCGATGATGTCACTTAACGTTTTCATTTGAATCGGTTGAACGCTTTTTAAATAGGCATTCATCCCGACTTTAAATTCATGCAGCATCGCCGGGTAAACGTCGTGTTTAAACGGTTTAAACGGGATGGTTTTTAAGGTGACGCCTTGCGTTTCCATGACATGGGTCAGTTCTTGCACTAAGGTTTCTTCTTCATCGGAAAAATCATGGTCGATTAAGACACCCACTGTTAAACCTTTGAGTGGCCCGTGGATGGCGGTGCCATAATCGGTCGACCACGTCGGGACGGGGAGTGTGGCAGAATCATCTACATCTAGGCCTTTCATGACTTCAAGCATGATCGCACAATCTTCGACGCTAAGACCCATGGGACCCGCGGTATCTTGGACGTGAGAAATGGGGATGATGCCGTATCTAGAAATTAGTCCCACGGTTGGTTTAATCGAAACGATTGAAGTGTGATAGGCCGGAGCCATGAGGGAGCCACTGGTTTCAGTGCCCACACTTAAAGGCACGTATCCAGCGGCGACAGAAACGGCTGATCCCGTGGATGAACCTAAAGGATCTAATGCTTTCCCATACGGATTGACGACTTGACCGGCTCTGGATGAATACCCGGAAGGCATGTCTTTTTGGTGCATGAAATACGCAAATTCAGACAGATTGGCTTTGCCCAAGATAATGGCGCCCGCTTTTCTGAGTTTTTTGACTAAGGTGGCTTCATACGTCGCATGGTTATCAAGTAAGGCTAGTGATCCTGCGGTGGTGGCCATCCCATCGGTCGTGTTGATGTTATCTTTTAAAAGGACTGGAATTCCGTGGAGTTTGGACCGAGGCCCAGAATGCGCGCGTTCAGCGTCTAAGGCTTTCGCTTCTTTGAGTGCATCGCCGTTGATCTCGGCGATGGCATTATATTTCACATCATGCGTCTCGATGGCTAAAAGCGCCTCTTGTACAAGACTGACAGAAGTGATTTTACCTTGATTCATTTGCTCATAAAGCGCTTGAACGGCCATAAAATCTCCTTAAAGGGTAATAAAAAAGCCCAAACATCGGGCTAAACGTGTGAGTCAATTTGGAGCCAACGGGGCTCGAACCCGCGACCTCTAGCATGCCATGCTAGCGCTCTCCCAGCTGAGCTATGGCCCCTCAAGTTCTCATTGTATAAAAGAAAAGCCTCGATGACAAGGCTTTATTGATTTTCATACAAGAATTGTTTGATTTTAGACGCGATCAGATCGACCGCAATATCGTGCTTGGAATCATTGGGGATGATCACATCCGCGTAACGCTTGGTGGGTCTAACGAACTGATGAAACATCGGTTTGACGGTCGTTTGATATTGGTCGATGATACTTTCTAGACTCCGGCTCCGCTCGTTCATATCCCGCAACATCCGGCGGATAAAGCGTGTGTCATCATCCAGTTCGACAAATACATTGAGGTTTGAAAGTTCGCGAATTAATGGATCATCTAATATTAAAATACCTTCGATGATCATGACTTTATGCGGCCGAATCGTTTCGGTTTTTTCAGACCGCTTAAAATTGACAAAATCATAGATGGGTTTTTCAATCGATTCGCCCTTTAAAAGGGCCTTGAGGTGGCGATAAAGTAAGTCGTTGTCTAAGGAGCCTGGATGGTCATAGTTAATGGTTTTTCGGGTCGCAAAATCAAGCTCAGGCATCGCTTTATAATAATCGTCGTGTTTGATAATGAGTACGTCATCAAGACCGGCTTTTTGGACAATTTCACTGACTACCGTGGATTTACCGGACGCCGAGCCGCCGGCCACACACATGAGTAATGGATTCATCAAGACTTCTTTCTACCGCAAGCGGTTGATGGATTCTAAGGAATAAAGGATCGACGTATGCAAGGTGGCATATTCGAAGGGCTGATTATCTTTATCCATAACTTTCATTTGCATCCGAAATACCGAAGCATTCGGCGGTTGATTAAGGGCTTCGTTAATCGCTTCACCCGGCGTCACCACATCAATCACTTGGCGGTAATGTGAAAACGTGATGCCATGGGTTTTTTCTAAATAGGGGAAAATACGCATTTCACTCAGATCAAGACTCGTAAAATCCGGAAACAACGAAAGCGCGTAATACGCTTCCGAGTGAATGAGCGGGATGGCGTCCGCATAAAAGACTTTTACTAAGCGTACGTACCGTTTTTTTTGCGCGGCTTCTTCCGCCTCAAAGATGGCGGGGAGTTCGGGTTTAATTTCCACCGTGAGGGTTTTAAACGACGGGGTCATCCCAAGCTTTGTAATGGCCCCGTAAATATTATTAAAATGCCCGTCATAGGTTTCAACGAAAGGGATCCGTTTGATGTAGTATCGCTTATTTTTACGGGTCAGATAGCCATCTTTGACTAAAGTTTCATAAGCCGTTTTAACCATTAAAGTATCGAGTTTATTGGCGACGGCTACAGCCTCATAATCCGGAAAAAGACTGCCATCTTCGAGGGCATTTTGAACATGATAGTTTTTTAATTGATCGGTCACTTGCATGAGGTATGAACGCTTCATGCGTTTATCTAAAAAAATCTGCATCATTCTTCCACCTCAAATTTTAAATATTCGGCGGTGAAGATGGATTCCGCTTTCAGCAAGCACACATCATCCACATCATAAATCCAAGAACGGATGAAATACACAGGCGTTTTTTCTTGAATGCCTAAGGCCATCGCATCGACGTGATCGGCACTGCGGGGGATAAGTTTATTTTCCAAGCGGTCAATCGGCCGGTCCATCGCCTTTTGATAAACTTCAAAAGTCCCGTCTTGCTCCTGAATGGCTTCTAAAAGTGGACCCGCGTTTTGATAGATCCACCATCTTTGATGGGCAATCGGATACCCATTGGCTGTATCCACAGTCCGCATGGTTATTACACCTTTTTCTTCGTCAATCATTTTTAAGGCACGGTCATAATCATAGCCAAGTTTAATAAACTGAGACGCCGTATCATATAAAGATTTTAGAGGTAAAGTAATCACTGGGCGGAATTTTACGTACGTGCCTTTCCCTTGAATCCGCTCAATAAGCCCTTTGGTTTCTAAGACATCATAGGCTTGACGCGCTACGATTTCAGAGATATCAAAATAGGCGGAGATTTCTTTATTTTTGGGCAAAATATCGCCGTCTTTTAAAAGACCATCGGCGATGGCTTTTTCGAGACTGTCGGCAATTTGTTGGTAATAAGGCAAGCGCAAGCGCTTATCGATTTTGATGAATAACATACCTTCTATTATAACGGTTTTAGGCCAAAAAAAAACCACCCAAGGGTGGTTTAAAACAACTTAGTCGTTTTTAGGAAGTTCATCAATCGAGTTGATGTCCATATACGATGGAACGATGAGGCCGAGTTTCGCGCCTTCATAGTTAAGGCCAATCTCGATGATGGCATCCCCATATGAATCCATGTAGCTTTCATGTGTGACTGGAAGCCATGCATCCAAGAAGAAATCGGTTTGACCATCCGCTAAGCTTTGGAACATAACGCCAGGTTCTAAGTCGGCCGATTCTACTTCAAAGCCATAGGATTCTAAGATTGCATGCGCTAAGAATGTCATGGCAACCCCTTCTGCCCAGTTGACATAGTCCACATTAATCGTGCGGCCTGCGCCATCTAAGCCTTCAGGCACCCAACTAGACCAAACATCTTCATTGGCAGCCATCCAGTCGGCAGCGATGTCAAGTGTATCTTCGCTGTCACCGCGTTCATTGATTTCACCCATCAAATCCCCAATGGTGGCTGGGTCAAAGAAGAATGCGTCAAAGAAATCAGCGACGAGTGGGAAATCATCCCGGACATCCGCACGGGCGACCGTGTAGATGTTTTCTTCCGTTCCATAAAGCCCCAGTGGGTCTTCTAAGATCTTCAGATCATACATCGCAAATTTGTAGTGGGGGGCCCAGCCAGTGACGACAATGTCTTCGCCCGCTTCAATGGCTTTCCCAAGTTCCGTCACCATAACCGGACCACTGGTGGCATCCAAGGTGAGCGATAAATTGTACTGTTCGATGACATCTTCGGTGGTGGACATCATCCCAGCGCCTGGTTCAATCCCGACGATGGATGTAAGGCCGCTTGACTCTGAATTGCCACATGCAGCAAGGGTAACAGTCAAGGTCAGCCCTACGGCTAATAGTAATAATTTTTTCATAAATAATTCCTCCTAAAGAATTTTTATTTTTATCGTTTAAAGTCGAATTAATATTGTTGGGTGCGTTTCCCAATCGCTTGGGAAAGGCGGTCGATGATCATGGCCAGCATGACCACGGCGATACCGGCTTCAAAGCCGTATCCAATGTTGACGCGTGACAAGGCAGCGCGGACATCACTCCCGAGGCCACCCGCCCCAATCATTGAGGCGATGACGACCATGGATAACGCGAGCATGATTGTTTGGTTGATGCCGGCTAAGATTGTGGGTAAAGCCATCGGTAATTGGATTTTATACAGCAACTGACGCGAGGTCGACCCTAAGGATTTCGCTGCTTCCATCACATCGGATGGCACTTGGCGAATGCCTAAGTTGGTGAGTCTAACGACCGGCGGCATCGCGAAGATAACCGTGGCAATGGACCCCGCCACGTTCCCGCGTTCAAATAAGATAATCGCCGGAATTAAATAGACAAAGGCGGGCATCGTCTGCATAAAGTCTAAGACGGGTCTGACGATACTATCGGCACGCTCAGAGCGGGCCGCAATGATCCCAATGGGAATCCCGATGAGTAAGGCAATGAGACTGGACACTAAAACTAAAGCCAGCGTCGACATCGCACTTTCCCAAAGATCGACAAATTGAATGACGAACAAGCCAACAAACGTAAAGATGGCTAAGGACCGTTTCCCCAGCCAATAGGCTAAAGCGGTTAGTCCAATAATCATAATGAGCGCCGGAATAAAGATGAGTAAATCTTCAAATCCACTCACGGTTGAACGAATCACCGTAGACATGGCTTCAAAGAGCCAGCCTAAGTAACGGTCCAAAAGATCAATAAAGACTTCGAAGTAATCCCCGAGTTGTAAGCGTGGGAGAAAATCAAGCATGACGTTCACCTTCTTTCGCAATTTCGCGGGAAATACCCGTAATCACGGAGACGCGGACGATAATGCCTAAGAGTTTATTGGCTTCATCCACCACGGCAATCGGGTTTTTCGCCCGAGACGCTTTGGGGAGTAAGTCCACCACGACAGTGTCGGGTGGGGTGGTTTGGTAATCGTTGGTAATGATAGAATCAAGTTCTTTGACCCCTTCATCGGCCAGTTTTTGGGCATCCTCAATGTCCACAATGCCGCGGAGTTTTTTTGCACCATCGACCACAAAGATCGATGAAATACCTTCTTGTTCCATCCGGCGAACCGCGGCTTTGGGGCCGGTGGTCGTTGAGACAACGGCCACGGGTTTACGCATGATGGATTCAGCCGTTAAGACTTTTGAGCGGTCGACGTTTTCAACGAAGTCACGGACATAATCATTGGCTGGGTTGGTCAATATTTCTTCAGGGGTGCCGATTTGGACAATTTCCCCTTCATACATCACCGCGATGCGGTCACCCAACTTTAAAGCTTCATCAAGGTCGTGAGTAATAAAGATAATCGTTTTATGGACTTTTTCTTGCAAACTAATGAGTTCGTCTTGCATGTTCTTTTTAATGAGTGGGTCTAAGGCAGAGAACGCTTCATCCATTAATAGGATGTCTGGATCTAAGACGAGTGCGCGGGCGAGTCCAACGCGTTGTTGCATCCCACCGGAGAGTTCTCCCGGTTTCATTTCTTCATAGCCTTTAAGTCCCACAAGTTCTAATGCTTCATACGCGCGTTCAATCCGTTCTTCTTCTGGGACGCCTTGAATTTCTAGGCCGTAATCCACATTCCGACGGATTGTCCGGTGCGGAAATAAGCCAAAGTGTTGAAACACCATGCCCATTTTCTCGCGGCGGACTTTTCTTAAGTCTTCTTCGGAAAGTTTGACGACGTCTTTGCCTTCCACTTTCACTTCCCCGTAAGAAGGATCGTGTAAGCGGTTCAAACAACGAATGAGTGTGGATTTACCAGACCCTGATAAACCCATGACAACGAATGTCTCACCGCGTTTGACTTCAAAAGAGACGTTGTTGACGGCGACGGTGTTGCCCGTTTCTTTTAAAATGTCTTGCTTGTTTTTACCTTCACCGAGCATTTTCTTGGCTTTGCCGGGTGAGGGCCCAAAAATTTTAAATACGTCTTTAACTTCCAAGACCGTATCTAAAGGTTGATCATTCATAAGGTCCTCACTTTCATAATAAAACCCCATATATAATATAGGGTTGTCAGTTATGTCTTAAGTATAGCACGGACGGCCACAATGTGCAAAAAAAGACGCTCACAGAATGGCTCTGTAAGCGCCTACACCCTTCTCTTCAAGGGCTTAAGAAAATTGTGTTTTAAGCGGTTAGACCACGAACGATAAAATCCCCATCACAATCACCACACCGGTGAGAAAAATCGCGTAAATAAGGGCATCACTCTTGATAATGAGGCCTTCATACTTCTGGTTCAATGTATCCGAGAAGGCCACTAAGTGATCTTTAAAGGTGAGTTTATAGTTACTGGCTTTATAAGTCTCATAAGTTTCTAAGTCCATCTGGGTGTGATCGCGGTCGATCAAAGTGAGTAAGCCGTGTAAGAGCGCCGATAACGGATAAAGCATCACATATTCAATGTGCAGCCATCCCGGCAGTTCTAAATGGAACCAATGGTATTTCACCCCAAAGACAAATAAACTGATGCCACCGGCCCATATCCCGGCGGTTAAGGTGAGATCTTTGAGTGAAAAATAGGGAATATCGATGACCCCGTGCACCGTAAAGTCTAAATCAAAGGGCCAGGCCGTACTCATGGGGATAAAGAAAGCGTCCGATAAAAACCGGGGGAATATGCCAATGAAGAATAACGAAGTGGCCATCACCATCATCGGCAGGTACACACTTCTTCGTTTGATTAAGAGATCGCTGAAGCGTTCTTTTAAGCGCCCAAAGAAGATAAAATAATTAAATTTTAAAAACGAGGCGACGGTACCCGCACTCACCGCAATGAAAATCCACTCCGCCACATAAAAAATGGGCGAATGATATGTGGCGGCTTCAACAATCGCATGATGCAAAATGACTTTTGAGACGTACCCATTAAAAAGTGGGAACCCCGCAATGCCCAAAGACGCCATGATGGAGACCACCATGGTAATGGGCAGTTTTTTATAAAGTCCGCCGAGTTCGTACATGTTGCTTTCGTGGGTTCTTAAAATGACCAAACCGGCCACCATAAAAAGAATCGATTTAAATAAGGCGTGGTTCAATATATGATATAACGCACCTGTAAAACCAACGCCCCCTTTTTCACCGAGTAAAATGGCGACCCCAACGCCCATCAGGATGTAGCCCATTTGGGACACAGAGTGATAGGCTAAAAGCTTTTTGATATTGGATTGAATGAGCGCAAAAAAGACGCCCGCCACCATCGTGATAATGCCCAGCCAAATAACCATTTCACCAAACCACACGTTGCCACTCCAAATGCTACTTGGAATGAAAAAGTAAAAAAGCGTTTGGAAAAGCCCAAAAACTCCGACTTTAATCATGATCCCAGAGAGTAAACTGGAAGCGGGTGATGGGGCGACGGGGTGCGCTTTAGGCAACCACACATGCAAGGGAAACATCCCCGCTTTTACGCCGAAACCAATCATCAATAAAATGAGGATAAGGGTGATACGGCCGCCCCCTAAAGCGAATAAATCATACGTTTCCGTAAACATAAATGACCCCGTTAACGGATACATTAAAACCAGGGCCACAAAAATCGCAAAGCCACCTAAAATCCCCATGAATAAATACTCATTGGCCGCATCGATGCTTTCTTCCGTTTGAGAATGAGCCACCAATAAATAGGTCATGATGGTCAGCATTTCATAGGCAAAGAAAAGCGTCAGTAGGTCGCCCGCTAAAAAGATGCCGAGTGTTGCGGTATATGAAAGCGATAAAAAGACAAAAAACCGACGGTTATGGTTTTCTTTTTTCATGTATTCATGCGCATACATCATCACAAAGAACCAGACAATGACGCTTAACAACACGAAAATGTAGGAAAAAAAGGTAATTTGAAACGAAATCCCAAGGCCAAATCCACCGGCAAAAACCACACGGATGGGGCCTTCGAGTAAAGCCGGATATAAACTTAAAACGAGCAAGACAATAATAAAATCACTGATTAGTAAGATTTCATCTTTGAGCGTGAGCGATCGTTGATTCAAAAGGATCCGGATGAGCCCAGAGACTAGCGGCATTGCGAGGATGATGAGCGGAATGCTTGGGATATTACCGAGCCTTAACGACCACGCTTCAAACGCGTCAGCGAGGGGTCCAAAAGTTTCAGGCACCGAGAGGTAGGCAAAAAACGTCACCAACACACTGACCATTAAGGCCGTGATGACTGTGGATTGGACGGTAAATGACTGCCAGCCTAAACGTTCTTTTTTAATCATGTGAGCGTGCCTCCCATGGCCTCTGCGGCCGCTTCGATGTAAGGCATGATCATGCCAGGGGCAAACCCTAAAGCGATAATCAAGCCGGTAAAAATAATCAATACACCCATCATTGTCATGGGCAGTTTTTCTAAACGCACACTAATGCCTTCATTATCACTGACAAACCCGTTGATGACAATGGGGAAGTAATAGATTGCATTTAATATACTCGATAGAATGAGTAAAGCCACAAAGCCGCCTTGAGATGCATTTAAAAACGCGACCGATAAATCAAATTTCGCAATAAAGCCACTGGTCCCCGGAATCCCCACCATGCCAAAGGCGGCGATGGTAAAGGCTCCCATCGATAAGGGCATCAAATAGCCTAAACCCCGGTAACTTTGAATGGAGCGACGTTTTTCAAGATGAATCGTCGCGCCCGTCACTAAAAAGAGCGTGCCTTTGATGAGGGCGTGCGAGACGATGTAAAAAAACATGGCGATCAGCCCGATGCGCGAAAGCAGCGAAAGCGCTAAAACCATATACCCAACCTGTGACACGGTCGAGTAGGCGAGCATTCGTTTGGAATCTTTTTGGCCGAGGGCAAAAACACTGCCCACAATCATCGCGGTGGCCGCGAAGATTTCCATGACTAAAGGTGCGTTGAGTTCTTCAGTGATCGCGACGCCAAAAACGGTAAAAATCATCTTCACCATGACGAGTAAATAAAGCTTTACTACGACTCCAGAAAGGAGTGCACTGGAAGGGGCTGGGGCGCTCGAATGGGCATCAGGTAACCATTCATGAAATGGAAATATCGCCGCTTTCATGGCGAGGCCCACGCCCATAAAGCCAAACGCTAAGGTGACATTCACTGGAAATAATGCATACGCTTCTGCCATCTTGGCCGCAATGAGGCTCATGTTCAGCGTGCCCGTTACCATATAAATGAGGGCCACTCCAAGTAAAAACGATAAACTACCCAGTTCATTGAGCATCAAATACCGAAAGGCCGCCATGTAGTTCCGTTTTTTTCGGGCGACTGAAATCATTGCACAGGTGGTGATTGATAATATCTCAATAAAGACATACGTATTAAATAAATCATTCGTATATAAAAGCCCTAAGACGCCTAAATATAAAAGCGCAAGTAACCCGTAATATCCGCTGGTCACACTCTGTGAAAGGCCATGTTTGACATAACTGATGGAATAAAGATGAATGAGTAAGCCTAAGGCTAAGACAAACGTGGTAAAAAAGACCGAAAACGCATCAATCACAAATTCAATCCCAAGACTCGGAAGGACATTTCCCAGCCGAATGGAAAAAGGCCCAGAAGTCATCACTCCATTTAATAAAATGAGCCCGATAATAACGTTGATCAAAAGGGCGAATCCGAGTATAAGTTTCATACCTTTGGGTGAGATTAATGGGGCCGCAAGGGCACTTAATAACACCAAGATGATTTGGATGACTGGGAGGATCGATAGACTCATCATGATTAAAATCCAATCGCCGCAACCGCGGCTTCTATGGTTGGCATGATGAGATTTGGCGCAAACCCTAAGGTGAGGATCATAGCGCCTAATAAAAAGACCGATAACGCCATCGTCCAAGGTATTTTTTCTAAGCCCACCGTTTGATCATCAATATCGCGCACAAACCCGTTAATCACCACGGGGAATAAATAAATAGCCGAAAGAATCGATGAAGCAATCAGTAACACAACAAAGCCCCACTGACCGGTTTCATTAAAGGCAAGGGCCAGTTGAAACTTGGCGATGAAGCCACTGGTGCCAGGAATTCCCACCATGGCAAAAGCGCCGATCGCTAAAGCTCCCATCGATAAAGGCATGAGGTAGCCTAAACCGCGCATGGACGCTAAGGTTCTTCGCTCTAAATAATATTCGCTGGAACCCCCCACTAAAAAAAGTAAGGCTTTCGTGATGGCATGGGAGACCATGTAAAAAAACATCGCCGTTAAACCGGCTGCCGTACTCAGTGAAAGCGCGAGTAATAGAACGCCTACTTGAGCCACCGATGAATACGCTAGCATCCGCTTATAGTTGGTCTGACCAAGCGCAAAGATGCTGCCCATCACCATGGCCGCACTGGCAAAAAGCACCATGACTAAAGGCGCGCCCAGTGAATCAATGACAGGAAGTCCAAACACTCGGTATATCACTTTAATCAGCATCAACATATACAGTTTTGAAACCAACCCCGAAAGGATCGCACTGGAGGGGGCCACTGCACTGGCATAAGCATCGGGCAACCATTCATGGAACGGAAATATCGCAGTTTTCATGGCCAGGCCAACCCCCATAAACCCAATCGCTAAGGTAATATTGATGGGATAAGCCGCATAAGCACTTTCCATCTGGGTGAATATCGCCGTCATGTTTAATGAGCCCGTCACCATGTAAATCAGGACCACGCCAAATAAAAACGACAGTGATGCGAGTTCATTGAGCATTAAATAGCGAAATGCGGCCATATAAGAGCGTTTAGTCCTGGCCATGGATATCATGGCACACGTCGCAATGGATAAAATTTCAATGAGCACATACATGTTAAATAAATCATTGGTGTATAAAAGCCCCACCATGCCAAAAAAGAGCAAACTGATGAGTCCGTAATAACTTTCAGTCGGTGCGTTTTTTAAGGGTTTATCCACATACCTAAACGCGAATAATAAAACCACGAACCCTAGACTCATAATGAAAATGGAAAAAAAGACCGCAAACGCATCGATGAGAAACTCAATCCCAAGTAAAGGATGCACCCCGCCGAGTCTTAATGAAAAAGGCGTATCTAAGACGCTTGGAAGCACCCATAAGGATAAACCCGTATTCAAAATGAGTACGCCCATCAGGAGTAATGGAATGATGGATTTACGCTTCACTAAGGGAGACATCAGGGCGACGCCTAAAAAAAGAACCAGTTGAAGGATGGGAATATTAGTCATAGCTATCATCCCGCGTGGTCATTTCAACAATTTTTTCTTGATCCAGCGTGCCGTACGATTGGTGAATTTTGATCGCTAAAGAAAGCGCATAAACGGTAAAGGATACACTAATGACAATGCCCGTAAGAATGAGCGCGGAGGGGACAGGGTTAATGTAATCCGCCGGGGTCACGGTGCCTTCGACAATGGGCACCCGCCCATCGGCAATCGCGCCAATGGCCACGAAGAAATAAAAGACCGCACTGCTCATCACGTTGATCCCGATGATGCGTTTAAATAGGTTCGGATGAGCAATCACCATATAAAGCCCAATAACAAAAATGATCATCGCCCCAATGAAATGAATGTTGGCCACAAAGATATCTAAAACACTCATCATTCATCCTCCAACAAGGCGTTAAAAAGCGTCATCATCGTGGATCCAACTTTCACCCCAATGGCAATCATCAAGAGGGGAATCATGCCCCCCGAAAGTATTGTCCCGGGTGTGCCTAAGGGGAATATCTCGCCGTTGATTAAAAAGGCACCGCCCCAAATAAGCCCGGTCAGGCCAATCAAGATAAAGATCAATACCCCACCGGATTCTAAGCGTTTAGAGATGGCTTCAGGAAATATTTTCAACGAGGCTTCTTGACCAAAGGTGAGGCCATACAAAATGAGGGCAGCGCCTAATATGGCGCCTCCTGAAAACCCGCCCCCAGGCGTGATGTGTCCGTGTAAGATAATGAATATGCCGTAAACCACAATCACCGGCAGCATCAATTTAACAATTATATAAAGGAGTCGATCATTCATTTTTGACCCTCTTCTTTCGTGCTTTTTAACACAGTCACCACCGCGAGGATCGCGGTAAATAAGACTAAGGTTTCGCCGAGCGTGTCAAACGCTCTATAATCAGTAATAATGGCGGCCACAATATTGGTCGCCCCCGTCTCTTTGGTGCCCGCTTCTAGGTACGTTTCCGTGGCGTTTGTAAACGTCAAACTG
>CBFHYA010000008.1:22924-41572 GCA_965659955.1 Candidatus Izemoplasmataceae bacterium
GGAATCACCCGCCGGCATGTAAAAGACTGAGACGACGAGGACTATACCTAATATGAGTGTCATCAAAATGCGGATTTTTTTCATCGTTCGTACCGCTCCGTTTTTGCCAATACGGCCAGTAAAATCACCGTCGTAATTCCGGCCCCAACAGCCGCTTCAGTCAGCGCCACATCGGGCGCTTTTAAAATCAACCATAAGACACTTAAGACAAGCGAAAAGGCCGCGAAGACAATGACCGCAGATAATAAATCTTTCGTCCGTTCGACCGCAAACGCCGTCAAAACTAACAGTAAAACTAAAAAGATGGTTAAAAGCGTCATGATTGCTCCTTCTCGTATTCAGACTTGGCAATCAAATGCGCCGCCGTGGGAGTCGTCACCCAAACGAGTAAAAGGGTGATGAATAATTTAAACGATAAAAAGGTAAAGCCCGATAAAACCATCAACCCAATAATAATCAGTCCCACCCCAAGGGTGTCGCCCTTGGTGGTGGTATGGATGCGGGAAAATACATCGGGCATTCTCAGTAAGCCGAGGACGCCAACTAAAAAGAAAAAGAGTCCACTGACAATGAAAATCCCGGCCACAATCTCTTGAATAAGGGCAATCATTTGAGACTCCCTTTTCGCAAGTATTTGACGACGGCGACGGTCATTAAAAAGCCAATCATCGCATAAAGAATCGCCACATCAACAAACGAAGGTTCATCAAAATATGCGCTCAGTAAAAGAATGATCGCGATAATCAAGGTCGTCATCAAGTTGATCGAAATGACCCGGTCGGCCGCTTTCGGCCCCCGGTATGCGCGGTAAATACTCGCGAGGGATAAGATACTTAAAAAAAGCGTCGCGCCTAATAAAAGATTATTCACCGCTTTTTTCCGTCGCTTTCAAATGGGATAAGAACGGGGAACTTTTTAAATCATCAATATGATGGGACCTGAGTCCGTGCACGGTTAATGTCGCATCATCATAATCGACCGTAAGCGTCCCGGGGGTTAAGGTAATGGCGTTGGCTAAGATGGCTTGATTGATTTCGGATTTTAAAGGTTGCTTGAGGGTATAAAACTGAGGGTCAATGTTCATGTCTTTAGAGAGGACAATTTTGGCCACTTCGATGTTGGCCTTAAGTAAATCCCACAGCCACGAAAATAAAAAAGGAATGAAATGCGTGATTTTTTTGCGGTTCATGCCGGAAAAAGCCTGCATGGTAATGAGGCTTTCGCGCAACCATATGAGCACCCAAAAAGAGGCAAACGCACCAATGATCCATTCAGACCACGGGCCAAATTCGGCTAAAATGAGCCACAGCACTAAGAGGCTGATAAAATACATCCATTGAATCGGTGAAATGCGCCGCATAAAAGTCTCCTTGGGTGGGGGTAAAATCTATCATTTAGTTTACCTTAAAGCCTCGCACACTGCAAGGCAGTTCGCTGTGCTATACTTTTTAAAACGTCCTTTAAAAGGAGGCATTATGCGCATTCCTCAAACGGCCCAAAAGGCGATGGTGGCAACCAGTGAACCGCATGCGGCGAAAGCCGGTCAAGCCATCTTTTTAAAAGGCGGTAATGCGGTTGATGCGGCGATTGCCACAGCGATTACCCTCACCGTCACGGAAAATACATCGAACGGCATCGGTGCCGATGCGTTTGCAATCATCTCGGTTAAAGGAAAAAAATATGGCATCTCTTCGTCCGGGAAAAGTCCGCTCAATCTTTCCTTTGAAACGTTTAGTGAAGAGGGAAAGGTCCCCCGGTTTGGCTTCAAATCGATTACGGTTCCTGGGGCGGTGAAACTTTGGAAAACGGTGCATGAACGGTTTGGAACGTTGCCTTTTGAAACACTTTTTGAGCCTGCAATCCAACTCGCATCTGAAGGTTTTTACATTGCGCCAACGGTAAAAAAAGGGATGAAACGGGCACAAGAAATCTATCAAAAAGCCCTGACGGATGATATTCATCAGCCATTTTTAAAGACCTTTTTTGATCAAGACTTAGAAGGGCTTTATACCTTAAAAGATCACGCGAAAACGCTCGCGATGATTGCGAAAGATCCGGATTCATTTTATACCGGTGAATTGATGGAAATGATGGTGGATTACTTCCAGAGAAATGGAGGATATCTCAGCCGGGAGGATATTAAAGCGCATGAAGCGCTCTGGCAAAACCCCTTAGCTGTGAATGCCTTTGGCGGCACCCTATATGAGCTGCCCCCAAACGGTCAAGGCATCGTGGCCTTAAAAGCTTTAGACATCTACCAACATGTCAAGCCTTCTTTGCACGCTGAAATTGAAAGTTTAAAACGAGCTTTTGTTTCGGGTAAAAAAATCATGCACGGCATGATGCAAGAGCACGAAATCAGACGCTATTTAGATTCAAATGATTCGAAAAATGAGGCCTTAAAAATTTCAGACAAAGCCGTGGATTTTGCCGATCCTTTTAGTGAAGACCACGGGACGGTGTATTTAGCCACGGCCGATAACGACATCCAAGTCTCGCTCATTCAAAGTAATTACATGGGCTATGGCTCAGGCATTGTCGTGCCAGGCACCGGGATTGCCCTGCAAAACCGCGGGGCGAACTTTTTACTGAAAAACCATCCCAATCAATACGCCCCTGGGAAAAAGCCCTACCATACCCTCATGCCGGGATTCATCGATACCCCATTAGGGTCCGGCCCCTTAGGTGTGATGGGCGGATTCATGCAACCACAAGGCCACTTCCAAGTCTTTTTAAATCACCTGCAAAAAGGCATGAATATTCAAGAAGCCTTAGATGCGCCCCGGTATTATTACGATAAAGGCCTCAAAGTCGATGTTGAACCTGACTTTGACCCGCTCGCTTTAGAGGCATTAAAAAGGGCCGGTCACGCGATTCACGTGAGCGACCAAGTCGGCCTATTTGGCCGCGGGCAAATCATATTAAACACGAAAGATGGAATGATTGGCGCCACCGAAAAGCGGTGTGATGGGACCATTACGACGCTTTAAAGCCAGCCAAAGATGGTGTTGAGTCCGATAAAAAGTAAAAAAAGCGAAATGATGGTTTGAAAGAATTGATCATTGATTTTATTTTTTGAGTCAATCCCTAGATTCGAAGCAATCAGTAATACTGGCATGATGCCTAATGCAATCAGTAATAGCGTGTAGTCATAGGCCCCGTTAATCATGAATGATCCGAGCGATCCCATATTTAAAACGAGTAAAAATAAAATGATGGTCGTGCGGAAGTCATCTTTTTTCAGGTCGGTATTGCCTAAAAAGATGAGGACCGGCACGCTCCCCGCGCCCACGAGTGTATTGAGGGCTCCGCCTAAAAGACCGACGGGAATAAAGTAACGTTTAGGGTGCGGGATGATAAATGACAATTTGAAAAGTTTATTAAGGGCCGTTAAAATCAAGAGGATACCTAAAACGATGTTAAACGCATCACTGTCAAAGCGGGTGAGAAAAAACCCGCTGATGAGGGACGCGATAAACACAGATATAATCAATGGTAAAAACGTCTTGATTCCATCCAGATTTAGCGTATCGGCCCGGATGAGTAAATAAAGATTTAGCATCAAATTAATCGTGACCACGATCGCTCTTGTATCCCCTGGAGCTAAAACAAAGGCAGAAATCAAGGGAATGGCGATGAGACTGGAGCCAAAGCCAATGATGCCTTTGACAAACGCGGCGATGGCCATGATGATGGTGATGAGTAAAACCATGATGAAAAATTCCATAGAATCATCCTTTCATTCCATTAGTGTATCACTTTAAGGAGGCCTTATGAAACCCATCGCAATGATTACCGGGGCCAGCGGTGGCATTGGCTCAGGCATCAGTGAGCTGTTTGCCACGCGCGGTTATGACTTGATCTTACATACCCGTAAAAACAAAGAAAAATTAGACACTTTTAAAAAGGATCACCCACAGACAAACGTCTGGATTTTAGAAGCCGATCTCACCGATAAAAAGACCCTTCAAAAAGCCACCGAAGCTCTTTTAAAACGCGTGCCCCGTCTGGATGTACTCATCCATAATGCGGGCCTTAAAATCGACGGACCCATCGATGCATTTTCACTGCATGATTTTGAAGCCGTCATGGATGTGTCGGTCCATGGATTCATTCCTCTGCTGAAGGCAGTCGTCCCTCTCATGAAAGCTCAAAAACACGGACGCATCGTGGCCATATCTTCCGGTATTGGCTATCAAGGCAGAGCCGAAAACGTGCCCTATGCGACAGCCAAAAGTGCCATCAACGGACTGATCAGTTCACTCGCGAAAGAACTGGGCCCCTTTAATATCACGGCCAATGCGGTCGCCCCTGGGCTTATCCCCACTGAGATGACCGCCTATTATGATGCCACGCAAGTGGAAACCTACCGCCAAGGCGTCCCGTTAAGACGCTTAGCCACTCCTTTAGATATCGCCAAAGCATGCTTCTTCTTTGCCTCCAGTGACGCCGATTTTATAAGCGGCCAAACCCTATTTGTCAACGGGGGCACGCAAACGCATTAAGCAAGCATTCTTAATTTTAATTATTTATAATAAGCTTACATGAGGAGGACAATATGACAGTTGAAACGTATAAAGTTAACGGAATGCATTGTGTGGGCTGTGGCCGGGCCATCCGTAAATTACTCGAAAAAAACAAATTTGTTGAGAGTGTCGTCACCGATACCTATGAAACGACGATTGTCGTGACGTACGATGAGGCCAACGTCGACCGGCAATTTATTTTAGACTCAGTGGGCCGCTTCGGCTATAAAGCCGTCAAAAAAGATATGCAAGCTTAAGACTTTAAACACCTGAAAAATCAGGTGTTTTTTTTAACGAGTCAATACGCCAATTTATACAATGAAACCTGGACAAATTGCACATTAGGAAGGTTTAACCAAGGCTCAAACAGCTTCACAAAGAGGATTCAAGAGCCATAGATTCAACATTTTAAGAAACGCATGCAAGTGTTACAATAAAACGTGTATTGGGACGATTTAAGGAGATGACTCATATGATAGGTAGCGCAGTTTCCAAGGGTTTAGCCAAAGGGAAAGTCGTTAAGATTGAACGTCCAATAATTGATATACCGGACACACCGTGTAACGATCAAACGGCATGTTTAGAAACCTTCGAACATGCATTAAAGGCCTCAAAAGAAGACTTAAAAGCGATTCAAACCAACGCCAAAGACACTTTAGATGCGGAGCACCTCGCGATTTTTGATGCGCATCTTCAGATGGTGGATGACATTGAAATTGTCAAACAAGTCAAAGAAAAAATCACTGCAGGGGATAATCCTTTAAAGGCCTACTTTAATGTCACGGAGACATTTAAGGCGATGTTTGAGGCGATGGACGATCCTTATTTTAAAGAACGTGCCGCTGACATTAAAGACATTCAAACCCGGGTCTTAGCCCATATGGCGGGCACGCCTTTAAAAGACTTAGCCTTACTGGATGAAGATGCGATCATTGTGGCCGATGACTTAACACCATCCGATACCGCGGCCCTGGATTTATCCAGAGTCAAAGGGTTCGCCACAGAAATTGGTGGGTATACCTCGCATACCGCCATCATGGCGCGGGCGCTAGGTTTACCTGCGGTAGTGGGCGTGAGCGGAGTCACCGCGCTTCATGAAGGCGATTTCGTGTTACTCAACGGAAACACCGGGACGCTGGAAGTCAACCCCGATCAAGCTGCCGTTGACGCTTTTGAAAAAGAGCTTAAAGCCTATCAAGATACGCTCAAACGCCAAGCGAAGTTTCAAACCTTAAAAGGCCTCACCAAAGACGGAAAAAGCGTGCCCTTATATGCGAATATTGGCTCGGTCAAAGACATGCCGAAGGCCTTAGAAAATGGCGCGGAAGGCATTGGGTTATTCCGGACCGAATTTCTCTTTATGGAAAGTGAAAAGGCCCCGAGTCTTGAAAGCCAAATTGAAGCGTATGAAGCGGTCTTTAAAAAGATGCAACCGGTGATTGTGAGGACCCTTGATATCGGCGGCGATAAAGCCTTGCCGTATTTGAAAATGCCGCATGAAGATAATCCCTTCTTAGGCGTTAGAGCCATCCGGCTATGTTTTAACGAATTAGAGCTTTTTAAAACCCAGCTTAAGGCTTTACTGATTGCGGGGAAAGATTATCCGGATGTACGGATTATGTTCCCGATGATTGCCAGACTCGATGAACTCTTAAAAGCCAAAGCGATTTTAGACGATGTGAAAAAAGAACTCAATGAAAAGAACACTCCGTATCAGACCAACATCTTAGTTGGCATCATGATTGAAATTCCTGCTGCCGCTTTAAATGCGAGAACCCTGGCGAAGCATGTGGATTTCTTCTCCATCGGGACCAATGACCTCATTCAATACACGTATGCAGCGGACCGGATGAATGATGGGGTGAGTTATTTATATGAACCCTTAGATCCTACTTTACTGAGACTCATTGAGAGTACCGTCATTGCGGCCCATGCGGAAAACACCGAAATTGGGGTGTGCGGAGAAATGGCATCAGACCCCATGGCCGCCTTACTCCTTGCGGGCATGGGAATGGATGAATTATCGATGAGTGCCGGCGCACTTTTAGATGTGAAAGATCATCTATCCCGATACACTCTGGGTGAACTGAAAGCTCTGAAAAATAAAGCCTTAGCCGCCGATACGGCCGCTGAAGTTAAAGCGTTGTTTCAATAATTTGGATTTAAAAAAGCCCACGATGCATTCAATCTTGAATGCGGCGTGGGCTTTTAATTGAGTGAGCTTTAAGTGTATTAAAGAAAGAAAAAGAGTAGTGCGAAGGTTCCTGCGGAAAAACAATAAAGCGCAAACCCTTTTAAGTGCCCCGCAATGGCCAATCTTCTAAACCATTTTAACGAAAAGTACGTCATGGTGAAACTGGCAATAAACGCGAGGGCTAATGGCCCGATGGGGACACTTAACGATTCTATACTTAAGAGTTCTAAAAGGCTAACTCCCAATGTGACCGGGATATAAAGCATGAAGGAAAATTCGATGATGGTCGCCACATTGAGGCGTCTAAAAAGGCCCCCCACAAACGTCGCCCCGGAGCGGCTAATCCCCGGTAAAATGGCGATTACTTGCGCCAGGCCAATCAGTAAGGCATCTTTCACTGTCACTTTTGTGCCTTGATTGGTGAGAGTTAAAGGTTTAACAGCCCATAAAAATAGGCCCGTTACCCATAAGCTAACCCCAATCACGATCAATCCATAATTTTCAAGTAACGATTCTAATGGGCTCCGGATAAGAATTCCGACAATTCCCACAGGAATACTCCCCAATATCACCAGCCCGATATAAGAAAGTGAGTCCGTGGGGTCTGCTTCTTTTTTTAAAGTTTTAAAGGCGCCCTTAAAAAGGGCGATGAGTTTACCTTTAAAGATAATTAATACCGCAAACAGTGAGGCGAAATGCATCATGATTTCAAAAAATACATCCATCTCCCCAATGTCAAACACCAAACGGGTCATTAATAAATGCCCACTGGATGAAATGGGGAGGGGTTCAGTAATACCTTGGATAAGGCCTAAGATTAGATATGTGAGATATTCCATAAATGTTTCTCCTGGCTTGATTTTATCACAAGGGTCCGTGAGCTTAATTGATCGGTAAGACTAATACTGGACCTTTTTCTCGCAATAATACAACATTGGAAAAAGCCCTAAGACCTTCCGCTTTTTAATCAGTTTAAATCCTTCTTTTAAATATAGACGCATGGCGCCTTCGTTATCTAAGGACACATCGAGCGATACCGTGTCAATACCTTCCCGGATGGCGCTTTCATAAAAATCACTCAATAACGCCCGGCCAATACCTTTAGACCGGGCACTTTCATGAACGGAGAGGTTTTGTAAGTAAAGGGTTTTTTGAATGGGCGGATTTAAAAGCGTATTAAAGGGAAGTGACTTGAGGGCTAGCCACAGCCCATTCAATCCTTTAAACACCTTAGAAAAATCTTTGTCGTTTGATTTGTTGCCTTGATGGTAGGCAATATAAATCCCTTGGCAAACATCCTCTTCATCAAAATACCCGGTGATATACCGCCAAGAAAAACTGTTTTGATCGCGCTTTATGAGATCTTTTAACAGGTCGGTGGCTGCCTCACCACGGCCAAACATATAGGGAAATAAAAACCCATCGGTCGCATAGACTAACTCAGCGATACGGGTGAGATCATCGTTTAAGGTAATGGGCCGAATCATAAAACCTCCTAGATTAAAAAAAATGCGTGAGAACTCTCACGCACTATTTCATTTTTCCGTTTTCGTAGCGAACTTCGACTTCGATTTGACCTTCGGGGGAGAATTGTTCCCAGAGGCCTTCGCGTTTTCCGTTCGTATAAGACCCTTCTTTCCAGAGGTGTCCAGATTTACGGAAATATTGCCAGAGGCCTTGTTTTTTTCCGTCAGTCAACGTGCCTTTGGCTTTTAGCGTGCCATCGCGGTAATAATAAATGAGGGTATGGCCATCCATCTCATAGACTTTTTGTCCGTTCGCGTAATGGGTTTGTTCCATCGAATCATCCTTTCAGTCTCGATCTACTTCTATTATAAGCCGTTTAAAAGGCTTTGTCACGGGTGAACCCGGTTAATTGAAAAGTTTATAATCTACTGATTTTCTAGGTGTTCTAAAAGCGCCGTAACATCTTTCACGGAACGGACGCGTTTTTTTGCGGCGGTATCGCCAAAACCGACTTTGATGGTGACGCCATCACTTTGGGCTTTAAACATGTCTTCATCGGTGGTGTCATCGCCAATGGTTAAGATAAAGTCATAGTCTGTATCGTTGGTGAATTGATAGGTGGCTTGCCCTTTATTGATCCGTTGGTCTTTGATTTCAATGACCCGGTGGCCTTCTTGAATTTCAATGGGCTCAGCGCCAATCATCGTCCGCAAGGTTTCTTTGAGATCCGGGATTTTGACTGAAAGCATGTCGGGTTCAGCGTTGCGGAAGTGAAAGGCGAGTGAATGTGTCTTATCTTCGATGAACGCCCCAGGCATTTGATCGGCATAGGTTTCCAAGACATTTCTCAGGGAAACCATCCACGTATCACTGGGGGTGATCATCTTCTTCCATTCGGTGTTCTTTTTCTTAATGAATAGTCCGTGATCGCCGACTAAAGATACCGGCAACATGCCTAGCCAGTTTTCTAGCGTTTGATGGTCTCTCCCTGAGATCACCACGACATCGGTGCCGGGTATTTCAGCAAGTGTGGTCAACCGTTTTTTTAAGCGCACAGACGGATAGGCTTGATCGGGATGTTTTTTAAAGCTCATGAGAGTCCCGTCATAATCGAGGAATAAAATTTTACGCTTTGCAGCTTTAAACGTCTCCCCCACGAACTCTAAATCTAATACTTCTTCTTGTTTTAAGGTTTTGATCGCCGGTTCAATGGCAGTGAGACGTTTCATAAACGTATCGGCCCAAAACGTCACGTTATAGCGTTTGAGGCGTTTTTGCATAATCTTATGGCGGCTTCGTTTTTCATCCAGACTCATTTCAAAAGCGAGTTTGATTTCATCGGCGACCCCGTCATGATCATTGGGATTGACAATTAGCGCTTCAGAAAGTTCAGATGCCGCGCCCGCGGTTTCAGAAAGAATCAGCATTCCGTGATGATTCTTTTGGGAGGCTAAATATTCTTTAGCCACAAGATTCATCCCGTCTCTTAAGGGCGTCACTAACATGAGATCGGCGGCTTTATAGAAACTAATTAAGTCTTCTTGGGTAAACGATTGATATAAGAACCATACCGGCATCCAATCAAACGACCCAAAGGCCCCGTTGATTTCAGAGACCGTTTTTTCAATCGATTCTTTTAAGGATTCATAGGTTTCAAGACCCGTTCTGGACGGGGCCACAATCAGATAAAAAGATACTTTCGTGTGATAATCCGGGTATTTGTCTAAAAAGACCCGGAAACTTTCTAACCGTTCTAAGATGCCTTTCGTGTAATCCAGCCGGTCGACCGATAAGATGAGATGATCGACTTTCTTTTCATACGGTGCCACGGGGCTTTCCGCAAAGAAATCATAATGAATGCCCATGGGAAACGCATCGGTTTCAATCAACCGGTCTTCGTGTTTGATTTGATAAAGATGATGATCGAGTCCTAAAATACGGCGGATACTACTCAAAAAGTGACGGACATAATCATACGTGTGAAAGCCAATGAGATCCGATCCTAACAAGCCCAGTAAAATCTCTTTTTGCCAAATGAGTAGCCGGAAGATTTCAAATGAGGGAAAAGGAATATGGAGGAAAAAGCCAATTTTGACTGAAGGATATTTATCCCGGATCAGCCCCGGCAGTAACATGAGCTGATAATCATGGACCCAAATGGTGGAATCTGGTTCAATGAACGGCTCCAGCGCTTCTAAAAAACGTTGGTTGACGGCCTGGTAAGCCTCCCACATGGGGATGGTGTGTTCGGTTTTTTCCGCAAAGTAATGGAAGAGTGGCCAAATGGTTTTATTGGAAAACCCTTCATAGTAAAGTTCAATGTCATCTTGCGATAAAAAGACCGGCCGTGCTTTATAGTCTTCTTCTAATGTTTGTGCGATGCTGGATTGATCGGTCTCAGAAAGAATCTCTTTTGCCACCCCGGGCCAACCCACCCACAAGGCATCGTTTTGTTCGTGATAGTTTTTAAGACCCGTGGCCAGTCCACCGATGCTTTTGGAATAGGTAAACCCATCATCACCAGGCTTCACAGTCACAGGGAGTCGGTTCGATACAATTAAGAATTTTGCCATAGTTATCACCTAATGTGAGTATAGCATGCGAGAAATTAACATCTGAATGAAAAAACTTTATGATATCGTTTGGCAAATAGATTACTCAGCGCATAAACTACTCATGAAAGGAAGTGAAATGAATGATTTATCTCAAAAGACAAGCAAGCATTAAAGGCGGGCGAAACGGACATATCACCACGCCCAACGGCAGTTTAGATCTCGCCATGGCGAAGCCTCAAGAAATGGGCGGGGAGGCCACGAATCAAACCAATCCCGAAGAACTCTTTGTGGCCGGGTATGTCGCATGCCTCTCAAGCTCCTTTGAATTCTTAGCCGCCAAAATGGAAGCTTCATATGATTCCCTAGAAGTCACCGGCAACATTGACCTTCAAGAAAGTGAAGCGTTAGGTGGGTTTGAGTTCGCGGTTCAAGTGACCTTTAAAGTTACTGGGCTGGATGATGGCTTAAAGACTAAACTGGTCGAACAAACCTTTAGCTTTTGTCCCTTCTCACGCGCCATCAAAGGCAACGTGAAAGTGGATCACACCATTGCATAATTAAAGTAACGTCCATTTCGGACGTTTTTTTATTTTTTTTAGTACTTGTAGTAAAATAATTATTAACGCAATTTAAATGTAAATTATGCATTATTTTAAACCTAATTTTTATGAAGGAGTTCTTATGCGTAACCTTTCCATTAAATTAATTGCTATTTTTTTATGTGGTTTTATTCTGGTAGGTTGTTCATCACCTAGCACAGATTACATTAATATCATTGCCGAAAAGATAGAAGTCACCCTTGATGATGAGATCGATATAGCGATTGATTCGTCCTTTCAGCTAGACCAACTTGAATATGTATTTGATGAAAATCTTGTAGCCATTTCTGATGAAGGGCGTTTTATTGCTTTAAATGTGGGCATTTTAGAGGTTATTGTTATTTCCCCTGACAAATCAATCTCTGATCGAGTATTAATCGAAATCTCTAAGTATCCGCAGCCTCTCCCTTCCACTTCAAGTAACCCTATCCGAGTAGAAATCGAGTCACAATTTATAGAGTTAAACGAACCCACACGCCTCGATGAGTTGTCTGTATTTGAGAATGATAATCCGAATTTTTTGGGTTATAAGTCTGAATCTGGGAACATGCTAGACAATTCTTTCATCATCGAGCAAAACATTCGATTGATTCCCGTTTACAGAGCCAATCAAGATGATGATTTACAAGTTCGCTTAATGACGGATGGAGGAGAATTATTGGATATTATCTCAATAAGTCCCCAAGGCATAATCACGAAGAGTTCATTTAATGTGAATGTCACTCCCGGTAAGATTTTTAGTGAAAACTCGGTTTGTAATAAGCCTTATGAGTTCGAAACCTCTATTACTCAGTCGATGATACTCATCGTAGATGAATCACCCTATTTATCTCCATGCATCGAGCTGGATCAAATGGATATATCTGGGGAATTTCGCGTGGGAGAAACTTTACAAGTTCATGTAGCTCCGGGTGCTGATGATTTAGAATATCGCTGGTTTATTTCAAGAAATAACCGTGATTTCTTCCCTATGAAACATACTCAGTCAAGCTTACTACTTGAGCCATTACACAACAATCATTATCTTGCAGTGAATGTGATTGGTACCGTTGATTACACGGGAATATTAAAAATGAGTACGCCAATAATTACTCGTGAACTAATCATCGGTGGACAATCGTTCATACCGATTGCCTCAAGGGCTGATTTAATCGCAATGAACTCGAGTCAATCTCATACATTTGCGGAGGGAACTCCTTATGAATTAACAGCGAATGGCGGACACACTCACAACTACGCGCTCGTTAACGATATAAATTTAAGTAATATGAGTTGGACTCCACTGTTCATCAATGAGCGAGGATTTCAAGGTGTTTTTGACGGAAGAGGATTTACCATTCGTAACTTGAAAATTGACAATGAATATGAAAAATTAGGCTTTTTTGAGCGTTTAGATGGGGCGATAATTCGAAACCTACAGTTTAGAAACGTGAATATTAGTGCATCATCGGATTGGGCCAATGATTTAGGAATAATAGCCGGAACGACGCGCTCAGGAAGTGCCCGCAACAATATCATTCATAATGTACAAATTATAAATGCAAGCATTGTCACAACTGGTAGTGGTATAGATATTGGTGGACTCATCGGAGACAATAATGGACCTGTTGTGCTATCCAATATATCGGTCAGTGTCACTATACCTGCTATTGAGGGAGAAAATGTTGGCGGTATAGTCGGGCGTGTTGATGCCAATTTAACGGCATCCTCAGTGACAGTCCGAGGTGCTATTGGAACATTCGGTTATGATAACACTTATGATGTCGGTGGTTTCTTTGGTGATGTTGAAGATACTGAAGTGTTGACGATTATTGATTCTTTTAATTACGCCAAGGTAAGTGGATCGTTCAATGTTGGAGGTTTAATCGGTTATGTTGACGATATCACATTGTTAACGTTCAAAAACGTGTCTAATCATGGAACGGTCAAAGGCTATTCAGACATAGGCGGTTTTATTGGTGAATTAGATGACACTGTGAGCTTAATTATGAGCAACATTCAAAATTATGGGCATATCAATGATGAAGTAGTGGATTATGATTCAGGCGGCGATATCGGTGGTTTCATTGGTTATCTTGATTATGCAGAAAGTGTTCATATCTCTGCCAGTCTAAATAATGGAACCGTGAGTGGGATAGACGGAGTTGGAGGATTTATTGGTGAGATTGATGGAAGTAACAACTTACTTAATTTAATCATTGAAAATTCTACAAACAGCGGCATAATCATTTCATTACTCAATTCTACTATAGACAATGACATAGGGGGCGTACTTGAATTCGGTGGTATCATTGGTCTTATTGAAGACTATAAAAATATTACGATGAGTTCAGTGTTTAATAACGCTGAAATTATGCTGACATCCTTCTCGGCAGTATCAGTCTATGTAGCAGGCGGTATCATCGGATTGATTGAAGAAATGCCTGGAACAATCCTTTTGGAAGACACTATCAACCATGGTAACATCCAAAATTATGGTGATGATACTGAAGTTGGATTTTCTACCATTAATACTGATGAATTCATGGAAACTGCCATTGGAGGATTGATCGGAGGTATTCACAATTCGACGTCGTTAGAAGAATTACATATTCATGATTCGTTGAACGCAGGGAACTTACATAGCAATCAACATGTTGGGGGAATCCTTGGAGTCGTTATGGATTCGAATAATAGCGTTGATATAACGATTTCAAACTCACAAAATTCAGGATATATTTCCGTGCAAGATGAATCAGCGGGCGGGTTCATTGGTTTCATTGATGGTGCAAATGAAGTGTTGATTAATCTCTCTACAAATTCAGGTATTATCAACGGAGTAAATACCGAAGACCCTTATGATAGTGCGCGTGAATTGGGTGGGTTTGTCGGTGAAGCCAATTACCCCTTGCGAATCCTCTCAAGTACTAACCTCTCAAGTGTGCATGGATCTTATGATATCGGAGGTTTTGTTGGAGAGGCTGATGATGATTTAGAAATTATTAATTCACAAAATACAGGCTCAATTTCAGGGAATTATTCAATAGGTGGGTTCGTTGGCGAATCAAGTAATATAACCTTGAGTGGAGTGTTCAATACGGCAACTTTAAGCGGCATTAATATAATGGGGGGATTAGTTGGCGATCTGACTGAGTTGGGTTATTTTAGTCAGTCTTACAACACTGGTCCGATCTATTCTGCATATGACAATGAGTCACTTGAGTATTTAATTGATAATCTAGGATTTACTGCTGATGAGGCTCAACTTGCTAATGTGGGTGGACTCATTGGACGGGCTGAACTATTTGACAGTGATGAAAACTCGCTTACCTTACACCAAACATTCCAGGCCGGTAGTATTTTTGTTGATTCATCAGCCACTGACATTTCAGGTGGAGCAATTTATCCATTTGGTGTGGGAGGCTTAGCTGGAGTCATTAGCGGGGTTGCATTTGAAATTAACCAAAGTTACTCAATAGGATTAATATCTGCCCAAGCCATTAGCATTGCCGGCTTGATTGGTATTTATGAGCCACATACAACACCCACAGCTTTTTCAACAATCATAGACTCATTTTCTCGAATGGATATTTCGGGAGTAGCCGTAGGTGCTGGGCTGATTGCAACCGTGCCTGATACATCCAAAATTCTATTGGAACGTATCTATGTCGCAAGTGTTATAGAGCAGCAATCCGGCACAGGGTCAGCGTTATTTAACCTTGTTGATGGAGAGCTCATCATAAGTGGATCTGGGGTTATCATGAACGGAGATTTGCTTAGTCAAGCCATTGATGAAAATCTTGCAACAGTGACGGGTAACGTGGTCATCTCTAATACAACTAACATGAGGGATATAGGCACTTATTCCTCTTACGATATCTATGATTGTTCAGATTCTAGTATCGAAGAATGCCATACTCTCATTGGTAATAACGAATATATATGGGCCATAAGAAAGAATGAACTCAATGAGTATGAATATCCATATCTTACTTGGATTAACGATTAAAAAAACTAAGAAAAATAAGAGAGTAATTTATTTCATTATTCTTCCCAAAAATGAAAAATTGATGGGTCTAAATTATACCTAAAGTGAGTTAATAAAGACATTTACCGATGATGTGTTTAATTCACAATTGGTTTAACAAACCTTTAATTTTTGTCCCTTCTCACGCGCCATCAAAGGTAACGTGAAAGTAGATCACACCATTGAATAAAAAAAAGTGTTCTTAATGAACACTTTTTTTTACTAAAAATATTTCATTTCATGCAAAATTAGCATTGATACTAATTTATACAAGTAAATAGTGTATAGTATAATATGAATATCTTAATTCTAAAAACCAAGGAATTTATATGAAAAAATATCGTAAATACTTATTGCTATTGCTACTTCTAGGGGCAGGATTATTGACTGCTCTTTTGTTAATACAATTGAATGACCGTGTCGAAAACAATTATGTGAATGTAATTCCTGAAACGTTAAGCGTTCAAGAAGGGGATGTATTTGACCTTGCAATTGACTCAAACTTAAATCTTAGTGTCCTTAATATTGTTAGCTCAAGTTTAGATACCGTTCGTTTAGACGGGGATAAACTGAGAGCCATTAAAGGTGGGACGGCATTTATCACGGTTCAAAGCCAAGATGGGAGCGTCCAAGATCAAGTCCTTATCACGGTTAATCCTTTAGTGACGAGTGAACCCGCTGAAGACCTTTCTTTCGAGATTGTTATTGGCGATGAGAGGCTCACCTTTGATGAGCCGGTGCAAATCAGTCAATTAGAACCCCCTCTTCGTGAAGGGTTTACTTTTGTCGGGTTTAGCCTGGAAGAAAACGGTAGTGTTATAGATAGTGATTTAGTGATCGATGAATCTCTAACACTTTATTCAGTCTATCAAGCTGTTGAAGAAGAAACCCCTGAACCTCCTGTGGTCGACGAAGAAGATACAGAGGATGAAGATGATTCCGATGAAGACCCTGAAGAGCCTGATGATGAACTGAGTGAATCAACGCCTTCTTCAATTACGGTGACTCTAGAGAGTGATCAAGGCATCACGATGAGTGTTTTAACCGTAAGTTCAGACTCGATCATTAGTGCGGAAGACTTTGACACCGGTGTATCAGACGTCGGGTATTTCCTCAAAGGTCAGACGTGTGAGAATCCCTTTGATTTTGACACGCCTTTAGTCACGAATACCTCGATTGTATTCGGGGAAATGAATTATACAAGCCCTTGTATTAAACTTGATGAAATGGCCACCTTAGGTAATCTCCAAGTGGGTGAGACCATCGAAGCGTTTGTGTCGCCTTCTGCGGCAACCATCACCTATGAATGGTTTATTTCAGAAAACGATAGAGACTATCTGTTTATTCGAAATGTGACCGGATCCACGTTAGAAATTTTACCGGAACACTTCAGAAAGTACATTGCGGTGAAGCTGACGGGAACGGGCGATTACACAGGGTCACTCAGTTTACCCTTAGGACGAGTAGGGCTCAGTAGTGATACCGCTAAATCAAGTTTTTTGACTGGGGCTGAGAGTGCTTTTGCAAAAAATTTAATTGCAAATGGTATTGTCCCGATTGCGACGGTGGAAGATTTTCTAGCCATAGGATCCACCGACGAACATAACTTCGCTCAGTTATTGGTCACCGAGGGTGGTGTAAGCAAATCTTATGGTCTTATACGAAATATCGACTTTGATTCACTGGGGAGTCTGAGTACAAGCCTTATAGAGGGAGCTTTAGAAGGTGAACTTAATGGAAATAATTTTAGTCTACTCAATTTAACCATCAATGCCCCAAGTTCATCTGAAATAGGCGTATTCGAAAACCTTGATGGAGGAATTGTAAAAAATATAACAGTAAGTGGATTCAACATTCTTGGCGGAAGCAATGTTGGAACTCTTTTTGGGGATGTGTTAAATGATTCGGTTGTACAAAATATCTTGATTGTAGATTCATTTATTGAAGGGACTAATTATGTCGGAGGTTTATTTGGAACAGTTGAAGAGACCTCAACCACAACCATTAAAAACATCACCCTTAAAAACTCTAATGTCACTGGAACTTTGGATGTAGGCGGTTTAGCAGGTTATATTAAGCAAAATGCAGAAGTGGATGTCAATAATGTGAGCTCTTCTAGTGTGAATATTCATTCTTCAACGGATAATGCTGGTGGATTGTTCGGTCTACTAGAAAACTCTACGGTAACTCTATCGTCCATTAGTATAAGTGGTAGTTCTGTGGAAGCTAATGATTATTCAGGTGGATTGATTGGATATATACAGGATAGTGTAACAGAGATTGAAAACATCACTATCAAAAACTCTAACTTTTATGGAACGAATCAAGTTGGTGGAATTACCGGTGAAATAAAAGGTGCTAACGCAGAGGTGAATTTGAACAATATTGTTTTGTCCGGAGTAAATGTTCAGGCGGACCTATTTGCTGGTGGACTATTTGGAGAATTAGATAGTGCCACTGTCTCCCTCACAGCAATCAACATAAGTGGTGGTTCGGTCGAAGCTAAGAGCACATTGGGGGGGCTTATCGGTTTTGTAATTGGCGCGTCGGTGGATATTTCTCAAGCTATTCAAGGGTCAAACATTGTCTCAACTGAACCTAGGACTGCACCTGTTTCTAATATTGCAATGGGGGGACTCATCGGCCAAATTTATAATGATGCTCAAGTTCATATAAATCAAACAATTAACCGGGGTGATGTTAGTGCCAGTGGAAATGGAATTGGTGGATTTGTTGGCCAAATATATGACGAAAATGATGATAATCCTCTGATTTTAACCATAACCGATTCATATAATATTGGAAATATCGAAGGGGTTTATTATATAGGTGGACTCATAGGAAAAATTGAGAATAGAGCTGTTTTTACCGATATTAGAAATAGCTATAATACTGGTAATGTGGCAGGCGATTCTCGGATTGGTGGAATTATTGGCAGAATAGAAGATAATAATCCCACAATAACGCTCACAGGTGTGTACTATCTTACTGGCACGGCTGTAAATAATGTAAGCATCGGTAGCGTTAGAGACAACCCCACCATAAACGGTACTTCTACACCATTAAGTAGATCTAATATGGCATTGGTTAATACGTTTATTAATGCTGGATGGAATATTACCGATGCCAGTGTCAATACCACTACATGGTCTATTGGCTTTAATGGTGATTACACCTATCCCTATTTGACTTTCCAAGGAGATCCTTTCCCAGAGCAAATTCCATCTTTATCAGAGTCTGAAATTAGTACTATTTCTAAATTTTCTTACGTATCAAATCTAATCATTAACGAAGGTTTCGT
>CBFHYA010000009.1:0-23457 GCA_965659955.1 Candidatus Izemoplasmataceae bacterium
AACAACATCATTCTGACGCGCTTTTTAGGGGTCTGCCCGTTTTTAGGGGTCTCCAACCGCATAGAAAAAGCAATGGGAATGAGTGTGGCCGTGATTTTTGTCATGGTGATTGCATCGGCGGTCACTTATTTGTTATATTATTATGTGTTAGCCCCCTTAGAGATCGCCTACATTTCAACGATCGCCTTTATCTTAATCATCGCTTCGCTCGTGCAACTGGTGGAGATGTTCATTAAGAAGGCATCGAAGAAGCTTTATAAAGGCTTAGGCATCTATCTACCCTTGATTACCACGAACTGTGCCATCTTAGGGGTGGTTGAACTTAATATTAATGCCGGATTCAATGCGGAATTTGGGATGTGGAATGGCTTCTTTGTCGCGGTTACCTCAGCGCTTGGCGCGGGCCTTGGCTTTGCGCTTATCTTGTTTGCCTTTTCATCCATCCGCGAACGCTTAGAACATGCGCCGGTGCCTGAAAGTTGGAAAGGCATCCCCGTGAGTTTAGTCGTCGCAGCCATCATGGCGCTCGCATTCATCGGCTTAGGAGGAATCGCATAATGGGTCCACAAGTCATTTTAGTCGTCTTCTTAATCGTTTTAATTTATGTCGGAAGCTTTGCGCTGAATAAGCGCTACCCCGAAATGCAAGACTTAGATCAACTCGAAATGCAAGGCTGCCTCAACTGCCCGACCGGTGGCACGTGCAGTACTTCGCAGCACCAAAAGCATAAAGAGCTTGGCAACATCGATATTTATAAAATTTGGAAAGAAGAAGAAAAAGCCTCATGAGTGCGGTCATTACCTTGACTGTGATGAGCTTACTCTTAGGCTTAGGCCTCGCCTTTGCGGCGGATTTCTTCCATATCGAGCCAGATTTAAGAGTGGATGCCATTGAAGGCATGTTGCCAGGGATTAACTGTGGCACGTGCGGGTTCCCAGGATGCCACGCGTTTGCTGAAGGCATCGTTGACGGGGAAGTTGAAAAGCTTTCGCAATGTAAACCCGGAAAAGATAAACATTACGATCCGATCATTGCCTATTTAAAAGGACATCCGAATCCGGATGGGAGTTTCATCCAAATCGCAAAATAAAACAAAACCTGAAGCATCCAAGCTTCGGTTTTTTTTATTTGATGAAAGAATCTTTATACAATCATATAAAAGCCCACTGATTGAACCTTTGGTTTTAAGAATAGCCCCGGTGCCTAAGAAACCGACCCCTGAGACAATCTGTGCGACAATCCGTTGACGTTCAATGACCACCGCTTCAATCAGATCCGGATTACTCTGTACCAGTTGTAAGGCATCATAAGCCAGTGTTTCTTGGACTAAACTGAGCCCTGCGGCCCCTAAGGCCACCAGTAAGTGAGTTGTAAGACCGGCGATTTTATGACGCTTTTGACGCTCATAGCCGATGAGCCCCGCAAAAAAGACGGTGAGGCCTAGACTGATTAATATATCGGTAAATTCTAAGGGAGTATTCATAAGGGTTCCACCTTTCAAGTTAACACGGAGTTAACATTTCAGTATACCGTGAAAAGAGATTTGCTTCAAGTCCCATAGGTAAGCCTTTAAGAAGGGCCCACCTCCAAGGAAGGTTCAAGCGGGTTGTCATACACATTTGCCTTGAAAAATAAGGGGGGGTGGTGCTATACTATTGAGGTGCGAAAAAACTCTATTTTTTTGAATGAAAGGTGCGTAAAATGAAGCGAATTTACATGTTTGGAGAAGGCTCTGCCGACCAAAAGAATCTTTTAGGTGGTAAAGGGGCTAACCTCTCCCAAATGAAAAAAATGGGCGTCCCCGTCCCAGCCGGTTTTACCGTAACCACAGAGATGTGTAATGCGTATTACGAAAACGGAGGAAAAAACTCACCTGAGCTGATTCAAGACATCCAAGAATACGTGGCTCGTTTAGAAGAAGAAACGGGTAAAAAATTCGGTGACGTAGAAAACCCACTCTTAGTATCGGTTCGGTCCGGGGCACGTATTTCAATGCCTGGAATGATGGATACAATTCTTAACTTAGGAATGAATAAAACCGTCTTAAAAGGTATGCTTGAAAAAACGGGAAATGCCCGCTTTGTGTGGGATTCATATCGCCGTTTGATTCAAATGTTCGGTGAAGTCGTCCGGGAAGTGGAATACAAAGCCTTTGATGATATTTTAGAAGGCGTCAAAGAGAAAAAAGGCTACAAACTTGACGTTGAAATGACCGCTGAAGACTGGCAAGAAGTTTCCGAAGGCTTCTTAGCCGTGTATGAAAAAGAAGTTGGAGAACCTTTCCCTGAAGATCCAATGGAACAACTCTACCAAGCGGTAGATGCTGTCTTTAGAAGTTGGGATACTCCAAGAGCCCGTGTGTACCGTGTCCACAATAAAATCGATCATAAACTTGGAACTGCCGTAAACGTTCAAGCGATGGTCTTTGGGAATACCGGTGAAAACTCCGGTACTGGCGTATTATTTACCCGTGATCCGAAAACCGGTGAGAAAAAAATCTTTGGTGAATTCTTATTCAACGCCCAAGGCGAAGACATCGTTGCAGGGATCCGTACCCCTCTATCATTAGATGAATTCGGCAATAAAAAACCTGAGCTTTACAAACAACTCGTAGACATCCTAGACAACTTAGAAAATTACTATAAAGACATGCAAGATGTTGAATTTACCGTCGAAGAAGATGAACTTTTCTTACTGCAAACCAGAACCGGTAAAAGAACCGCCGCAGCGGCCGTTCAAATTGCCTTTGACCTCGTTGAAGAAGGTCTGATTACAAAAGAAGAAGCCCTCCTTAAAGTGGATGCGGCTTCAATCGATCAACTCTTACACCCCATCTTTGAAGAAAACGCCCTGAAAAACGGCACCGTCGTGACTAAAGGGTTAGGCGCATCTCCTGGTGCCGCTACCGGCCGCATTGTCTTCTCCAGTGAAAAAGCGAAAACTTTAGCGGAAGAATGGGGCGATAAAGTCCTCCTCATCCGTAAAGAAACCTCACCGGATGATATCGAAGGAATGATTGCGGCAGAAGGTATCGTCACGCAACTCGGTGGGATGACTTCCCATGCGGCGGTTGTAGCCCGTGGAATGGGTAAATGCTGTGTGGCTGGCGCCGGTGAAATCAGCGTCTCAGAAGCCAACGGCACCATGACCATCAACGGAAAAGTCTTTAATGAAGGAGACTTCTTCAGTATTGATGGATCCACCGGTGAAATTTACGAAGGTAAAATCGAAACCAAAGACCCTGAATTCTCCCAAGAATTCGATACCCTACTCGAATGGGCCAAAGACATTAAAACCTTAGGTGTTAAAGCCAACGCAGACAATGAGCGCGACGCCCTGGCCGCCATTAAATTTGGGGCCGAAGGCATCGGCCTGACCCGGACTGAGCACATGTTCTTTGAAGAAGACCGTGTCACAGACGTGCGCCGGATGATTATTGCGCGGACGCAAGAAGACCGTGAAAAAGCCTTAGAAAAACTCTTACCGCACCAACTCAAAGACTTTAAGGAAATCTTCAAAGTCATGGATGCTAAAACCGTGACCATTCGTTTACTTGACCCCCCACTTCATGAATTCTTACCCGCTAAAGATGAAGTCAAAGAAGTCGCCCCTAAACTTGGGGTTTCTGAAGACGAACTCTTACGCGTCATTGACGACCTCCATGAATTTAACCCAATGCTTGGCCACCGTGGGTGCCGCTTAGCGGTGACTTACCCTGAAATTACGGTCATGCAAGTCAAAGCCATCGTTCAAGCGGCCTTAGACATGAAAGACCAAGGCGTTGATGTGAAACCAGAAATCATGATTCCACTTGTATCGACCGTCAAAGAATTCACCATGCTCAAAAAAGTCGTTAAAGATACCGCCGATGAACTCATCAAAGCCAGTGGTAAATCATTAGACTATAAAGTTGGAACGATGATTGAAACGCCACGTGCGGCGATTGTAGCCGATCAAATTGCGGCTGAAGCGGACTTCTTCAGCTACGGCACCAACGACCTCACCCAAATGACATTCGGCTTTAGCCGGGATGATGCGGGTAAATTCCTTCCGGAATATGAAGCGAAAGAAATCTTTAAACACGATGTCTTCGCCTCCGTTGACCAAGATGGTGTGGGTTACTTAGTCAAACACGCTACGGAAAATGGTAAAAGGTCTAATAAAGACTTAAACGTCGGTATCTGCGGGGAACACGGTGGCGATCCTGCCTCGGTGAAATTCTTCCACAACGCCGGGCTTGATTATGTCTCATGTTCACCTTTTAGAATCCCTATCGCGATTCTTTCAGCCGCGCAAGCCGTCATCGAAAATAAATAATTGATTTTAAAGAGCGCATTTAAATGCGCTCTTTTCTTGGGGACACGCTATGTATCAAACAGTAGAAAAATTTAAATCGATTGTGAAGACCGTCCCGGTCCCTTTTTTACCGGCTGAACACGACGTTTTTAAAGCTTTTGAGCTAACGCCGAAAGCGGCTTTAAAAGTCGTCTTTATTGGGCAAGACCCTTATCCCGATAAAAAAAACGCCATGGGACTTGCGTTTAGTGTGCCGAAAGATGTGTCGATTCCCGCTTCTTTAGTCAATATTTTTGCCTGTCTCAAAGAAGATTTAGGCATTATCCCGCCCCATGGGAATTTAGAAGCATGGGCGAGACAAGGCGTCTTATTGGTCAACCGGACCTTAACGGTCAGGCCCCATCAACCGTCCTCTCATGAAGAGTACTGGGTATCGTTTATGCCACGGCTTATCCAAGAGCTCAATCAAGGAAGGCCCTTAGTTTTTGTGTTAATGGGCAACGCCGCTCAATCGCTTAAATTCTTGATTGACCGCAAGCATTTAGTCATCGAAACCGTCCATCCATCGCCTTTAAGTGCGTGGCGCGGTTTCCGTGAATCCAAGCTTTTTTTAAAGATTCGTTCGGCCCAACAAAAACTGGGTCAAGAACTGATTGATTTCAGTCAATTTGATTGATACACTTTAACTGTCAGAGTAGCATCTAAGCGTTAAGTGTTATGCCATGGGAAGTTGGGCATAAACGAACTCATCTGAGGCGATTTAGATGCGCGTCCGCTGAAATTTCATCGGACCTCTTACTATTAGGAGGTTTTTTATATGCGTAACATGCGTTTACAGGCTGTCATTATGGCGGGGTTACTCGCCAGTATCGCCTTTGTCTTAAAGCTTTATTTATCCTTCACCACCTTTGATCTGAGAATTACCTTTTATGAAATCCCCATCCTCATCGGCTCGATCTTTTTAGGCCCTGTGTTAGGGGGAATCATTGGCCTGGCCAGTGATTTCGCTTATATCAGCTTAGCGGGATTTCCTTTCAGCTTTATACTCGCGTTTTCTGCGATCTTATGGGGCGTCTTACCTGGGTTATTTTTAAAGAAAGTATCACTCAAAACCCTCATCCCCGTGGTCGTGGCGGTGAGCTTGATTACCTTTGGGCTCAATAGCTATCAGTTATATCTATGGGCGGGCAGTGGCATGTGGGCGTTATTCCCTTTAAGACTTCTCATCGTCATCTTTAAATGGCCCATCCAAGTGTATTTAATCACTTTGTTAAACCAGCGATTATCATTAGCATCTCAATTTAAAAGAATGTAAAAAAAGCCTTCACTTATCGACTAAGTGAAGGCTTTTTATTAAGTGAAATAATTCAGGTTAAAGTTATTAGAAATAACAAGCTCATTAGTAATTAAATGTTAGTTATTCAGTCAAGCTAATAATTTTGATTTCTCCTGGGCCTAAGTGTAGGTCAATAACTCCACTGTGAATTTGATTAAATTCTCGAGGCCCTTCGTGGGTTGAGAAGTGCAAGTAGACAGTTAAGTTATCGGATGAAAGTATAGATCCAATGTAAGGATTTAGATGGGTTTCACCGTAAGGGTTTAGATTAACCAATATCATAAGCGCATCCATAGGCTTTGTCTTTTTAATGGCGATGTAGCCAAGAAAGAAGGGGCTTTTCTCTTCGATGAAAAAGACTTTTTGTGCATCCATCAAACTTTCTTGATAGGCTTTTTTTATGGGGTGTAAAAACGACAGCATATTGTAAATATCAAATCTTTGGGGATGCATATAATGCAGCTGATACCGGTCAAAAAGGGCCAGTTTTTTGTGATAGGGATCATTTTCATCCAATCGGTATAGATCATCCTCCGTGCTATCCAGCCCTAAGTTCATGGGCTGAGGCTCATAGACTTCAAGGCCTGTATTCATGAAGAAAACCCCGTTCGGCATAAAGTAATTGACTAAAGTGAGGGTATTGGCTAAAACCCGTCCGCCTTCTCTGGAAGCGAGCCTTGGGGTATCGTGGGTTTCTGCGGCCGCAAAGACTGGAAGGCTTAAATCTTTGGATTCGATGAAGAATTCTTTGGCTTTCCCTTCAAAGACTCTGGGTTCTTTAATAAACCCATTAGAAATGATGAGGTTATAACCTTTATCTTTTGCATCATCCACATACTTGGGATTAAGCTCTTCGGCGATAAACCCAAAGTCAGGGTCTAAATCCCTAGCTTTATCAATGATTTGATCCAGCAAGGGTTTGGGGAGGGCATGGCCCATATCAATCCGTGCGCCATCAATGTTAAAAGTACGCTGGAAATATGGAATGATATCCGCCAGCATATCCCATAATGGTTGATTGGGTTTTTTACCGGGGTATAGATTCGCTTTGATGCTGTCAAAAAGAATGTAAGGCGCTTGATCTTTCGCAATGTAAGGTTTGGCTTCTACCGGGTGATCCAGATATAGCCTAAAAAAAGTAATATCGGTCCAAGGCGGTTGCGGGTCGTTGATGTGATCGGAAAACGCGGGGGCGATTTTTAACCCAAACGTTTTTTCAATCGATCCTACTAAATCCGCATCATCTTTAATTTTCTCCCACTTTTTAGGATCCGTGGTTTTCGGATCTAAGGAGAAGTATGATAGATGCTTTTTGACTTCTTTCGCCGCATACATCAATTCAAAATCTTCAGGACGCGGTTGCGTGACTGGAGGAATGCCATCCACAGCGGGTGGGAAGTAATCATCAAAGTGTTTGGATTGAATCCAATAAAACCATTCCGGATGGTCTTTTATAAACGCACTATCGACCGCATTGGTTCTCGGAATAATGTCAATCATCACCCGCATATCGAGTAAATGACAGGCTTCTACGAAAAAGGAAAATTGTTCATCAATACTTAACGCATCATCAATGAGAGGATCGCTTAAATTGGGGTCAATCTTAAATAGGTCTTTGATGCCATAAGGACTACCCAGCTCCCCTTTTTTATCTTTGAGTGAATATTCTGTGAGGGGGAGTAAGTACATCGTATTAATCCCCATCGCTTTTAAACGTGGGAGTAAAATGAGCATTTTCAAAAGAGTGCCGGTTTCTTTAAAGCCCCCAATGTTTGAATCTTCGAGTGATCCAGAACGATCCGCATCCCACGCGGCGGTGGTACGTACTAAGGCCGAATAAATCGCCGCCGTTTTGAGCCAACTTCCAGGGGATTTTGATGCTTTGGAACGTTTCGAAATGGGTTGGGTCGCATCTTTGTTGATATTGAGGTATACATCTTCTAAAAGTTTTAAGAAAAAAGGAACCGGCTCAATCATGATTTCACCGGAGGGCACTTTTCTTCCTGGATACTCAATGAAATTCCAATAATCCGGGATGGTGTAATTCACCGGCGGAAGAGTTTTGCCTTTTAAATGGATATAAAGCTTTTCTAAGTGCGGTGCTTGCATAAGTCGCCTCCTCATTTAATTATACATAGAAGCCTTCAATGTGAGACGCGTTTTTGAAAAAAAGTAAACGCTTACCGAACCCGGCCGGCCCTATAAAAACCACCCAATCATTGGTATAATGCAAGGGATAGGAGTTGACACAATGAAAAGACCAGTTGCACTGATTATCATGGACGGTATGGGCCTCACCGGTGCCGGTCCAGGTAACGCCGTAACGCTCGCTCAAAAGCCCGTTTTAGACCGACTCATGCGTGAATATCCGCATAATACCTTGACCGCTTCAGGCCTTGCTGTAGGCCTTCCCGAAGGCCAAATGGGTAATTCTGAAGTAGGGCATTTAAACATTGGCGGCGGCCGGATTGTCTATCAATCACTGACCCGGATTCACCAAGCCATCAAAGATGGCAGTTTTTATGAAAATAAAGCGTACCTTAACGCCATGCAACACGCAAACACCAATCAATCCAAACTACACATCATGGGTCTTTTAAGTGATGGCGGCGTGCATTCCCACATCGATCACTTTAAAGCCATTTTAAAACTCGCCAAAAAAGAGAACGTCCAAAATGTATACCTTCATACCTACTTAGACGGTAGAGACGTTCCACCCCAATCAAGCCTTGATTATTTTAAAGACTTAGAAGGCTTTATGGCGGAAGAAGGCATTGGCGTCATCGCCACCGTGCACGGACGTTACTATGCCATGGACCGCGACAAGCGGGCCGAACGTACGGGCCTCAGTTATGATTTACTCACAGCGTTTAAAGGGCCTCAGTATGCATCGGCTGAAGCTGGCGTCAAGGCCAACTATGACGCAGGCATCCATGATGAATTCGTCGTGCCCTTTGGCATTGATGAAAAAGGCACCATTGACGATCATGATGCGGTCATCTTTATGAACTTTAGACCGGACCGGGCCATTCAAATGTCGGTGGCCTTAACCAACCCTGAAAAATCGATTGTCCCGCACGCTAAAAAGTTCAATGATTTAGCCTTTGTCAGTACCATGCATTATAGTTATGATGTCTCAGGTGAGATCGCCTTTGATTTACAGTCGTTAGATAACATGTACGGCGAAGTTGTCTCTAAAGCCGGCCTCAAACAACTCAGAGCGGCCGAGACTGAAAAATACCCCCACGTCACGTTCTTTTTTGACGGCGGGGTAGATAAAGAAATCGCAGGCGCTAAACGCATCTTAGTGAATTCACCGAAAGTGGCCACTTATGACATGCAACCGGAAATGAGTGCCTATGAACTCACCGAAAAAGTGTTAAAAAGTTTGGATGAAGATGATTTAGATACCGTCATTTTAAACTTTGCTAATCCCGACATGGTCGGTCATACCGGAGATATAAAAGCGACTGTCAAAGCCGTTGAAACCGTGGATGAATGCACTGGAAAAATCGTCGATAAAGTCTTAGGACTCGGCGGTGTTGCGATTGTCACGGCAGATCATGGAAATGCGGAAAAAATGATTGCTGAAACCGGGAAGCCCCATACCGCTCACACGACCAATTTAGTCCCCGTGATTATCACCGATAAACATGTTAAGATTAGAGACGGTGGGATTTTAGGGGATCTAACCCCCACCATGTTAGATTATTTAAATGTTGAAAAACCGAAAGAAATGACGGGTTCATCCCTCATTCAAAAATAAAAGGAGAATACTATGCCATTCATATCTGATGTTTATGCCAGAGAAGTCCTTGATTCCAGAGGCAATCCGACCATTGAAGTCGAAATCTACACGGAAAGCGGAGCGTTCGGACGCGCCATTGTCCCGAGTGGAGCATCCACCGGGGAACACGAAGCCGTTGAACTCAGAGACGGCGATAAAAACCGTTACTTAGGTAAAGGGGTTCAAAAAGCCGTCGATAATGTTAATAAAGTCATTGCCCCAGAACTCTTAGGCTATGACGTGACTCGCCAAGTTGAAATCGATCAACTGATGATTGATTTAGACGGAACACCGAATAAATCTAAACTCGGAGCCAACGCGATTTTAGGCGTATCCATGGCCGTTGCCAGAGCCGCCAGTGAATACGTCGGCTTACCGCTATATCAATACTTAGGGGGCTTTAACGCCAAAACCCTTCCCACACCGATGATGAACATCATCAACGGAGGATCCCACGCGGATAATAATGTCGATTTCCAAGAATTCATGATTATGCCTGTGGGTGCTAAAACATTCAAAGAAGCCTTAAGAACGGGTGCCGAAGTCTTCCATGCGTTAAAAGCCGTATTAAAAGGCAAAGGCTACAATACCGCTGTGGGGGATGAAGGCGGCTTTGCGCCGAACTTAGGCTCCAACGAAGAAGCCTTAGAAGTCATTTTAGAGGCGATTAAAAATGCCGGGTATAAAGCGGGCGAAGATGTCTTACTTGCCATGGATGTGGCGTCATCTGAATTTTATGACAAAGAGAAAAAAGTTTACAACTTAGCGGGTGAAGGCAAAGAACTTTCCGCCGAAGCACTTGTCGATTTTTATGAAAAACTCGTCGATAAATACCCCATCGTCTCCATTGAAGATGGCCTTGATGAAAACGACTGGGACGGCTGGGAAGTCTTAACTGCGCGTCTTGGTAAAAAGGTTCAACTCGTAGGCGATGACTTATTTGTCACCAACACGAAAAAACTTGCTGAGGGCATTGAACGCTCGATTGGGAACTCCATTCTTATTAAAGTCAATCAAATTGGCTCATTAACCGAAACCTTAGATGCCATTGAAATGGCTAAACAAGCCGGCTATACCGCGGTCGTATCGCATCGCTCTGGGGAAACCGAAGATGCGACGATTGCCGATATCGCCGTGGCCACTAATGCCGGACAAATCAAAACCGGCTCCTTGTCAAGAACCGACCGGATTGCCAAATACAATCAACTCTTACGGATTGAAGATGATTTAGGCGAAACCGCGAAATATTTAGGAAAAGCTGCCTTTTACAACCTCAAATAATCACATTTAAGCCTCCAATTATGGAGGCTTAAATGTGATAAAATAGTAGTAAGTTTAAAGCCCTTCGCAAGGAGAAAAATGTGAAAAAAATCTTACAGTTTCCGTATATGATAGGAGCCTTTATAATCATTTTAATGGCAAGTTCTTTACTATTGGTTAATGCTGAAGAAGCAAATGTAACGAAACCACTTAAAATTGCGATAAATGATGGGTTGCTACAATATACAACCACACAAGATGAATGGATTACTTTAATTGGTGTGGACCAATTAAGGGGAGAAGATGGGACTGGGATAATCGATGTTTCTCTTGCTGATAATGGCCATCTATACATAAGCCTAACTAATGATGAATTAGTTGATTTAGGTAAAATCACAGCGGATGATGGTGATGACGGCTTAGGTGTTGAAGAAGTTATCATAGAGAATAATCATCTAGTCATTACATACACCGATGGTGAAAGCATTGATTTGGGTCAAGTGATAGGACCCATGGGACCCGAAGGCCCACGAGGCTTACAAGGTCTTCAAGGGGAGGCAGGATCGGATGGGGTCACTCCCCATATCGGTGAGAATGGAAACTGGCATATTGGTTCGTTGGATACAGGAACATATGCAGGTGATAATGTTGGTGTAACTGTCATTGAAATACGTGACGTGGATGACTTAGTTGCTATCAACGACTGCTTAACATGTCATTACAAACTCATGAACAACATTGATTTGACAGGAGTTGAATGGACTCCTTTAGCACCATCTGGTTTCCAAGGCGTATTCGACGGTAACGGCTACATAATTAACGATTTAGCCAACTCAGCAAACATGGAATATTTTGGCTTGTTTCGTTTAATTTTAGACGGTGCGGAAATCAAAAACTTACAAATAGAGATGGATGACGAATATATATCCGGAGCAAATAGTGGCTTATTAGCAGCGCAAATAGTGGGTGATGGAAACTCCACCGTGACCATAAATAACTTAGAGTTTGATATCAATGATCCTGTAACCGTTGGTGATAATTTTGGCTTTTTAGCTGGGAATGTAAGTGATGCGATAATCACGATTGATAATATCGAAATTTCACTATCCAATGATACTACGCTCAATTTTGAGCGTAATGCTGGAGGGTTGGTTGGTAATTACGAGGGTGGTGATCTCACCGTCAATAATGCCAATATAATTTTGGATGAAATTATCTCTAGTAATGAAGCGAATATCGGGGGATTAGTCGGCAACTTCGAAGGTGGTATGGGGTCCTCCGATGTTCGTGTTACAAATTCCGATGTTGAATTCCATTTTAATGGTAATGCAGATAACGTGGGTGGATTATTCGGCACGATGAACGACGTCTTGGTATTTATTGATAATATTTCAATGCTCGCAGATTTTGAAAATTCATCTGCAACACAAAATTATGGGGGCTTAATTGGTTACGTTTTGGAAAGCAACATTGATGTAAGTGATGTCCGAACAGAGGATAACAATATATATTTTATGGGTAATTATGAAAACGCAGGATTAATCATTGGAAATAGCTTTCAGAATTGGAATGTCTCCATTTCGAACATTGAGATTGAAGGTCAATTTTTCAGTGATAGCTCTGAACAGTCACCAAATGCTAGAAATGTGGGTGGCGTGATTGGTTACTCAGAGTATGATCAATATGGGTCATTCATGGAATTGAACAACATGAATATCATAATAGATTTTATGAATTATTACGAGAATACAGGTGGCTTAATTGGCTTTAATAGAGGACACTCGGTTACTGTAGAAGATGTCGACATAGTAGCTGAATTTGGCACAAACGGAGAAGTAGTACAAAATGCTGGAGGTTTCATTGGCCAATCATCAGCCTACGGAGTTGACATCAGTGGTAATGCCATTCATATCGAACAGTACCTTAGATTTGATAATTCATCTGTTTATATTCCGGATGGACGAATTTCTGGAACTGCAATGGGAGGCTTTGTAGGCCGTTACGAAGCAAAGAAATTAATATCCAATGATCCTTATGAATTTGATGACTCTATTGAAAGCTCCAATGCTTATTTAAATTTTACCAATAGTGAAGTTCGAGGAGAGTTTTACGCCAGTGAAGGAAAGCTGGGTGGTTTCATTGGCCATGCAATTGGTGGAGTGATCAATCTTGATGACAGTGAAGTGTTTATTAACACGCAATTCAGTGGAGATAATGTTGGATTCGTGGTTGGTTTAGTGGATTCATCCATGATAGATATCCTTCGGCTTACGATCACTGGCGATCTGGATGGAGATAATTATTTAGGTGGCTATATTGGACTCCCAATTAATTTTGGGTATCACCGTGTTGAACACTCGACGTTACTAATTTTTAATCCAAGGAATGTAACCAATAAAGGAAATTATCTCTCGGCTAATCCAGATACTGTTTATTTTCACGAACAAAATAACTACATTCACAATGGATACTCAACGGGTTATACGGAATAAACACATAAAAAAAGATGTATTGCCTGCATCTTTTTTTATTTGATTGGGTTCATTTTGATAGAATAAATTTAGGTGATTTTATGTTATATGTTCAATATTTTGCTGTGGCTGCAGTCATTGTGTATGCCACATTATCACTCTCATATTACGTTGATGTGATTGATAAACGGACAACTATATCAGGCGCTCTTTTGGGCGGCGTTTTATTGGCAGCGATTACCAGTTTACCTGAGTTGATTACTTCATTAACCAGTGCGATTTATTTAAACGAAGGGGCGCTCGCCTATGGGAACGTACTCGGCTCAAACCTTTTTAATATGCTCATATTAGCCGTGGTGGATTTCATATTTATTAAGCATGTCTTTTTTAATGAAGTCAAAACCAGATTAAAACCGAGTGTGATTGTCTTACTCATGTATCTGACCTTTTTGATTCCTTTAGGCCTTGATTGGGTGGGTTTAGTAGAAAGTAGTTTTTGGACGCTTAATCTCGGGTTTACACTCAATATATCCAGCCTCCTCATTTTAGGCCTTTATGCTGTCTCATTAAATGATTTAAATGCTCCAGAAACCAGAGAAGAAGACGATGATTCCCCGCTTTCCATGCGGATGATTATTGTGAGACTTGTGTTTTGGGCGGTCATAGTGGTGGCAGGCAGTATCGTCGTGACTTTACTCACCGAAGAAATTGCGCTTAACTTGGGACTTTCTCAGTCCTTTGCGGGGGCCATCCTTTTAGGAGTCGCCACAAGCCTCCCTGAACTTACCGCGGTCATTGCCCTATTTAGACTCAGGAACTACACTGTGGCTTTAGGTAATATCATCGGATCGAACGCGTTTAATTTCTTGATTATTGCGCTCACGGATATCGCTGTTTTAAGAAGTGATTTATTTCAAGCGGCCACCGCTGAACCCTTGCTTTTAAATAACCTATCGTGGCTCTTGCTTTTAGGCGCGATAAACACTATAATACTCGCAGTTGCGTTAGTGAAAAAACCAACGAATAATAAGTTTATTTATTACCTGTTCCCAGCGGTGATCATCCTTATTTACGGAATCTATCTCTGGGTATCGATTTAGGAGGAAATCCATGGGCTTTGTCGATATTTTACTGATAATTGTATCGATTGTATTAGTGACACTGGTGGTCATTCAAAACTCAAAAGACAATGCGGCGAACGCATTCAGTGGTGAAAAATCCGATCTTTTTTCCAATAAGAAAGAGCGGGGCTTTGAACTCATCTTGTCGCGAGTCACACTCGCCACAAGCGTGCTATTCATTCTCATCTCCATTTGGGCCATGACCAACTAAGACACTTTAAATAAGTGTCTTTTTTTTCGCACGAAAGGAGCATTCTATGCACGAACAAGTCCTCAAATATCTAAAAAAACACCGTCAATCCTTTTCGATTGATGCGCTTTTTAATGGACTCAATTTAACGGGCGCTGAATCCTTCAAAACCCTCGCTAAAACACTCAATGAACTGGAAGCCTCGCATAAAGTCAAACTCGATGATCAGTTTCGTTACCGCTACGTCAAACCAGCCCAAACCTTAACGGGTCATTTAGACGTCAAAGCCAAAGGCTACGCGTTTTTAATTCCCGATGTTAAAGACCGGCCCGACATCTATATCCCCAAAGGCTACACGTTAAATGGCATGAATAAAGATTATGTCATGGTCGAACTCATGCCGGGACGCGGGCGTAAACCAGAAGGCAAAGTCTTAGATGTTTTAAAGCGTCATTACACCACTGTTTTAGGTACCTTGAAACTCAAAACCAAAAGACCGTATTTAAAACCTAAAGACCGCTCGATCAATATTCCCATTTACATCCAGAAAAAATCGCTCAATGGCTATAATCATAATGATCTTGTTGAAGTCCAAATCAAAGCTTATGACCCCCTCCATTTACTGGGTGTGGTTACCCGTAAAATCGGGGAAAAAGGCGAAGCCGGGCTTAACATTCTCACGAAAATCATCAGCGCTGGGTTTGACCCCGTTTATCCGCAAGCCGCCCTGGATGCGGCCAATGCGATGAAGATGGTGGAAACTTTCCACCGGGTCGATTTAAGACACCTAGAAACATTTACGATCGACGGGGCCGATGCGAAAGATTTTGATGATGCCATCAGCTTTAAAGAAGACGTGAGTGGCGTCACGTTATATGTCCATATCGCCGATGTGGCCCATTACGTCACCCCGGGTAGTGTGATTGATTTAGAAGCTTACGCCAGAAGCACGAGTGTGTATCTACCCACCAAAGTCTTGCCGATGTTACCGGAAAAACTGTCGAATGATTTATGTTCACTTAAACCCGGTGTGGACCGCTTTACAGTCACTTGTGAGATGCATTTTAATCCAGATTTTCAAATGGATGATTATAAACTCTATGAATCCACAATTCATTCAAACGCCCGGCTCACCTATTCAAGAGTCAACGATTTATTCAAGGGGAAAAAACCATCGGAAGATGAACTTCATCTTCTCAAAACATTAAATCCGCTCAATGCGTTTGCGAAAGCCTTAAGACGCTTGCGTATGGAGAAAGGCTCTTTAGAATTTCACACCGATGAAGTTCAGTTTAATTTCGATAAAGACGGTCAAGCCAACAGTATTTATATTAAATCCACCGGTGAAGCCCAGCACCTCATTGAAGAATGTATGCTTTCGGCCAATCAAGCCGTGGCCATGTATCTCAATACCCATAAACTCCCGGGCATTTACCGCGTCCACGACGCCCCGGAGCGTGACACCCTAGAAAAACTCGCCGAAGTCGCCCGTCATTTAGGCTTCGAAGTTTCCAAAGATGTCGAAAACCACGAAACCATTCAATCGATGATTCGTGCGTTTAGAGAAACCCCCTTTGAAAAAGGCCTCACGATGTTACTCCTTAGAAGTATGCAAAAAGCTATTTATCAAGACCACCAAACCCCGCATTATGGCCTGGGCTTTGATGATTATCTGCACTTTACATCCCCCATTCGGCGTTACCCCGATTTGATGGTCCATAGGATCTTAAAAACCTTTGTCTTTAACGAAGTCCCGGAAAAAGAAAAAGAAGCCTTAAGAAGCCAAATGACACCCGTGGCTTCGCATACATCCGCGCAAGAACGTAAAGCCTTGCAGTTAGAACGCGATGTGGTGAGTATGCATAAAGCCGAAACCATGCGCTCCAAAGTCGGCAGCTGGTTTAATGGCATCATCACGTCAGTGGTGCCCTTTGGATTTTATGTCACTTTAGAAAACACCGTGGAAGGCTTAGTCCATATATCCAACCTCGGTAGTGAATTCTTCCAATTTGATGATGAAACCTTGTCTTTAAAGTCCTTAGAAAGCGATAAAACCTACCATTTAGGCGATAAAGTCGTGATACAATTAAGTAAAGTTCACGTCTACGATGGGGAACTGGATTTCGTATTAGGAGACCCCAATGAAAGTCATCGCCCGGAATAAAAAAGCCTCGTTTAATTATTTTCTTGATGAAAAATTTGAAGCGGGCATTGCCTTAAAAGGCACCGAAATCAAATCCATTCGGGCTGGCAAAGTCTCCATTCAAGATGCCTACGTACGCATCCGTAATGAACAAGCCTACATCGTTAATATGCACATCGCTAAATACAAAGAAGGCAATCAGTTTAATCACGAAGAAACCAGAACTCGCAAGCTCTTACTGCATAAAAAAGAAATCATCAAACTGCATAATGCGCTTCAGCTCGAACGCAAAACCATCGTCGCCACCCAAGTCTACATCAAAGAAGGACTCGCTAAGTTAGAAATTGCGATCGGCACCGGGAAAAAACTCTACGATAAACGCCAAAGTTTAAAAACCAAAGATCAAAACCGCCGGTTAGAAAAAATCCACAAGAATTATTAGGAGGATTTATGTTACCTGGTAACGGCCCCCAAGGCCAAGGTCATCCTCACGAACAAGCAAAATTTACGTTAGAAAAACACCGCGATCAACACCAACACGAACTGGAGAATAACCGTTATCAAAAAAGCTCATGGCTTACCTTTTTCATCCTCATCGGGGTGGTCGGCATCTTTTTTGCGCTGATGTTTTGGTTTACCCGGTCGTGATATAATACATATATGGGGTTGTTATTGGATTCGACAGGATAGCTCGCGTTTGATAAGCATGCCTGGGTGATGCCAGTTAAAACATCAAGGTTAAATATAACCGGAAACACTCAAACAGCTTTCGCTGCTTAAGAATAAGCGCGACTATGCATCTAAGACGTCTACGGCTTAGATTCGCATAGACAATTTAGTAGACTATATCCAGGCGCTGCCGTCTTAAGTTAATGGATGAACTCAATAAGACTCGCATGGCACTTGGATGTGTTTGGCCTGGTGACATGTTAAATCAAACTAAACACTAAGCATGTAGAAAGTGAAATGGCACCTATTCTGGACAGGGGTTCAAATCCCCTCAACTCCACCAATTATGATTTCCCCTAAGACTTGAGTTTTTCTCAAGTCTTTTATCTTTTTTTTGGCATTATCGACTAAAATACATTTAGTAGTTTTAAAGCATTCCTCCAAGCTTTAAGTCGATTAAGTGAATTAAACTTTTTATAGTACAAGAAAGAAGAATGAAATGATTTCTAATAATCCATGCCTTAAGTCGCTTAGTTTACCGTGTCAAACAGAAGTCTCTAATCGTATCTTTAAATCTGCGATGAGTGAAGGGTTTGCGGATTCTGATCATGCCCCCAATCACCTGCATGAAAATCTCTATGCCCGTTTTGCTGAAGGTAATAGTGGTATCGTTGTCACTGGGAATGTCATGGTCGATGGGTCGGCTTTAGGTGAACCCGGTAATGTCGTCATTGAAGATGAACGTCATTTAGACGCGTTGAAACGTTGGGCCCAAAAAGGCCAGACAGAAACCTCACACCTATGGGTCCAGCTCAATCACCCTGGGAAACAGTCTCCACGGTTTGTCTCAAAACATCCCGTCGCACCCAGTGCCATTCCTTTAAAAGGTGGAATGGCGAGAGCCTTCAAAAAGCCTAGAGCTCTCAGTGATAATGAAATCCAAAATCTCGTTAGGAAGTTTGCGACAAGTGCAGGCATTGTCCAAAAAGCGGGATTTAAAGGCGTTCAAATCCACGCGGCTCACGGGTATCTCATAAGTCAATTTTTATCGCCCCAGCACAATCACCGAACCGCGCCTTATGGGGGTTCTTTAGAGAACCGCATGCGGTTCTTACTCGAGATTTATGAAGCCATGAGGATAGAAGTCGGCCCCCACTTTCCCATTGGGGTGAAAATGAACATTGATGATTTTATTGATGGGGGTTTTTCAAAAGAAGATTCTTTAAAAGTCATTCAAGCTTTAGAAATCAAAGGCCTTGATCTCATCGAACTCTCCGGCGGCACCTACGAAAAACCGGTGATGATGGGTCAAGAAGACAAAGAAGGGTTTTTCTTAGATTTAGCGAGCGAGATCAAAACCCAAATCAAAGTGCCTTTAGTGATTACCGGCGGGTTTCGTTCTTTAAGTGTTATAAATTCTGTGATTGAAAAAGAAGAAGCCGACATGATTGGCCTTGCAAGACCTTTAGTCATTGATCCAGATATTCCTTTAAAAATAGCAGCTGGAACGTTTGAAACCATCAAACTTCCCCGCATCTCTTTAGGGCTTAAACCACTCACTAAAGCTCTTGGGTCTGTCTTAGGCTTAGGGGCGTATGAAGTCGCACTTAAAGACTTAGCTGAAGGTAAACCAGTGCGTATCAAGAAAAATGGCTGGGGTCTCGTATTTAAGCTTTTATGGATTCATGGTATTAAAGCCCTCATCAAACGCAGGTCCAAGTAAAAAGACGCTTAACTAAGCGTCTTTTTCATTGGAAATCACCGTGACATGCGTGGTTTGTTTAAGGTTAGAAAACATTGCGCGGTATTGCATGTGATTAAAGTTGCCATCGGATTTGACATTAAACAACCAATCGTCTCTTCGTTTGAAGATGAAGGTCAAACTATAGATGCTTTTTCTGGAATTAAGTGAGTCAGGATCATTTAATAAACCAATTACATCATCCCTGAGAAGTTGAATAATTAACATTAAAGCTTCAGCGTCATTATCCAAATCCCACGTCTCATCATAGTAAATCACTTTACCAAGTGAGTAATTCCGCCGGCTCATTTGCCAGCCATCATAATTATTATAAATACGCATGTTAACTCCTTTTAGAAATAGATTCCTAAAAGAAAAACCCTATCACAAAGATAGGGCATAAGACCTATCTTTCAGGATTTAGCACCTTGCCTTAAGGTAGGTTGCTGTGTGGCGATGAGCCTGTCTCTTCCACACTCTTTATAGGTATTATTAACATACTATAAAATGATAATTTTGTCAAGTAGAACTGAGTTACTTGTTTAAACTCTTACGCACAGAAAGGGTCATGATGAATATGAGAGAAGTAAATATAATCATCCCAATAATCACGAATGTATAGCCTCCCGTTAAATCGTATGAAAGCCCAAACGGTAAAGGGCCTAAGGCACTCCCAATGACCATAAACACTGTAGCCGCACCACGAATGCTCCCAAGGTGATACCGTCCAAAATAATAGGGCCAACTGACGTTTAAACTGAGCTGTAATATCGCGATCACGATGCCATAGGCGATCATGAACATGAGTGCTGAAATGAATCCAGTCAGCGCGTTTAATACACCCATCGCGATAATGATACCCAATACACTTAAACTTATCGTCCATTTGAGTGCAAATCGGTCGATGACGGTTTTCGCAAAGATCGGCATGAATATCGCTGGTAAGGCAAGCAGTCCAATTAAGATGGCAGCTTCTGGTTCAGCGACATTCTTAAGTCGCATAATCGTATAGATATGAAACGTAAGTCCCGTGGTAAACATCGAAGGAATGGCACTGACCAGTCCTAAAATCCAAAACTCTCTAGTTATGATGGCTTCTTTTAAGGCCCAGCTTTCCCGTTGGTTCTTGAGATCTTCATCCGCTAAGGTCTCTAAGTCTTGAGGCTTTGAGTTTTCAATGATTAAACCTAAATCACTCGGCCGGTTGACTAAAGTCAGATAGATTAAGGGTATAAAAAAGAGGCCTAAAAGTCCCGCCCAAACGCGCCATGCATTCGCCCAACCCATTGCGTTGATGAGTGTCACATTGACCCAAGGAATCATTAACGTGGCGATTAATCCCCCAATTTGAGCCAGGCTGAGCGCCGTGGCTTTTTGTTTATCAAACCACTGCGGCACTAAGCTGGATGGAATTAAGGTCATTGAGCCTTGACCGAAAAACCGTAAAAAGAAAAAACTCAGGCCAAACGCAATAAATGAGCCCGCAAAACTATTGATTATTAGTGTCACCATGAGTAAGCTTCCCACGACCAGAGTCATTTTACGGTGCCCCACTTTATCAATGAGACCGCCCATAAAAAGTAATGAAAGGCCACTGATCATAGTCGCTCCCGAATAAAAAAGACTGACCGCCGTTTGACTCACTGTAAAAGGCATTGTATCAATGAATACGGAAATGCTAAACGTTTGACCGGGCGCTGAAAAGAAAAATATTAATCCCGAAATAAAAACAGTTACCCACCCATAATAGATTTTGGGTTGAAGTATTTTAGCGAGTATCATAATTTTTGTCCTTCAGGGATATGCTGCGTCATAAACCAGCGAGTCAGCATCCATAAAAGGGCTGTCCCGGTGACTAAAATCCAAGGATATAAATCAATACTAATGAGATTAAGGTCCCCATCTAAAAGGGAGGTAATAAGCCCTGACCCAATAAAGGTCATATAGATGACACCGACTAAAATAAACTGTTTCAATTGACGCCTCTTTTCTACATTTCGATAATCAAAATAACCTTTCTAGTATACCAAAAAAAGAAGGGGATGATAGGACGCACCTCCCCTTCTTTATATTTAGTTTGATATGTGTTTAAAAGACTAAAAGACTGACTAAAATCCCAATGAATACAATCAAGGGCGCGGGAATTTTTTGACTGCTTAATAACCCGAAGGTAATCGTGGTAAATGCGTATCCGATTAACCCACTGGGCGATTCCATAATTAAATCCACACCAGTGGATAATACGACGCCTGCCGCCGCCGCAATAATCCCTGCCAGCACCGGCTTCACCCAAGACTTTTTTTTAAGGGTTTGCCAAAACGGAATCATAATCAGGATGAGTAACGCCCCAGGTAAAAACAAACTCACCATACTGATGAAAGATGCTAGACCTAAAGGAATGCCGAGCGCTCCGGCCGATAAACTTCCCGCCCACGCGGAAAATGAAAACATAGGACCTGGTAAGCCTTGAACGAGGCCAAAGCCGACTAAAAAATCTGACAGACTCAGAAGCGCTAGATCATGAACGAGCGTTTCCACCATGTAAGGAATGACGACTTGACCTCCCCCAATCACTAAAAAGCCAAACTGGAAGAAATGCCCCGCCAATTTGAATGTGGAGGGCCCATACGCAACCGCCCAGAACGAAAGCGTTGCAAGAATTAAAAACGCGCTTGATAAATAGATATTTAAATGAGGCTTTGGCACATCCCTTTTTTCCGTGGACTTTCCTGGATTGAGCATGAGATAAATCAATCCACTACCCAATAAAACAGACGGGAATACCCAAGAACTTCGGAACAAAAACGTCAGGATAAAACTAAGTATGCCAAGTAATATGAGCGTCTTATTTTTCCATCCTTTAAGAATCATCCGGGTGGCCGCATAAAAGACAAAACCTAAGGCGATATAGGCTAGCCCTCCTAAACTGTCTAATAAAGACTCAGGGAGTAAGGTACGGGTATATAAAAATGCCATAAGACTTAAAATCACTCCAATGGGCAGCGCCCAGACGAGTAACGTCAGTATGGCAAGTTTGATTCCCCCCACATGATAGCCAATGGCCATCAATGTTTGGGTGCTGGATGGCCCAGGTAAAATACTCGTTAAGGCCATGTATTCATAAAGCTCATCTTCACTGAGATAATGCTTTTGATCGACTAAGCGCTTGGCAAACACCCCATAATGAGCCTCTGGGCCACCGTAAGCGCCTAGAGAGACCATCAGGACATCTTTTAAAAAGGTGAAAGTAGACGGCATGCCTAACTCCTATTTAAGTGTTTTACATAGTTTAGCATGCCCCGTCATCATTCACCGTTAAAAAATGGTTAACCCAGTAGCTTTTCAATCATCGATTGCATGTTGCGTTCTAGTTTTTTAAAGTGCCCACTTTGGGCTAAAAACTGAAAGGCGATTTGATAATCTTGAGTGCTCATCAATTTTCTAAAATCCTCCATTGTTTCCAGCTCAATCGTAAGGCCTAAACCAATGGGTTTAAACGGAAGAACGAGTGGGTCTATTTATATAAAGGCTATAGATCGAATCAATACACCCAACACATGAATCACTTAATGGATCAACTCACTAACAATCAAGGCGCATAATCAGCGCGCTATTTTTTTGACTTAAAAAACCATCTGTTCAGTGCTACACTAAAACTTAAGAGGTGACTATGAAAAAAATCCAAATTAAAGACTTAATGACCTTTAAGCACTTAGGAAAACTATCGACTAACCCGCAAGCATCAAGAGCCGTTTTCCTAGCGTCTAAAGCTAATCAAAAAGACAATGCGTATCATCATACGCTATATGAGGTGACGCCTAAGGGCACTAAGAAACACCTGGATTTAAAAAAAGATTCCACCGCCTTTTGGCTCTCTGAAAATACGGTGCTTGTGGCGCATGAAAAAACGAAAGCGGATAAAACAAAGAAAAAAAATCAGTACACCGTTTTATACGAATATGACTTAGATTTAGAATCGTTTAAGAAACGCTATATTTTCCCGGTGAAACCCACCTTACATGGCCGCATTAAAAATACGTTGGTTGTGTCGTATAAGATTTCCAATGATGCGGTGGGCCTATTGGATGAAAAAGACCGAAAAGCCACGCAAGAAGCGTTAAAAAAACAAAAAGCCTATGAAGATATCGATGAAATCCCTTATTACTTTAATGGGGCTGGCTTTACGACCAATCAACGGACCGTTTTAGCCACGTATGATCTCTCAAGTGAAACGTTGACCCCCATCACGGCTATCGATTTTTCCATGGAAAATGTCGTTTGCGACGAAAAACGTGGGATCATTTATTACACGGGAAAACCCCATAAAAATCTGCGCCTCATGAAATCGAATCTTTATCTGTATGATTTAAAGTCAAAGTCACATGAACCCTTAGATGATTCAATGACGTATTCCATGAAAGATTTGTTTTTGGTGGATGAATT
>CBFHYA010000009.1:23555-35959 GCA_965659955.1 Candidatus Izemoplasmataceae bacterium
TGCTGATCGTCGCGGCCAGTCCCATGGATGAATACGGGATGAATCAAAACCCAGACTTTTACCGAGTCTCATCCAAGGGGCTTGAACTTATCACTCCCTTTAGACTTTCGTTATCTAATACGGTTGGGACCGATGTGCGTTTTTTAGGGTCTAAAAAATGGACCGTATTAAATGGGATGCTTTATTTTGTCATGACCAACGATGATCATTCTGAGATTTACCAGTTAAATCCCAACGGGGAACTCACATCCTATTACGTCATGAATGGATCGATTGACGGGCTCGTCACGCTCAATGATTCACTTTACATGATTGCGATGGAAGATATGAGCTTGCAAGAAATTTATCGCTTAGAAAACAAGGCTTTAAAGAAACTCTCACGGTTTAACGATCGCACGCTGAAAGATAAATACGTCGCCACCCCCGAAGAAGTCACCGTGGATAAATCCACGCATACCGTCAAGGGGTGGGTCTTAAAACCAGAAAACTATAACGATCAAAAAGTTCCCGCTATTTTAGATATTCACGGCGGACCCAAAACGGTGTATGCGCCGGTTTATTACCATGAAATGCAAGTCTGGGCATCGGAAGGCTACCTTGTCATGTATGCAAACCCCAGAGGCTCAGACGGTAAAGGCAATGATTTTTCCGATATCCGTGGGAAATACGGCACGATTGATTATGAAGACCTCATGGATTTTGTCGATGAAGTCTTGGCTAAGTATAACGTTGATCCGGAACGCTTATATGTGACCGGGGGCTCTTACGGAGGGTTTATGACCAACTGGATGGTGGGTCATACGGACCGCTTTAAAGCGGCCGTGACTCAGCGTTCGATATCCAACTGGGTAAGTTTTTATGGAACGAGCGATATTGGCTATTTCTTTGCGGCCGATCAAACCGCCGGCCATCCACTCAAAGATTTTGAGAAGATCTGGGAACAATCTCCCCTCAAATACGCCATGAACATCCAAACTCCACTCTTATTCATTCACGCCGATAAAGATTACCGCTGCCCCATTGAACAAGCCCAACAGCTGCATGCGATCTTAATGAATGAAGGGGTGGATACGAAGTTGGTTTGGTTTAAAGATGAAACCCATGAGCTTTCTAGAAGTGGTAAACCCGAAGCAAGAATTAAAAGACTCAACGACATCAGTGAGTGGTTTAGGAGATATGCATGAAAAACATTTCAATGAATATTAGATATTACATGGCCGAATTTTACGGCACCTTTATTCTCACCTTTTTAGGGGTTGGGATTTATTACTTGAGCGGGGATATTTTGACCGTCGGCATCACCGTCGGTATCGCCTATTTAATCGCTTCCTATACGCTCGATCACATATCTCATGCGCATTTTAATCCCCTAATGACTTTAGCCGCCTATATCGATCAACGCATGAGCGTCAAAACCTTTGGAATCTATCTGGTAGCGCAAGTCAGTGGCGCTTTATTTGGCTATGTGAGCTTACTCTTGTTTAATATTCAACCCTTTTTCAGTCGCCCCTTAGATTACGCGTTTGCGGACTTTGGCATTTTAGCATTTGTTAGTTTTATCTTAGTGTATGTCTATTTAGCCGTCAGTGAACAACCCACGAAGCGCCCCTTTTTAGGCCTCTCAGTGGGACTTTCTTACGCGGTATTAACCATATTTACCATCAATACGACGTTTGGCGTATTAAGTCCTTTAAGACTGTTTGAAATGACGGAAGTGATGCCGATGTTAGTCAGTACCGCCGGTCTAATGTTAGGCAGTCTTTTAGCCGCCGGGTTTTACGCTCAGTTGAAATTTAATCCAGTTCCTGTTCAGATAAAAGAAAAGGAATCTGAGTCACAATAACCCCCATAAAAACCCCAAGTCCATCATGGCCTTGGGGTTTTAAATGTTTCTTGACCTGTTGAAAATCAATATGTGCAGTGTACGTTTTTTTGCGCCTTTGAGTCATTCAAAGATACCCGAGATCATGGGCCAAACGGCCCCCTTGTCAATACCGTGCCATAACACATTCCTTATGGGTTTATATGATCATATGATAGTTAAGTTGACGTAATAGTAGCATGCTATGATAAAGGGAAGAGGTGTCTATGGAATTTGCTAACGTATTTTTGAAAAAATATAAAGCCTTTGATCGGTTTAAAGGCATCCGCCAGGCCTTAGTAAGTCTCGGTGTGGGAGCGATTTTAATTACAACGGGTGCACTGCTTGGCAGTGGGATTGCCCCTGTATTGATTTTGTCTGGCTTTGCCAGCGTGTTTTTAGGTTTCATTTTCTTTTTTGTGGCGGCGCTTAGAACCGGTCAATTAGAAAATGCTTTTTATGAGATTCTTCGCACCGATTTATGGACCCCGATTATCGGGATGACATCGCCCCTTAAGGACGTAACATTAAACGAAGAAACTCCACCTTTGGATGATGATTTTTTATACGGATATGTCGCCCAAAAAGGCTCCTTGGACCGTGTCTATTACACATTAAAATCGGGTCAAGTATCCCTGTCTGCACTTAGTATTTCACATATGGTCTCAACCGGAAAGGGTGCAAGCCAACACATTGACTTTCGGGGCTATTACCTGAGTATTCCAACATCCTTAACGGAAACCGTACGTGCGAAAAATGACCGGACCCCAAACTGGATGAAACCGATCAAAAACAAAATAAAAACCGACACCGATGGGTCCGAGGCGTATCACATCGAAGGTAAACCTTCCTTTGACGTTGAATCTTTCATGAATCAGTGGCATGACCATGGATTTAAACACGTGGCCTGGGATGTCTCAGACGGAATTTCTATGCTTGCACTGTTTGAATTTAAAGTGATTCCCAAAATCCACCGTCAACCGGGGCAGTTAGTGTCCACGCATCAGGACCATTTGATGCGCTTAAAAAAAGTCATGGACACTTTTTCTACCGCCATCCAATCGATTGAAGAATACTATTGAGGGGCTTTTCATTTAACGCCGCAACTCGTATAATAGATTTTGCGAGATTTTAAGCGGTTGTGGCGGAATGGTAGACGCGCTGTCTTCAGGCGGCAGTGCCTTAACGGGCGTAGGGGTTCAACTCCCCTCAACCGCACCAATGAGCCTAGTAGAGTTTGATACTGTTGGTATCAGACTTTTTTTTATCCTCCGTTTCTCAATGGCTTCATCACTGGCACCTGCACAAATGATCAGAGCGTGGCGGCCACAAAAGCGCAATATGCGTTTTTTTAAGAACTCCCGGGGGTCTCGTTTCAGGTGATTAAGTTACGTTTTTTATGGCACTTTTGAAAGCCTTCACAAGGCTATTGCTGTAAAGTTTGGGTAAAAAAAAGACCCCTAAGAAGAGGTCTTATCCTTGCGCATAGACGCGGTGGCCATTTTCGATGGCCTTTAAATAATAGCAGCCCTTAGGAATCAAGGATTCACTTAATGTGTGATTGTGCACTTTTTCCCGGGCTGAGAACTCATTCATTGCCTGGGTATATGCTTCAATTGTGAGATTTTGTCGGTCGCTCAGGTGATTGAGCCATTCCGCTTTGGGCGTGACTTTATCATAACCCTTGACGATATCTAAGGTGAAAAATTCACCGATGGAGCCAGATCCATATGAAAACATTCCAATGGTTTCTCCGGATAAATCTTTCGCATGCGTTAAAATGCCAATCAGTGCGAGATACAAAGATCCATTATAAATATTTCCGATTTCTTTGGAGAATGATTTGACGCAAATTAATGCTTCGTCTGAAATCGCGTGGTCTTCTAAAATTCGATTGGCTTTATCGGCCATTTTGGCAAACGGCATGTGAAATCCGATATATTTATAGGATTGTCCTGAGAAGGTTTCTTTTAACGCTCGGTTGTAACAATCAATGGAAAACTTTCCATCAACAATCGGGACATCGCTTGTATTGGGACGGTAAAAATCAGGGACATCTTCGGTGTATGGGGTGCCTGGATTGACTACGGCTAAGCGCGGGTTTTCAGAGACCACCATGGCAATCGCCCCCGCACCTTGCGTGACTTCTCCGGCGGTTTCAAATCCATACCACGCGATGTCACTGCTCACCACGAGCGCTTTTTTCCCAGGGTGGCTTTTCACAAAGTCTGTGGCTAAATGAAGCCCACTGGTCAGCGCGTAGCACGCTTGTTTAAGTTCAATGACGCGCACAGGATTTGGAATCTCTAAGAGGTGTTGGAGATAAATGGCGGCAGCCTTAGAAAAATCGACCCCCGATTCGGTCGCAAAAATGATTAAATCAATTGAATCTTTATCATCTAAAATGGGCTTCGCGGCTTCTGCGGCCATCGTAATGATATCTTCATGCGCTTCCATGACGGCCATTTTTTCTTGGCCAATCCCTTTAATGTATTTCATGGGGTCTACCCCGCGGGCTTCAGCGAGTGTGTGCATGTCTAAATACGTTCTGGGGGTGTAATAGTTAATCTTATCAATCCCTACCATATCTCTTAGTTCCTTTCATAAATCGTGTGTGATCTGACAAGCTCGTGTTGATTGGTCAGTGCCGCAAGTAATGATAACTCTCCCGCAAACACCACACCTCCCGCAATCAAAGCGAGTTTTTCTGACGCGTGATTGCCGGTGAGTCCCATCGCTTCAAAACGGTCTTTGAAGGGTGCTTTGCCGTGCCCGATGGTCCCCATGATGATGTTGGGGATGTTCACCGAAAAATAGAGATCTCCGTTTTTTACTTCCGCATGCGTAATGCCTTGGGAGCCTTCCACGATATTGGCCGCATCTTGTCCGGTGGCTAGGTAAAAACCAAGTAGCATATTCGCAAAATGCGCATTTGCACTCATCAGTGACCCCGCGACGAGTGATCCAATTAAGTTTTTCTTTTGGTGTAAGGCGACGATTTTCTCCGGCGTAGACTTAAGGGCACTTTCAACGATATCTTTCGGGATAATCGCATCGACAATGACATGTTTACCGCGGCCTAAAATCCGGTTGACCGCACTGACTTTTTTGTCCGTGCAATAATTCCCAGACAGTGACACATATTCAATGCTGGGGAATGCTTTGAGTAAGTTTTCGGCAATGTAATCGACCGCAAACGTGGTCATGTTATGACCAGCGGCCAGTCCGGTTTCAAAGAAGAACCGTAAATAAATCAGATTCCCCACATACGTGGGGTCGATTTTTTTCAGACGGGTATGTTTAGAATGGGCGTCAATGATTTCGGTTTGAAAAAAGTCGATATGGGATTGGGCATATTCTGTGAGGGCAAGACTTTCTGCCACAGACGTCGTTTCAATGAGTAAAGAGCGGGTCATCCCGTCACTGACTAAAGTGGCGTTCAAACCGCCAATCAGCCGGCTGATTTTTGCGCCCCTACCGACCGATGGAAATAATGTGGTTTCATAGGTTGCTAAAGGCACTTCCACCGATTGATCGGTTTCTTGGAAGGTGCGACCGTTCAATCCTTTAAATAGAAGTGGACCCACCCATTGCGTGGGGACTTCTGTCACCGTTTGATTTTTCATAGGCTCTCGCTTTGTTAAAAATAAGTTAATAAACCTTTTTTAAGCATACCAAAATAAACCCGTTTTTACCAAACAAAAAGCCCTTTTTTAGGGCTTTTTGGGTGAATCAAGATTCAGTTTTTAAGATTTTATCCGCAGGCTTATAAAGCAGTAAACCCGTCCCTTGAATGACGATCACAATGACCGCAAAATAAACAAACATCAAAGGTGATGAGGTAAACGCGCTATAAATGATGTAAAGTGCGTCCATAAGTACTTGAAAGTGAGGGGTGAGTTCGTTAAATTAACTTCGTGTTTTTTGTCAGTTTAATAAAGTAAAAAACGCTTTGCACGCTTATCTGAAATTTTTTCATTAAAGTTTTTTATTCCCAAGGTGGAACGTTTAAGTAAAACCCTTAACCGTGCTAAAATATAAGTGGAGGTACACCTATGTATTTAGTTATATTTTTAGCGTTTATTGCATTACTCATTGTCAATCTAGTTTTATTGCAACGATCGAGTCAACCATCCCCCGAAGAAGTCGTTGTGGATGACGAGGGGTTTGTGAAGGTTAAGCAACTGCCAAGCGTATCACTCAGCCCGCTGCAAACCATTTTAATCGCCGCGAACTTCATTTTATTTTTGCTGTTGGCCAATTATATTGTTTTGAATCGATTGAACTTACGGTATTTTTCGTTTGTCTTTATCGTATTGATTGTTTTCGGTTTACTCCTTTACTTAGTTCGTGAAGGCTTTAAAAACCACGTTCAAATTTCAGATCGGTGGTTTGTCTTACTCGGAACGCTAGGTGGAATCTTGGCCATAGTTTATACGTTATTTGGCGGGCGCACCTACTTTCACGCCGAAGCGTATTCTGAGCTGATTACTCCGCAATCCAGTACGTTTTCATCCGAAGTCGATACGATCGATGCGAATAGTCTACCGGTCGTGGATAAAGCCTACGGTGAACGCCTGGGCGTATTAAAACTGGGTGAATTCCCAGGCCTCGGAAGTGAATTCCAAGTGGGCACCTACACAGACATCTTATTCCAAGGCGAACAATACTTAGTGGCTCCCTTAGAATACCGTGACATTTTTAAATGGCTCAATAACCGAGATGTGGGAACCGCTGGGTTTATTCTCATCAACAAAGTGACTGAAGAAACCAGACTCATCAATTTAACCGACCGCGATGGGACAGGGCTCAAATATGTCCAGTCGGCCTATTTTGAGCAAGATCTCTTGCGTCATGTCTATTATTCTGGGACCACCAAGTATGAACGCATAGCGGTCCACTTTGAAATCGACGAAGAAATGAATCCATACTTTGTGGTCCAACTGGGCCTCCCAACGATTTTTGTCAACGGTGGACGTGATGTCGTGGCCATAGCCTTAGTCGACGCGGTCACCGGTGAAACCACTATTCATGAAGTCGGTGCCATTCCCGCCTTCGTCGATAACGTCTATGATGATGCCCTAGTCTTAGAACAACTCAATTATTATGGAACGTTAAGAGAAGGCTTCTTTAACTCCATCTTTAATCAAGTGGGCGTATTAAGACCATCCCCCGGAAGAAGAACCGTCATCAATTCCGATGAGCTGTATCATTTTACTGGGATGACCAGTGCCGGCGGCGATGAATCCACGGTCGGCTTTGCCTACGTTAACATGCGGACCAAAGAATCCACGCTTTATTCATTCCCAGGCGCAACCGAAGTGGCCGCCATGAATAAAACGTTAACGTTGATTCCCCAAAATAATATTTCAGCGTCTTTCCCAGTGCCGGTATCTATCGGTGATGAAGCAACCTATTACATACTCATCAAAGGGCAAGACGGGCGGATCATCCGTCACGTCTTTATGAACGTCCAAGACTTACAAGTCTCCGGCATCGCTGAAACCCAAACGGGGGCTTATAATGATTATCTTTTAAACATTGATTCAACCGCCAATCAAGAATTATCGAGTGTCAGCGGTAGTATTACCGGCATTGATTCGTACGTCTTAGAAGGCAATACGGTTTATTGGATAAGCATTGACGGTGAACCCTATGCGGTGAATGTGTCGAATGTCTCATCCGGCGTATTGCGCATTATCATTGGCTTAGAAATCGGTGACACAGTCACACTGGATCTCGCAGGGTCTAACATCATTAATATCACCCCATAAACATAAAAAAAAAGCGCATAATTTTATGCGCTTTTTCTTGATTCTGCGAAGGCTTTATGTTCGTCGATAAAGGCTTTAACGCGTTCTAAAATTTGATCGCGAATTTCTCTAGTGCGGTTCATGATCGCCTCATCATCCCCTTGAATGCTGGAAGGGTCTTCTAAGTTCCAGTTTTCATTAATGAGGGTTCTGGGGAAAATGGGGCAGCGTTCTCCGTTGATTTGGTCACACACTTTGATGACGGCTTGATAGACGCGCCCTTCTTTATGATAGTCAAACACATCGTTGGTTTCATTGCCGGAGATGTCATAATCTAACTCCCGCATGGCTCTCACGACATACGGATTTAGCGTTCCGGCTTCTAACCCCGCACTCTCGGCTTCAAAAAGCCCGGCCCCTAAATCATTTAAAAAGGTTTCGGCCATTTGCGAGCGCGCCGAGTTGTGGATACAGACAAACAATACTTTAATCATTTTTTATCCTCCTCATTTTACGGTATAATTATATAAAGAAACTGCATAATTATCTCTTCATACACCTTTCCTTAACAAACTTTTACAAAAGGAGTGTCTCATGGGACAAACATTTGTCTTTTTAAAACCCGATGCCTTAGAGCGTAAACTCAAAGGAAACATTCTTCAACTGATTGAAGATGCCGGCTTCACCGTGGAAGCCACCCAAGAAGTATCCGTCACCAAAGAGCGGATCTTAACCCATTACGATGAAGTCATTCACCGCTTGAAATCAAAAGATTTTGTGGATTCAATTCTCAAAGAATTCGTCGGTAAAACCGTCGAATGCATGGTGCTTTCGCACGACGGTGAAGCCATCCACCGGATGCGTGAGCTCTTGGGTGCGACCAATCCAGCCTTGGCTGGGGCGAATACGATCCGCGGCCGTTACGGCAATGACTCATATGATAAAGCCAACGCGGAAGGCCGGATGATTCAAAACTTGATGCATGCCTCAGATGCAGAAGCGACCTTTGAAAAAGAGCGAGCCTTATGGTTTGATGACGCAGGCATCCAAGACACCTTCGACTATCCATTTTAAATGACGCAAAGGAGGCATCATGACGTATGCCATCGGCTGTGATCATTCCGCCGTATCTTTAAAAAATCATGTGAAAGCCCACTTGGAATCCCGGGGCATCACCGTAATTGATCACGGGACTTTTTCCGAGGAAAGCACCGATTATCCGCTCTATGCGAAAGCGGTTGCCACGTCCATCCAAAAAGCAGAAGCCGATTATGGCATTTTGATTTGTGGCACCGGACTTGGAATGAGTATGGCGGCCAATAAATTTGCTGGCATCCGGGCCGCAGCCGTCTCTGAACCTTTTTCAGCGACGATGGCCAAAGCTCATAACAACGCCAACATTTTATGTTTTGGCGCCCGCGTCGTCGGGCCAGGCCTAGCCACCGATATGGTCGACCGTTTTCATGAAACTAAGTATGAAGGCGGGCGCCATCAAAAGCGGGTCGACCTCATTCAATCGTATGAATAACATAAAGCCTTGAACTCAATGTTCAAGGCTTTTTCTTTAGTGTTCTAAACTGGTTGTCGCAATGATATCGAGGACGGTCACTTTCATGTCGTATTTGGAAAGTTCCCGGGCGAGTGCGGTGCCCGTGATGCCCGCCCCGATGATAAGTACATCAATCATGGTGATCCTTTTCATGACTTAAAAGGTAAGTCATGACCATTCCTGGTTTTTAGTGTAATGAACAAAAAGAGAAAAGAGTGCGCTTATAAATGCGACTCTTTTCTCTCTTCTCTAGCAATATTAAATTGTGTATGACACGTTAAAGCTTAAAGGCTTGAGCCGCTTTAACGGCGGTTTGCCACCCTTTGTAAAGGGAATCGCGTTTCGTGTCATCCATTTTTGGATGATACGTATCTTCAATCGCCCATTGTTTGGCGATTTCTGCGCGATTTTTCCAGAATCCAACAGCCAGCCCTGCGAGATAAGCAGCACCTAAAGCAGTGGTTTCTTGAACGGTGGGGACTTCAACCGGTACGCCTAAGATATCGCTTTGGAATTGCATGAGGAAACGGTTTTTCACCGCGCCACCATCTACGCGCAATGTCTTAAGATTAATGCCAGAATCATCGTTCATGGAGAGGTAAACATCTTTGGTTTGGTAGCAAATACTTTCTAAGGTAGCTCTTGCGACTTGTTCTCGGTTGGTCCCGCGGGTAATCCCGAAGAGTGCGCCGCGGACATTAGAATCCCAATATGGAGCGCCCAGTCCGACAAAGGCAGGAACTAAGTAGACGCCATCATTGCTTTCTAAGTCTTTGGCAAGCCCTTCAGTTTCGGCGGCATTGCCAATGATTTGTAAGCCATCGCGGAGCCACTGAACGGCAGAACCGGTCACAAAGATCGATCCTTCTAAAGCATATTCGACTTTGCCATCAATCCCCCATGCGAGGGTGGTTAATAGGCCGTTTTTCGATTTGATGCCTTTTTCACCGGTATTCATCAACATGAATGAACCGGTACCATACGTGTTTTTCGCCATCCCAGGTTCGTAGCATGCTTGACCAAAGAGCGCCGATTGTTGGTCGCCTGCAGCGCCGGCAATCGGGACTTCCGCGCCGAAGAAATGAATCGGATCGGTATTGGCATAAACTTCAGAAGATGGTTTAACTTCCGGCAGCATGGATTTAGGAACGTCTAGATATTCTAAAAGTTCATCATCCCATTTAAGATCGTAAATGTTATACATCAAGGTTCTGGATGCATTGGAGTAATCGGTCACGTGGGCTTTACCCCCGGAGAGTTTCCAGATGACCCATGTATCCATGGTTCCAAATAAGAGTTCGCCTTTTTCAGCTTTTTCTCTGGCGCCATCGACATGGTCTAAGATCCATTTCACTTTGGTGCCGGAGAAATACGCATCGACCACCAGACCGGTTTTATCTCTAAATGTGGGTTCTAATCCGCGCGCTTTTAAGTCATCGCAGATATCCATGGTTTGACGGCTTTGCCAAACGATGGCGTTATAGATGGGACGTCCGGATTCTTTTTCCCAGACCACCGCGGTTTCGCGTTGGTTGGTAATCCCAATCGATGCAATTTCTTTGGCGCTGACGCCGGTATCTTTTAAGACATCGGACATCACCGATAGAATCGAAAGCCAAATTTCATTGGCATCGTGTTCGACCCAGGCGGGTTTGGGGAAGAGTTGGGTAAATTCTTTTTGGGCGACGCCTTTGATTTTTCCGTCGTGGTCAAAAAGAATGGCTCTGGAGCTGGTGGTTCCTTGATCAAGCGCCATAATATAGCGTTTGTCCATAATATGGTGCCTCCTTTAAAACAATGATTGACTTTAATCGGTGTTTTTTTAAGCTTGTCCGTCCAGTTTAATAAAGAATGTGGCCGCTTGTAAAACGACAAATACGGCAAGCATGATGAATAAGGTTCCGAGCTCTGCGCCTGAGAAAATGGCGTGATAAGAAAGTAATCCTAATGCCCCACCAACGAGCGGTCCAACAACCGGAATCCATGAATAGTTCCAGTCCGATGATCCTTTACCCGGAATGGGAAGTAAGAAGTGAGCAATCCTTGGGCCTAAGTCACGCGCTGGGTTAATCGCATAGCCGGAGGTTCCGCCTAAGGTAAGCCCAATAACGGTCACGAGTAATCCAACAAGGAGGGGTGCTAATTCAGCGCTCACGCCGTTGCCGGCTGCAAAGATCCCTTGGATCCCAAACAGCAGCATAAACGTTCCTAAAACTTCAGAGAAGAAGTTTGAAGGGGTGTGACGAATCGCAGGGCTCGTTGAGAATACGGCGAGTTTAGTCCCTGGATCTTCTTCGGCTTTAAAGTGTGGGTAATACATGTAGAAGATGAGGGCCGATCCTACGCCCGCACCCACAAGTTGTGCGGCCATGTAGCCTAATGCGGTGCCCAGTTCCATCTGTCCGTCCACGAGTAAAGCGAAGGTAACCGCGGGGTTGATGTGAGCGCCCGTAATATAGTTGATGGCATAGACGGATAAAGCAATGCCAAGCCCCCAACCAATTGTGATGACGATCCATCCTGAGTTATTCCCTTTGGTGCCTTTTAATACGACGTTTGCCACAACGCCTGTCCCAAAGATTAGCAGTGAAGTAGTCCCAAAGAATTCAGCAACGATTTGTTCAAGTACTGTGTAATCCATGTGTTTCTCCTCTCAATTTTTTTAAATCGCCTTAAAAATAAAAGGCCTCCGAAATTACATCAACAAATTTGATGATTTTCGCAGACCTCCGTCTCTAAGCGGTTTATATAATTTTATACAATAAGTATAGCAACCCATGTAAGCTTCGTCAAACGGAATTTAAGAAGTTAACATACTTTCACAAAAAAAGATTCCTAACGCTTATGCGTTTATTTATCCAGTGTCACTTGTTAGGCTAGAAGTAACATCCTATTTAAGGAGTGCTTATGATTAATTTAAAAATTCTCGTTGGGATCTTTATCCTTTTAATCCTATCGGTTGTCTCATTTGATCTATATCAATCCGCCCAGGAAAGAGTGGAACCCTTTACCGTCACCATTGACGGAGAGGCTTTTGAGTTTAACCGGCCGGTCTCTTTAGAGAGCTTAGAACCCAGTCTTTTTCCTTTTCAATCGTTTGAAGGGTTTTACCTCGATGAAGCGTATACACAACCCTTTAATGAGGAGGTCATCCAAGAATCCATTACGCTTTATGCGAACGTCCCGCCCATTACGAGAAACACCAGTCTTTATGAGTTCATCATTTTAGACGGTGAAGGCG
>CBFHYA010000009.1:36057-38413 GCA_965659955.1 Candidatus Izemoplasmataceae bacterium
GATGTCATCCGAGAAACCGTCATTTATCACGGGACCCCGATTAATTTTATTCTGACTCAGCCCGGGGATGATGATTTTGTGGGATATTATTCCACCGCCACGTGTCCGGATTTCCCGGTCAATTTAAAAGCGCCCGTCTTAGGCGACGTGACGCTTTATGAACTCTATGAATCTGACTTTTTAAGTTGTGCCTAGTAACCATAGTTCATAAGCTTTGATTTTAATAAACACGCTAGGAGTCATGGATTAAAATTCATGGCTCTTTTTTTGTGCTAAAATACCTTGAGAGGTGACACATGGCTGATTTTTATATGCACAGAATGCTCATTGGAAAACTTCAAGAAACCTTCGGCTCCAACCCTGAAAGCACCATTGGGGCTCAAGGCCCCGATTATTTTTACTATGTTCAAGGCACGGATAAACCTCATGCACAACACTTTGGGAACATCATTCATAAATCAAAGACTAAACCCTTTTTAGTATCATTACTCCAAAGCGCCATCGATCACCAATCGGAAGCGATGCTTAATTATACCTATGGCTTTTTATCCCATCACGCTTTAGATATTTCGATTCATCCCTATATTTTTTATTACACCGGACTTTACAAAGAAGAAGATCCATCCACCCACGCTTGGGCGGGCCTGCATTTACAGTTTGAACGGAAAGTCGACATTGCCTTCATGAAGCATCAACTGGGCATCCAGCCCCACCGACACAAACTGTATTTAAAAACACTCCCTTTAAAAGCTTTAACCAAAGACATCATCACCTTAATTGATGAAGCCGTGGAACATACATTCGGTGAAACGCACGCAGGCACGCTATTTGCGAAGGGCTATCAGACGATGCGTAGAGTCGGACGCTTTTTAGTCTATGACCCACTTAAGCTTAAACGTAAGCTCATTGGGCTTTTTGAATCGTATCAAAAACCCAAAAGCACGTACTTTCAAGATCTCTCCCATGCCCAAAACACGGATGACTTTGATTACTTAAATCTAAGTAAAACCTCCTGGCATCACCCAGTGACGAACGCCTCCTTAGATGACTCAGTCTTAGACATTTATGAAAAAGCCTTGAGTCTATCTCACACGTTCATCCAAGCCGCAAAGGAAAGTTATCAAAATAAAAACACAGACGCTTTAGCCCGTGTATTAACCAATGCGTCTTATGATACCGGCATGGACTGTGACACTCAACACGTCATGCGCTATTTTAAAGACTACCGCTTATTCAAGGATTTAAAAAAGCCATCACTTTAAATAAAAGTGATGGCTTTTAAATTATTCATCCAGTAATACTTATTGTTTTTCTGGTTTGACAAACGCTAGGAGTATAGCCCCAGCCGCTAAAGGTCCCATGAGGACTAAGACGGCACTGTTGATGCCTAACGCGCTGATCGCAATCCCGAGTAAGAACGGGGAGATAATGCCTGAAAATTTCCCAAAGACTGAGAAGAATCCAAAGAATTCATTGGCTTTATCCATCGGCAACATCTTCGCGAAATAACTCCGTGAAATGGACTGGATACCGCCTTGGGCGGACCCGACTAAGACGCCCACGACCCACATCAAGAAGACTGTGTCCTCATTGATTAAGAACGTTAAGAAGATGGTGGTCGCATATACGGCTATCCCAAAATAAATCATCCGCTTCCCGCCGAACTTCTTAGTGGCCTTCCCGTACAGAATGGCGGAAGGAAACCCAATCAGTTGGACTAAGATGACTACGCCCAGTAAGGTAGTAACCCCCACCCCAAGTTCGGTCCCAATGGTGGTCGCGAGCCTAATCACTGTATTGACCACGTCAATATATAAGAGATAGGCAAACATGAAAATGAATATGTGTTTATATTGGCTGATTTCTCTAAAGGTTTTCCAAATATCCCCAAGTGCATCGCGAATCGGCCGTGCGGGTTTTTCTATAATATAGGTTTGATCGACATCTTTGAGTAAAGGGATGGTGTAATACGCCCACCAGCTTAAGGCCAAGACAAATGCAAAGACAATGGATAGATATTCCAAAGAACTATCTAAAAATCCTAAGGTGACTAAGGCATAAGGAATAATCCCAATCATAAAAGGCACCATGGATCCGATATACCCCCAGCCAAACCCGGCCGAAGAGACTTCATCCATCCGTTCTTCTGAGGCCACATCCATTAAGAACGCATCATAGACCACGTTACTCATGTTATAACCAAAGGATGAAATGAAGAAGATGACGAGTAAGGTAATGTAATTAAGCCCCGGAATTATCAGCCCAAAGCCCCCAATCAGTCCAAAGGCTAAAAAGACTTTAAAGAAGCGTTTTTTATTCCCATCGTAATTAGCTAACGCCCCCACAATGGGTGAAG
>CBFHYA010000010.1:0-1221 GCA_965659955.1 Candidatus Izemoplasmataceae bacterium
ATTTAAAGCCTCCGCACGGGTTTGCGGATTAAGACCTTCGTCTGCAAAATAGTTCGTAAGTACATCTTTCGCGTTAGTATATTCGCTGCTTAAGTTATTGATTAATGTCTTCCTTTTTTGTTTAAAACATTGGTGAATAAATGTTTCGAACGTTTTTTCCTGGTCTACAGGCAATGTGCGTTCTGCTTTGATGGTTAGTTGAATAACCGCAGAATGGACTTTAGGCGCGGGATGAAAAACATGAGGAGGCACTTGAAATAAATAATCAATGTTGGCGTAATATTGAGATAAAACGGTCAAAGCTCCATAATCTTTGGTTGAAGGTTGGGCCGCCAACCGTTTAGCGACCTCGTCTTGAACCATGATGGTGATGGATTTAAGATTGGCTAACTCTAGACATTTTCGGATAATAGGCGTCGTAATGTAATACGGTAAATTAGCCACCACATGAATTTCAAAATCAGAAAATTGATGATCATGAATATCCTTGGAAATATCGCGGTTTAAAAAATCATCCATAATTAAATAAAACGCACTGTCTTTATTGAATCTCGCGTAAAGTGTGGGTTCTAAATTTCGATCAATCTCATAGGCAAGTACCGGTCGATTGAGGGCTAAAATGCCTTCTGTTAATGCCCCTTTGCCTGGGCCAATCTCGACATAGACCGCATGCTTAGAGCGAGGCACACTGGCCATAATTTTTTCGATGATAGTCGTGTCTTTAAGAAAGTTTTGTCCCCATTTTTTTTGGGCCTTATGCGTGTTCATCTAAACCTTCTTTCACCTGATCTTTGAGGATTCCGTATCGATTTAGGATATGGATAAATTGCTTGGCATTGGTATAAGGTATGGCCCATTTTTCAGCAATGATACGGCGGTTAGTCCTTGCGTTTGGATGGCCCATGAGATGCATATTTATCAAACTTTCTTTGGTCCATGTTTCACGTGTAACCTTTGGGTAAACCCCTTTTTCTAAAAGCTTTTTCAAGACCAAGGCATCCATATGTTCAATCCCTACTTTCCCATCTGCGCGCTTGGCTTTAGAGAGTGGGACATGAATGGATTCTATATCCGGTAAAACTTGCCGGATGCGTTTTTCAATCCGGGCCCCGGCTCCGTCCGGATCAAGCAATAGAATCAATCGATGGGTTTGAGTCAGTTTTACTAAGTAATCTAAGTGTTTTTGGTTGAAGTGAGAGCCGTTCGTGATAAAAGTTTCAA
>CBFHYA010000010.1:1317-12818 GCA_965659955.1 Candidatus Izemoplasmataceae bacterium
CGATGTTTGGGTCGATTTCTTTGAGTTTTGCCGCGTCATGATGACCTTCAACAACATATATAATGGGCTTATTCATTAAACAATGACGCTTTTTTAGGGTTAATAACGAAGGGAACTTGTGTGGGGTAAATGGTGGCCTCAAATGTTCCACTTTGGGCGACTTCACCATCTAGACTCCAAGGACGGTTGTGATCCGTCGTCACTTTAACGTGTGACGTTTTAAACCGTTTAACTCCTGGGAGTTTGAGAATTTTAAATAAAAATACAAACGCAAAGTACACATTGTTAAGCAGTGGCACATACGGAAGGACCACAATTTCTAAAAGTTGATCGTCTAACTTCGCGTTTTTAAAAATGGTAAAACCACCCACCGATTCACTGTTTACGATTAAAATCAGCGAATATCGACCTTGGATAGTCCCTTCAGGGGTTTCGATGGTGGCTTGAATCATCGGAGCTGTAAAGAAAGCTTTAATCCCAAAGAATATATAGGCTAAAAACCCCCATATTTTTTTCATTTTTTTGGTGGTCTTATAACTTATATCAACATAATTTCCAATAGCAGCAATGTAATTAAAAACCCCAAAGGAGCTCTCAACGATGTCTTTTTTCTTAATCGTTGGTGTATTTAGTAAATTTAGATTGGCTTGAATGTTTTTGCTGAGCCCAAGTGTTTTCCCAAAATCATTCGCTGTTCCTCTTGGTATATACGCAATCACAGGAATATTTTTCATGCCAGGGACAGCTTGTAAAACTTCATTCACGGTCCCATCACCCCCACTGACTAAAATCATGTCAGCATCATTGTGATCTTGCATGAGTTTTATCGCATGTTTGGGGTATTCTGTGGGATAAATGTTCCACGTGTAACCTAAAGACTCCAAATGATTGGTGACTCTATGGATTTCGTTTTTGAAGGTGCCCCGTCCACTGTTTGGGTTATATATAATATTGCATTGTTTCATCCCTTACCTCTTTTAAAAAAGGGCTCTTATGAGCCCTAATAAATTGCTTGTGCAGCAGTGATAATGGCTAAGTGATAAACATCGTCCACACTACATCCGCGCGATAAATCATTCACCGGTTGATTAAGGCCTGCTAAGATTGGCCCGATGGCTTCGAAGTTACCCCATCTTTGAGCAATCTTGTATCCAATGTTTCCCGCATCAAGTGTGGGGAAAACAAAAACATTCACATTCCCAGCGACGCTGGACGATGGAAATTTCTTCTTAGCCACGGATGGGACAAACGCCGAGTCAAACTGCATCTCACCGTCGATGGCCATGTCTGGGGCCATGGCCTGGGCAAGTTCTGTGGCTTTTTTCACTTTAATCGATTCATCCGTTACTCCGGATCCATCGGTTGAAAATGACAACATCCCAACTTTGGGGTCAATGTTGTACATGGAAGCTATTTTACCGGTTTCAACCGCAAATTGGGCTAATTCTTCGGCCGTTGGATTCGGGTTTATGGCACAATCTGCCATTAAATATTTCTCGTCGTCTCGCAACATCAAAAAGTAGCCAAAAGCGCGTTGAATTCCGGGTTTAGTTTTTATGATTTGTAGCGCTGGGCGGACGGTATCTCCCGTGGACTGGATGGCTCCACTGACTAAGCCCTTGGCGAAGCCTTGATACACAAGCATCGTTCCGAAGTAGTTTTGTTGTTTAAGAAGGTCGCGAGCTTCACTTTCAGTATGTTTCCCTTTGCGCCGCTCCATAAACGCTTCAAACATCGTTTCTTTTCCTGAGTAATCTTCTGGATCAATGACTTCCACATTCGGGTGGACCTCACCGTTGACGGGTCCAATTAAGATCGGATGCAGTAAAGATTCCTCCGCGAGCCGGTTCACCGCTGCGACAATCCGTTCATCCTGACCCTCAGGAAAAACGATGGGAATATTTTTTCCGTTGATTTTTGCTTTTAACTCATTCATTATTTGTGCCAAAATCGTCACCTCTATTCGTCATTATTATAAGGTTTTTTGGGCTTTTTTCAACGGTGGCTTCGAATCTTTGGTAAAATGAATCCGAGGTGAAAAATGCCAAAAAATATTGCTGTCTTATTTGATTTAGATGGAACCCTAATTGATTCGAACGAAATCATCATTGAAAGTTATTTTCATGCATTTAAAAGTTTTCGTCCAGATTTAGAATTGAGTCGAGAGGATGTTCTGACGTTTATAGGGCCCACACTTGAAATGGTCTTTAAAGACTACGTGAGTGCCGATCAAATTGCCCCGATGATTCAAACCTACAGAGCCTATTATGTCGCTAACGAAGGGCTTCATCATACACTTTATCCTGGCGTGGTCAAAGGGTTAATGGACTTAAAAAATCTCGGAGTTAAACTCAGTATTGTTACTTCTAAATTTAAAGAGGCTGCCTGGCGCAGTTTCACGCATTATCAATTGGATGCTTTCTTTGATGCTTTTGTGGCCTTAGATGATGTTAAGAATCCCAAACCTGATAAAGAGCCTGTAGACGTCGCGTTAAAAAGACTGGGTGGCGCCGATTATGCCATTATGATTGGGGACAATCATGGGGATATTCTCTCGGGTCAAAATGCTGGGATTGAAGGAGCTGGTGTCGCCTGGAGTATCAAAGGGAAGGCCTTTTTAAGTCAAGTGAATCCAGATGTCATGTTTGATACGATGGATGACATCGTTCACTATATTTCTCAAAAACTCGAGGTGTAAAATGTGTTTATTTTGCCAAATTGTAGACGGAAAAATTCCCGCTTACAAGGTGTACGAAACCGAAGAAGTGCTCGCGTTTTTAGACATTTCTCAAGTTACGCCGGGTCATACACTAGTCATTCCCAAAAAACACGTCGGTAATTTGTATGAAATGACACCCGACGTGGCTAAACCCGTCTATGAAGCCTTGCCGGTTGTGGCGCAAGCCTTAAAAGATGCTTTGAATCCAATTGGTTTAAATCTCATTAATAACAATGATAAACCGCTTCAAAGTGTATTTCATCTTCATTTTCATTTGATCCCTCGGTTTTCCGACGATGGCCTTTATCTAGGATTGGATAAAGAAATATCACCCGTGGATGATCAGGCGTTTAGTGCTTTACAAGCATCCATCAAACATCACGTTAAAAAGTGAGTGCATATCCCATGCACTCACTTTTTTTAGAACTGTTCTTTTTTCATATAAGGAACTAACACATCGGGAACAGTGATCGTACCATCGGCGTTTTGGTAGTTTTCCACCACCGCAATCCATGTCCTTCCTACCGCCAAGCCAGAGCCATTTAATGTATGGACGTATTCTGGTTTATCTTTCGCCCCAGCTTTAAAGCGAATGTTGCCACGGCGGGCTTGATAATCCTCGGCATTGGAAATTGAACCAATTTCGCGGTAAGTTTCATAAGAGGGTAAATACACTTCAATATCGTATGTTTTACGCATTGAAAATCCCAAATCCCCAGTACATAACTCAACCACTCTATAAGGAAGTTTGAGCGCTTTAAGAATGGATTCACTGGACGCTAACATTTCATCGAGTTCTGCATAGGATGTATCCGGATGGGTAAATTTAATCAGTTCCACTTTATTGAATTGATGTTGGCGTAAAATGCCACGTGTATCGCGCCCTGCACTACCCGCTTCTTGTCTAAACGCCGTGGTAAACGCAGTAAATTTTAACGGCAGCTCAGCCAACGGAATAATTTCATCCCGGTACAAATTAATTCCTGGAACTTCCGCGGTCGGATTAAGGTATAGGCCACGCTCATCGTTGACTTCAAAGGCATCGTCTTTAAACTTAGGAAATTGCCCGGTCGCGGTCATACTGGCGACATTGACTAAATAAGGAAGCATCAGCTCCTGATAGCCGTTCGCACTATGGGTGTCCATCATAAATTGGATGAGCGCACGTTCGAGTTTTGCCCCATCATTTTTATAGACCACAAAACGAGACGTGCTGATTTTAGCGGCCCGTTCAAAATCCAATAAATCTTTTTCCACCCCAATATCCCAGTGGGCTTTGGGGGAAAAATCAAACGTCCGCGGCGATCCTTCCCGGCGTATTTCGACATTGGCACTCTCATCGGGCCCGACCGGACACGCATCATGGGGTAAATTGGGAATTCTAAGGAGTGCATCACTCATGGCATCAGTCACGGCCTGTGCGTCTTTTTCTAAGGTTTGAATGCGCGTTTTGGAATCTTCCACTTGCGCTAAAATGGCCGCGACATCTTCGCCATTTCGCTTCGCTTCACCAATTTGTTTAGACAATTGGTTTCGAGACGCTTTTAGACTTTCTAATTCCACCAAAATCGTCCGTCTGGATTCATCCATCTTTACGACGGATTCGATGCGTTCAGTAAAGTCTTCTCCGCGCGTATTTAAGCGCTTAATGATTGATTCTTTGTGCTCTCTAAGAGCGTGATAATCCAACATATTAGCCTCCTTGTAATAAAAAACACTCGTCCCCTATGTAGGGACGAGTGTACCCGTGTTGCCACCCTGATTAACGAAATATTTCGTTCACTTTAGTCGCTGATAACGGATGCGATCCGTATGCTACGTGAGGTGGAAAATCCCTGATGAATTCCCAAGATTTCACCGGCTCTTAGGTCTCTTATTAATCCATGTAAAGGGACGTTAGTCTCACTGTTTGATTTAGTATAGCACTCTTAGTGTGTGCTTTTCAATTATTCTTCGTCGAGTAAATCTAAGAGTGATTCTTGGGGCGCAGATTCACTTTTTTCTTCTGCGTTAGTCTCTTGAACCTTAAGGGGTGTTTTTTCCAACCCATCGAGTAACGTTTCTTCCGGTTCATCTTCGTGTTTCACGATAGCGATATTGGCCACGTTTTGACCTTTTTGCATGCGCATTAAACGGACGCCTTGGGTGGCTCTTCCGGATTCGGATATTTGAATGATGGGGATGCGAATCATCATGCCTTTGTTGGAGACTAAGACCAAATCATCGTCATCGCTGACGCTTCTCAGTTTGACTAGGGGTCCATTTTTATCAGTCACTTGTAAGGTCTTGACGCCGCGTCCACCGCGTTTTTGCTGGCGGTATAGTTCGGCTTTAGAGCGCTTGCCATAGCCTTTTTCTGAAACCACTAAAATGGTTTGCTCATCATCGGTAATTTGCGCCGCCCCAATGACTTCTGCATCGTCGGCTAGGCGCATGCCTGAAACACCGGCGGCGGTGCGGCCCATGACGCGGACATCGGTTTCTTTAAAGCGAATGGCTTTTCCGTTAGACGCCCCTAAAATGAGGTCTTGGTCGCCGCTTGTGTGACGTACGGCTAAGAGTTCATCATTTTCTTTGAGTTCAATCGCCCGAATCCCATTGGCTCGGATGTTTTGGTAGGCCCGGATGGATGTCCGTTTGACCCGGCCTTTTTTGGTCACGAAGAAGAGGTATTCATCATGATCAAAGTCATGAATGGTGGACACCGATTGTAAGGTTTCACCCGCTTCGAAGTTTAAGATATTCACCAAGGGGAGTCCTTTGGAATTACGCCCGTAACTGGGAATTTTGTACCCTTTGAGTTTATAGACACGCCCTTTGTTTGTGAAAAAGAGCAAGTAATCATGGGTGGACGTTAAAATGATGTGTTCTAAAACATCATCGTCATTGGTTTTAAGCCCAGTCACCCCAACCCCACCACGGTTTTGCGTCCGCGCTAAGTCGATGGGCATCCGTTTGGTATAGCCCGCTTGCGTGATGACAATCATGACATCTTCCACCGGAATTAAATCTTCGTCTTCGATGTCTAAATCAATCGCCAAGGAAATTTCCGTCCGGCGTTCATCCCCAAACGTTTTTTTCAATGTGTTGAGTTCGTCTGTGATGACTTCTTTTTGTTTGTCTTTAGAGTTTAGGATGGCTTGGAATTCTTCAATGGCGAGCGCTAAATCTTGGAGTTCTGACTCTATTTTTTCACGCTCTAAGCCACTGAGCCTACGGAGCCGCATTTCTAAGATGGCTTTGGCTTGTTCACTCGAGAGTTTAAAACTCTCCATAATTTTCGCTTCCGCATCATCGTACGCCCTACGGATGATTTCGATGATCGCATCGATATTATCTAAGGCGATGACCAGTCCATCTAAAATGTGTTTGCGTTCTTCGGCTTTTTTTAAGTCAAATGCCGTTTTTCTCACCAACACTTCAAATTGGTGGTCTAAATAATGCACCAGTGCTTGTTTGAGTCCTAAAACCACTGGTTTATTGTCAACGAGTGCCAACATGTTAATGCCGTAAGACGTCTGCAGTGGGGTGTACTTAAATAAATTATTCAACGTGACTTCCGCACTGACATCTTTACGGAGTTCTAAAATTATTTTGATGCCTTCCCGGTTGGATTCATCCCGCAGGTCGGTGATGCCTTCTAAGCGTTTTTCTTTCGCCAGTTCAGCGATCCGTTCTAACAGACGGGTTTTATTGACTTGATAGGGAATTTCGGTGACGGTAATCATCTGTTTCCCGGTCTTGGTTTCACTGATTTCCGCTTTCGAGCGAATTTTGATTGATCCGTTCCCATTTTCATAGGCTTCTCTAAGCCCAGTTTTACCAATTAAAATACCGCCTGTTGGGAAATCAGGCCCTGGGATTTTTTCCATGAGGGCATCTAAATCCGCCTCTGGGTCTTCGAGTAATAACAAAAGCCCATCGACAATTTCACTCAAGTTGTGCGGGGGAATATTGGTGGCCATCCCGACCGCAATCCCGGTGGCACCGTTGACGAGTAAGTTGGGAAATTTGGAAGGAAGGACGACGGGTTCACTTTCAGACCCGTCGTAATTATCTTGAAAATCAATCGTATTTTTTTTGATGTCTGATAGCATTTCGGCCGCAATTTTAGCCATTTTGGCTTCCGTATACCGCATCGCAGCTGCCCCGTCACCATCAATCGACCCAAAGTTTCCATGCCCATTAACGAGTGGATAGCGGGTAGAAAAAGGTTGGGCTAAACGGACCATTGCGTCATAAATCGCCGAGTCCCCATGGGGATGGTATTTTCCCATGACATCCCCGACAATCCGGGCGCTTTTTTTATAAGATTTTTCCGGTTGAACACCGAGTTCTTCCATGCCGTATAAAATCCGGCGATGCACGGGTTTAAGGCCGTCTCTTACGTCTGGTAAGGCCCGTGCAACAATGACACTCATCGCATAGGAAAGGAACGATGTACGCATCTCGTCGCTAATATTAATGTCATCCATCTTATCGCGTTTAATTAAATCGTCTTGCATGGCACGCTCCTATATGTCTAAGTTCACAACGCGATCCGCGTTGTCTTGAATGAATGATTTACGAGGGGCCACTTCATCGCCCATAAGCATGGTAAAGACTTGTTCAGCCTCCATGGCATCGTCTAAATTGACTTTTAAGAGGGTCCGGTAATCAGGATCCATCGTGGTTTCCCAGAGCTGTTCTGGATTCATTTCTCCGAGCCCTTTATAACGCTGAATTTGGGGTCTTTGACCAAAGTCTTTGAGCGCCGTTTCTAACTCTTCATCACTAAAGGTATACACGATGCGTTTACCTTGTTGAATTTTATAGAGTGGTGGTTGCGCAATATAGATGTAGCCGCGCTCGATGAGGGGCCGCATGTGTCTGAATAGGAAGGTTAAGAGAAGGGTACGAATATGGGCCCCATCGACGTCGGCATCGGTCATGATGACAATCTTATGATAGCGGGATGCATCGGCATTAAATTCTTCGCCAATGCCCGTTCCAAACGCTTGAATCATCGATAAAATCTCTTTGTTTCCGAGAATTTTGTCCAACCGCGCTTTTTCCACGTTCAAGACTTTCCCGCGCAACGGTAAAATCGCCTGGAATCCTGAATCACGTCCTTGTTTGGCAGACCCACCCGCGGAGTCCCCTTCCACGATATAAAGTTCCGATTTCACTGGGTCTTTTTCCCGGCAATCCGCAAGCTTTGAGGCAAATCCAAGGCCATCTAAAGGACTTTTACGCCGTGTGGCTTCGCGGGCTTTTTTGGCCGCCAAGCGAGCTCTTGAGGCGAGCAAAGCTTTTTCAATGATGATTTTGGCATCTTGGGGATGTTCCAGTAAAAAGCGTTCTAGGCCTTCGGCTAAAATGCCGGCGACGATTTTTCGCACTTCGGTGGAGCCGAGTTTGCCTTTGGTTTGTCCTTCAAATTGCGGATCCGGGTGTTTGACACTGATGATGGCGGTGAGGCCTTCTCTGGTATCTTCGCCCAGTAAGGATTCATCTTTTTTAAAGAGGTTGTTTTTCTTCGCGTACGTGTTTAACACCCGTGTGAGGGTCATTCTAAAGCCTTCATCGTGGGTCCCGCCTTCGGGGTTATGGATGTTGTTGGTGAATGGGAAAATGCTGGAATTAAACCCGTTGTTGTACTGAAGGGCAATTTCAGCGATGATGTTTTCACTTTCCCCCTCACAATAAATCACCGTGGGGTGTAAGACTTCTTTGTTTTTATTTAAGTAGGCGACGTATTCTTGAATCCCACCATCGTATTTGAAATGAATGGGATCTTGGTCATTTTTTCGGTGGTCGCTAATAGTGAATTTAATCCCGCGGTTTAAAAATGCCATTTGTTGCATACGCAGTCTTAACTGCTCAAAGTCAAAAACTTGGGTTTCAGTAAAAATATCGGCATCAGGTTTAAACGTAATGAGGGTGCCTTTTTGATCGGTGGGCCCTTGCTCAATGACATCGGTCGTCGCAAACCCTTTGACGTAGGATTGGGTGTATTTGGTTCCATCGCGGTGAATCTCGACGTCAAACGCCGAAGAAAGCGCGTTAACCACACTGGCCCCAACCCCATGTAGTCCCCCGGACACTTTATAAGAGTTATTGTCAAATTTACCGCCCGCATGAAGGGTCGTTAAAATGGTTTCAACGGCAGGCCTTCCGGTTTTAGGGTGAATGTCGACCGGAATCCCCCGGCCGTCATCTCGCACGCGGATGGAATTGTCTTCCAAAATTTCTAAGGTGATGTATGTGGCGTGGCCGGCTAAGGCTTCATCCACGCCGTTATCCACAATTTCCCACACTAGGTGGTGGAGGCCTCTGGGGCCCGTGGAACCGATATACATCCCAGGGCGCTTTTTGACTGCCTCTAATCCTTCCAATATTTGAATGTTATCGGAGGTGTACGTATTGGGATTACTCATAAGTCGATACCTGTACCTTTCCTTGGTTGATGGCAAAATGGGTGTAATTCGTTAAATTTTCCCGTTTAATTAGGTTTAAATCAGTCGTGGTGATAAATACTTGGGTTTGTTCGTCTAAGTGTGTGAGAAGCGCATTTTGGCGATGCGCGTCTAATTCTGAAAACACATCATCCAGCAATACGAGAGGTCTGACGTGTTTAATTTCCCGCATCCAAGCTACGAGCGCAAGTTTTAAGGCAATCGCCAGCGTGCGAATTTGGCCTTGGGACGCGTGAGTTTTAAAATCTTCCGTCACGTGATTGATGATGAAATCATCGCGATGAATCCCTAAGTTGGTGGTTTTGGTGTGAAAATCGCGTTCGATTGAATTTCTCAGTTGATCGGCGTAATCATAAAAATTCATTGAGGGTAGGTATTGAATCACTGGGATTAACCCATCATCCGCAATCGATTGATAAATTGTTGTCAAGCGCGATGAGAGGGCTGTTAAAAACGTTTTTCTTTGCATCATGATGGTTTCGGCTGAATAGGCTAAGCGTTGGGTCAAGACTTGGAAGAGTCCATCGTTTTTTAACGCATCTAAGGTACTCACTTGTTTGATTCGGTGATTACGATCTTTTAAGAGGGTTTGATATCTGGATAATTCCCCCATGAACGATCGGTCCTGATGCGTGCCTTGCATATTCATAAACTGGCGCCTAAGTTTTGGGGGTCCTTTAATCAGCTCTAAATCCTCAGGGGCAAACATAACGACACTGAGATCCCCCACAAAGGCGGAGAGTTTATCCACGGGGGCACCGTTGAGTTTGACGGTTTTTCCTTGCGCACTGACAACAAGTTCATAAGTCTTATCAGCGGTTTTCCCTACGATTTTAGTAAATGGCGAAGGCGCTTGAATCATTTCTTTATCCGCCGACGTCCGGTGGGACCGTGTGTAGGCAAGTAAGTAAATACTTTCTAAGACGGTGGTTTTGCCTTGGGCATTATCCCCGGTCAATACATTGAGTCTGGGATGAAAAATAAAATCCGCCACATCATACACGCGCATGTGTTTAAGGGTTAAGTGAGTTAGCGACATGGCATAATACACCACACATCCGCATCGATTTGAATTTGGTCACCGGGATAACATTTTTTCCCGCGCCGGTTTTCCGGTTCATCATTCACAAAAATTTGAGCCGAGGCTAAGAGGGCTTTTACCTCACCACCGCTCGATGCTAAATTGATGAACTTGAGAAGCTGACCTAACGTAATAAATGGGGTCGTAATTTCAATCGGAGTCATGGGGTCTCTTTCATATATTATATATATGCCTAATTATACCGTATTACCCTCCAAAAAACAATTTAGAAATGGCAAAAAAAAAGACCTTAGAAAAGGTCTTTTAAAGGGGTTTAATCGGTTTTAACTGGAAGGATGAGTTGCAGTGAATCTGGATCGTATTCACCGGTCATGACAAACGGTCTAATTTCTCCGGTAAAGCCCACTTTAATTTCGGATGAATTAAAGCTTTTGAGCGCATCCATTAAAAATTTCGAGCTGAAGGCAATTTTAAGGCCGGACCCTTTAACACCCTCAACGGGGTTTAATTCTTCCAATACGCGGCCAATTTCAGGGGAAGACGAGGATATTTCCACCACATCGTCGTCACGAATCTCACATTTAACAATGGCGTTTTGACCATCACGGATAGAAAGTAAGCTGGCCCGTTCAATGGCCACCAATAATTGTTCTTTGTTGAAAACAACTTCGGTGGGAAATTCTTTGGGAATGAGTTTGGATGTTTCTGGGTAGTTTCCTTCTAACAAGCGCGATAAGAAAACCGTTCCGTCATATTTAAATAACACATTGGATGGACTGAAGTGGAGTTCCACCTCTTTTTGGTTGTCTTCTAAAATCCGCACGAGCTCTTCTAACGATTTCGAAGGAATAATGACATCCGTTGAGGTGTACGATTGATCGAGTTCAATGGATTTTTTTGCGAGGCGATAACTGTCAGTGGCGACCGCTGTCAGTTGATTGCCTTCAAGTTTAAAATAAACGCCCGTTAAGATGGGACGATTTTCAACCGATGAGGCGGCGAATGCCGTTTGGCGAATTAACGATTTAAACACGCGCACGTTAACTTTAATCACTTCAGCACTTTCTTTAAATAAAAGGTGCGGGTAATCTTCTAAATCTAAAAGATTAAGCGTGATGTCTGAATGGTCGGCTTCAATCTTGAGTAAATTGTCTTCTAAAGCTGATAGCAATACGTTTTGACCATCGAGTTTACGGATGATTTCAACTAAGTAACGACCTGGAATTAACGCAGCCCCTTCTTGTTCGACTGAAAGAGAGGGATCTTGAACCACTTTATGAAT
>CBFHYA010000010.1:12917-14802 GCA_965659955.1 Candidatus Izemoplasmataceae bacterium
AACTAAGTAACGACCTGGAATTAACGCAGCCCCTTCTTGTTCGACTGAAAGAGAGGGATCTTGAACCACTTTATGAATCGATACTTCACCATTGCTGGTAGTTAATTGGAGACGATCTTTGAACGCTTCTAATTTAATTCCAGTGAGGGCTGGATTCGGTGTTTTATTAGAGAGCGCTTTTTGAACAATTACAAGATGATAAAGAAGTTTATCTTTGTTCATTTGAAACCGCATAATTTCACCCCTTAATATATTCTTTTTTAAGTATTATTATTGTTATGTCGTGTGGAAATGTGGACAACTCTTTTTTTCTCACATAATTATACCATAGTGGTGCGAAAAACGATGCTTTCGTTAATCGGTTTCTCCACATTTAATCGACAATTTTTCCACATCCACTTTGATGTTCGCATCGAGGTGTAAATCGTTATAAATTTTCTCGACGGAATGCATGACTGTGGAGTGATCGCGGTGGGAAAAATACTCGCCAATTTTTTTATAGGGAATGTCATATAAATGTTTAATGAGATACATAGCCACTTGTCTGGGATATAGATAATTACGCGTTCTTTTTTTACTGACCAAGTCACTCACCGAAATTTTAAAGTAATCCGCGGTGACGCTCATCACATTGGTGATTTTTTCTTTCATGAAGTCGCGACTGCTGGCTTTGGGTTTAATGAGATTTTCGAGCGCAATTTCGGCGTTTTTAATGCTAAACTCATAGTTAAACGCGGTGCAATAAAAGAGGACTCTTTTTAACGCACCTTCCAGTTCTCTTACGTTGTTGTCAAACACGGAGGCAATGTATTCTAAAACCTTTTTAGGAATGAGATCGCGTTCACTGGTTTCTGCGTTGAGTTTTTTCTCTAGAATTTTGATGCGGTGTTCCAAATCAGGCCGGTTGATATCAACATTGACACCCCAGGCAAACCGACTGGTTAACCGGGCCATAATATCCCTTAAATCTGAAGCTTTACGGTCGGATGAAATCACAATTTGTTTTTGTTGTTGGTAGAGTTTTTCAAAAAGTTTGAAAAATTCTTCTTGTGATTTTTCTTTTTTGGCTAAAAATTGAATGTCATCTACGAGTAAGACATCAATGTCTTTATATAGGTTTGTAAATTCGGTATATTTCTTTCGGTTGGCATGTTTCACATAATCTTCGACAAATTGATCCGCCTTAATGTATAAAACATTGGCGTGAATATTGCCTTCGATGATGTAATTTCCAATCGCGTGCATCAAGTGAGTTTTACCAAGACCAACATCCCCAAAAATATACAGTGGGTTTGCGACAATTCCTGGTTGATCGGCGACTTTAATGGCGCTTGTGTAGGCCAGACGGTTTGAATTTCCAATGACAAAGTTATCAAACGTGTATCCAGATATTAAATTGGATTGGGTGGAGGAATATTCGTCATCCAATTCATCGTAATCAGATTGAGATTTAATCTTTTCACTCACTTGGGCTTCGGTGATTAGCCTAAATTCATGTTTATCTTCCACATAAGATTCAAGCATCCGATTCATTTTCTTTAAATAAAGCATCTCGACGCGACGTTTGATGAATTCATTGGCCACAATCAAATAGATGAAGTTATTCTTTATTTCATAGATGGTATCAATGTTGGAAAAAATCTCTTGAAATGTATCGGGTTCGAGTTCGTGAGATAGCTGAGATTTGATTTCTCCCCACATGATTGTGTTATCCATCGCGTCCTCCTTATTTAATAATTAAAGTGAGTGTAGTCTATCATAGAAAAATGGGGATAAAAACCTTTTTTTATCCACACAAAATGTGGAAAAATATTTGTTTACACATTCTTTACACAAAATAAATAGGATGAAAAACGTATATTTAAAGCGGTTATAAGCATTTATC
>CBFHYA010000010.1:14898-28166 GCA_965659955.1 Candidatus Izemoplasmataceae bacterium
GAAAAATATTTGTTTACACATTCTTTACACAAAATAAATAGGATGAAAAACGTATATTTAAAGCGGTTATAAGCATTTATAAACATTTCCTCAATTCACGTTTTCCCCATTTCCACTTTTCCACATGGCTCAATGTGGATTGTCCTAAAATAAGCCATTTTTGAGTGTGGAAAAAAAGATGATTTTTTTTCGTTTTAACTTATGTTTGACACGATTATGAATATCAACTATAATTTTCAAGCAATCTAGAGTTATAGAACTAGGAGGTGCCACGTATGAAAAGAACCTACCAACCGAATAAACGTCGCCGTGCAAAAACGCATGGTTTTAGAGAACGTATGTCAAGTCCTACGGGGCGTGCGGTCTTAGCGAGACGCCGTCAAAAAGGCCGTAAACGTATCGCAGTTTAATCGTTAACCCTTGAAAACACCTGAAAACGATCTTGTTTGAGGTGTTTTTTATTTTGATGGGAGTTTATGAATCGAACGTATAGTTTAAAGAAAAATGAAGATATTAAAGCAGTCTTAAACCATCAAAACAAACGGTTCTCTCATGGAATTGGGGTTTTTGCAAAACCAAATCCAAGCATCCAATCCTTCCGGATTGCATTTTCCGTCCCTAAAAAATTTGGGAACGCGGTTAAGCGTAATCAGATGAAACGACGCTTAAGAGAAATTGTTCGAACGTTCACCGTTAAGCCACACCATGATATTTTTGTCATGGTTCGCCCGGATTATAAGTTTCAATCATTCGAAATGTTAACGCAAACCGTACACGCGTGTTTTACCCAACTTAAACTCATAGGAGAGACAAATGATTAGTTTGAAGAAAAAATTAACCCTAGTGGTTATGTTAGTCCTGGTCCTTACTTTAGCAGGCTGTACCGATGTTTATGATCAACCCATAGGTGTCGATGGCATTGGGGTCGGCTGGGTGCAGTGGATTGTGGAACAAATCGCCAATGCGATCGTTCGCATCAGTGATTTTTTTGGGGGCCGCTACTGGATTGGATTGACCTTAATTACAGTCTTAATTCGGGTGCTGGGATGGCCTATTTATTCCAAAACCACTGGGATGAGTACCAACATGCAATTTGCGCAACCCGAACTCAATAAACTTCAAGAAAAATATGCGGGTAAAAACGACGAAGCTTCCCGCCGGGCGATGCAACAAGAAACGATGAAAATCTACAAAAAATATAATATCAACCCACTCGGGTGTTTCTTACCTTTCTTGCAGATGCCCATTTTCATCGCAATGTATCAAACGGTCCGCCGGATTCCTTTAACCATCGAATACGACTATTTGAATTTTTCTTTCTTATGGTTTGATTTTAAAGATCAACCGACCGACAGCCTACTGGATATTGGGTCGAACTGGACGTTCATTTTATTTGCGATCATTGTCGGCGCCTCGATGTTTGGGTATCAACGGTACTCCATGAAAAAACCAGAACACGCACAAAACAAAAAATATCAAACCGCCGTTCAAAATCAATCCCAAAATACCATGAAATACATGACTTATTTTTTAACCTTCCTGATTATGACCGTAGCCTATACGAACTTAGGAATAGCTTATTACTGGCTCATCGGTAACATTTTCTCATTCGTTCAAGCCTACATCAATCGCCAAAAAACCGCCAAACGTATGGAAGCGATGAAGGGAGCGTATTAATGAAAACACTTGTCTTTGAAGCGAAAAATGATGACGAAGCGCGTCTTCATGCGGCGCGTGAACTCCGTGTAAATCCCACGTTCATTACCTTGAGTCATGAAGAAAAAAAAGGGATGTTGGGCCTTAAAAAAACTGTCCAATACACGGCCACGGTCAATGTGAATTTACTTGATTTTGGCTACGACTTTCTCAAACAAACGCTCATCGATTTAGAGATTGAAGCCAGCTTAGAGGCCGAACAAAACACAGAAACGGGCGCCTTTCATTACACGATCGATTCCGAGGAAAATCCGTTGTTGATTGGCAAGAGCGGTAAGACTTTGCACGGCTTTCAAACCTACATGCGCAACTTGATGAATTTATACAGTGATGAAGGGGTTAATGTTGTATTAGACATTGGCGATTACAAAGCCAACCGCGAACGTCAGCTGGAAATTTTAGCGACCAAAACCGCCAAAGAAGTGGCGCGTTCTAAAATCCCAGCCACTTTAAGAGATTTGAATGCGTATGAACGCCGGATTGTCCATACGAAACTCTCAGAATGGCGAGATGTCACCACGGTTTCAGAAGGTGAACGTCCCAATCGTTATCTCGTCATCAAAGCTAAAGAATGAAGTTAATTGTGGGGTTGGGAAATCCCACAGAGCAATACGATGGAACGAGACATAACGTAGGGTTTATGGCCTTAGATTATTACCTTAAAGACAAAGGTCTAAAACCCACCAAAAAATTTAAGGGGCTCATTTATAAAGGCCCCGATGTTATGTACCTTAAACCCCATACATTCATGAATTTATCCGGAGAATCGGTGGGGGAGGCAATGCGTTATTTTTCCATTGATCCCGCCGATGTCATCATAATCTATGATGATTTGGATTTACCGCCCGGTGCATGCCGCATTCGTTCTCAAGGTGGAACCGGCGGCCACAAAGGGATGCAATCCATCATTGATGTCACGGGAACCGATGCCTTGGCACGCATTCGCATCGGCATTGGAAAAAGTGCCAACGCCAAATCGTATGTGCTTAAGAAAATTCCCAAAAAAGATAGTCCTCTATTTGAGGCCGCGTTTGAAAATGTCACACGCGCTTTGGATGCCTTTTTATTGGGGCAATCCATTGACTATTTAATGAATCACTTTCAAATAAGCGACTCCCCCCTCTAAGGGGGAAGTCGCTTGAGGTCGTTATGCGTTCATTGATTCACCATTATGCGAACCATCCATCGTTTGAATCCATTAAAAACGCGCTTCAAAATGAAGCGTCTTTTCAACTGAATATCCCCGAAGGTGATTTTTCACTCTTTGTTTTAGCCATGTTAAGGACACTCAGTGAGCGTCCTTTTATTGTCGTACATCACAATTTATTTCAAGCCGAAAAATGGTATGAAAAAAGTTTGGATGTTTTTGAAAAGGTTGGATTTTATCCACACGATGAGTTTGTTACACTCGATCAAATTTCACTCAATGATACGTTAAAGACCGAACGATTAAACACCCTTTATCAAGTACTTCAAGGAAAGATTGATACCGTCATAACTCACCCAGTTGCCATGCATCAATGGATGCATGATAAACCTTATTTAAGTGGTCTCATGCAGACTTATCAAACTGGCGATATTATATCCATGGAAAGTCTACTAGGCCGCCTCGTTTTATACGGATATCAACCCGTTGATCACGTGGAAAATGTGGGAGAATTTTCACGTCGAGGATCGATCATTGATATCTATCAAATCCAGTATGAACATCCGATTCGGATTGACTTTTTTGACGATGAAATGGATTCTATCCGGGTGTTTAATGCGCTCACACAACGCTCGATTAAAACGCTCAAACAGTTTACATTAATACCCAACCGTGAAATGGTTTTGGATCAAAAGCGGTTAACGACCATTGAGCAAAACGTCCGAAAAAAAATGGAAGCACTTAAATTAACGGACGCTGAAAAAGAAACGGTGGAAACAGATTTACTCGCTCTTTCATCAGAACAAGGCGATGGGCTTAAGAGGTATTTACCAGAACTTAATGAACCGTCCCAAACGCTTTTAGATATGGTGGATAATCCATTAGTCATCTATCTAAACCCCAGTGAATCTACGCGTAATATTGAAGCACTAAAAAAAGATATTTTTAACCACTTAAGAGGCTTACCAGGACTTAGAAAATTAGGGCTTGAATGGGTGCCTGAAAGGTTACCCAAAACCCCAGAAATATTCTTAAATCCATTCGATCATTTACCGGATATCAAGACCTATCATTTACGAGCAAAAGAGAGTTTTCATTACCATCAAAACATGCAGATGTTTTATCAAGATTTAATGAAAGCTGATCAGTATCAAACCGTGGTGATTCAACTCGCTCAAAAACAAACCATCGATCAACTATTCACGCAACTGGAAGAAAAAAACATCAAGCCCATTATTATCGGGAAAGACGAAGTGCCGGTGGAACACCGAATTAACTTTGTCCATACGGAATCTCCGTTGGCCTTTGATTGGTTTGATGCACGGCTTTTACTTCTAGACGACGCCCATATCTTTAAGTCAACCACAAAGAAAAAAAGCCGATATAAATCCATCTTTAAAGATACGCAACGGATTGATTCTGCCAAAGCGTTAAAACGCGGTGATTTCATCGTTCATTACGACCATGGGATTGGGCGGTTTTTAGGCATTGAAACCATGACGCTCAAAGACCTTACCAATGAATATATGGTCATCCAATACCAAGGAACCGATAAACTTTATATCCCCGTAGAAAATCTCTATGCCATTCAAAAATATGATGTCTACGAAGGCATCCAACCAAAGCTTTCTAAACTGGGCTCATCCGAGTGGCAAAAGACCAAGCAAAAAGCCAAGAAAAAAGCGAAAGAAATCGCGATTAATTTACTCAAACAATACGCTGAACGGAAATCCCAAAAAGGATTTGCGTTTAGTCCTGATACCGATCTTACCGATCTGTTTGAGGCGGATTTTCCTTACCAAGAAACACCCGACCAATTAAGTGCCATCGAGGCGGTTAAAACGGATATGGAATCTAAAATGCCGATGGACCGCTTGATTTGTGGGGATGTGGGGTATGGGAAAACTGAAGTCGCATTAAGAGCTGCGTTCAAAGCCGTATTAGATAACAAACAAGTAGCCTATTTAGCGCCGACTACGATTCTCACCAAACAGCATTATGAAACGTTTTTAAACCGCATGGAAAAGCACGGCATTAAAGTCGCGTTACTTAACCGGTTTACGGGGACTAAAAATACGAAAGAAATTTTAAAAGGATTGGCCGATGGCAGTGTGGATGTGGTGATTGGAACTCACCGGCTATTATCCAAGGATGTGGAATATAAAGATTTAGGACTCCTCGTGATTGATGAAGAACAACGTTTTGGGGTCAACCACAAAGAAAAAATTCAATCCTTCCGCAATCACATTGATGTGATGACTTTAACGGCCACCCCAATTCCAAGGACGCTCCAAATGTCTTTGTCCGGGATTAAGTCGATGAGTTTACTTAATACCCCCCCAGAAAATAGACATCCCATTCAGACGTATGTGATGAAACGGTCTGACCGCGTAATCAAAGAAGCGATTGAACGCGAACTCGGACGGAAAGGTCAAGTCTTTTATCTGTATAACCGCGTGGAAACCATCGCCCAAGTGACCCACCGTTTAGAAACACTCATTCCCGATGCACGTATCATGTTTGCGCATGGTCAAATGAACAAACAAACTTTAGAAAAAGTCATTCATGATTTTGTCGATTATAAGTTTGATGTCTTGGTGTCGACAACCATTATCGAAACCGGCATTGATATCCCCAGAGCCAATACACTCATCGTGCACGATGCCGATCAACTGGGACTGGCCCAAATGTATCAAATCCGTGGGCGGGTAGGACGCAGTAACCGAATTGCCTATAGCTATATGATGGTCGATGAACATAAAGTCCTCAAAGAAGATGCGATTAAAAGACTCAATGTCATTCGTGATTTCACCGCGCTGGGAAGTGGCTATAAAATTGCAGCGAGAGACCTGGCGATTCGGGGCGCGGGGGATTTACTCGGGGCCGAACAATCTGGCTTCATAGAGACCGTGGGCATTGATATGTTTATGCAGATGATATCCGATGAAATCAAAGCCATTAACGAACCTGAAAAGACTCAGAACCCACTCAAAAAACTTGCCAAAATTAATGTCTCGAAAGCCTTCCCCAATGACTACATTGAAAGCGAAGAAGACAAACTGGTTTACCACAAGAAAATCAGTACACTGACATCGAGCTGGGATATTATACAATTAAGAGAAGAGATGGAAGATCAGTTTGGGAAACTTCCCAAGTCGGTCTATGAATACATGCTTTCTAAAGTCTATGAACATCTCGCCCGCTCCAGGGATGTGGAGAGAATCATCACGCAAAAAATGGAGACGATTCTTTGGATCAGTGAAAGCGGATCTGACCGGGTGGCAGGCGATCATTTATTCACCGCGGCCGAAGGCATTTCACCGAAAATCAAATTGGCCTATAAAGACCGTAAGATTAAAGTATCCATTCCCCATTTAGAGATTCAAAAGCCTCTACTAGAAATCTTAATTACACTACTTGAAAGCATTCAATAAAAGGAGATACTATGCCATCGATTGCCATCATCGGCGCCCAGTGGGGTGACGAAGGAAAAGGAAAAATTACGGATTTTTTAAGTGATACGGCCGATTACGTGGTTCGTTTTCAAGGCGGAGATAATGCAGGACATACGATCCATTCAAAGGGGGAAAAGTACTCCTTGCATTTATTACCATCCGGCGTCTTAAGAGATACCACCATCAATATTTTAGGCAACGGGATGGTCATCAATCCCGAATCTTTAGTGGAAGAAATAAACGTCCTCAAAAACCTTGGGAAAAACCCGACGATTTATATTTCAAACCGGGCGCATGTGATTATGCCGTACCACAAAACGCGCGATCAGAAAGCCGAAGATACCCAAAACATTGGAACCACCCTTAAAGGGATTGGGCCGGCCTATCAAGATAAAGCCGCCCGCGTGGGACTACGCATGGGAACCTTTGTGAACCCAACCTTATTTAAAGCGTATTTAGCCAACCATTTTGATGCGGTCAAAGGAAATTATGAAGGGACTCAGGAAGCTTTATATAAAATCTATCTTCCCATCATTGAAACACTTAAAGACTTAGTAACCGATACCAGTGTTATCCTTGCCGGCGCATTTGAAAAAAATAAACGAGTGGTATTTGAAGGTGCCCAGGGCACGATGTTAGACATCGAGCAAGGCACCTATCCCTACGTCACGTCATCATCCCCCAGTGCGGCCGGTATTCCCACGGGAGCCGGCGTAGCCCCCAAACATATTGAAAAAGTACTCGGCATTGTTAAAGCCTATAATTCACGTGTGGGAGAAGGTCCTTTTGTTTCTGAAATGGAAGAAACAAAAGCCGATGTGATCCGCAAGATTGCCAATGAATATGGAACTACGACCGGAAGACCCAGACGGATTGGCTACTTAGATTTAGTGGCGTTAAAACACGCGCACCGCGTGAATCATTTTGATGCCTTCGCGATTACGTTATTTGATGTACTGGCATCCTTTGATGAACTCAAATTAGTGACGGGCTATAAACTGAACGGAACCGTCATTGATTATGTGCCGGCGGAATTAGAAACCCTCAGCCAGTGTGAACCTGTCTACCAATCGATGGCCGGATTTAAAGAGGATATTTCTCATCTGACCGATTGGAATAATCTGCCTAAAACCGCGAAAGATTATCTTAAGGCCATTGAACAAATCACAGGTGTTCCCGTTGGGATGGTTTCAGTCGGTCCCGACCGCAGACAAACCATCTCCATGACGAAAATATTCTAATAAAAAAACCATACCGTAAAAGGTATGGTTTAAGGCAAGATATCAAAGGTAGATTGAAGTAAAATCATGGCGATGAATGTCAGCCGGATGAAGTAAAAATAAATCAATCCGCCAAATAAATACACCGTGTATAAACTGAAGTCTCGTCGTTTAATTTTTTTATCTTTGACTTTCTTCATTTGAAAGCCGAAAAACCCCAGCCCTGCCGCAAACACAGAAAACTCAAACATAATAAATAATAGTTCTGTGGAGTTATTGTTGAAGTATCCTGAAAACACGTAAGGGACTAAAAAGTAAAGCGTTGGGACAAATGTATAAAGAAATAAAATAGGATACGTCATGACTGGAATACTTCTCGGTGTTGCTTTCGCGATGACATCGCGACCAATCCATGCCATGAGGCCAGGATAGACTAGAAGTGTTACCATAAAAAGAGCGATATAGATGCCGTTATAAATACCGGATCCATCACGGACTTGAAAAAAGATTCCAATCAACGAAAGGAAACTTAGCATTAATACAATGGGTTCTGAGTGTTTAAGAATTTGTTGTTTTATCATGACACCATTCCTACGGGTTAAAGTATATCATACGAAGTCTACCCGATTCTAATAAACCACCTTGTATTAAAGGAGAATGTATGCCACCATCTGATTTAGAAATTGTCCAGGCACACACGCCCCAACCGATTGGAAAAATTGCCAAGTCTGCGGGCATTCATCTCGAAGAACTTGAGCACTATGGTTCGACGAAAGCCAAAATTGATTTAGCCATTTTTGACCGCTTAAAAACGGCGGAAGATGGGAAACTCATTTTAGTCACTGCGATCAACCCAACCCCCGCAGGGGAAGGAAAATCAACCACCACAGTCGGCCTCGGTCAAGCCCTTACCAAAGTTGGTAAAAGCGCGATGATTGCTCTCAGGGAACCATCACTTGGTCCAGTCTTTGGAGTCAAAGGTGGTGCAGCGGGTGGGGGATATTCTCAGGTGGTTCCCATGGAAGATTTAAACCTTCATTTCACTGGAGACATTCACGCCGTTACCACGGCGAATAACCTGATCGCCGCGATGATTGATAACCATATTTATCAAGGCAATGAACTTGATATCGATGTGAACCGAATTACCTGGAAACGGGCGATGGACATGAATGACAGAGCCCTAAGAAATATTACCATTGGGCTCGGGGGAATTGGTCAAGGCATCCCTAGAGAAGATGGCTTTAACATTTCAGTGGCTTCCGAAGTCATGGCCGTCTTAACACTCGCCAAAGATGTTGAAGATTTAAAAGTGAGACTCAAACGGATGGTCATCGGTTACACGAAGTCACGCACGCCCATTACCGTAGGTGACTTAAAAGCTGAAGGGGCCGTCGCGATGATTTTAAAAGATGCGATTAAACCCAACCTCGTTCAAACCTTAGAAGGCACCCCGGCCTTAGTGCACGGCGGACCGTTTGCTAATATTGCCCACGGCTGTAATTCCATCATCGCCACAAAACTGGCTTTAAAACTCTCAGACTACGTCGTCACAGAAGCGGGCTTTGGGGCCGACTTGGGGGCTGAAAAATTCTTAAATATCAAAACCCAAGAAGGCGAACTCACCCCAAATGCTGTCGTGATTGTCGCCACCATCCGGGCGTTAAAAATGCACGGAGGAATGCGTAAAGATGATTTAAAAAACGAAGATGTTCAGGCGTTAGAAAAAGGCTTTGAAAATCTCGAAAAACACATTGAAACCATTCAAACATTTGGACTCCCGTATGTGGTTGCAATCAACGAATTTCCTACCGATACGCAAAAAGAAATCGAAAGGCTCAGCCGTTTACTCGAAGAAAAAAATCATCCCTATGCCTTATCTAAGGTATTTGCAAACGGGGGTGAGGGGGGCGTTGAGCTCGCTCACAAAGTCTTAGAAGCCCTCGAAAAACCCAGCCAATTTAAACCGCTATACATACCCAGCGATTCACTCGAACTAAAAATCAAGACCATTGCCCAAACTGTATACGGTGCCCGCGACGTTGTGTTTTCAGAGTCTGCCAAACGTCAACTAAGAACCTTTAAAAAAGCGGGTTGGAGCGACTTACGCATCTGCATGGCGAAGACGCAATCGAGTCTATCTGATGACCCAAAAAAAATGGGAAGACCCCGTGATTTTACGCTCACCATCCGAGAACTCAGACCCTCGATTGGGGCTGGCTTTATCGTCGCCTTAACCGGGAATATGATGACGATGCCAGGACTGCCTAAAATACCTTCTGCTGTACACATGAAACTCAATGAAGATGGCCGCGTTGACGGACTCTTTTAAAAGGAGAAAACTATGACACAATTAGAATCATTTAAAGCGTTAGAAAAGAAACTTGCCGCGTATCAATATGTCCTCAATGTGGTGGGATGGGATTCATCCACTGAAGCACCTAAGGGGGCATTTAAACGCCGGGCAGATATGCAAAGCATCATCTCTCAAGAAGCCTTTGAGCTATGGACGAGTGATGAATACCGTGAATTATTGGATGCCTTAATGAATAATTCAAGCCTTTCAGAGCTTGATCAAAAAAGCGTCCAAAAAGCCCATAAATCATTATCCAAAGTGAATCAAATTCCTGCCGATGAATATGCGGCTTACAATAAGCTACTCACCTTGGCTCAAAGAACCTGGGAAGATGCGAAAGCCAACGATGATTATGAGAGCTTTAAACCAACACTCGGTCAAATCATCGAGATGCAAAAAAAATTGATTGGCTACCGCGGGGAAACCGCGGAACCTTACAATGTATTATTGGATGATTTTGAAGAAGGCATGACCATGGAAAAATACGATGCATTCTTTGATGTCATTCGTAAAGATCTCGTGCCTTTTGTCCAAGAGGTTTTAAATCATCGCCCCGAAAAACCTGCCTTTATTGACCGGCATTTCCCAAAAGCCGGACAAAAAGCATTTGTGGAATATCTCAATGAAGTCTTTGATTATGATTTAGATAAAGGATTACTCAAAGAAAGTGTGCATCCATTCACGTGGAATACACACCCCGGTGACGTCCGTTACACTGTCAGATATTTGGAAGATTTTGTCTTTTCATCCATCTTTGCGGGCATTCATGAACTGGGCCATGCAACCTATGAAATGGGGATTGATGAAGCCTTGAACGATACCCGTTTAAAAGGCGGAACATCGATGGGCATTCATGAATCACAATCGCGCTTTTATGAAAATGTTATCGGCCGGTCCAAAGCGTTTTGGGATGTCCATTATCCAAAGTTAAAATCCTTATTCCCAGACGCCTTAAAGGATGTTGATGTGAACACCTTTTATCTCGGGATCAACTGGGTTGAACAATCCTTCATCCGGGTGGAAGCCGATGAACTGACCTATCCCTTGCACATTATGATCCGGTATGAATGTGAACGGGCGATTTTTAATGATGGACTGTCGCTGGATGAGTTACCGGATGTATGGAATCAAAAGGTGAAAGACTACCTCAATTTAACCGTAAAAAAAGATACCGATGGACTCTTGCAAGATGTGCACTGGAGTGGCGGCGCGTTTGGGTATTTCCCCACCTACGCTTTAGGCAGTGCTTATGCGGCGCAAATTTATTACTCTATGCTCAAAGAACTCGACCTTGACGCCGTGATAAAAGCCAATGATATTCCAAAAATCAATGCGTGGTTAAAAGATAAAATTCATCGTTTTGGGAAATCAAAATCCCCTGAAGAAATACTACTTGATGTGACCCATGAACCGTTTGATGCATCGTATTATATTCGTTACTTGAAAGAAAAATATAGCCCTTTATATCTGAAATAAGGAGCCCACATGATTTTAGACGGCAAAGCTCTTTCCATCACCCGTCAAGACGCGCTTAAAAAACGCGTGGAAACTTTCAGTGAACCCCCGCATTTGGTGGTCATTTTGACGACGGAAAATCCAGCCTCTCACACATATGTCAAAGCCAAAGAAAAAGCGGCTCAAAAAGTGGGGATCAAATCTACGATTATTCACGACACGACCTTGGATGAAGCGGCTCTTTTGAAGACCATAAAAAGACTCAATGACGATTCCGGTGTGCACGGCATTTTAGTGCAGCTTCCTTTAAAAGCAGGGATGAACGTCGATCAAGTGATGGAAGCGATTGACCCGAAGAAAGATGTGGATGGATTTCATCCTTTAAATGTGGCAGCTTTGTTTCAACACCGAAAAGGACTCGTCCCAGCAACGCCCAGAGGGATTATGATGTTACTGGATGCTTACGACATTGAAGTCGCAAGAAAACATGTCGTCATCATCGGGCGTAGTCAAATTGTGGGCACCCCGCTCATCCATTTATTCTTACAAAAAAATGCGACCGTAACCGTCTGTCATTCCAAGACTGAAGATCTTAAATCGCATACGTTAAGCGCGGATATTTTAGTGGTCGCCATTGGCCGCGCAAAATTTCTTACCGCCGATTATGTAAGGCCCGAGGCAACGGTCATTGATGTGGGTATTAACCGGGTCGATGGGAAACTTTTAGGCGATGTGGATTTTACCGAAATTGAACCCATTGCAAAAGCCATCACACCCGTCCCTAAAGGGGTCGGTCCGATGACGATTACTGCGTTATTAGAAAATACACTAGACGCTTATGAAGCGCAAAGGAGTGCTGAATGATTGCACGCTATCAACGTCCTTGGTTGGACGCTTTATTTTCCGATTATGAACGCTACGACCGGTTTTTAACAGTTGAACTTGCCGCTTTAAAAGCGTACGTCAAACTCGGTAAAGTGCCGGAAGAAGATTACGAGAAAATCGAAGCCGGTGTCGATGTGGATGTGAAAGACATTGAACGCATTGAAAAAGACACGCACCACGATGTGATTGCCTTTACCCGCAGTGTCACCCGCAATTTAGGTGACGAAAAAAAATGGTTTCATTACGGGTTAACGTCGACCGATATTGTGGATACGGCCCTGGGACTTGCGTTTAAAAGTGCCAATCAAGGATTAGAAGCGGGACTGGTGAAACTCTTAGGAACCCTTAAAAGACACGCACTCACCTACAAGAACACCCCGATCATTGGAAGAACCCACGGGATGCATGCCGATGTGACAAGCTTTGGCTTAAAATTCGCTTTGTGGCATGATTTATTTACTCGTCATTTAGAACGCTTTAAAGAAGCACGAAAAGGCATTGAGGTGGGAAAAATTTCAGGGGCTGTAGGGACATATGCCCACACGGGGTTAAAACTTGAAGAAGAAGTCTGCCGGTTTTTAAATTTAAATCCAGTATCCATTTCGACCCAAGTCATCAACCGGGACCGGCACGCCCATTACCTACATGTCCTCGCCCTCATTGCGACGGGAGTGGAACAAATCGCCCTCGAAATTAGACATCTCCAACGCAGTGAAATCGGCGAAGTCAAAGAAGCCTTTGGCCTGCGCCAAAAAGGCTCATCGGCAATGCCTCATAAGCGCAATCCAATCGCCAGTGAAAACCTCATGGGTGTAGCCCGTTTAGTTCGGGGCTATATGATTCCAGCCTATGAAGATGTGGCGCTTTGGCACGAACGGGACATCTCCCATTCATCGGTCGAACGGGTCATCATTCCAGATGCGATTAGTTTAGTGGATTACATGCTGGACCGGATGGAGCGCGTCTTAGATGGAATTGATGTCTATGAAGAAAAAATGTTGGAACACATTCAACTTACCAATGGTGTTATCTTC
>CBFHYA010000010.1:28264-32805 GCA_965659955.1 Candidatus Izemoplasmataceae bacterium
TTCACAGTATGTCTTGCATGCCCTTATTCAAAAAGGGTGGACCAGGGAAGAAGCCTACGATACGATTCAACCCTTAACCTTTCAAGCCCGGGATGAAGACCGTCATTTCAAAGATGTTTTAAAAACCACGAAGGCCATTACAGCCTTACTGACCGATGCTGAAATTGATGCGTGTTTTGATCCCCATCAAGCGCTCGTTCATGTCGATGCGATTTATCAACGATTGGGACTCTATGCGTAAGCTTACCCGAATCCTCATCCAAATCTTATCGCTGATTTTTATCGTAATGCTTGCCGCCCAACTCTTAACCAGCCGGTGGTATTTGAGTGTGTCAGAGGGCCGTTATGCATCCCACGCCGAGATTACTTATGATCATGGATATGTGGCCCGTGAGCTGATTGATTATCTCAATTACCGGCATGATGATCTCACGTTTGGAGCAACCCCTGAATCGAGTGATGTCTTAATGCGTGACATTGAAATCCGTCACATGGAAGATGTCAAAGATTTATATACCACGTTAAGAATTGTGGCCGTTTTCAGTGGATTGATCGCGGGGGCATTACTGTTCTTTGAATACCGTAAAAACCCCAAAGAGTTTTATTTAACGTTGCGTTCGATGTTTGTGATCCCCCTGATGTTTACACTTTTTATTGGGACATGGTTTTTGATTGATTTCGCTCGGATATTTACGCTCTTTCACGAACTTTTCTTCTCCAATGATGATTGGATACTCAGATCGAATGATGTGCTCATTCAACTCTTGCCATCCCCGTTTTGGATGGTCTCTGGGCTCCTCATTTTACTCTTTTTAATGGCGGTAGAATTCACCTTATTCCGCGTGGGAAGTCAACAACTGAAAAAAATGTAAATTTTTTTGAAAATTTTTACAAAAAAAGATAGCCAAATGCCATCTTTTTTGATTAAATGAAAGTAGGTTAGTATCATATATGGTTGAGAATATGGCTCAACTGTTTCTACCTCTTCGCCGTAAATGAAGAGACTATGATACCCGCAAATCTTCTTTTTTGTGGTTCCATGATACTGGCCAAAAAATTAGGAGGTTTTTTATTTTGGAAAGAATTATGAGTTTCTTCAAAATCCGCGAACGCGGATCTTCAGTGAAAACTGAAGTGTTAGCAGGCCTCACCACCTTTTTGGCGATGGCATATATCTTGCCGGTCAACTCGGCGATGCTTGCGCAAACAGGTATGCCTTTTGGAGGCGTCTTTTTAGCCACCGCGCTGTCCGCATTAATCGCCACCCTCATCATGGGGATTTTTGCGAACTATCCCGTCGCTCTTGCACCTGGCATGGGCGTGAATGCATTCTTTACATTCACGGTCGTATTTGGCTATGGGCTTTCGTATCAAGCCGCCCTCGCTGCCGTGTTTATTTCTGGGGTATTATTTTTAATTATCTCTGTCAGTGGACTGAGAAAATATGTGATCGATGCCATTCCCGATGCATTAAAAATTGCCGTTGGTGCCGGGATCGGTTTTTTCATTACCTTTATTGGCCTGACCAATGCAGGGATTATTGTGGATGATGGCGCAACACTCGTGGCGCTTGGAGACTTTTCTAATCCCGCGGTTTTATTAGGGTTATTCGGTCTTGTGGTTGCCGTATCGCTTTATGCGGCCGGCAATAAATTTTCCATCATCATTGCGATTGCTGTCACCACGGTGGTCGGTGTGGTTTTAGGCTTATTGGGTGTGGAATACATGCCAGCTTATTCTGCTCAAGGTCTCGATGGCTTATTTTCAGGGCTTTCTGAAATCGGATTTTCTTTCCTCGGTGGTTTTGGTGAACTTTTATCATCCCCCGAAGCATTCTTAATCATCTTTACGTTCTTGTTTGTCGACTTCTTCGATACCGCTGGGACGTTAATTGGAATTGGCAAAGAAGCCAATTTAATTAACGAAAACGGTGAGCTTGAAGGCGGAAACGCCCCACTCGTTGCCGATTCTTTAGGGACTGTCATCGGGGCGGCTTTAGGAACTTCAACGGTCACGAGTTATGTGGAAAGTACCACCGGGATTGAACAAGGTGGAAGAACCGGCCTGACCAGTGTCACGGTCGCACTTCTATTTGTTCTTGCATTGCTTTTATACCCCGTGCTCAGCGTGGTCAATGGCGTGGTGGTTGGCTTTAATGATTTCGGTGAAGCCATCGTCTATTCCCCAGTCACTGCCATGGCGTTGATTATGGTGGGGGCGCTCATGATTGGCCAACTGAGAGATTTAGATTTCGACGATAAAGCGGCTGTGATTCCGGCGTTTTTCACCATCGTATTTATGATTTTAGCGTATTCCATCGCAGAAGGTATCGCCATGGGCTTTATCTTTTATCCCATCACCATGGCGGCATCCAAACGTGCGAAAGACGTTCACCCAGTGATGTGGGCGCTCTTAGTAGTATTTGTATTACGCTTTGCCTTAGAAATTCTTTAACGATCGTGGACGTGCCATAAATAATGGGCCACGATGCTCCGATAAGGACGCCAATTTAAGGCGTCCTTTTCTATTTCATCCGGTGATAACTGAAAATCAAAAAACCGATTATACCCATGAATGAGTCCTAAGTCTTTTTTGGAAAAATGGTCCATATCATCCAGGACAAACATTATCATCATATCCACCGACCAAGGGCCAATGCCCCGAATCATTTGAAAGTGTTTAAAAATGGCTTCTTTTTGATCAAGGTCAAACCTTTTGATATCTAAGTGTCCCTTTAAGGAAGCTTCCGATAAGGCGTGTAGATATTCAGCTTTTCGATTGGATAATCCGATCTCTCTTAAGCGTTCATGCGGGATGTTTAAAACGCGGGCCGCATCAAGTGTTCCAAGGCAGGCATCACGCACTCTTTGAAACAGGGTTTGAGCGACTTTCACGGAGAGTTGTTGCCCGAGAATGGTAAAGACCATAAAGGGAAACATCTCCCAGGATATTTCGATGGCTAAATCCCCCACATCGTCAAAAAGACGCGTCAGTTTGGCGTCTTTTTTTTCAAGTTCGATGAGCCTTTTATCCGTACGTTTTAACCATATTTGTTTCATAAAATCTCCGTGGCTTTTGCGTCAAGTTTTTTCAGTGAAATTTTGATACAATAAAGGCGTCTTACAAGGAGTGTGTAAAATCATGAAAGATATTATCTTTGATTATATAGAAGAAGAAAGAACCAGGCAATTTGAACACCTTGAACTGATTGCCTCAGAAAACTTTGCGTCCCCTGCGGTTAGAGAAGTAGGGGGATCCATTTTAACCAATAAATACGCAGAAGGTTACCCAGGTAAACGCTACTATGGGGGCTGCGCGGTCGTGGATAAAATTGAGACCGAAGCGATTGAGCGCGCGAAACAATTATTTAATGTTCAATATGCCAATGTTCAACCGCACTCAGGAAGCAGTGCCAATCAAGCCGTATTTCGGGCGATTTTAAATCACGGCGATAAAGTCTTAGCGATGGGACTTGATCATGGAGGCCATTTAACGCATGGTCACTTTATGAGTTTTTCAGGCGAAGACTATACATTCACCCATTATGGCGTGGACCTCACTACTGAAATGCTGGATTACGATGCCATTGAAAAGATGGCCCTTGAAATCAAACCTAAACTGATTATATCGGGGTATAGCTCATATCCAAGAACGATTGATTTTGCGCGTTTTAAAGCCATGGCCGATAAAGTTGGGGCGAAGCTGATGGTGGACATGGCCCACATTGCAGGGCTCGTGGCCGCCGGGGTTCATCCCAGTCCTTTTCCCCACGCGGATGTGGTCACCACCACCACGCATAAAACGTTAAGGGGTCCCAGAGGTGGACTTATCTTGACGAACGATGAAGCACTCATTAAAGCCATCAACTCTAAAGTTTTCCCCGGTATTCAAGGCGGACCTCTGATGCATATTATTGGGGCCAAAGCCGTCGCATTTAAAGAAGCCATGAGCGAAGACTTTAAAACGTACCAAATCCAAATCATCCAAAACGCACAAACCTTAGCGACTCGCCTCAGTGAACTTGGCTTCCGGGTCATCAGCGGTGGCACCGACAATCATCTGGTTTTAGTCGATGTGAAATCGTCATTCGGTGTGACAGGCAAATGGGCCGAAAAACGGCTGGAATCTGTGAATATCACTTGCAATAAAAACTCCATCCCCAACGATGATGAAAGTCCCTTTGTTTCCAGCGGTATTCGCTTAGGAACGCCTGCGTTAACCACCCGAGGGTTCAAAGAAAAAGAGATGATTCAAGTGGCCGACCTCATCCATCAAGCTCTCACAGTGGATGATGGTGAACTTTCTAAAGTGAAAGTAAAAGTCTTAACTTTAGTCCAGCCATTCCCCTTACCTTAAAAAACCGCATCCATTCGATTTTCATCGATGGATGCGGTTTTTAATGGAGTGTAATGATAAATGTTGTTTGATTATTTTCTGAACTAAATTGGATGGAATGCCCTAGCCTTTGAATGATTTTATTGACGAGGGTTAAGCCCACACCCGTAGAGTTAGAATCTGTTTGATTGGAGAGCGTATAAAAA
>CBFHYA010000010.1:32902-34851 GCA_965659955.1 Candidatus Izemoplasmataceae bacterium
GATCTTCTTTTGGAATGCTTGGTCCTAGGTTGGTGATTTTAAATTGCTGCGGATTTGATGCATTTAACTCCACTAAAATCACGGTGTTGGGATCTGAAAACTTAACGGCATTATCCATGAGATTGAGCAACGCTTGATACATGAGATTTTCGTTGGTATTGATTATCAACTCATCCATCTCAAGGGCAAAAGATACGTTTTTTTGACTGGCTTTTATCGATAAATCCTTTTCAATCTTTTTGACCATATCGCCCAGATTAAAGGTCGTCTTTTGTAGGGGCCTTGATGTATCTTCAAGCAGTGATATCTCTAAGATGTTATGAGCCATGTGAGACAGCCGGTCGACTTCATGCAAAATGAAATTTAAGTAACTTTTTTTATCTTTACTGGATGTGTTTGTATCTCCGATTAATTCAGCGTAACCTTTGATCACTGCAAGTGGAGTCTTAAACTCGTGGGAGAAGTTTTTCACGAAATCTCGGCTGAGATATTCATTAGATTTGAGGCCTTGTGTCATGGCATTAAAATTATCAGTGAGCCGGGCAATTTCATCATGCGCTTTATCTTCTAAGGCAAAATCAAAGTTACCATCTTTAACTTGTTGGGTCGCATCGCTTAAAGCATTCACTCGCTTGATGACAATCCGGTGGATGACTAATGAATAAAAAAGAATATAAATGATTAAAGCCGAAAGGGTACCCACTATGAATGGGTCATTAGATTGAGTGGTGATAAAATTTTCACCGAATATTGCGACCAATAAAATGCGCGGTAAAACGGCGGCGATTAAAAAACCAATAAAGGTAAATACGATGATGCGATAACTGAGCTTACGCATGAATTTCCACCTTATATCCCAATCCTCGAACCGTTTTTATTTGAAGGTGATGGGATGTGATTTTTTGTCTAAGTGATTTGATATGGGTATCAATGGTTCGTTCAAATGATTCACTGTCATAGCCCCAGATTTCATCGAGTAGTTGATCCCTTGAAAACACATTGGGACTATTTGATGTGAGGAAATATAATAGCTCAAATTCTTTAAGTTTTAAAGGAACAGACTGCCCATTGATCACACATGTTTTAGCTCGGTAATCTAATTTGATATCCGGCAGTGAAATATGGGTGTCAGCCGTCTTTTGAGCTCGTCTTAAAAGTGCTTTAATCCGAAGGAGTAATTCCTTCATATCAACCGGTTTAACCATATAGTCATCAGAGCCTGTTTCAAAGCTTTTTTCTTTATCTTTGTATGTTTCAAGCGCAGTAAGCATCAAGATGGGAATCTCGGTATCCTCATTTCTAATGGCTTTTACTAATGAATTCCCATCCATCACTGGCATCATGATATCTGTGATCACCGCGTCCATTTTTTTCTGGTAAAAAAGCTCAAGCGCTGTTTCTCCGTTATCAGCGGTGAACACATGATAGCCAGCGTTGGATAAGTTCTTTTCAATGATGGTTCGGATGTGGGGATGGTCTTCCACAACTAAAAGATTAAACATAGCACTCCTATTCGGTTCTTAAAGCCTCAACAGGATCTTTATTAGCTGCTATCCGGGCAGGTACAATGCCTGCGAATAAAGTGAGGAAGCTGCTTAAAATAATGAGGGCACCTGCACTTATAATATCAAGTCCGGCAAAGTTTTGAACGTCAATCAGTGAATCAATGAGGATGTTAATGGGGAATTGTAAGGCAAAGTAAATGCCGATTCCAAGGAGTCCAGCCGCCAGACCGATGAGAATGGTTTCGGCGTTAAAAATTCTTGAAATGTCTTTTTTACGGGCCCCTAAACTCCGCATGACACCAATTTCTTTCGTCCGCTCAATCACACTGACGTACGTAATAATTCCAATCATGATGGAAGATACCACCAAACTAATTCCTGCAAACGAAGCCAAGATGATGGTAATGTTATCGACTAATTCGCCAATGGTGGAAGAGATGCTTT
>CBFHYA010000010.1:34951-37580 GCA_965659955.1 Candidatus Izemoplasmataceae bacterium
CAAACTAATTCCTGCAAACGAAGCCAAGATGATGGTAATGTTATCGACTAATTCGCCAATGGTGGAAGAGATGCTTTCTGCAATGTCTGTATAGACAATAATGTTGTCCCCCGTTACGGTTTCATTATACGCATCAATGTAGGCTTTAATATCGTCTTTGGATTCAAAGGAAACTGGATAAATTTGAATGGACAAAGGACGGGAATCACCCCCAATGTTTCCTAAAACATCATCGTAGGTTAGAACTTCATTGAAGGGAAGTCCCGTTAAAACATTTACCGAAGAATCACTTAATTGAGCTTGAACTATCGCTGATTCGAGGGCGTCATCAACCATGATATCGGTTAATTTAGACGTATACCCAATGCCAGGATTTAAAAGCTCACTGGATGCATCAGCGTTTAACCTTAATATACCAACGATATTGAGTTCGATAGCTTCGGGAGAATCATACATCGATTCTAAGTCACTCGAAGCGACAAACCGGGTGTCATTTTGTACGTAATAAAGATCATTCGGAATGACTTTAAAAGACTTATTCAAAAGGTCAGAAAAGGCATATTCACTTTCAATATCTAACCCAATACTATCTAAGAATTCAACACTTAATTCATTTTCAGTTCCCACCACAAGTACTGCTTCATTTGCAGAATTTGGATAGGACCCTTCTAAGAGGTCGTATTGCGATAAAATAAATTCTTCATTATCGGGGATTTCAAAGACGGAATTAGATGCAGCAAACGGTCCGTTTGATTCACTGCCAATTTCTACTTTTATGGGCGTATTGGCTTCTGAGAGTGTTAGGATATTGAGTTCTAATTGCATTGTGTATGTCAGTGAATTGTAAAAGGATGAATCCATGTCATCGATGTATTCTAGAAAATCAGCTGTAAAGACGTTTTGATGCAACGTTGATGAAGATGACTGATCATACGAGTAAATGGTTGGAGCGTCTGTGAACGCACGCTCTGAAGTCGCATTCGGTGCTAATATACCTCCCGGCCCATCGGGTTCAAGTTCAGCAATAGCAAACTGATCCACAGTGATTGGAAATCCTGATAGAGTATCCGATTCAATAGTGTCTATATAATCGGTCGTCCCATTTGAGATACCTAAAACTAAGGCAACCCCAATAATTCCAATACTTCCTGCAAGTGTTGTAATAAAGGTTCTAGTCTTCTTAGTAAATAAGTTTTTAAAGCTTGAAATGAGGGCAGTCATGTAGTTCATATTGGTCTTTTTTAATGTCAGACTATCGGAAAGTTCTGGATCTTTTTCAGGATTCGTATCCGAGAGAACTTCGCCGTCTAATAATTCAATGATTCGGTCAGAATATTGATGTGCAATGTCTGCGTTATGTGTCACCATAATCACTAAACGATCTTTGGAGATGGCTTGAATTAACGCCATGATTTGTTCACTGGTTTTGGAATCCAATGCACCTGTAGGTTCATCTGCAAGTAAGATGTCTGGGTCATTCACCAATGCTCTTGCAATGGCTACCCGTTGCATTTGTCCCCCGGAGAGTTGATTCGGTTTTTTGTTGAATTGGTCACTCAAACCGACATCGGTCAAAGCCTTCTTGGCCCGGCGTTTTCGTTCCGCTTGGGAAACACCAGACAAGGATAGCGCCATTTCAACATTATTCAAGACACTCAAATGGCTAATCAAGTTGTAATTTTGAAAGACAAATCCAACGGATGCATTCCGGTACGCATCCCAATCCGCATTTTTAAACTTTTTGGTACTTTTACCTTGGATAACAAGATCTCCAGATGTGTATTGATCGAGTCCGCCAATTAGGTTAAGTAATGTGGTTTTCCCACAGCCAGAAGGCCCTAAAATACTGACAAACTCATTCTTTCTAAACGTCAAGTTGATTCCTTTGAGGGCATGGACAGTCGTGGTGCCTGAAACATAATCTTTTTTAATGGATTTAAGTACTAACATATTCAGTCTCCTTTAAGTGGTTTGACCCCATTTTAAATATGGAATGTGAACTGAATATGAACCATAAAAAAAGTGTCTTTTATTCGGACACTTATTTTTTACTTTCTTCAATGAGACCGTTAATATCAATTTCATCAAACGTATATTTCTTCATACAGAAATGACATACCGTTTCAATGCGGCCGTCTTCTTCAATCATCGTGTTTAGTTCTTTTTCACCCAGTGAAATCAAACCGCGTTCAAATTTATCCCGGCTGCAATCACACTGATATTTGAGAGGCATTGATTCTAAGAGTTGATGGTCATTTGTGATTTGATTCAAGATATCTTCAGGGGTCAATCCATCTTCCAACATGAACGAGACATGCGGGAGTTTTTTGAAGGCATCCTCCACCGCATTAAGGTGTTCATCTTTAAATCCCGGAAGCATTTGTAAGATGATGCCGCCCGCCCCGATGATGTTATTGTTCTCATCGACTTTAACTCCTAAAGAAACGACCGATGGGATTTGTTCAGAGGATTTAAAGTAGTAGGCGAAATCTTCACCGATTTCCCCGGTTAAAAGTTCCACACTGGACGTAAAAATATCGCGTATTTTTAAATCCTTTGTAATGTGAAGTTGACCATGACCGACGGCTTTACCGACGTTTAGTTTTCCTGAATCGTATTGTAAGAAGAC
>CBFHYA010000011.1:0-3860 GCA_965659955.1 Candidatus Izemoplasmataceae bacterium
TTAGAAATTGAAACGCCGATTTTAACGCGATCCACCCCGGAAGGTGCCCGCGATTACGTGGTCCCCTCAAGGCTTTATGATGGGGATTTTTACGCGCTCCCACAGTCCCCGCAGATCTTTAAACAGCTCCTTATGGTGGGCGGATTCGAAAAATACTATCAAATCGCGAAATGTTTCCGTGATGAAGACTTAAGAAAAGACCGTCAACCCGAATTTACGCAAATTGACATTGAAACTGCCTTTTTAAGTGAGGATGACATTACCGCGATGGCCGAAGGCTTAGTCCGTCATATCTTTAAAGAAGTGGGTGAACCATTAGCGGATACCCCATTCCAACGCCTGACCTACTTAGAGGCCATGAGTCAGTATGGCTCTGATAAACCGGATTTACGATTTGGGCTTACTCTAAAGGACTATGCGCCCTTACTGGGTGATATTCCCTTAGACTTTATTCAAGGTAAGAAAATTAAAGGCATCCACGTCGAAGGTGAAAATGCCTCATTAACCCGGAAAGTCCTGGATGGCTTTAAAGATTTAATTCACGATCTAAACGTCACCTTTAGTTTCATCAAAAAAGAAGACGCGCTATCTGGCTCACTGGTCAAACACTTAAGTGAAGCGCAAACAGACGCATTAAACCAAACCTTAAACGCCGGGGATACCCTCATCCTTGCCATCGGGGCCAAAGCCGACACGGCCTTAGGCAGAATCCGTCTCGCCTTGCGCGATCAATTAGGCCTGATCAAAGATGCGCCCCATAGGGCGGCGATTATTACCGATTGGCCGATGTTTGAATACGACGAAGAAACCGCGCGGTATTACGCCACTCATCATCCGTTTACACTGCCCAAAGGGGATTTAGCCACCATTCAAAATCATCCTGAAAACTTAATGAGTCATGCCTATGATGTCGTCATTAATGGCCATGAAGTGGGCGGAGGGTCTTTGAGAATTTATGACCAAGCCATTCAATCGGCGGTCTTTGGGCATCTCGGGTTATCAATAGATGAAGCGAAAGAACGCTTTGGCTTTTTCTTAGATGCGATGCGCTATGGGGTCCCACCGCACGGCGGGATTGCCTTTGGACTGGACCGTTTGACGATGATTTTAGCGCATACCGATAATATCCGTGACGTCATCGCCTTTCCGAAAACCAGTTCTGCCCAAGATCTCATGAGTGAAGCCCCTGGCCCCATCAGTGACCTTCAGAAAAAAGAACTGCATTTAAAATGAGATTTAAAAGTTTACTCCCGCTCGTTGATTTTGACGGACTGGAAGCGCTCAAACACACCACGGTCGCAGTCATTGGGTGTGGTGGTGTTGGGTCATATAGTGTCATGGCCCTGGCAAGAACCGGTATAGGACAGCTCATCATCGTGGATCCGGATACGGTCGAAACCGGCAATATTAACCGCCAATTGATGGCGTTTGAATCGACGGTCGGCATGCCTAAAACCGAGTGGCTTAAAACCCATGTCTGTGATATCAACCCTGATACCCAGGTTCATGCCCTCCAAGAGGTGTATGACACGACCATGGATGAAACGCTTTTTGCGTTTAAGCCGGATTACATCATCGATGCGATCGATGATATGCCGGCCAAAAAAGCGCTGATCAGTGCGTGCTTAGAACGTGACATACCCGTATTGAGTGTTTTAGCCCAAGGCAACCGGCTGGGCAGCGGGACGATGATTCATACGACACTCGCCAAAACCAATTACGATCCGATTGCGCGGGTCTTAAGACGGCATTTCAAGATGCATCCGAAGTTTAAAACCATTGAAGTCATATGGAATGACGCACCCACCGATATTCCCGCCGATGGCGCAGGGTGTGTCGCATCCAGTATCTTTTCGCCCGCGATGGCGGGCTTAAAAGCAGCAGAAATCATTATCAAGAAGGTGATACAATGAAAACCATCATTCTAGCGGGCGGCTGTTTTTGGGGCGTCGAAGCGTATTTTCAACAACTTGAAGGCGTCACATCCACGGAAGTGGGGTACGCCGATGGGCCTTTTAAAACTCCCTCGTATGAACAAGTCTGTGCGAGCAGTGGGCACGTCGAAGCGGTTAAACTTTCGTTTGATGAAAGCGTGATTGATTTTGAAACCTTGCTCGATCATTTCTTTAACATTGTCGATCCGACTGCCGTGAACCGTCAAGGGAATGACATTGGCCGCCAGTACCGCACGGGGTTTTATAACTTAGATGACGAAGACGAAGAGACTTTGCGTGCGTATATTAACCTCAAACAAAGTGAATACGCAAAACCCATTACCATTGAGATTAAATCGGGGGTGCATTATGACCCGGCTGAGGCCTACCACCAGAACTATTTAAATAAAAACCCGAATGGGTATTGCCACATCAATTTAGCTTCCTATAAGGATGTGTAAACGATGAAACGGGATGATTATTTAGCCTGGGATACGTATTTCATGGGCGTGGCTGCTTTATCAGCTAAGCGCTCCAAAGACCCTTCCACGCAAGTTGGGGCCTGCATCGTCAATCCCAAAAATCACATCGTCGGAATTGGCTATAACGGCCTTCCCAATGGGCTTTCGGATGATTTATATCCCTGGGATAAAGAAGGCGAATTCTTAGAGACCAAATATCCATACGTGGTCCACGCCGAGCCCAACGCCATTTTGAATGCGACGGTGTCTTTGGAAGATGCGTCCATGTATGTGACGTTATTTCCCTGTCATGAATGCGCGAAATTGATCATTCAATCGGGGATTAAAACCATCATTTATGGCTCGGATAAATACCAAGACAAAGATTCGTTTAAAGCGTCCAAACGGATGCTTTCGGATGCGGGTGTTACCATCCGTCAGATGGCACCGGTGGATATAGAGGTTTCGCATTGAGCGTGCTTAAAAAGGCGCTCAGTCTCATCCCACTTTTCATCCTTTTAAGTTTATTCGTGTTCCGGGTGGATTACCGGTTGGAAGCCCCCGGCAATTTAGAACCCTTAGATACGTTTATTACCTTTGAAAACGCGGCCGAAAGTGACGCCGATCTTTCAGCCATTTACATCATGAGCTTTAACCGACCGACCATCTTTCAGTGGTGGGTCGCCCAATACAGCCCGAGCATCGATGTGACGCCGCTCAGTGACGCCCAGCTTTCGATCAGTAATACGGTGCGCTTTGAAAGCGGTCAAGTTGCCCGTAACTCGTCCATTGATAAAGCGATCATTACAGCTTATGAATCACTGGGGCTTGCAATTACCTATGAGGAAAAAACCCTGGTCTATTTGATTTATGATTACGCATCCGGCCAAGGCTTAGACATTGGCGATCGGGTTGAGTCGGTCAATGGGTCGAGTGATCTCTTTGATGCGTTTGCGAACGCGACGTGCGGCGAAACCGCCGAAGTCGTCGTCACGAAAGAAGACGGCACTCAAGAAACGTTAGAATTAGAAAAATTTGAAGATGAAGCATGCCGCTTTGGCTTGAGTCTTTCGACCTATTATGAGATTACATCCCTGCCATTAGAGTATGAGACGACCTCCACGATTGTGGGAGGCCCGAGTGCAGGGTTGATGCATACGCTATATATTTACGCGGCCCAAAACCCTGAACTGAAGATTTCTGATTTAAAAATTGCGGGGACGGGGACCATCGGATTGAATGGATCCATCGGTAGTGTCGGTAGCATCAAACAAAAAGTCTACACCGCCCAAAGCGAACACGTCGATCTATTATTCATTCCATCTGGATCTAACTTTGAAGAAGCGCTTTTGACCTATCAAAGCATCCAACAGCCTTCGTTTGAATTAGTGGAAGTGTCTACCTTTGACGATGTCTTAAACGCCCTGGAGGCCGCTCATGAAGTGGATTAAAACGGGGCTTTGGT
>CBFHYA010000011.1:3959-12156 GCA_965659955.1 Candidatus Izemoplasmataceae bacterium
CTCATTTATGAAGCGCTGATCATTAATCTAGCCTTGATGGATTTATCTCGCATGGGACACTATATCTTTTTTGCGTTACTCGGTCCGCTCGCATTTTACTGGGGCTGGGTGATGATAAATCAAAAGAGCGCCCCACGCTTAATGATGATATTCAGCGCCGCTTACCTCATCATCACCGCCGTACTCAGTTTCATCGTTCCACCCATCTTGCTTTAGAAAGAGGGCTTTATGCCATTTCAAGATTATACCTATGAAAGACCCAACTTAGAAAAAATCAAAGCGCAGTTTGATACGCTGTTAACACGCCTCGAAGAAGCTACGAGTGCATCAGCGATGATTCCCGTCATGGATGAATACTACGCACTGAATGATCAAGTCGACACGCAAAGCACCCTCGCGTCCATCCGACATTCCATTGATACGAAAGATGCTTTTTATGACAAAGAACAAGCGTTCTTTGACCGGGAAAGTCCTGCCTTAGGAACCTATCAAAAACGGTTTGCGACGATTCTTTTAAAGACGCCTTATCAAGCAGATTTAAGAGCGCATTATGGTAATTTAATGTTTGATCAGCTGGCACTTTCAGAAAAAACCTTTGACGATGTGATCATCGAAGATTTACAAAAAGAAAACGCGCTCGTAACCGAATACGGAAAACTGACTGCCAGTGCAGAAATCGACTTTGATGGGAAGACGCTGAATCTATCGCAAATGGCGCCTTATATGCAAAGTAAAGACCGCGCCACACGCAAAAGCGCGCAAGAAAAAGTGGCCGCGTTTTTTGAGGCGAACGAAGAAACCTTTGACCGAATTTACGATGATTTAGTCAAGGTGCGCGTGAAGATGGCTGAAAAACTTGGCTTTTCATCCTTCATTGAACTCGCCTATGCGAGACTCGGACGGACCGATTACACCGCAGCCGATGTGAAAACCTACCGCGATCAAATCTATGAGAGTGTCGTGCCTTTAGTCGCAAAGCTCATGGATAAAAAAGCGAATCGCTTAGGCATTGAGGACCTTAAATACTACGATTTAGCGCTCAACTTTTTAAGCGGGAACCCCGCTCCCAAAGGTGACCGTGCCTGGCAAGTGGAAAACGCGAGAAAGATGTATCATGACATGCATCCTGAAACCGGAAAATTCTTCCAGATGATGATTGACGAAAACTTAATGGATCTGGATTCTAAGCCCGGAAAAGAAGGTGGAGGATATTGCACGTTTATTGCCGACGAGAAAAAACCCTTTATCTTCGCGAACTTTAACGGAACATCCCATGATGTGGATGTCTTAACTCACGAAGCGGGTCATGCCTTCCAGGCGTATATGTCTAAAGACTTGATGGCGCCTTACCGCTGGCCCACTTTAGAAAGTGCCGAAATTCATTCGATGAGTATGGAATTTCTCGCCTGGCCTTACATGGAACATTTCTTCCAAGAAGATACCGCCAAATATAAATACACACATCTCGCTGGGGCACTCAGTTTCTTACCCTATGGCGTCGCCGTGGATGAATTCCAACACGGCATTTATGAACGCCCTGAAATGACGCCTTTAGAGCGTAAACGCTGGTGGCGCGAAGTCGAGAAGAAGTATCTCCCCTTCAAAGACTATGAAGATAACGCGTTTTTTGAACGCGGGGGTTTTTGGTTTAGACAAGGCCATATCTTCTCAGTCCCTTTTTATTACATCGATTACACGCTCGCCCAAGTCGTCGCCTTTCAGTACTGGGTTAAGCATCAAGAAACCCCTCAAGCCGCCCTTGATTCATACGTGGGGCTATGCGGCCTGGGTGGAAGCAAATCATTCACCGGGCTTTTAGCGAGCCAAGGGCTGGATAATCCCTTTGACCCCGGCAGCGTGAAACGCATTGCAGAACCGATTTCCGCGTATTTAAACGGCATCGACGACACCAAACTTTAAGGAGGCCCGATGAAATCTTGGCCCATATTATTACTTATATTAGGACTCGTAGGACTCGATCAAGTCTCCAAAGCCATCGCCGAAGCGGCCATCCCACTCAATGATTCGGTGGCCTGGATTGAAGGCTTTTTATACATCACGCATCATCACAATGAAGGCGCCGCCTGGGGCTTACTCCAAGGCGCGCAGTGGTTCTTTTACATCGTGACTGCGTTCGCCTTAGCGGTATTTGGGTATTTTTCCATGGAGATTGACTTTAAAAACGCCCGCATTTTTAGCGTCGGCATTGTCTTATTAATTGCCGGGACGATCGGCAATTTCATCGACCGCGTCCGCTTTGGCTATGTGGTGGATTTTATTGATGTCTATATTTTTACGTATGATTATCCCATCTTTAACTTTGCGGACAGTTATTTGACCGTTGGGGTCGTTTTATTTGCGATTGATCTGCTCTTTTTTGAAGCTAAAAGGAAACAAAAAAATGCCGATCGTTGACGCATCACGCGCGGGGAAACGCTGTGACATCGCCGCCCGTGATTTATTCGGTGAAACCCGCAGTACCATCCATCACTGGATCAAAGAGGAGCGCCTACTGATAAATGGGTCCCCCGCCAAAGCCAGCCAAAAAGTCTTAGAAGGCGACACGTTAGACGTCATCTATAAAGAACCGGTCGTGATGGGCTTAGACCCCATGGACTTAAACCTAGATATCATTTATGAAGATGCGGATGTAGCCGTAATCAATAAACCGGAAGGCCTTACCGTCCACCCCGCCTCGACCACGAAAGAACCCACCCTCGTGCACGGGCTTTTATATCAAATCAAGGATTTAGGGGCTTTTGACGATACGATTCGCCCTGGCATTGTCCACCGGCTGGATAAAGATACGTCTGGGGCTTTGGTTATTGCGAAAAATAAAGCGGCCTTACTCACCCTGCAAGCCGACCTTAAAGCGCGGCTCATCAAACGCGAATACGTCGCCTTAGTCAAAGGCACCCTCGCCCACGAAAAAGGCACCATCGATGCGCCCATTGGGCGGCATCCGGTGAAACGTCAATCGATGGCGGTCACCCCGAGTGGAAAACCTTCCATCACGCATTTTCACGTATTAGAATCTTTCAGTGAGGCTACTTATATCGCTTGCGAACTCGAAAGCGGAAGAACCCATCAAATCCGGGTTCATATGGCGCATTTAGGCCATCCGGTCTTAGGCGATCCTAAATACGGCAGTGCCAGAGACGATGGAGTCGGTCAGTTTCTACACGCGAGGAAACTTTCGTTTGTGCATCCAACGACCCAAAAACCCATGGTCTTTGAAGCGCCTTTACCGAAAAATTTTGCGGCGTTACTCACGCAACTTAGAGCCTCAAAATCCGCCTGAAAAAAATTACATTTTGCACGCTTAAGCCCCGCACTCGATGCGGGGTTTTTTTCATCTTTTTTTCATCATTTTTCGTGCTATAATCACTAAAAACCACGTTTAAAAGGAGGCGTTTATGCTGGAAAAATATCAGACAACCCGAGACATTTTATGCGTTGATCTCAAAAGCTTTTACGCCTCCGTAGAGTGTGCACTCAGGGGCTTAGACCCGTTTGAAACCCCCCTAGTAGTGGCTGATCAAGGCCGTGGTGGAGGCTCCATTGTTTTAGCCGTATCTCCCTTCTTAAAGCGGCGCGGGATTCCGGGGCGTTTAAGACTGTTTGAATTGCCGGATAATATCCCGGGGCTCATCGTGGCCAAACCACGGATGCGCACCTATTTGGAATACTCCGCGGAAATCATTCGCATCTATTTAAATTACGTCGCCCCGGAAGACTTACACATCTACAGTGTGGATGAAGTCTTTTTAGATCTCACACCGTATCAGACGCTGTATCAAAAATCGCCCCAAGCGATCGCCCGGATGATTTTGGATGACATTTGGCAGCAGACGAGGATTCCCGCCACAGCCGGAATTGGCGATACCTTACTCTTAGCCAAAGTCGCCTTAGACATTGAAAGTAAAAAGGTCCCCGGCGGGATTGCCGAGTGGCGCTACCCGGACGTCCCTGAAAAGCTTTGGCCCATCCGCCCCTTATCTGAGTTTTGGGGGATTGGCTCGCGCATGGAAAAAAGACTCAATCAAATGAATCTATTTAGCATGGGCGATGTGGCGCATGCCAACCGGGACCATCTCGCCCGCGTCTTTGGCGTCTTGGGCGATGAACTTTACTTTCACGCCCATGGCATCGATGCGAGTATTATCGCCGATAAAAAACGGGACATCCGGCCCATGAAAAGTGTGGGCGAAGGCCAAACCTTATTTAAAGACACCCCCTTAAAAGAAGTCTTAACGATTCTCTTTGAAATCACCGATACGTTAGCCGCACGGCTGAGATATATCGGTAAAGAAGCCAAAACCGTCCATCTTGCGATTGGCTATTCCAAAGCCTATGGCGGCGGATTTGGCCGGCAAGTCACGTTGGACTTTCCAACTCGCGATCCCAAACTTTTATTCGTCCACGTGATTGATCTATTAAACCGTTACGGTGAAGACTTACCCGTGCGGCGGGTCAGTTTAAGACTCACCGGCCTGGTGGATTTTTCTCCCTTTGATCAACTCGACTTTTTCTCTGAACGGGCGGCCAAAGCCAGTGAAGAGCGTTTTTTGAAGGCCTTAGACCAAGTCCATGCCAGATACGGGAAGAAGTACGCCTTAAGGCTTTCGAGTTACTTAGACGGGGGCACTTTGAAAGACCGTTTGGCTTTAGTGGGAGGCCATCATGGATAGAGTCTACCACGACCGGCGGATGCTTAAATGGCTCCCCTTTGATGCCTTACCCGAACAGCATAGGTATTTAAAAGCCGTCTATGACGCGTTTGATCTCATCACCAAACCCGCCTTACTCCCCGATCAGATTGAGTATTTAAACTACCGCATCGAAGAAGCCTTTCACACGCAAGAAAAAATCACCCTCACTGTCTTTGATGCGGGGCGCTTAAAAACCGTCCAAGGCACGATTATCGGCGTCAACAAAGATGCGCAGCTTTTAGTGGTGGGCAACGAAAAAGTGCCGTTTGACGATATCATTGAACTCACTTAAAATCCTTGGCAAAACGATTAATCTATGCTAAAGTTTTGATAGGTCCTTTAACGCGTGCCCGTGAGCAAGCGAAGGTTTCAAGCGTAAACGCTTTTTGAAGGTACCTGGGGGTACCTTTTTTAATACCTAAAAAGGGAGGCTAAAGAGAACCATTTCATCAAAAAAAAGCCCTAGGTGCTTCGACTTAACAAAAAATAAACATTAAGGGCCTAAAGCGTTTACAAAAAGCGTAACACGCCGTATAATAAAACAAAAAAATAGGAGGCACCAAATGAAAAGAATTTTCATGCTTTTAGCGGCCATTACGGTCGTCTTTACTCTCGCCGCATGTGGCGGGGCAGATACCTATGAAATCGCCATGATCACCGATGCCGGTGACATTGACGATGAATCATTTAACCAAGGAACGTGGGAAGGCATCGTAGAATACGCAGAAGCCAATGATATTACACACAGATATTACCGTCCGGCTGAAGTCTCCAACGAAGCCTACATTGAAACCATTAACTTGGCCATTGAAGGCGGCGCTAAAGTCGTCGTCACCCCTGGATTCTTATTTGAACCCGCGATTTATGAATCCCAACAAAATCATCCAGATGTCAACTTCGTCCTCATCGACGGCGTCCCTCATCCTGGTGACTTTGCAACCTTTAACGTTGCAGATAATACCGTCTCAATTCTTTTTGATGAGCATGAATCCGGTTTCTTAGCGGGCTATGCGGCCGTCAAAGATGGCTACACTGACTTAGGCTTCATGGGCGGCATTGCCGTTCCTGCTGTTGTCCGTTTCGGGATTGGCTTCATCGCCGGTGTTCATTATGCCGCTGAAGAAATCGGTGCGAATGTCAGCTTCCCAGATAACCGCTTTACTTATCTCGGAAACTTTGATGCTAGTGATGAGAACAAAACTCGTGCTCTTGCGTGGTTTGAAGAAGGCACTGAAATCATCTTTGCCGCAGCCGGTGGAGCTGGCTCATCTGTCATTAGCGCGGCTGAAGACAGTGGCAACATGATGGTTGGAGTCGATGTCGATCAAGGTGGACTCTCCGACGTGGTCTTAACGTCAGCCATGAAAGACTTAGGCGCAGTCGTTCAACAAGCCTTAGACGCTCACTTTAATGGGTCATTCCCTGGTGGAGAAACCCAAGTGAAAGATGCGGCAACGCAAGGGGTTGCTTTACCATTTGCTACCTCGCGCTTTGACTCATTCACTGAAGCGGAATACAATGCCATCTTCGATGAAATTGCCGCCGGCGATGTTATGGTTCCTGCGACCTATGCAGAACTTACCAGCTTCTTAGATGATTTAGGCATTGCCACACCGATTCAAGAAAGCACGGTAACTCCTTAATATAATCCAAACTTAAAAAAGGAAAGTTCGCTTTCCTTTTTTAAACACATAAGAGGTGACACATGATTCCTGTCATTGAAATGAATGGCATCACGAAAGAATTTCCTGGCATCATCGCCAATGACAATATCACCCTCTCGGTCCAAGAAGGCGAGATTCATGCTTTGCTTGGAGAAAATGGGGCTGGAAAGAGCACACTGATGAGTGTGCTCTTTGGCCTTTACCGAGCTGAAAAAGGTAAGATATTCGTGCGTGGTGAAGAAGTGGATATTAAAAACCCGAACGATGCCAATGCTTTAGGGATTGGGATGGTCCATCAACACTTTAAACTCGTGGATACATTTAGTGTGTTGGACAATATTATTTTGGGATATGAGGATGTGGATAGAGGATTTTTAAAAAAAGACGAAGCCCGTGAAAAAATCATCGAGCTGAGTGCCCAGTACAAGCTTAAAATTGACCCGGATGCCCTCATCCGAGATATTTCAGTGGGTCAGCAACAACGGGTGGAAATTTTAAAAATGTTGTATCGAGATTCCGATATTCTAATCTTTGATGAACCGACTGCTGTATTAACCCCGCAAGAAATTGATGAACTGATGAAAATCATGAAGTCACTTGTTAAAGAAGGTCGTTCGATCATCTTAATTACGCACAAGCTTAACGAAATCCAAATGGTGGCTGACCGCGTGACGATTCTCCGTAAAGGCAAAAAGATTGACACCTTAAACGTCAAAGAAGCGACCAATGAGATGCTCGCTGAGCGGATGGTAGGACGGAAAGTCTTATTTGATATGAAAAAAGAAGCGCATGCGCCGGGCGAAGAAGTCTTTGCCTGTGAGAACTTAGTCATGCGCGATGAGAAAACGCAAAAAGCCGTCGTCAATGACATGCACTTTGCCTTAAGAAAAGGGGAGATCTTAACGATTGCCGGCATTGAAGGCAACGGGCAGACTGAACTGGTGTATGGCCTCACCGGGCTTAAGCCTGTTGAATCAGGAACTATTACCTTAAACGGTCAAGACATCACCCATGAAAAAATACTGACCCGTAATCTCATGGGCCTCGCCCATATTCCGGAAGACCGCCAAAAATTTGGCTTAGTCCTTGATTACACCCTGCAAGAAAACCTCATTTTGCATACTTACTTTGATCCGCGCTTTCAAGACCGGGGCTTCTTAAAAAAAGACGCTATTTTGGCTTTTGCCGAAGACGTCATTGAAAAATTTGACGTCAGAAGTTCAAATGGACCCACCTCCATGGCTCGCTCGATGTCAGGGGGGAATCAACAAAAAGCCATTTTAGGCCGGGAAATCGAACGCGATACCGATGTCATCATCGCCGTTCAACCCACTAGGGGGTTGGATGTCGGGGCGATTGAATTTATTCATACCGAACTCTTGGCGCTGCGCGATCAAGGTAAAGCCATTTTACTGATTTCCTTAGAACTCGATGAAGTCATGCGTTTATCAGACCGCATCATCGTCATGTATGAAGGCGAGCACGTGGGTGAATTTGACCCGGATCAAACCAGTCCGGAAGAACTGGGGCTTTACATGTCAGGGTCCCACCGGAAGGAGGCCAAATAATGCGCGAAAAAACATGGGTAGATGGCCTTTTAGATTACTTTTTGGATTCGTCCACGGCCGTCAAAGTCTTAGCGAGTATCATCGCCATTATTGGGGGGTTACTCGTGGGTCTGGTGATTATGCTTGTCTTAGATCCAAGCCGCGCGTTTGCGGGCTTTAGTACGATTCTTTTTGGGCTTTTTAGAAACGGCACCCAATCGATTGGTAATATGCTTTATTACGCGGTCCCGATCATCTTAACGGGATTGTCCGT
>CBFHYA010000011.1:12250-16928 GCA_965659955.1 Candidatus Izemoplasmataceae bacterium
TCCGTGGCGTTTGCTTTCCGCACTGGTCTATTTAATATCGGCGCTACGGGACAACTCACATTCGGGGCATTCTTTGCGGTGTATGTCGGCATCCACTGGACCTTTTTGGGAAGTTTCCACTGGGTCGTTGCGCTTTTAGCGGGTGGCCTCGCCGGCGCATTTTGGGGGATGATTCCTGGGATGCTGAAAGCCTTTAGAAACGTCAACGAGGTGGTTGCCTCTATCATGCTCAATTATGTGGCCATGTATTTTTCCACGCTCATGGTCAAAACCTTGATTTATAATCGCTCGGTGGCACGTGCTTTTGGGCCGGCTGAAAGTGCACAGATCCCTAAAGGATTCTTTGAGACCTTGACCAATGGGTCAAGCCTTAATTATGGATTATTCGTGGCCTTTTTAGTGACGGCCATCTTACATATTATTCTCTCTAAAACCACGTTTGGCTTCCAACTCAAAAGCGTTGGGTTTAACCGGGATGCCTCGCGCTATGCAGGGATGAATGAAAAACGGAATATCATCTTAGCCATGACCATTGCCGGATTTGTCAGTGGGCTGGCGGGAGCCATCATGTTTTTAGTCCCCGGACGCTTTTTAACCATTGAAAGTAATTTGCTTCAAGAAGGTTTCACGGGGATTGCAGTCTCTCTCTTAGGACTTTCCAGCCCGATTGGTGTGTTGATCGCGGGTATTTTTTATGGGTCCTTAGAAATTGGGGGATTTTACCTGCAAGTGACCACCAGCTTTGTGCCTGAACTCATTGAAATCATCATTGCGGCAATTATCTATATCAGCGCGCTTGCACTCTTTTTCCAAAATGCGATTTATAAAACCTTGAAAAAACGCAAAGACGCCCGCTTAGAGGAGGTGCCCAATGAGTGAACTGTTTGATACGTTAAACTTTTTAATTCCTTTGATCATTGCTTCGATGGTCCCTTTAAGTTTAGTCGCCTTGGGCGGACTCTTTTCCGAGCGCTCCGGTGTGGTTAACATTGCCTTAGAAGGGATTATGGTCATGGGGGGGTTTGTTGGAATCGTCTTGATGCGCATTCTCGTGGATTCCGGACTCCCTTTACAAGTCATTAGTTTGATTGGCCTATTAACCGGGGCCCTCGTTGGCGTGGGCTATTCAGCCCTGCATGCGTTTGCCAGTGTCACGATGAAATCCAATCAAATCATTTCCGCCACCGCCCTTAACTTATTTGCCCCCGCCTTATCGGTGTTTATCGCCCGGATATTCTTTGGAACATCCAATATTAACTTAGGTGGTAATTACACGATCAGTGAAGTGCCACTTTTATCGAGTATTCCGATCATCGGCCCGTGGTTTTTTGAGAGTGCCTACTTATCGACGTATTTAGGCATTATCATCTTTACCATCGCCATTATATTTCTTTATAAAACGAAGCTGGGACTCAGGATTCGTGCCTGCGGGGAAAACCCGCAAGCCGCCGATTCCTTAGGCGTCAACGTCTATAAAATTCGTTATCTCGGCGTTTTAATATCCGGCGCATTAGCGGGGATGGGCGGTGTCATCTTTGTCTTATCGTTTGCGACCCGCTTCCAAGGCACGGCTGCTGGATTCGGCTTTTTAGCCCTTGCGGTCATGATTTTTGGTCAGTGGAAACCCAGAGGCATTTTGATCGCGGCGCTCTTTTTTGCAACAGTCCGGGTCATTGCCAATGCGTACACAGCCATTCCAGGCTTACGAGAACTCTCTATTCCATCTGAAATTTATAGTATGCTCCCTTACATCATCACCCTAGTCGTGCTCGCGTTTGCATCTAAAAATTCCCGCGCACCGAAAGCCGCGGGCGAACCGTACGACGCAGGAAAAAGGTAAATTATGGAAAAAGCGGATGCCAGGTATCTTTCGATTGCCTATCAAATTGCCAAACGCATCGTCAGCGGTGAGTTAACCGAAGGTCGCCGTCTTTCAGGTCGCACGCTTTTATCCAGTGAGTATCAAGTCTCATCCGAAACCATCCGCAAAGCCATCAAAGTCTTAGAAACCTACGGCGTCGTCGAAAGTAAAGAACGCTCCGGCATTGTGATTCTTTCGCAAAAAGAAGCTGAGAGCTACATGAACCGCTACGTCACGCAAAAAGAAGACCGGCGTCTCATTAAAGATACCGAAGAAGCGCTGAAAGATCTCTCTCATGCAGAAAGTAAAGCACAACATTTAGCGCGTAAACTCATCAGTGTCACGCGAACCGGATTTTTCCCGTTTGATTTTTTCACCCTCGATGTGCATGAGACAAATCCCCATGTGGGAAAAACCCTCCAAGAACTCGATTTGAAACGCCAAACTGGGTCATTGGTCATCGGCTATGAAAAAGCTGGCTTGTTTTACCAAAACCCCGAGGCGACGTTAGCGATAGAAGCGGCGATGACGCTTTATTTACTGGGCGACTTGACCGTTCAAAAGAAAACGGAAGAGTACTTGTATGGAGAAAAATCGACTTAAAACTTGGCTTTTCTCGCTCATGGGGATCGCCTTACTCAGCCTTCTCGCCGCCTATTTATTAGATGTGGGCATTGCCAGTGCCCTGATCTCGGTGGTTTTACCGCTTGGTGTCATTTCGTATTTACTCGTCAGGGGTCTCAGCTTAGAAGAGCGAAGTGAAGTGGCTGGACTCATCAAGCTGACCCAGTGGTTTTATATTAGCTTACTTGTTACTGTGACATTATTGATGGTCCTGATCGGGCTCATCTTTTCCGGCGGATAGAACAAAAAAACATCGACCACGGTCGATGTTTTTATTTTTTGGGTTTTCTTAGGGTTGAGAATAAGGCAATGAAATCGTGTTGTTCCTCCATGGCCAGCTTTTGAAAGGCATCGATCAGATCATTGGTGTGATCGATGAAAACATTCCCTTCTTTTAAGTAGGCGACATTGACACTTAATACATCGGCAAATTTTTCCAGTAAGTCATCAGGCGGCATTTTTCTCGAGCGTTCCACCACGACTAAGTCTTGATGACTGATCCCAACGGCTTCTGAGACTTCGGTGATGGACATGTTTTTTTGCTTGCGCACCTTTTGGATGCGTTTTCCCACCGATTCAAGCACCGGATATCACATCTTTATATTCATCATAGCGCTCAAACGCTTTGACCACATACGAACACTCAGGACGAATTTTTAAACCTTCTTGACGTGCAAAATTGGCCAATTGATCAAGCAGCTGTTTGGCAATGCCTTGGCCTCTTAGAGACGGATCAACCACCGTGGATGTGGCGATAATGACCCCGTCTTCAGCGGGGGTATAAATAATTTTGGCAAGTGGATTATCTTTAGGGCCATGATAAAACATGGTGCCAGATTTTTCAAAGGTCATGGGGCCCTCCTTTTGGTGTTTGAATTGATAATTCGTTGCGCTCATGATACACTAAATTTGTAATGATTACAACTTAAAACCGCGTTCATTTAGGAGTATTCTATGATGCCAAACGATGCCGTATTAAAAGCCCATGGCATAAAACCATCGCTCACTCGGATGATGATTTTTGAGTACTTAAAAACCGCTCAAAAACACCCCAATGTTGATGAAATCTATCAAGCCTTACACCCGCAAATTCCCACACTTTCCAAAACCACCGTGTACAACACCTTACATTTATTCACTGAAAAAAGCATCGCGCGTGCGGTGATGCTTAAAGATCAAGAAAATCGCTACGACTTAGCGGCCCATCCGCATGCCCACTTTCAGTGTACGCACTGCAATGAAGTTTTTGATGTAGACATGATGCCCGACTTTGATTTAAACCAATTAATGCCGAATCACGTTATTCAAGATGTTTCCATCCTCATCAGTGGGGTATGCGAAACTTGCAAAGCCAAAGAAGCCACCCAAAAATCGTCATGAGGATGCCTTGGTGTTAGAATCGTATAAATCCTTTATTACCTCTCAAGACTTATTGCATTACGTCGAATGGATTCAAGCCGTTAGAAACGATGATCTTACGGCTTTTTTAAGTGCGTATGACCCTTCGGATAATCCCGTGGGGGAACTCTTTGACCCTTTGGAAGTCGTCATCGCTTATGGGGCCCATACCATCTTCGACTATTTTTTACTGCATGAAAATTATTCCCACTATTACACGCCGTTTAATTTATCCATCCTTACGGTTTGCGCCATTTTTAAACAAGATGAATTCTTACACCGGATGTTAGCGGAATGGTCGTTTAATGATGACGATCTGATCGCGTTATATGATTACATCATCCAATACGGATCGCTTTCACACTTTAAAGAAATCTATCAACAGTTTCCCATCCAAGAAGAAGCGCACCTCGATTTATTAAGGTTAAGTCTGGACCATGAGAGTATCTTTTATTTTCTTAAAGCCCATACAGACTATCAGACCCTCATCATGCATCCTGATTTTATTTATGATGTCGTTGCTTTCTTCCCGCAATTTTTAAGCGTCATCGAAGCCGTCGAAGACTTAAGCTTCTTGAGTGAAACCGATGCGTTTATAAGGATTTTTGAGTTTGAACGCTTCTCCGATTTTAAACGAACCTTAGATTTTTGTCTCAAGCGAGGCATCACCACGCAAAGTACCGATGATTATGGACTTAAACTCATTCATTTAGCCTTAAGGCATGCCCATGAAGCCAAATATGTCGAATACTTAGTCGCCAGTGGGGCCGATACGAAAGCATCCACCTCACTTGG
>CBFHYA010000011.1:17027-29433 GCA_965659955.1 Candidatus Izemoplasmataceae bacterium
TTAAGAGATGCTCGGTTTACGCTTGAAGTGTCGCATCTAATCGATTTTGATCAAACCGATACCGCAGGTAAAACCCTCAATGATTATGACCGGCTTGACCACAGTGAAACCTTTCACGAAGAAGATGTGATTGCAATGATTCGGATGATTTTTAATCTCGATGAAAAAGCCATCTATGAGCTCGATGTAGACGAATTTTATGCCTTATCAAAACTCCACGGACTCAAACTCTTTACCCCTTATATCACACTCGCTGAATTTGAAACCATTGCCTTAAAAGATGCGTTTACTCAGCGCCTTTACGATACGGGCTTAGATGCGATAGACACCGAAGGGCTTGCACAGGTGTTTCAAACAAAATTCAACCATGACACGGATAAAACCATTCAAATCATGAGTCCGATTGACCTGTTGAATGAATATCATGCGATGTTTCAAGCGTTTGCGGATGCCAACAATGCGACCTTTAAATTGGCATCTGAAGGGTATGAAATCAATCAATTGGCACAAATTGAATACACGTTTAAACCTTATAAACCTCTAGAAAAAAGGGCCGTAGTGTATTCACACCTGGTCGATGTTTATTTCATCCATATGTTTTATGACATTCCCTTTGACCACATCGAATATGACCCGCTCATCTCCAAAAATAAACGCTTTTTAAGTTAGGAGATCCCCATGATTATTGATTTTAAAAGTAACTTGGTCTTACTCATCATGAGTCTTATTTTAGCCGCCGTCTTAGGTGTTTACTTAGTCAATAACGCCGAGGGTGCGGACGTGTTTACATTGGTCGTCTTAGGGCTTATTTATCTGGTCATAACCTGGATGCAACTGAGACGTAATACCCAGCGGATGGTTCAACAGCTTGAAATGGTCTTAATGATTCAACTGAACGTCAAAGATTACCGCACGGTGTATGAAAAGATGGTCTTCCACGGATCTAAGTATTCCCCGCTTTGGAACGTCACCAAGCGTGAACGCTTAGCCATTGCCTATCTCATTGAGGGCAAGTACGAAGAGGCGCAGTCCTTAGTCGATGCTTTGGAAGATCACTACCAAGTATTTTTAGAAACCGATCCCTATTCGGCTTATTTACTGAGTGTCATTAAAACCTTGCATGCCTTTTTAAACCGCTCAGAAGCCGAAGCGTTTAAAGCACTCAAAGAAGAGGCTAAGGCGTTTGAACGGTTACCCGAAAAAGTTCAAAGTCAATTGAATGATAACCCCAGTGGATTCCACCGCGTCTTCCATGAACTCAAAGATCAGTTAAAAACCAATGATGTCACATGGTTTAACGAGAAGACACCGTTTATTAAAAGTGTGTTAGAACTGATTTATAACCACCAAAAAAAAGCAGACTTTAAGTCCGCTTTCATCTTTGAAACGTCTGCTTAATGCAGGCGTTTTTTTTCGGCACTTGTCTTAAAATATAACAAAGTACTCCCCAGTACTAAGTAAAAAAAAATAATCCCGAGAATATATAAAAGGACGCCCGTGATGCCTGTTAATGGAACATCTAAGAAGAAGTAGGCATACGTCCCCGTGAGAGAACCATAAATAAACGCATAAATGAGATACGTCACGGGAATCACTAAATATATGATGAGCATGCGGCCCTTAGGCATCGCCTCTTGAACGCCCCAAATGAAATCAATCAAGAGCACATAAGGCACCAAATAATGGAGCACGCCCCACTGCCACTCTGAATCCACGATATCTGAAATGATGGCGTAATCATCGATCAGTAAATTCACATACACAATATTAATAACCAGACCAATCATCACCCCTAAAATAATGTGTTTTTCTGGGATGTATTCGAATAAAATCCCGAGCATTAAAACAAAGATAATCACATTCCCTGTGTTGGTAAAGTAATTAAAAAATAATAACGGTTCGCCGTCATACGCTTGAATCAGCGCAAGGCCTAAAATCACGGTCAAACCAATGCGGAAAGCTTTTTTTAAAGACATGGCGGTTACTCCTTAATGAATTGTAATCCAAATATATTATATTACATAAAATAAAAAAACATCACCGAAGTGATGTTTTTTATTCGTTTTAGTAACCTGGCATGCCTTGAGGCATGGCGGGAGCTGGTGTTTCTTCCTCGATATCGACAACTGCCGCTTCCGAAGTAATGAACATTGAAGCAATCGATGCGGCGTTAATGACCGCATTACGGGTCACTTTGGTGGGATCAATGACGCCGGCTTTGAACATATCGACAAAATCTCCATTTAAAGCATTAAAGCCAACGTTATCTTTTTGGTCGAGCTGACGTTTCACCACGTCATCCCCATCAAATCCAGCATTTTCAGCGATTTGATACACCGGGTTAAGCAATGCTTTTAAGACAATCTGCATCCCTTTAAAGGTATCAACATCATCATCTTTAAGCGTGCCTTCTAAGGATTTGAAAGCATGGGCTAAAGCCGCGCCACCCCCGATGATAATACCTTCTTCAATGGCGGCTTTCGTCGCGTTTAAGGCATCTTCAATGCGGAGTTTTTTCTCTTTCATTTCCGTTTCGGTGGTTGCACCGACTTTGATCATGGCGATGCCATCGGTCAGTTTACCCAGGCGTTCTTGGATGCGTTTTTTATCGTAATCACTGGTGGCGTTTTCCAGCTGCGCTTTCACTTCTTGCACGCGGGCATCTAAGTTTGAACCATCGCCCGCCCCTTCTAAGATGGTCGTGGTATCTTTAGCAACCACGACTTTTTTCGCACTTCCTAAGTCTTCAAACTGGGCATCGGAAGGTTTCAATGATAAATCTTTTGCGATTAATTTAGCACCGGTTAACGCCGCAATATCCGCCAGCATTTCTTTTTGGTTATCACCGAAGCCAGGAGCTTTGGTGGCGACGACATTGAATGTTCCACGGAGTTTATTGACAATGAGTGTGCTTAAAACTTCCGCTTCAATGTCTTCGGCAATAATTAAAAGAGGTTTATTATGTTCCACGACTTTTTCTAAGAGGGGTAAGACATCTTTAATCGTCGAGATTTTTTGATCGGTCACCAATACCGCGGTATTTTCTAAGGTAATTTCCATGGTTTCACGGTCAGAGACCATGTAAGGACTGATGTATCCTTTATCGTATTGAAGACCTTCAACCACTTCTAATTCGGTATCAAAGCCTTTGGACTCATCCACATTGATGATGCCTGAACGACCGACTTTATCCACCGCTTTAGCGATGATTTCTCCGACTTCTTCAGACCCAGAAGAAACCGTGGCCACATTGGCCACATCCGACGATGTATCAATCGGCTTAGAGACTTTTGTGATGTAATCACTGACGGCAGAGGCGGCTTTTTCAATCCCACGTTTCAAGAAGACAGGATTGGCCCCACGGTCAATCGCATTTAAGCCTTCTTTGATCATTGATTGAGCCAAAACAGTCGCGGTGGTGGTTCCATCTCCCGCCATATCATTGGTTTTGGAGGCGACTTCTTGAACGAGTTTAGCCCCCATGTTTTCATACCGATCTTTGAGTTCAATTTCTTTGGCAATGGTCACCCCATCATTGGTAATCAGTGGGCTACCATATGATTTTTCTAACATCACATTACGGCCTTTAGGGCCTAAGGTGATTTTTACGGTGTTGGCAAGTTTATCAACCCCCGCGACCATTTTTTGACGGGCATCTCTGCCCAGTAAAATATCTTTAGCCATATTAGTCCTCCACCACTGCTAAAATATCGGATTCTTTAACAATCATATACGTGACATCATCCAAGGTGACATCGGTTGATGCATAGGATTTAAAAACCACACGGTCCCCTACCGCCACACTCATCGGTTCACGGGTTCCATCGGTGAGTTTTCCGGGTCCTACCGCTAAGACTTTGGCAATGACTTGACGGTCATCTTTCTCACTGGTCAAGACAATCCCAGACGATGTGGTGGTCTCACCACTGGATTCTTCTTTTTCGAGAATCACTTGTTCATTTAAAGGTTTTAACATAGACATTCCTCCATCATTAAAATGATATTAGCACTCAACAATGGTGTGTGCTAATATACTTATACACCACCCCCAAATACTTGTCAAGATATGCTGCTTAAAATTGCACATATAAGTTGAATCAACTATAATTTAATAGCGAGGTGATTATGTTTAATCAATTTGTCATTCCAGCCATTAGCACCCATCAAGCCATGCGCCATTTTTTCAAAACGGACCTGCAAATTGGCATACTTATGAACTTCCAACTGGCCCAGCTCGATGCCTTAATTGCCGATATGCGAAAACATGAAAAGAAAGTCTTTGTTCATTTAGAGTTGATTAAAGGACTCAGCAATGATGAATACGGTGCCATTTATTTAATCCAGAATTTTCAAGTCGATGGCATCATCACCACAAAACCCCGGGTCATTGAATTGTGCCGGAAACGTTCCACGTTTTCAATCATGCGGTTTTTCTTAAAAGATTCCCTCTCACTTAATCAAAGTTTAGACATGATGAAACACTACCAGCCGGATGCGGTGGAATTGCTCCCCGCGATTCCTCACATGGTTAATTTAGTCAAACCCCATCATGATCTTCCCATCTTTTTGGGGGGTTTGATTAAAACCCCTGAAGAAGTAGAAGATGCGAAACAAAGCGGAGCCGTTGGCATTACCACATCGACTGAAGCCTTATGGAAATAAAAAAAACCTAAAAAAAACATCCACCGGAGTGGATGTTTTTTTTGATTACTGAGCTTTGTCTAAAGCATCTTCAATGGCTGAGATGTAAGAGTCAACGGTAATGGATACGCCAGCCACAGCATCGCTGGGGTTTTCAAACGATCCATCCACTAAGCTCCAGTCGCTAGGGACACCTTGAGCGTCAACTACGGCTTGGCCGAGTGCGTCGACTTGTTCCCACCACATCATTTCGCCTTCAACTTGGCAATTCTCTACGCCACCGTGCATGTCGTATGCACAGCCATCGTCGAGTGCCCGTTTGGTGGTTGCGATTCCTTCAGTTGGGCCGCCACGGCCTTCCCAATTGACTTCGCCACCTTCTTCAGTTTTGAGATAAACTTCGTCGATTAAGACGCTTTCGATCATCCCATTTTCATCCACAGTTACGACTGCGTATGACGGTTGGTTTCCTACTGTATAGCCATGGTAAACACCAGGGGTATACTCACCTTGTTCAGCGCCGCCGCATGCTGCAAGCGTGCCTACAAGAACCAGTAAAAACAGAGCGAGTAAAGATTTCTTCATGGAGATCCTCCTTTTACTTTTTAGATACCCTTATTATAAACTGTATTACAACTTTATAAAACCTTATCATTAAGAAAAGTTAAAACACGCTCCATGCCTTTATTTAGGCATTGAAGCGTGTTTTTTAATCGTTATTTATAAATTTTTCAATTAAGGATGTGGTTTTTTCAGGGGTTTCAAGGTAGGGCAAGTGACCGGACCCTTCAATGATTGAGCCTTCCGCATGGGGGTATAACGCTAAATACGTATCTAATAAATCGGGTGGGGTCCATGTATCTAACTGCCCGTACGTGACATATACCGGGATGGTCACAGAAGACGCAAACTCAACGGGGAAGGTATCATCCACATCTTCGGAGAATTTTTGTAAGATGCGGGACGGTATCTGATGGTTTTGTAAGAGGGCCGGCCGGAAGACTTCTTTCGGAAGCGGATCCACTGGGGCTGAGTTAAATCCTAAGCGTTGCAGCCAGTAGTTTTTAAAAAGCACCGTGTAAAAGGGCCTGGGAATACTGACTGGATCTGTAGCCATGTCGGGCGCCACAGGATCTAAGAGGAATAGTTTTTCCACCGCATCCGATTCACTCGCCATCCGTTGGGCAATCTCACCGCCCAGGGAGTGCCCGAGTAATATATATGAGTCAATCTCTAAGGCTTCAATCGCTTTAAGTAAAGTTTCAGCGTGGTTTTGATTGGTATACAGATAATTTTCGGGCTTATCACTCATTCCAAAGCCAGGGGTATCTAAGGCAATGACGCGCGTGTTAAAAGCGTCTGTATCCACGGACTCGAACGTATCAATGTATTCGTAACTACTCCCTAAGAAGCCATGAATGATGATCAGTGTTTTTTCCCCTTCAGGCACTAAAGTCCGGTACGCAATGTTGATATCATCCACCGCAACGGTTTCGTAATCATATAGAGCGGTATCCGCCGCTTGATTCCTTAAAATGGCAATGGTAATTTCACTTGCGATAAATCCAACAAGCACAAATCCCACGATACTCAAGAGTGTCCATTTAACTATTTTTCCAAGTTTTTTCATACTATCACCCCCTCGATTGTACACTGACAAATCATGGTAAGGTTTACATACGCTTCAGAGTGACTATAATAAAGATGAGGTGCCTATGGCCACAATTAAAGATGTTGCACACTATGCCGGCGTTGGCATTGCAACCGTATCAAGAGTCATCAATGACCATCCTTCGGTGCATCCTGACACCAAAGAAAAAGTGCTCGAAGCCATCGCCGCGCTGAACTATATTCCCAACCAGATCGCTAGGAACATGACCGCGCAGCGCAGCGGCATCATTGCCTTTGTCGTTCCTTTTTCCTATCATCTTTTCTTTTCCGAGATGATTTTTCATGTGGAACAAGCCTTAGCCCAGCATAATTTAAGGCTCATGGTCTGTAATTCAGGCGCAGATGCTAAGCAAGAACTGGACCTTTTAAGCATGCAGGCAAAAAACCAAGTCGATGGCATTATCTTTTTAACCAGTAATAATATCGAAGATCAAATCGATCCTTCGAAACCCCTAATATCTTTTGACCGCCGCCTAAAAGGCGTTCCCTTTGTCAGTTCTGATAACTATGAGGGTGGCCGTTTAGCGGCTAAGACCCTCCTGGATGCGGGGGCCAAGAAGCTTTTATACATCGGAGATGATGCGCAAGGCGAATTATCCAGTATCACCACTGAAGTCTCTAAGCGCCGTCAAGGCTTTAAAGATTACCTCGATGAAATCGGTTTTAAAACTTATTCTCTCATTGAATATCCCCAAGGCGACATGTTTATCCCCAAACCATTTATTGAGAAAATGATTCAATCACATCTGGATGTGGATGGAATCTTTACCATTTCGGATGAACTGGCACATTATGTGATTAAAGTGCTGTATGAAAACGGAAAGAATGTCCCCAATGACATTCGATTAGTCGGGTACGATGGGACTGAAAATCCGTTTATGGACATTGCACCCATAACTTCTATCCGCCAGCCGGTAGAAGCGATGGCGTCTTACATCGTCGAGCAAATGATCGAAAGACTTGCTGGCACCCCGATAAAAAGTAAGATTTTCCCCGTAACGCTTCGCTCCGGGAAAACCTGCGAATAAATCAAAACGGAAAATGCTTGACATTAATGTAAGCGTTTTTTATAATAAGTGTATGAAAACCTTTCCAAAGTCTTTAATTAGAGCTTAAATACACTTTAGTTTACGGGAAGAAGATGCGATGAAATCATTAGACTGTGTGGCCTTAGGTGAAGTCCTAATTGACCGGGTCACCACCTTTAAAGGCGAACAATCATTGGTGGGTGGAAGTCCTTCCAATTTAATCATTAACTTAGCACGACTCGGGCATGCCGTTCGTCTCATCAGCGCTACGGGCGACGATACGGACGGGCAGATGATACGCACGTTCTTAACCCAATATAACGTAAGCACTGATGCCATTGATTCTGTTGATTTTCCAACTAGCCGTGTATACATCAATCAATCCTTAGCGACTCCTATTCCAAGATTTGAACGGGGCGCTGATTATCATATCGACTACCAAGAAGCCTTTGCGACTTGGGTCCAAGCCGCTCACATTTTTCATTTTACGTATTGGCCGCTTTCGGCCAATCCAGCCAAAGACACGGTCTTAAAACTAATTGATATCGCCAAAGCGCATGGTACGCTCGTAAGCTTTGATCCGAATTACCATCCTGATCTTTGGAATGAAAGTGGGTTACCCCCCGCCGAACTCAAAGAATTATTGCCGAAAATCGATATCATTAAGCCGTCGTTAGATGATGCAAAAAGGCTATTTCAAACCAACGGCACCAAAGAAGATTTCATGGACCGGTTTGAATCCTATAACATTCCCTTAATTATCATGACACTTGGCGCCGATGGTGTTTATGTGAGTGACCATAAAACGCGCATTCATATTCCGGCTCTCATCACCGAAATCATTGACACGACAGGGGCTGGAGATGCGTTTATGGCCGGATTTTTATCCCGCTATTTAGCTCACGACACGCTCCCAAATTCCATCGCGTTTGCGCAAACCATGAGCGTTCGTGCATTAAAAACCATTGGAGCCATTGCTCCCATTGACTCACTGAAAGGTGTTTAATCCATGCATATTTTATTTTTAAATCCACAAGGTAATTTTGACCCGTACGATAAATATTGGACCGAACACCCTGATTTTGGGGGACAACTCGTCTACGTCAAAGAAATCGCCCTGGCCATGAGTGAACTCGGCCACCATGTCGATATCGTCACACGGCGGTTTAACGATGAAACCTATCAAGGCTTTGCATCCACCATTGATCATTACCCTGGGTATGAAAAATGTCGGATTGTCCGGATTCCTGCCGGTCCCGACGCGTTTTTAGCCAAAGAAAGCTTATGGGAAGTCCTTCACGAATGGGTCGATGGCATCGTTGATTTTTACTATCAAGAAAACACTTCAGTCGATTTTATTACCACCCATTATGGAGATGGCGGAGTGGCAGGCGCTATGCTTTCAGAAAAGTGGGGGGTGCCGTTTTCCTTTACCGGTCATTCTTTAGGGGCTCAAAAAATGGATAAACTGGGTGTTACGTTATCCACTATGGAAACGCTCAATGAACGGTATCAATTTGCCAAACGCTTGATGGCTGAACGCACAGCGATTCAAGGCTCATCCCTTATATTTACATCCACCCCGCAAGAGCGTGATGAGCAGTATTTCCATCGCGCTTACCGGTCAATTAGCGAAACCAAACCCGATGCCTTTGTCGTTGCCCCTCCAGGGGTCAATGAAAAAGTCTTCGGTGCAGATGTCCGCAATCCCATTGAAAAAGAGACCTATCAATCCCTTGACCAAGCGATTGTTCGGGATATCGATCCAGATCGTTTGGATCTTCCCTACATTGTTTTAGCCTCACGTCTGGATCAAAAGAAGAACCACATCGGCGTTCTAAAGGCCTACGCGCAGAGTGTCGCGCTGCAAGGCATGGCCAATATCGCCATCAGCATCCGAGGGATCGAAGATGTCTTTACCTCCTATGACGCATTAAAACCCGAAGAAAAAGTCCTAATGGATGCCATGATGACGCTAATCAATGATCATGATCTGCGGGGAAAATTAACGTTTGTGAATATCACCTCGCAACAAGGACTGGCCGCGGCTTACCGTTATTTTGCGGCCTTAAAAAGTGTCTTTGCGCTCACCAGTACATATGAACCCTTTGGGCTAGCGCCCATTGAAGCCATGTGTGCGGGCTTACCCGCGGCAGTGACCCAATACGGAGGCCCCGCCGATGTCTTAAAAGATGATGCGGGAACGTATGGCGTCTTATTAGATGTTATGGATACTGATCATGTGACCAAAGGCCTCATGCAAATATTTAAACATTACACGTATTACCAAACGCAAGGCATGCAGCGAGTGAAAGATGCATATACGTGGAAAGCCACCGCCCAAAAATATGTTGAAGCGATGGAAAAAGTCATTGAAGAAGGGGTCTATCCGCTGTTTGATGTCCCTGACTATTTCAAATCCCCCAGTGACTTTCTTGCATTTGATACCCACCCAATCACCGATTATTATCTCAATGAATAGGAGTTACTATGACTGAGACTTCACCCATAAAAACGCGCAAAAAAATGGGCAAGAAAGCGTCTGATCGTTTATGGTTTTGGCTCTTTTTAATGCCAGCCCTCCTCCCCTTTTTATTGATGGTAATCACGCCATTTGGCATGGGGATTTATTACTCATTCACCAACTGGACGGGGGGACTCAATCCGACCGAGTGGATTGGCATTGAGAATTACCGTGGCTTACTGACTGATTACCGGTTTGTCTATTCGTTTTTAACGACCGGGATTTATGCGGCGTTAAACGTATTATTCATTAATGCGGTTGCCTTTGGACTGGCTTTACTGGTCACACGGAAACTAAAACTGACCAATTTATACCGTGCCTCATTTTTTATCCCCAACTTAATTGGGGGCCTAATTATTGGGTATTTATGGCGGTTTATTTTCACGTTAGTTTTAACGCGCGGGCTTAATTTATTTGAATCCTCCCCGTTAATTGGCGATAATGCGCTGATCGCCCTGATTGTGGTTGTCACGTGGCAATACGCTGGCTATATCATGATGATTTACATTGCGGCCTTACAAAACGTCCCTGAAGATCTCATTGAAGCCTCCAGAATTGATGGAGCCAATGCCTGGCAGCGCTTAAGAAATATTACTTTACCGCTCATCGCTCAAGCCTTTACGGTTTCGTTATTCTTAACGCTCGTGACCGCCTTTAAACAGTTTGACACCGTGTATTCACTCACCCAAGGCGGGCCGCCTCAACTATCACCGCAATGGCTAATGAATCTCGTAGGCATGGAAAATGCCAGAACCGTCGAATCCACGGAACTCGTGGCCAATGTCATTTATAACCGCGCGTTCTCATTCAACCAATTCGCCGAAGGACAAGCCATGGCTGTGACGTTCTTTGTCATCTTAGCGATCTTTTCCATCGGTCAAGTCTACTTTAATAAAAAACGGGAGGTGGAACTCTAATGACCCAGCTCAAAGCGTTTTTTAAAAGATTTAGTTGGCTTGAACTTTTAGCCCTCGCGCTCATGGTTGCGTTTTTGTATCCGTTCATGATTGTCGTCTTGAATGCGTCTAAAACCAACATCGCCATTACGGATAATCCAATCGCTTTACCAACCGACTGGTTACTCTTTTTTCGGAATGTTTCAGAAATTGTGAACGATCCCAACCTCAATTATTTTAGAGCTTTATTTAATTCCGTCATTATTACGACGTTTTCCCTCGGGCTCATCGGCATTTCATCCGCCATGGCCGCCTGGGTCTTAGTGCGGACGAAAACGCGCCTTTCCATGACACTCTTTTTATTCTTTGTCTCGGGACTCGTTATTCCCTTTCAAATTGTCATGCTGCCGATTGTTGAACTCTCCAGAGTCATTCAACAAACGATTGGCATCGCGTGGAAAGATACGCATTATGCAGTTGTCTTTGCCTACATGGGATTTGGGGCGCCTTTATCGGTGTTCTTATTCCACGGATTTATTAAATCGATTCCTTTAGACATTGAAGAAGCCGCCATCATTGATGGTTGTTCAAAACCCGAAGTCTTTTTCCGGGTCGTCTTCCCCATCTTAAAACCAATATTTGTCACCTTGCTCGTGCTGAATGGCCTATGGATTTGGAACGATTTCCTCTTGCCACTCATTATGATTGGGACCGGAGGCGATACTAAAACCATTCCTTTAGCGGTCGCGAACTTCGCCGGCGCTTACGTCATTCAGTGGAACTTACTATTAACCGCCCTTGTTTTATCGGCCATCCCGGTCATTATCTTATTCTTATTTGCGCAAAAATACATCATCAAAGGGATGACGAGTGGAGCGATTAAATAATGAACGTTCAAGCCTTTTTATTCGATTTGGATGGAGTGATCACCGAATCCTCGACGGCCCATTTTCAGGCCTGGAAAGAAGTAGCGAAAGCCCATTACATCGATATCCCTAATAGCTTTGAAAGTGAACTTAAAGGCATCTCCCGCAAAGAAAGTACGCACCGTATATTAGCATACGCGAAAAAAACGTGGAGTGAAGAAGCGATTCAAGCGTTTATGGATGAAAAAAATAATCGCTATTTAGATTTAATTAGACACTACACGAAAGCCAACCGGTTACCGGGGGTGGCAGAAATCTTTGCGCTTGCGAAAGCCCATCATCTGAAGACGGCCCTCGTGTCGGCCAGTCAAAACGCCCCGTTGTTACTAAGAGCCCTCAGCATGGACGATTGGTTTGACGTGCGGGTTGATCCTACGCTTTATCCTTCTAAACCCGCACCCGATTTATTCTTAGCGGCCGCTAAAGCCTTGAATGTTGCACCTGAAGCATGCATCGGCTTTGAAGATGCCAAGGCTGGCCTCACCGCGATTCAAGCGGCGGGCATGACGGCGGTAGGAATTGGAAATGCCGATTTAGATGCGGATTTTGTCTTCCCCAATCTCAAAGAAGCCACCCTCGCATTATCCACTCACTTATAGGAGAGAACGCTTAAATGGTCTTACACCGTGATCAACGCATAGACATCGCTTCCCTAGCCATTGATGAAACCATTTTAGCGACCCAAAACAATTACCTAGGGGTTCGGGCAAACTTTGAAGA
>CBFHYA010000012.1:0-2202 GCA_965659955.1 Candidatus Izemoplasmataceae bacterium
AGCCTATGGACTCATTGACATTCAAGCATAAAAGAAACTCAGGCAAAAAGGCATCTTCGGATGCCTTTTTTTATGCCGTATACCTTGTGAAGTTGGCCCCCAAGTGATAGACTATATCGCATAGTGAGGTGAATCATGAAAGAACAAAGTTGGTCTGTAAATAACGCATTTACAAAGCTCGTTGAAAAAAATGAATCCACCCTGATTAAAAGACTGAATGGTCTTTTAAAAATTGAAAGTGTCTTAGACCGGTATGACCCAAGCAAAGAAGCACCCTTTGGCGAAGGCGTCAATGAGGCGTTACACTACATGCTGGATTTGGCCAAAAAAGATGGATTTGTGACTAAAAACATCCACAATTATGCGGCCCATATCGAATTTGGCGAAGGCGAAGAACTCTTAGGGATTTTGTGCCACATTGATGTGGTGCCGGCGAATCGCTCTGAAAAATGGGAATCTGATCCCTTTACACCAGAAATTCGCGATGGGAAGATTTATGCCCGCGGCGCCATGGACGATAAAGGTCCCACGATGGCCGCCTATATGGCCCTAAAATTCCTCCGCGATCATGTGGAAGATTTCGCGCCGAAAAAACGCATCCGCATCATTTTAGGGACCGATGAAGAATCGGGGTGGCGCGGTCTTAAAGAATATTTTAAAACCGAAGAAATGCCCACCATCGGCTTTGCGCCCGATGCCTTATTCCCCTTGATTTATGGGGAAAAAGGATTTTTCAATTTCACCTTTGAAGGGACGTTTGAACCTGGGCCCTTGGTCGAATTTTATAGCGGCTTAAGAAGTAACGTGGTCCCGGATGAAGCCTACGCCATCTTAAATGTGGATTTGGAAGAATCCTTTAAAAAGTTCTTAGCGAACAACGATTACCGCGGGCAAGTGGAAGGCAATAAATATATCGTCAAAGGGAAAGCCGCCCATGCGATGGCACCGGATTCAGGGTTAAACGCTGGGTATTTACTCGCGCAATTCCTGAGTGAGCACATTGACAGTGGTTTCATCAAAGTCATTGCGGAAAAACTCCTCTTCGATGCGCTCGGCGAAAAATTAGGCATTGATTATTACGATGAAGAAATGAAAAACTTGACGATGAATAACGGAATTTTCCGCTATTCCAAAGAAGCGGTATCGATTCATTTTAATTGCCGCTATCCGAAAGGCTATGACGTCCCTAAAGCCGAAGCCATCCTCAAAAAAGAAGCCAAAAAATATGGCCTTGAGTATGTCTTTGAAAGCAACCGTCCCGTTCATTACAACGACCCAAATGCGAACTTAGTTCAAACGCTATTAAGCGTCTACCGGGAAGGCACGGGCGATCTGGAAAGCCAACCGATCACCATCGGTGGGGGCACGTATGCGCGTTCAATCCCCAATGGCGTAGCGTTTGGGATGGCATTCCCAGGCCGTATTGAAGTCGCCCATCAAGCCAATGAACATGTCTTAGTGTCAGACTATTTAGCGGGAACGATGCTTTATATGGCGGCCATTAAGCGCCTCTCTGAAAGTTAATTATGAGACTAAGAACCGATCAAAACGCCGCAAAAAAATTGGCCGCACGCCCCGAGCGTGTGGTCATTTTAGACCCTGAGGCAAAGCCCTCATTAATGCCCCATGTGACTCAACCCACGGTGGCCGTGGAACTGGGATGTGGAAAGGGTGGATTTATTACACAACTTGCGCCTAAACACCCAGGTGTCCATTATTTCGCCTTTGAAAAGTTTGAAACTATATTGGTCAAAGCCTTAAACAAATACGACCGTAATCCCGCGCCCAATGTGACATTTGTCAGTGGGGATGCAACGATGATTGATGAAATATTGCCGGTCAAGTCCGTGGATGCTTTTTACCTCAATTTTTCCGACCCCTGGCCGAAAGCGCGTCATGAAAAACGGCGTTTAACCACGCCTGAGCGATTAAAAAAATATCATCACTTACTCAAAGATGACGGCATCATTCATTTAAAAACCGATAATCGGTCCCTCTTTTTTTACTCCCTAGTGACCCTTCAAAAAAGTGGGTTTGACATCATCGAGTGGACGAAAGACTTAGCAAGTTCTGGGTGGGAAAACACCCTCACCGAATTTGAAATACGTTACGGGAAAGATTTCCCCATCCATGCGTTAAAAGCGAGAAAGAAAGGTTAATATGGATCCAGTATATAAAGATTTAGTCAATTTACCAGGCGCC
>CBFHYA010000012.1:2300-8062 GCA_965659955.1 Candidatus Izemoplasmataceae bacterium
TAGTTTTGAAAAACCGGTGCGCGATTACATGCGTCAAGTCATGGAAGAATCAGGCGTTCCCATCATTCAAGATAAGCTGGGGAGTCTCTTTGCCCATGTGAATCCTGGAGCTAAAGGCCCAAGGGTTATGGTTGCGGGGCACATGGATGAAGTCGGGGGTTTAGTCACTGGCATCACCAAACACGGCTTAATTAAAATGATGCCTCTGGGAGGGATGAAAGGCGATGTCTTTTTATCCCAACGCATGAACATCATTACGGATGATGGCGTTATTCCTGGGGTGACTGCCTCAAAACCTCCCCATTTAACTCGGGGGTCAACGGCTGCAGAAAAACCGGTCAAATTCGAAGACTTGAGACTCGATATTGGGGCCGATTCCAAAGAGCACGCGGAATCTTTAGGCGTAAAGATTGGTCAACAAGTCATCTCAGAAAATCAATACACTGTGTCCAAAGACGGAAAAAAGATTTTTTCAAAAGCCTGGGATAACCGCTTTGGGGCTGGGATGGCGCTGGATCTATTAAAAACACTTAAAGATGAATCGCTCGACTGTGAACTCTTTGTCGGCGCGACCGTCCAAGAGGAAGTGGGCTTGCGCGGGGCGCAAACTAGCACGTATATGATTGATCCAGATATTTTCATTGCAGTGGATGCTTCTCCGTGTGCCGATGTTTTTGATGGGGATGATGTCTCGGGGCATTTAGGCCAAGGCTTTTTAGTCCGCTTTTACGATCCCGTCGCCCTCATGCATCAAGGCATGAAAAAACACATCTTAGAACTCGCTGAAACACACAACATTAAATATCAATATTATCAGTCCAAAGGCGGCACCGACGCGGCGAAAGCGCAATACTCGAAATCTGGGGTTGTCGTAGCCACCATCGGAATGCCTGCACGCTACATTCACTCCAACACCTCGATGATTCATACCGATGATTACGAAAGTGTCAAAAAGATGTTACTCACGCTCATTCGTTCCATCAATGCAAAAAGTTTCCAAACCATTCAAGACAACGTATAATAACTAAATCACGCATAGACATTATAGGGGACCTTTTTAAAGGCCTAAAATAAGGAGAATTTATGCGCACACGCACACAGAGTATTACGATACTTGGGCTTTTTTCTGGCATCATCTTTCTCATGGCCATCGTGCCTCAACTGGGTTTCATCCAAATTGGCTTCATCGCACTTACCATCATTCATATCCCAGTATTAATCGGCGGCTATTTTGGGGGTAAGCGCGTGGCGATTGGCCTCGGTCTAGCCTTTGGCCTCGCTTCGTTTTCTCAAGCCTTGATTCGTCCAGTCACACCGGTTGATTTACTTTTTCAAAACCCCCTCATTTCGGTGTTACCTCGCTTTTTATTTGGGGTCATTTTGGCGGAGCTAACGATTCGTTTTAAAGTCTTTAAATCGGAATATCTGAATGTCCCCATTGTGTTTGCCATCGCCACACTCTCGCATACGGTGATGGTCCTTGGGAGTTTTTATGTGTTTAGTCCGCTCTTTAATCCACTGGCGGAATTCACCGAAGCCGTCGGGGGCTTTTTACCCTTTTTATGGAGTGTTCTCATCGCCAACGGCTTTTTTGAAATCGCAGCCGCCCTTTTATTGGCCGCCCCCATCGCCGTCCGCGTGAAGGACGCGTTACGTTTAGGAGACTGAAATGCTTTATACGATCGACATCGGCAACTCAAACATTGAAATCGCCCGGCACGCAGATACCGTGGAGACGTTTCGCTTTGAAACGGTGAAAAACCGGTCCAGTGATGAGTACTATCAGCGTTTCAAGGAGCTTTTGATCGAGTGTGATCAGGTGGTGATTTCGAATGTCGTACCCGCTTTAACCCCTGTGTTTGAAACCCTGTTTGCACGGTATTATGACATCACCCCTGTCTTTGTCGGGCCGGGGGTAAAAACGGGCGTGAAGCTGCCTGTGACCAATCCCAAAGAAGTCGGGGCGGATTTAGTCAGTGCCGCCGCGGGGGCTTTACAGTATGGGTCTAACCGCGCCCTTATCATTGATATGGGGACGGCGACTACGGTCAGTTTAGTCGAAGACGGGGCCCTGCGCGGGGTGTCCATCATGATTGGGTTAGATACCGCCCGGTCATGCCTGGTTGAACGCGCCTCACAACTGTCTGAATTCCCCTTCGTAATTCCCCAGTCTCCCCTGGGAGATTCCACGGTCACAGCTTTAAATGCGGGATTTTTATATGGCCATGCGTATCAAATCATGGGCTTTGTGGATGCCTTAAAAACGGAAGAAACCGATGTTTATGTGACTGGCGGCGCCATGCGACATATCGGAAGTCTTTTACCTGAGAATTACCGTCAAGACCCGCTCCTGATTCATTGGGGACTCAAGCGGATGGCCGAAAGTAATAAGCGTTGACAAGTCTGATGCGTTTTTTTATAATTAACCGAACTCTTTTTACAATATAAGGAGAATACACATGTTTGAAAAAGTGCGCGATATTATCGCCGATGAACTGGGCATTGACCCATCTACGATTCAAAAAGATTCCAACATTATCGATGATTTAGATGCGGATTCACTCGACGCGGTTGAACTGATCATGGCCTTTGAAGAAGCCTTTGACATCGAAATTGATGACGAGGCTGCCAATGGCTTAGTCACCGTTCAAACCATCATCGATTACATCCAATCGAAAACGAAATAATACTCAGCTTGCTGAGTATTTTTTTTACCCCAATTATGGTACTATTAAAGGCGATAAAAAAGGAGATTTTATGGCTCGATTATTGCTGATTGATGGCTCCAATATGATGTTTAAAGCCTATTATGGAACGGCCTATTCCAACCAACTCATGAAACGTTCGGATGGGCTTTATACGAATGCGCTATATGGCCTTGTAAACATCTTAAATAAAGCCATGAAAGATGACTTTACGCATGTTTTAGTCGCCTTTGATGATGGAAAAGAAACCTACCGCCACCAATCCTATCCCGAATATAAAGCGGGCCGCAAAAAAATGCCCGAAGAATTTCGGATGCAACTGCCATACATCAATGAACTCATCGAACATCTTGGTTTTTTTGCCTTTCAACACAAAGCCTTAGAAGCCGATGACATTATTGCGGCCACAGCCCATCAATACTACGACCAATTTGACGCCATTGAAATCATGTCTTCCGATAAAGATTTGTATCAAATCATTAACCAGAAAGTAAAAATCCGGCCGTCAGGAAAAACCCAACCGGATGTTCTTTTTGATGCGGCAGCGCTTTATGAAAAATGGGGCATCACCCCATCGCAAGTCCCGGATCTCAAAGGGTTGATGGGCGATAGTTCCGACAATTTACCGGGGATTCCAGGGGTCGGTGAAAAAACCGCCTTAAAACTCCTTGTGGAATACGGCGATTTAGAAACTTTGTATCAAAACGTGAATGAAGTCAAAGGTAAACTCAAAGACCGGTTGATCACCCACCGGGACGAAGCTTTCCGTTGGCGTGATATGGCGAAACTCATTACGGATGCCCAGATGGACTTTGATTTAGATGCGCTGGCTTACAATGGACCCAAAGAATCGTTAAAACCGTTTTATGAAAAAATGGAATTTCATTCACTGCTTAAGCGGATGGCCCCCAAGCCTAAACCAGTAGAGTTAAAAGAAGCGGCCAGTGAGTGGACCGATTATTTTAAGGAAGCCACCGCACTTAGCTTCGAAGCGTTTGGCGATAACTATCATACCCATGAACCCTTAGGGTTTGGATTTTATAACACGCAAGGGGCCAAGTATTTATCCTTTAAAGAGGCGTTAAACACCCCTGAATTCATCGCGTTTTTAAACGGTGACCAGCAAAAAATTACGTCTGATATCAAACGCTTAATCGTCCGTTTAGCGGCGCATGATATTCAACTCGATGGGCCATTATTTGACGCACTTTTAGCCGGGTATGTGCTCGATCCTCTGGCCACGCAAGATGGGTTGAAAGCAATGCTTTCATATTTTGAATGGGACAGTGAAATGCGCTATGACGATGAAGTATACGGCAAAGGCGCCAAGGCGAAAATTCCGGATGAGCTTACGCTCAAAGCTCACGCTCAAGAAAAAGCCAAAGCCCTCTTTGAAACCATGCCTAAACTTTTAAAAACCCTCAAAGATAGAGACCAAACTGAACTATTTGAATCGATTGAAATGCCGTTAGCCCGTGTCTTAGCCGACATGGAAATGACTGGGATTGCGATTGATTTAGAGGCGTTAGAAACCTTTAATCAAACTTTACTCAGTGAAATCACCTCACTCGAAGATGCCATTTATTTTAGAGCGGGTGAACCCTTTAATATTGGCTCTCCCAAGCAACTCGGTGAAATCCTTTTTGAACGCCTCGGCTTACCGGTGATTAAAAAAACGAAAACCGGTTATTCAACGAATGTAGATGTCTTAAAAAAACTGGAAGATAAACATCCCATCATCGCCGATATCATGCGTTATAGGACCCTCACTAAACTCCAATCCACCTACGTGAAAGGCTTGCAAGAAGCCGCAAGAGAGGGTCGGATTCATACCATCTATAAACAAGCCCTCACCCAAACGGGAAGGCTTTCATCGATTGAACCCAACTTACAAAACTTACCGATTCGTACGGAAATCGGCCAACAACTGAGAAAAGTGTTTACCAGTGAACCCGGCCACGTGCTTTTAGCCAGTGACTATTCACAGATTGAACTGCGTCTACTCGCGCATTATTCGAATGACCCGACGATGAGTGAAGCATTCAAAGCCGGTGAAGATATTCACACCATCACCGCACAAAAAGTGTTTGGTAAACCCGATATTTCATCCGGGGAACGCCGGATGGCTAAAGCGGTCAATTTCGGCATCATCTATGGCCAGTCCAGTTTTGGGTTATCGGAGGAGCTGAGCATCTCTAAAAAGGAAGCGGAAGCGTTCATCACACGCTACTATGAAGATTTTGGCGCCATTAAAAAAACCTTGGATGATTTTGTGGCCCGTGCGTATGAAACAGGCTACGCCGAAACGCTCATGCGACGCCGAAGAACCATTAAAGAACTTTCTCAAAGCAACTACATGGTTCGAAGTTTTGGCGAGCGGACGGCGATGAATGCGCCCTTGCAAGGCAGCGCGGCGGATATCATCAAAAAAGCGATGGTCGATTTGGACCGGGCTTTAAAAGCCCAGGGCCTTCAAAGCCAAATGATCTTACAAATTCACGATGAACTTGTCTTATCCGTCCCCCATGCAGAACTCGAGGCTGTTAAGTCTATCGTTCAATCGACCATGGAAAACGTCATGGCACTCAGTGTTCCTTTGACGGTCAATATGGCGCATGGCGCTAATTTATATGAGGCCAAATAATGCCTGAACTACCAGAAGTCGAAACCGTTCGAAAATCGCTCGCCCCGTTTGTCGAGTCGCAAAAGATTAAAGACGTAACCATTTATCTGCCCCGGATGATTAGAACCCATGACGCAGACGCTTTTCGCTCGCGTCTTATCGGCCAAACCATACACACGCTCAGCCGCCGCGGGAAGCATCTCATTTGGCACTTAGACGAAGATGTCTTAATTTCCCATTTGCGGATGGAAGGAAAGTTTTACATCGTGGAAGAAGATGTCCCGCAAATGTCACACGAACATGTTAGAATACTATTTACCAGTGGAAGACAATTGATTTATCATGATGTGAGAACCTTTGGGACGTTTGACTTATTTGCTAAACCCGAGGACATCAAGACGCTGAAACCGTTAGCAGATCTCGGGCTTGAACCG
>CBFHYA010000012.1:8160-20888 GCA_965659955.1 Candidatus Izemoplasmataceae bacterium
AAATATTTATGCCGATGAAGTCTTGTTTTGCGCTGGCATCCACCCTAAACGGGCCGCCTCAAAGATCAGTCTCAAACGTCTTAATACCTTAGCCACTTGCATCCATGACATTTTATCAAAAGCCATCCGCATGGGCGGGACCACCATTCGCACCTATGAAAATTCCCTCGGCATCGATGGCATGTTCCAAAATGAACTGTACGTGCATACCTTAGAAAATGAACCGTGTCGCATTTGTGACACGCCGATTAAACGCATTAAACTCTCAGGCCGGTCGACGTATTATTGTCAGACCTGTCAACATTAGGAGTTCTTATGGCCCAAATCATTGGCCTCACCGGCGGGATTGCCTCCGGCAAATCCACCATCGCATCGTTTTTTAAAGATGAAGGTATTCCGGTGATTGAAACCGATCAGATTGCCAAAACCATCTTGCAACCGGGCAGTGATGCATTCAGTGCCGTCGTCAAACATTTTGGCGAAGAGATATTACTCAGTGAAGGCATCATTAACCGTAAAGCTTTAGGCGAACGTATCTTTAAAGACGAACATGAGCGTGACATCCTCAACCAAATCATTCACCCGGAAGTGCGCATCATTACGCAAAGTAAAGCGGACGTTCTTAAAAAAGAAGGTCATGCCATCATCGTGATTGATGTGCCACTCTTATTCGAGGCCGGTTTTGATCAAGATGTCGACCAAACCCTCGTCGTCAGTGTGCCGAAAGACATACAAATCGAGCGTTTAATGGCCCGTGATGGCATTGAAAAAGCGTATGCCTTAAAGAAAACCAACGCGCAAATGCCCCTCAAAGAAAAACGTAAGCGGGCGGATTTTGTCATCGATAACCGAGGGTCTATCCTCGATACGAAAAACCAATTTAACGAGGTATTAAAAGCTTTAAAGGAGGCTTAGATGGGACTTTTTAGTGTATTTTCCAATCTCTATGAAACCAAAGAGCGTCACGAAAAAAAAGCCTATCAAACCCATTACTTTAAATCCAACTACGCCAAAACTAAAGCGGCGCTTTTAAGCGTGGCTAACGATTCAGATTTAACCTTAAAAAGTGCTAATGACACGTATGGCGAACTTTATTTCACCGGGAAAAAATACCATGTGATTGCCACCGTCATTCAAACGTCCCCCGCCGAAACCGCGGTGGATTTAAAAGTGCAAACGTATTACATCGCGGGGTTTAATCGCCCTAAAAAAATCATCGAAAGCACCTTTAAGGCCCTCAAAGATGAGCTGCCTTTAAAAGGCACGGGGTTAAAAGCCTTATGATGTCCGATTCTTTTATCGTGACCCAAAGCCCAGCGCTGTCAACGCAAGATATCAGTACGCTTGCGCATCTCTATTTACCACTCATTAAACCGGACGGACTGGCCCTTTACCTTTTTTTATCGCGCCTCGTGGATGAACCGGCGCACCAATCGATGACCTATCCCATCAGTTTTATTTACGACAGCTTATCGGTGAACCCTGAACGCTTTTTAGACGTGCGTAAACGCCTAGAAGGCGCGCAGTTACTCAAAACCTATGATTCGGATCTTGTGACATTTGTGCCGCTTGCGCCGTTAAAACCGGAAGGATTTTTTAATTCCCCGTTGCTTGCGCACTTAAAAACCCATCTGCCTAAAGAGCGTATCGCCGATCTGAAAATGCGGTTGTTACCGAAACGTGCGTCATTCCCTAAAAAAAGCGACATATCGGCGTCCTTTGAATCGACTTTCGGCGCGCTTAAAGGGAGTTTCAAAGAACCGGATTTGACGTTTATTGCCAGCTTACCCACCATCGATATCAACGATTTCTTATCGCGCATTCCGACCACATGGATTCCCGAATCCAAGCGCAGCGAAGCCTTGAAATCAACCCTATCGCATCTAGCTTATGTATATAACTTAGATGAATCCCGTTTAAAAACTGTTATTGAACAAAGTCTCAAACATCCCCATCCGTTTGAGTTTGACCAACTCTCAGATCAAGCATCAACCCTTTATGTGGGTGGGGATGCGCCGCAAACGTTGGATGTCGATGCGTTTAAAAAAATGCATCCCGCGGATGTCTTAAAAATGATGACAGGCTCGCATGTGCCTGCCTCAGAACTCAAAATCGTGGACAAAATCATCCGGGAAAGTGGTCTCAAACTGGAAGTCATCAGTGTATTAATTGCCTACGTGATTACCGAACTCAACGGTCAAATGCCGGTTTACAAATACTTTGAAAAAGTCAGTGGTCAGTGGCACCGCAACGGCATCGCGACGGCGGAGATGGCGGTCGCGCACATCAAAACCACTAAACAGAAAAAATCCACGGCCAAAACGAAGCCTAAAGAGGCTGCTACGATTGACTGGTTTAAAGATTATCTCAAAGAAAAGGATGCGTCATAATATGGAATCTTACGCTTTTAAAGCCGATGAATCGCTCGTGGAAAAACGGGCAGACGAACTGTCTGAAGACGCGTCACTCAAACCTTTCTTTATGGCCTATGATGTATCGTATGACGCCATTAAAGCGGGCCTTTCTGAACTCATTCAATACAAACAAGACATGCACAACTGTGAGCAAAAATCGTTAGATCCTGAAAAAGCGTACCAGCCGGTATTAGGTTTTTCAAACGGCCGCATTACCCTTTCGTATATCCCCTGTGAAACTTTACAGAAGCATCAAGAAGGATCCAGCCAAACGGCATACATGGATGCATCGACCATGCCTAAAACCCTACTCAATGCGACGCTTTCAGATTTCCGTCAAGACAGTGAGTCCAGACAAAAGTATTACCTTAAAATCATGCAGACGATGCATGCCCTTAAACTGGGTGAAACCGCCAAAGGGCTTTATTTATACGGGCCTTATATGACCGGCAAAACCTATGGCCTGGCTGCCGCGGCCAAACAGTTTTCACTTGCGGGGTATCACGTCACCTTAATGTATTACCCGGATTTTGCGCGTGAAATTAAAAGTGCCATCGATCAAGGTACTTTAGAAATCCGCATTGCGGCGCTCAAAAAAACCGATATTCTCATGCTGGATGATTTGGGCGGTGAAGGGTATTCCGCCTGGGTGAGAGATGAAGTCTTAGGCCCGATTTTGCAACACCGCTTGCTCGATCAAAAACTTACCTATTTTACGTCCAATATCCCCCCCAAAAAACTCATTGATCATTTCACCGGCGGGGGCAGTGAAAATGAACAACTCAAAGCCTTTAGGATCATCGAGCGCATTCAAGCCTTGGCCGAGCCCTTGGCGTTTTAACTTGACAAGCCTTGAATCGCCTTATACACTACATTTAAGCCTGACAAAAGGGCAAACGGGATCGATCCTTAAAGCGACGTAGGACGGTGGAAGCTACGAATGTCGAATCCTTACTTCCTTTTGGGCGAATGAGGAATCATTCCGGTCGTGTCCGTTACACACCCAAGAGTGCTCAATATTTTTATTGAGAATAAAGGTGGTACCACGAAAACTATTCGTCCTTTAATGAGGGCGTTTTTTATTTGGAGGAATTTATGCAACTCACATTTCCCGATGGTCAAAAGAAAACCTACGAATCACCGCTCAGTCCATTAGACGTTGCCAAAGACATATCAACGTCTTTAGCCAAAAAAGTGGTCGGGGCTTATGTCAATGAAACGCTTTATGATCTAAACCGGCCGATCGAAGAAGACGGGTTGATCCGTTTGATCACCCAAAGCGATGAAGATGCCTTTGAAATACTCAATCACTCCACCGCGCATTTGATGGCTCAAGCCATCAAAACGCTATACCCCACCGCGCAATTTGGCGTGGGCCCAGCCATAGAAGAAGGCTTTTATTACGATGTTGCCTTGGATGAATCGTTAAAAGAAGAAGATTTACGCAAAATTGAAAATCAAATGCGCCGTCACGTCAAAGAAAACCATGCCATGGTGCGAAACGAAGTCACCCGTGAAGCAGCCCTTGATTTATTCAAAAATGATTTTTACAAATCCACTTTAATTGAAGCGATCCCTGAAGGCGATGCCATCACACTTTACCAACAAGGGGATTTCATTGATTTATGCCGGGGGGGCCACATCGGCTTTACCGGAAAAATTAAACATTTTAAATTGCTTTCGCTCGCTGGGGCGTATTTTAGAGGCGATTCAAATGGCCCGATGATGCAACGGATTTACGGAACGTCTTGGTATTCAGAAGACGATTTAAAAGCCCATTTAGCCATCTTGGAAGAGCGCAAAGAGCGCGATCACCGGAAACTCGGGAAAGAGTTAAAAATATTCATGCTTAACAGTGAAGTTGGCCAAGGCTTGGCAACGTGGTTACCGAACGGCTATGCCATCCGCAAAGTATTAGAAGATTATGTCTATGAACAAGAACGCTTAGCGGGTTATTTACACGTATCCACCCCCGTCTTAGGAACGAAACACCTCTATGAAACGAGTGGTCACTGGGATCATTATCAAGAAAACATGTTCCCACCGATGGAAAAAGACGGAGAAACCTTTGTCTTAAGACCGATGAGTTGCCCGCATCATATGAAAATATTCCAATCCGATTTACGCAGTTACCGTGACCTTCCTTTAAGATACGCCGAAATCGTCACCCAACATCGTTATGAAGCGAGTGGGGCCTTAACCGGGTTAGAGCGGGTCCGGGCGATGACCTTGACCGATGCGCATATCTTCGTACGCCCCGATCAAATCAAACAAGAAGTGATTAGTGCCTATGAACTGATTGAAACCGCGATTGCAGATTTAGGCTTAGAAATTGCCTACATCGAATTTGCAACTCGCGATGATTCAAAAGCGAAATTCCATGACAATGAAACTCTATGGAATCTTGCGGAATCGATTTTAGAAGATGTCTTAAAAGACGCCGGTATTGACTATAAAAAAGTCCCGGGTGAAGCCGCTTTTTATGGCCCTAAAATTGATTTCCAAGTGAAGACCGTGCTCGGTCACATGATTACCATGTCGACCATCCAACTCGACTTTTTACTCCCCGAACGCTTTGATCTTAACTACATCAATGCATCCGGTGAAAAAGAACGTCCTGTGGTCATTCACCGCGGATATATTTCCACCTTTGAACGTTTGATGAGTATATTACTCGAACAATACAAAGGTGCATTCCCCACTTGGTTAGCGCCGGTTCAAATGATCATCATCCCCGTCAATGAAGACGTTCACGGTGCGTATGCGAGTGAGCTTCATCAAACCATGTTGCATGCGGGCTACCGTGTTAAAACGGACGTCCGTGATGAAAAACTGGGTTATAAAATTCGGGATGCACAGACCCAAAAGATCCCTTATCAACTCGTCATCGGCGATCAAGAAGTGGCCGATAAAACCGTCACCTTTAGACGCTATGGGTCCACCGACCAACATACCGTTTCGGTGGAAGCGTGGATGGATCATCTCGCTAAAGACGTAGCTAATAAATCAAGAACGCAATAAAAAAAGGCTCTCATGAGCCTTTTTTTTGAGGAATATTGGGGAGATCCCCCGGAACGATGATGACGCGTTCATTTTTGAGTTTCACCCGGCTAGAAAGCTGCCCTTTTATCGTTTTGACATCTTTAATGCGGGTGAGATCGACCTCCGCTTTCGGAGAATGTCTAAGATTTGAATGGTACGCCGCAAGCTGTGCGGCCGCTTCCAATGTCTGATCACTCGGCGTATCATCCGCGATGATGACGTGGGCACCCGGGACATTTTTCGCGTGTAAAAACCACCAATTTTTGTGCGCAAAACGGTGTGTAAGCTCGGCGTTTTGTTCGTGGTTTTGCCCGACATAAATTAGCGCATTATCCCCTTGGAATACTTTCGGCTTGGCTTTAATTCTTTTGCCTTTAGGCCGGGACGTCCGAATAATGTGGGCCTTGGCTAAATCCTCATAAATGGTCTCTAAAGAAGCTTGATCGGCGTAATTGAGTTGATCGATGACGGCATCTAAATCTTGAATTAAACGTTTAGTGATGCGGATTTGTTGGTCGATGTGAGGAATCGACTGTTTGAGTTTTTTTGCCTTTTTAAACGCATCATTGGCATGGGCCATCACCGTTTTTTTCGGGTCTAGAGCAAACGTCATGGGTTCCCCTGTGGTGAAATCTAGGACGGTCACAGATTCTTTTTTGACATGCTTATCGGGACTTTGCATGAGGAGTTGGCCTTTTTGTGTGAGTGCCTCTGCCTTGGAGACATCTTCTTTTTCTTGGGTGAGTAATCCGACTTTTTTGATCGCTTTGTCGCGTTTTTTTTGCAGCGTTTTTTGGAGGGATTTTAAGCGCGTGTCATAGGGTTTATCTTCAAAGATCTGTTTAAGTCTTCCATCAGCCCATGCTTGAAAAGACATCAAAGGCTCATGGCCAAACCAATGAAACCTTCCGTCTTTTTGATAAAAATTAGGGTGATTTAATGCGTCAAACCAAGCGTTTTGATTCACCGCTTTTTCTTTGAGCGCTTCCCCTAAAGGTTTAGAAAATCCCTCAAACACCGTATGTACCGCGGGAGCCGGATCTTTAAAATAAGCATCCACCGCAGCTTGATCGAAGGGCGAGGCCTTGGTTTTAGGGGGCCATGTGTAGCGAGCGCCAATGTGGACGACTCTTGGGTGATTGAATAAACTACCACCGGGCCGGTAGATATCTAAGATTTCCCACGTGTCATCGGTAATGATTAAATTGGCGTCTTTGCCAAAAAATTCCAGGACCATGTAATAGGTTTTCTTTTCAAAGAGTTCATCGGTCCCTTTAATTTCAGCGACGAGTACACGGTCTGTGCCGTATTGCGTGAGCGCCACGCACCGGGCATTTAAAAACCACTTTTTCATTCGTTGGCCCAGTGTTGAAAGCCCTTCTTTATGGGGGAAATCAAGTTGAGTACGGTGTGTCCGGGCGTGTTGTGGGGTGATGTCGATGTACCATTTGAAGCTTTTGGGTCCTTTCATGTGAAAAAGCCACTGACCACTGGACAGTTGCTGGATTTTTTGAAATCGAGCCGGTAAGTAGTCGGCCAGATCATCTTTCGCATAGTGCAGGGTGAGCCCAGTAAATGTCATGAAAGAACCTCGGGGCAATGAAAATAATTTGTAAATGAAATGAAAAAACGAGCAAAAGGGCTTTTAGTAGCGTTTAAAACGTGTTAAGATATGTTTAAATATACCATACAGGAGGCTTTATGAAGCTTAATCAGCGCGGATTATTGATTGTCATCAGTGGGCCTTCTGGAGTCGGTAAGGGAACCGTAAGAAAGGCTCTCTTTGAATTTGATGAACACGATTTTGTTTATTCGATCTCAATGACCACACGGCCTCCACGAGAGGGCGAGGTTGATGGGGTCGATTATTATTTTGTCAGCAAAGAGGAATTTGAACGCCGCATTGAAGCGGGGGCCTTCTTAGAATATGCCGAATTTGTGGGGCATTATTATGGCACCCCCAAAGATAAAATCGATGCCTATTTAGACGCGGGCAGCGAAGTCGTTTTAGAAATCGAAGTGGAAGGCGCCTTGCAAGTGAGAGAAAAAATGCCCGATGCGGTCTTTTTATTCATCGCCCCACCCTCCAGAGAAGCTTTGTATAACCGTTTGTTATCCCGTGGGTCGGAAGATCCAACGACCGTTGTCAACCGAATGGATAAAGCCGAGCGCGAATTCTTGCTTGCGCACAAGTATGATTATATAATAGTTAATGACGACGTCCATAACGCCGCCGATAAAATCATCGCCATCGTTCGGGCGGAACACGCCAAAACGGAACGTTCGATTCACTCATACCGAACGATGTTAGAAGTAGGAGATGCCAATGGCAAATAAAGAAGGACTCAGGTATCCATCCATCGATTTATTGTTGGAGAAAATTGATTCAAAATATAAGCTTGCCTATGCCGCAGCCCTGAGAGCCAAAGCGCTCAAAGAGCATGATGACAGTGTGATTAAAGCCAATTGTTCAAAACCTGTCGGCATCGCGCTCGAAGAAGTACAAGCCGGCAAAGTCGACATTCATTTTACAAAAAAATTGTAGCGTAAGCTACTTTTTTTTATGCGAAAAAAAGGGGAGTTTTTGGTATACTTATGAATAAATAGGAGGCCGTAAATGACAAGCGAATTTCACACACTCCTGACCCTAATAAACTTAGATGAAACGACATTTACCACGCCCGGTGTTCTCGATGAGCTCCATGTCGATAAGAAGACTAAGGCTTGGTTTTTTAATATTCGGTTTTCAAAGGTGCCTCAGCTTGCTGCTTTCCAGTTGTTTCATGAGCGCTTAATTCAACTGCCCACCCAACTCTCCCATGTCGATACCGTCGATTTTAGTTACAGTTATGATTCGCTGGAAGGTATTGAACCGCTCGCAATGTTTGAGTATTTACTCGCGCTTTTGGTGGTTGAAAAACCCCGTTTTGAATCTTTACAACAATTCGACCTTTCATTAAGTGGGGCAGACATCATCATTACCTTGCCTGCAGATGCGGATTTCGTGGTGAGCTGGGAAGAAGAGCTGCACCGGTTTGTCAGTCGGTTTGGCTTTGCGTTTTCTTACGTGTTTAAGCGCCAAAAAGAAAGCTTGATTGCCGATCGCATTCAAAAAATTGACGAAGAAGACGAGAAAAAACGTGCGAAAGCACATAAAGTTCAAAGTTTTTTATCGTTTGAAGACCGCACCGTGGATGTCATCAAACACCAGATTAAAGATATCCCCATCACCGAAGAGGACTTGAGCGAATACACGAGCGCTTACCGCAATCAAACTTTCAAATTTGAAGGTGAAATATTTAGTGTTGACCGCCGGAAACTGCGCGATGATATGACGCTTTTAACGTGGGTGGTGGGCGATGCTGATGATGCCATTTATGTCAAGAAGTTTATCCGCGACGAAGCGGATGATCAGTTCATGCAGCACGCCGAGGTGGGGCATCTCGTCAAAGTCGAGGGTAAAGCCCACTTTGATAATTATGCTCAAGAAGTCGTGATTACCGCGCAAACAGTCGAAATATCTAAATACCCTGTGGAAAAAGCCTGGCGCGAAGATCACGCCCCTAAAAAACGGTCAGAACTGCATTTACACACGAAAATGTCTGCCTTAGATGGCATTGATTCGATTGAAGATTATGTAGCGGCAGCCGGGCGGTTTAATCACCGAGCGATTGCGCTTACCGACCATGATACCGTTCAAGCGTTTCCTGCGTTTCATCACGCAGTTGAAGGCACCGATCTTAAACCGATATATGGCGCTGAACTCAGTGTTTATTTTGACGAAGCCTTGGCGCTTTATCGCGGTGAAAAGACCACCGAACTGATGGAAGAAACCTTCGTGGTCTTTGACATTGAAACGACCGGACTTTCGATTTTAAACGACCACATCATCGAAATTTCAGCGATCAAAATGAAAGCCCAACAAACCACCGAACGCTTTGATACGTTCATCCAATCGCCCGAACCACTCAGCGCATTTACCAGTGAACTTACCTCCATCACCGATGCGATGCTCGAAGGTGCCCCGGATGTCTCCGATGCGTTAAGAGCCTTTAAGACGTTTATTGGCGATGCCATTTTGGTGGCGCATAACGCCCCGTTTGATGTGGATTTCATCCACGCCCATATGAAAAAACACGGGCTCTTAGACCACCTCTTTGAATCGGTGGATACCTTACAGATGGCCCGTCAACTTTACGGACAGAAACTCAAACGCTTTAATTTAAAAGCCGTCTCTAAATTTTTTAACGTCGAACTCACCCAGCATCACCGCGCCGAAGCCGATACGTTTGCGACAGCTGAAATATTCAAAAGTATGCTTTCCGACCTCCATGGTAAAGGCATTAAAACCTTAGGGGATTTAAAACAGGCTGCAACCCTTTATCCAGGGGCAAAAGCGTCTCAACACGCCAGAAAATCCCACGTCACGGTATGGGTCAAAAACGATACCGGCCTGAAGCATCTGTATAAACTCATCAGTGATGCGCACACGACGTATTTTAGTGCAGGTCCAGTCTTAAGTTTCAACACGTTATCGAAATACCGAGAAGGATTAATCATCTCCAGTGGCTGTATGCATTCAGATTTCATTGAAGTGGCGCTCAACAAAGATGAAACAAAGCTCGAGGCCATCATGCCCCGTTATGACGTCATTGAACTCCAACCCCCTAAAGATTATCTGCATTTATTTGACCGGGAATTAGCGGCCGGTGCGAGTGAAGAAGCGCTATTAAACACGGTGCATGCGATGATGAAACGCATCATCCGGATTGCGTCTGATCAAGACATTCCGGTGATTGCCACCTCGGATGCCCACCACATTGAAGAAGAAGGCTTCAAATACCGCGATATATACATCAAAACCCCAATTGTCGGCGGGGGCTATCATGCGCTTGCGCGCAATCAACGCCCGCCCAAACAATACTTTTTAACCACCGATGAAATGCTGGAAGCTTTCAGTTTCTTAGACGCTGAAACCAAAGAAGCCATCGTCATTGATAACGTCGATCACCTCATCGATCAAGTCGAGGATGTGACTCCGTTTAAACCAGAACTTTACGCGCCTAAAGATGACTTTTTAGCCAAAGAGGGTATCCCGAGTGCCGTGGAAGCGTTAAAAAATGTCGTCACCGAATCCACGGCGAAACATTATGGGAAGACCCCACATCCGTATGTCCAAGACCGGATTGATAAAGAACTCAAAAGCATCATCGATAACCAATTTTCTGCGGTCTATTACATTTCTTATTTACTCGTGCAAAAATCCCTTTCCGAAGGGTATTTAGTGGGCTCTAGAGGGAGTGTGGGCTCATCGTTTATCGCCACGCTCATGCAGATCACGGAAGTCAATCCATTGGCCCCGCATTACGCGTGCCCGACGTGTCATTTCTTCAGTTTTAAACGCTCCCCCGAAGACTTAGAAGCCTATCCCGTGGACCCCACAGAAATGCCTTACCAAAAAGAACTGGAAAAAGTCAGCAGTGGCTTTGATTTAAGGCCCCTTCCTTGTCCCCATTGTCAGGCCCCTTTAATCCGCGATGGGCATGATATTCCCTTTGAAACATTCTTAGGTTTTAAAGGCGATAAAGTACCTGATATTGACCTTAACTTTTCAGGGGATTATCAAGCCGAGGTACATGAATACATCCGGACGATTTTTGGCGAAGAGCGAGCCTTTAGGGCCGGGACCATTTCCACGGTGGCCTCACGCACCGCGTTTGGCTATGTGAAAGGCTACTTAGAAAAAGAAAATCTCACCCTGAGAAAAGCCGAAATAGACCGGCGGGCCCAGAAAATATCTGGGGTCAAACGCTCCACGGGCCAACACCCTGGGGGCATTGTGGTCGTCCCGCAGGATAAAGATATTTACGACGTGACCCCGGTTCAATTCCCCGCCGATGATACAAGCAGTGCGTGGCGCACCACGCATTTTGATTACCACTCATTTGAAGCAAATCTATTTAAACTCGATGTTTTAGGCCATGATGATCCGACGATGATTAAATATTTGATGGATCATGTCAAAGCCAATCCTTTAGATTTTCCGTTTACCGATGCGAGAGACATCCCATTAGATGATCCGAAAGTATTTAGTTTACTCTCTGGCACGGAAGCGATCGACCTGGATGCGAAGACGCTTGGGTCGAGCGTTGCCAGTTTCGGAGTCCCCGAGATGGGGACACAGTTTGTCCGGGGCATGTTGCACGCCGCAAGGCCGGATAGTTTTGCGGATATCGTCAAAATATCGGGGCTTTCACACGGGACGGATGTGTGGCTTAATAACGCCGAGTTATTAGTGTCGGGTAAACATAAAACCTATCCGCAAGTGCCGTTTAAAGAAGTGATTGGTTGCCGCGATGACATCATGGTGAACCTCATTGATTGGGGCTTAAAAAAAGAAGTCGCATTTGAACTTTCGGAGTTTATTCGGAAAGGAAAACCTTCCAAAGACACCGATGCGTGGGAAGGCTACCAAGCCATCATGCGTGACCATCAGGTGCCGGAGTGGTATATTTGGTCGTGTGGACAGATTAAATACATGTTCCCCAAAGCCCACGCCACCGCGTATGTCATGATGGCCCTCAGAATCGCTTGGTTTAAGGTTTACAAACCCATATATTTTTACGCCGCGTACTTTTCTAAGCGCGCGAAAGATTTTGACCTCATCAGTTTCATTGGCGGGTCTTCCGTCATTCACGAAAAAATGAAAAGCATTGAAGCCAAAGGTAACCGCGCCACCGATACTGAAAAGCGGTTACTCACCGTATTAGAAGTGGCCCATGAAATGACCTTACGCGGATTTTCCTTTTATCCCATCGACATGGAAAAATCGCTCGCCCGCGATTTCGTCATCACGGGCGATCAAAACGGCCTCGTTCTACCGTTCATGGCGCTGGATGGCCTGGGCGCTAAAGTCGCAGAATCCATTGTCTCGGCCCGTGAGGAAAGTCCTTTTATCTCGCAAGATGATCTCAAAAAACGGACCCTTCTCACCAAAACATCGTTCGATAAATTACTTGCTTTAGACGTCTTTCAAGGACTTCCCGAAGATACCCAAATATCTTTATTTGAAATGTAAAGGAGCACAGTATGAGAATGTTTCGCAGTACCAATCCCATGATGGGAAGAATGCAACCCGGCACGATGGGGGGCACGTCCGATTACCCGGCCACCATAGGCACGTTTAGTGTGAAGTTATTGCTGCTCACGGGAGTACTCATTAGTTTTGCGGCGTTTTCGTTTTTTAATTTAGTCAATACCGGGAATTTAACG
>CBFHYA010000013.1:0-20697 GCA_965659955.1 Candidatus Izemoplasmataceae bacterium
CTAAGAGTAATCCGATGAGGATTAATACGACGCTGATTCCATAGCGAATCTTTGCGTCTAATTTTCCGACGTTTTTCATATTGTTCTCCTTGGGTATGGCTTAATGTTATTATACGTAGTGTGAACCCGATATGCACGTATTATGCGTGCTTTAAGAGGAGGCAATCGATGGAATATATTTACCGAAAAGGGGACCCTAAACACCCCTTATATTTACTTTTTCATGGCACCGGAGGCAATGAAAAAGATCTGTTAGGATTGATGGATCTCATCGATGAGAAGGCCTCACTTTTAAGTTTTCGGGGCGATGTGAATGAACACGGATTATTACGCTTTTTTAAACGGGTTAGACCCGGTGTTTTTGATGAAGACGACCTCATCCAAAGGACCGCGGCGTATCAAGAAGAACTCCAAGTCTTAATCGATCAATATCAAACGGAAGCCTCGCATGTGATTGCGCTGGGATATTCCAATGGAGCCAATTTCATTGGGAGTATGCTTTATCACAATGAAACACGGATTCAAACGTGTGTGTTACTTCATCCGATGGTCCCATATCAGTCGATTAAACCGCAAAACTTAGAGGGTATTAATGTGTGCATTACCGCCGGTCAAAATGACCCTATATGTCCATATACCGAAAGTGAGCAACTCAAACTAGACTTAGACCAAGCGAAAGCCAAAACGCATCTGATTACCACCAATCAAGGGCATCAGATTTCGCAAAACGAACTCAATCAAGTGAAAGCATGGTTGTGGGCGCATTACTAAGATAGGAGATTTCCATGGAACTGGAAAAAGTAGAGGTTTTAAAAACGTTTCGAACCCTCATTCAAGATCATCAGCTCGAAACCCTCAAAACTCAAGCGAATGATTTAGAACCTTACTTCTTAGCCGACATTATTGAAGGATTAGAAGCAAGCACGCAAAGCTTAGTATTTCGTTTACTGTCCAAAGATCATGCCTTAGAAGTCTTTGAATACATTGAAGTTGAAACCCAACAAGCCCTCATTCAAAGTTTCACGGATGCGGAAGCGCTGAATGTATTTAAAAGTTTAGAACCCGATGACCGGGCCGCTTTGATGGATGAACTCCCAGCTAAGGTGGCGAAATATCTCATTCAATCACTTTCTAAGAAAGAAAAAGATTTAACGACACTTGTCATGGGGTATGAATCCGGCTCGGCCGGCAACATGATGACCCCAAAATATCTATCCTTTAAAAAAGGGATGTCTGTGGCAGAGGCCTTAGATAAAATCCGTAAGAATGCCAAAGATATGGAAACCATTTATCACTTATACGTGACCAATTCGACCCGGCAAATCACGGGGTATCTTGATTTAAAAGATGTCCTCACTTCCGATCCCGAAGTGTTGATTGATGAATTGATGCAAGAGCCGATTTATGCGAGTGTCGATGATGATGCGGTGGATGTCGCACGCCTCATGCAAGATTCGGATTTAGTGGCCATGCCGATCGTGGATAAAGACACCCGTTTGGTTGGCGTCTTTACCGTTGATGATGCGATGGATGTTTTATCCGATGAAGCCATCGAAACGGCGTTAACTTCATCGGGGTTAGTAGAATTTTCATCGCGGGAAGAAGACCGTTCGAAAGTATTAACCACGGGGAAACTTTCCGCCATATTAAGAGTCCGGATTCCCTTTTTACTCATCACCTTATTTGGGACGATGTTTGCCGGTACGGTCATTGCAGGGTTTGAAGAAACCCTGGCCAGTGTGACCGCCCTCGCCTTTTTCATTCCAGTAGTCATGGCCATGGGTGGGAATGTAGGGAGTCAATCATCCACCATATTTACCCGGGCGCTGGCCTTAGGTCAAATTGATACAAGACGGTTTTTAAAACAGTGGCGTAAAGAAGTGTTTGTCGGATTTTCCATGGGCGTAATATTAGGTTTAATTGCGGCGTCTGTGGTGTATCTGTGGCAAGCCGATCTCGAACTCACGCTCATCATTGCGACATCGATATTCTTAAGTATTACTTTAGCGACCGCATTAGGATTTATGATTCCATTCATTTTGATGAAACTCGGTGTGGATCAAGCCGCCGGGGCGATTCCTTTTATTACAACCATTCAAGATATCCTCGGATTATTGGTCTATTTCTTACTTGCATTATGGTGGCTATAAAAAAAAGAGACTTCAAGTCTCTTTTATTTTTGAAAGATGCGTTTACGGTGAATTAAAATTTGTAATATCATCCAAACTGAGAAGAAAATCAAGACATCAACGATGGTATCTAAGACCGTGACGCCATCGGAAAAACTTTGCCAGGACCAAGCATAAATTGAAGCCCCTACAATGCCAGGGATGACCATTTGGATGATCACTTCTTTGAGTGTTGGTTTAGGAAGTAAAGGTTTGGAGCGGTTTTTAGCCATATACATAGTCTCCTTTAGCGCTATTATATCATATGCGATAAGCGCTTTAAGTTGCAAATATTTCATAAAAGATTTACACTAAAGTTACAAATTCCAATGGAGGAATTTCGCATGAATGGTTTTGAAAAAAGAACGCTGAAGAAGCGAAATCATATCTTAAAAGTGGCTCAAACACTCTTTAAAAAACACGGCCTCAAAAAGATGAACATATTAGATATTGCCGAAGCCGCAGAGGTGTCTCACGTAACCATCTATCATTACTGGGGCAATAAAGACGGGCTCGTGGAAGCGGTGATGGCTGAGACGCTTAAAGAAATTACCGAACAAGGCGTAGAACTTTTAGACAGCGCGAAAAGTTTTGAAGAGGGTCTAGACCGTGTTTTAAACTTTGAAGCAAACCGCTATGAAGGATATGACGAGTCTTTTAAAGATGCGCTTGTGGCGTATGAAAAAGCGCAGATGCACCGGGATAACTCAGGCATCTTAGATTCCCTTAGACGCTTTATTGAGCTTGCTCCAGATTCAGAAATCCCTGTACGTAAGTTTTCATCTGAGACTGTGAAGGTGTTTGTCTATTTATTTAGGTATTTAAAATCGCACGGATTCTTAGACAATCCAACCGTCAAACAAGAAATCACCGAGTTTTTCAAGTTTGGTATTTTAGATTACTCCAAGAGGTAAACCATGATACTGGCTGTCGCCACTGTAAAAAAACATATTGCGCCGCATTATGCATTCACGGAAAACTTTGATTTATACAAGATTATTGGTCAGGAAGCTAAATTCATGTATGCGATTCCGTATTCGACCAAAGCGCACCTTAAAAGCTTCGATCAACTCAAAGAGGCTGGCGTAGACGCCGTGGTTATGGATATGGTGGGTGAAGAAACTTTTGAACACTTAGAGGGTCGTGGGCTTTCTATTTATTACGGTCAAAAAGGGATGGTAAAATCCTTTTTACTGGACTTTTTAGACGGTAAGATAAAAGAGCCTAAAGTATACGTGGAAGATACAGCCGTTTGTTCGCTTTAAGAAGCGGACTTTTTTTTGGTCTAAACCATTTAGACAAAATGGTCTAAACTTAAGGCCTTTGTGATAGAATATTTATACAAGGTGGTGAGTGGATGGCCAGTAAATATCATGATTTAGCTAGACAATTAGAATCCCGGATTGAAGCCCTTGGGTTTAATGCATCATTGCCTTCAGAACGGGAACTCGCGATTGAGTTTGATGTCTCACGGATGACCATCCGTAAAGCCATTGATGAATTGGTCCGCAAAAACAAGTTATACCGGATTCCTCATGTAGGAACGTTCACAACAGATAAAAAACTGTATAAAAAGATGGACGTCTTTTTGGGGTTTTCTAGAGAAGTCGAACAAGCCGGTGGGATTCCATCCACGGAATTACTGGAATATTCGTTAATGCCAGCCACCGCACGAATTGCGAAAAAGTTAGATATCCCTGAAGGCGATTTTGTCTATAAAATCATTCGCCTCAGAAAGAAAAACAACGTCCCACTTATCATAGATGAGTCGTATTTCCCGAAAGACATCGTGCCCCTTTCCGAAGCCATTGTTGAAGATAGTATTTATGCGTTCATTCAAGAGGATCTTAAACTGAACATGGTGTTTGCCGATCAAAAACTGGTGGCCCGCTTTTGTAAAGAAGAATACCGCGACTACCTTGATGTAGACGGTAAAACGCCCGTCATGTATGTTGAACTTACCGGGTATTTAGAAGATGGACGCATCTTTGAATATTCCGAGTCTTATAAAAATTCAGAACGCTATGAACTCGTCATTAGAAGCCATCATTAAGATGGCTTTTTTTATGGGCTAATTCGCCTTCACCCCAAGGTGGGTGTGGTACAATAAACGCGAGTTTACTGAGGAGGTAAAAGCATGCAAATTGGATTAATGGGACTGGGAAAAATGGGTGAAAATCTTGCCTTTAATATGCAAGATCACGGGTTTGATGTCGTCACCTATAACCGGTCAGAAAAACCGCACTTAGATGGAAAATTTCCACTGTATCATGACGTTGCTACATTTGTAGGGGCTTTAAAAGCACCCCGGACGATTTGGATTATGTTGACGGCTGGGAATGTCGTTGATACAGTTATTGAAACGTTGATTCCTTTACTGGATGAAGGCGATACATTGGTTGACGGAGGGAACTCTCGTTTTTCTGATACCATTCGTCGCTATGAAATGCTCAAAGATAAGGGATTCAAGTTTATCGATTGTGGCACGAGTGGCGGTACGGAAGGGGCACGCCATGGGGCAAACTTAATGGTCGGTGGCACTAAGGAAAGTGTCGCACCGCTTAAACCGCTGTTTGACGCTGTGGCTTTAGAAGGTGGCGTAAACTATGTTAATCAACCCGGCGGAGGCCATTACGTGAAGATGATTCATAACGCCATTGAATACGGAATGATGCAAGCCATCGCCGAAGGTCTAGACGTTTTAGAACGTTCGCCTTTTAACATTGATCTCGTGGAAACTACCCGCGCTTGGAATGAAGGCTCCATCATTGAAAGCTATTTAGTCGGCATCACGCATGACCAATTAAAACTTGATCCGACACTGGCTGATCTTGTTGGAAAAGTGGATGAATCCGGTGAAGCTAAATGGACTGTCGAAGAAGCCATCAAACTCGGCGTCGATGTACCCGTGATTGCGACCAGCTTATTTAACCGTTTTAAATCTAAAGACGAGAGGAATTACCGCGAAAAAGTCTTAGCCGCAATGCGTAATGGCTTTGGCGGTCACGCTGTACATAAAAAATGACCCCGATTTCATTCATCATCTTTGGCTCCACTGGAGACCTCATGCACGAAAAACTCCTGCCCGCATTGGCAGGTCTTTTCTCGCGGGGTAATGTCCATAAAGATTCACAGATCATTGCCGTGGGCCGGCGAGATTACACGACGGATGATTACTTAAAAGAAGCTGAAAAACGGGTCGCTAAACCCGTTGATTTTAAAAAGCTTAAACGCGTGCTCACGTATGTCAAACTGGATGTAAATGATGCCTTGACGTATCAAGCCATCGCGCACGCTGGGATCCCAGAAGCCCATGACCGGATTTTTTACTTAGCGGTGCCTCCGCGTTTATTCCCGGTGATTACAAAAGGACTCTCGGAGTCTTCATGGCTTGAAAAAGGGAATCCAAATCACCGCATTGTCTTTGAAAAACCGTATGGTGAAAACTTAGAAAATGCCCGTTTGATTAATGAGCAAATTGGAAAGTATGTCAACGAAACCGAAATTTACCGGATTGATCATTACTTAGGTAAAGAAATGATGCAAACTTTACTTGCTTTACGGTTTGCGAATAAGATATTTGAACACGTATGGGACCGTCAGAGCATTGATACGGTGACCATTGTGGCCAAAGAATCCATCGGCGTCAAAGACCGCGGACCTTACTTTGATCAAATTGGGGCCCTTAAAGACATGGTCCAATCGCATCTTTTACAAATGGCAGCCCTAGTCGCCATGGAAGAACCCAAAAGTATGGATGCCAACGCCATTCGCGATGAAAAAGTCAACGTGTTAAATGCCATCAGCATCGACCCTCATTCCATTGTCATGGGTCAATATGAAGGTTACTTAAATGAAAAAGGCGTCGCGGAAGATTCTCAAACTGAAACCGCCGTTTACTTTAAAGCGTGTCTCAATAATGACCGGTTTTTAGATGTCCCCTTTTACTTTTTTACGGGGAAAATGCTTTCCGAAAAGCGCTCAGAAATCATCATTAAGTTTAAACCACATTCGAAAGAAGGGCTTTATTACGAAGGCCTTGATTTAACGCCCAATGAACTGCGCATTAAAGTCGCTCCGGAAGAAGGGGCCTCCATTCAGTTCAACATTAAAAAACCTGGGATTGAAGAGGCCATCTCAGAAAAAGAATTTACTTATCTGCATATGGAAGAAGCCATTGGAAACATCCCAGAAGCCTATGAAAAATTGTTATTAGAAGTGGTCTATAAGCGTCCGACCCTCTTTACCCGGTGGGATGAAATTGAAACCGCCTGGAAAATCATTGATGCGATTAAAGTAAAAGCGAAAACCCCCAAACCATATACGAATTCCCAAACGTTTGAAGCATTACTTGAAGCACACCGATTGGAGGTTGGCCATGATTTACGATGTGTCTATGACGATCCATCCTGAGATGACCGTCTATAAAGATAAACCTGAAAAAAAACCGGATTTTTCGACGCTTTCTACACACGATACAGGAAGTAGCCATGAAGGCCTCATTACGATGAGTCTTCATACAGGGACGCATTTGGATTATCCCTTGCATATGATTAAAGATGGCGAAGTCTCCGGGGAGTCGATTCCCGATGGGTGCATCGGTCCGGTCAAAGTCTTTGAAATAAGAGGCGACGTCATTGATGAAGCGGCCGTAAAAGCTTTATCCATTCAACCGAACGATGTGGTATTTTTCAAAACCCGTAACTCAAATCGCGAAGATTTCGATTTTGAATTTGTCTATGTCAGTGCTTCAGGTGCGGAAGCGTTAAAAGCCGCTGGCATTAAAGGGGTTGGACTGGATGCCCTTGGTATTGAACGCGCTCAAGCCGATCACCCAACCCATAAAATACTTCTTTCAAATCACATCTTTATCTTAGAAGGACTGCGCTTAAAAGAGGTCCCCGAAGGAACCTATGAATTGTATTGTCTTCCGCTTAAAATTAAAGGGGTCGATGCGTTACCTGCCCGCGTAATCTTAAAATCATTATAAGATTGTAATGGTTTCAAATCATGCTATAATGGGAAAAAATTGGAGAACTCACTATGGATGCATCGTTCAATGAAATACTCATCGCGTTCTTACTGACCTTATTTGCGGGTCTTTCAACGGCCATTGGGAGTGCCATAGCCTTTTTTGCGCGTAAAGCGAGTACCTCGTTTTTATCGTGGGCGCTTGGATTTTCTGCCGGAGTCATGGTGTATTTATCGTTTGTAGAGATTTTCCCTAAAGCGTTTGAATCTCTATCTTTAGAGATGCCGGAAACCCGGGCGTATGTGATTACCACCATCGCTTTTTTTGGGGGGATTTTACTGACTGGCGTCATTGACCGGTTAGTCCCTGATAACGTCAACCCGCACGAACCTAAAGATTATGAAGAACCGGGAACCGCTGAAACCAAAGATTTTACCAAGTTATTAAGAATGGGGCTTTTTACCGCACTCGCCATCACCCTTCACAACCTCCCCGAAGGCATGGCCACATTCATCGCGGCCATTGAAGATCCCGCCTTAGGAGTTACCCTAGCGATTGCCATTGCGATTCACAATATCCCAGAAGGCATCGCCGTCAGTGTGCCCATCTACTACGCCACAGGATCTAAGAAAAAAGCCTTCTTCTATTCCGCGCTTAGCGGACTGGCTGAACCGATTGGAGCCTTACTTGGCTTTCTGGTATTATCACTATTTCTTACCGACACGCTTTTTGGCATTATATTTTCGGCGGTGGGAGGCATCATGGTCTATATTGCGCTGGATGAATTACTCCCCTCAGCCGAAAAATATGGCGCTCACCACCAAGTCATTTATGGGCTCGTCTTAGGCATGAGTGTTATGGCGATGAGTCTCATCATATTCTTTTAAAAGTGCTTCCGAGCACTTTTTTTTATTTCTTCAGATTTATCGCTTGACAAGCCTCCTAAATGTTTTATAATTAAGGTGTAATTAGCACTCAACAGTCAAGAGTGCTAATAATAAAACCAAAGGAGTGATTATTATGTTCTCATTTTCCCCATTAAGCTCGACATTCAGACCTGTGAGACTGAGTGATTGGATGGATGACTTCTTCACCCACGAAAGCTTTAAAATCGACGTGAAAAAAACCGACAATGGTTATATGTTAGAAGCGGAACTTCCAGGCTTTGACAAAGACGACATCAAAATTTCGTATGAAAAAGACACCTTGACCATTGAAGGCATTAATCAAGAAAACAAAGATGAAAGTAGCGATCATTATGTGCATCAAGAAAGAACCCAGATGCGTGTGAAACGTTCACTCGTATTACCGGATGTCGATGATGCGTCGATTAAAGCCAAACTCACCAAAGGGATTCTTACCGTAGAACTCCCAGTCATCACCCCCAAATCATCCAACATTCTCATCGAAGTCGAGTAATCCAAAAGGCTTGGCCGAAAGGTCAAGCCTTTTTCCATAAAGGAAGCCTCTTTTATAGATATTAATCGGATGCAAAACACACTCAAAAAAGCCCCTGAAACCAAACTCTCAGAAATGATGTAAAAAAATGAAATCACATCCAACCAAACCATTCAGATTATCTCTGATGGCATTAAATTGACCTATAAGGTTGAGGCGCACAGTTAAATGTGCGCCTTTTTTCATGCTATAATTGGCGCATGAAAACCCGTGATTTATTTCTGACATTCTTAAAAATCGGCGGCCTCACCATTGGGGGAGGTTATGCCATGATTCCGGTCATTGAACGCGAATTGGTGGACAAAAAAAAGTGGGTGGAACCAACCCATTTTTTTCATTTAATCTCGATCGCACAAGCCATACCCGGCATCATTGCCTTAAACAGTGCAATTTATCTGGGCTATAAACTAAGAGGCATTAAAGGCGCGATCGCCTCCGGACTCGGTGTGATTATCCCGAGTTTTTTCATAATGCTAGCGGTGGCGTTTGCCTACGTAGAAATTGGCGCATTCCCCGCTTGGTTAGACCGCTTCTTTGAAGGCGTTAGAGTCGCGGTGATTGCCCTCATATTAGTTGCTGCGCTCAAACTCTATACAAACACAGGAAATCCCTATAAACTTCTCATTGTGGGAATTATTTTTGCGATAATGGTCCTGACGACTATTCATCCTTTTGTGTTGATTCTCGTGGTTTTATTGATCACCGCGCTATTTTCGCCCAGAGAGAAAAAAGCATGAGTCTATTAAATCTTTGGCTGCAGTTTTTCTTGATTGGTTTAGTCGCTTTTGGCGGCGGAACGGCGATGATCCCGGTGTTAGAGCGGGTGATTGTGGAAGATCAAAGTTGGCTCTCTTTAAGTCAGTTTATTGATGTGATTGGACTTTCACAGATGACGCCCGGCCCAATTGCGATTAACGCGGCGACGTTTATTGGTTATCAAAGCGTAGCATTAGAAAGTGCCTCAACCATCCAAGCCTTTTTAGGGGCGAGCCTTGCGACCCTCGGGGTATTGATGGCGCCAGTGACTTTGATGAGTATCGTCATCACCTTTGAACATAAGCCCGCTGTGAAAAAGTGGATTTCTAAGCTAATCATTGGGCTGAAGCCTGCACTGGTGGGACTGATTTTAGCGAGTGCCCTATCGATCGGGCAAGCTGTAGACGGGACCATCATGCATTTTATGTTGTTAATCGTTCTCATGATTGGGCTTTTAAAAACGAAGATTCATCCTATCTTGTTTATAATGGTCGCAGGGATATTTGGCGTTTTCGTGTTATAATTTCGCCAGTTAATGTTAGGCATTTAAAGGACATTGTATGAAGAATATGTGGATTAATATAAGAACCTTTTTCTTCGGATCACTCATTCGTGGGTTTGTGTCGAGTTACACGCTGGTAACGTTGCTTGGTGGCCTATTAATTTGGGCCCCATTCAGCTTACAAGCCGGCGCATCCATTCGTTTTATTGATGCGATTTTCGTCTCAGCGAGTGCGATTTCAACCACGGGGTTATCCCCCATTGTAGTGGGTGAGACGTTGAACATAATCGGACAGATTATCCTACTCATCATTATTCAATTTGGGGGGATTGGGCTGATTATGGCGATCGCCTCATTTTGGCTCGTGACGAAACAAGATATTGGATTTAACCGCCGCAATATGATCATGGTGGATCAAAACCAGTTTTCTAGGCAAGGCTTAGTGAAATTCATCAAACGGGTTTTAAGAATCATCTTTATAACTGAGGGGATTGCGATTGTCATATTCTTCTCGATTCTTTATTTCTCGGGAACGTTTGGCTTATTGGATTCGTTCTGGCAATCGATGTTTACCGTGATATCCTTATTTACCAATGCCGGTTTTGACATTGCGCCCGGTGCGGACAGTATGTTTATGTACCGCTCCAGTTATGGGATATTAAGTCTTTCAATGACGCTTATGTTTATCGGGGCCGTAGGCTTTTGGCCTCTGTATGACTTATCGCAATTTGTCATTGAGAAATTCAAAAAAGAAAAAAGCACCGATGTCGATAATAAGTTTCGCTTTAAGATATTTACCAAATGGTTTGTCTTTTTACACCTAGGGGTTTGGCTAATCTCGGCGGTCATTATTGCACTCGTTGAGTGGGGCCAAGGGGGCTTTTTCGCCTCCAACGTAGCACCGGGGAGCTTCATTCAAGGCGTTTTTGACATTTTATTTATGAGTTTGACCACTCGGAATGCCGGATTTGCGACCGTACCGGTAGGGAGTTTTTCAGAGCCCTCTCAACTCGTGATGATGTTTTTAATGTTTTTAGGGAGTTCGCCTAACTCTGCGGGAGGCGGGATTCGGACGATCACATTGATGCTGGTTTTCTTAAGCATTTACAGTGTCGCAAGAGGCCGTGATTCAGTGAAACTAAAGCGCCGCAGCGTAACCATTAATCCCGAAAACATCCGTAATTCACTGCTTGTGGTAGTGATGGCGGGGATTCTTTTATCCATTGTGATATTTACGATGAGTCTTGCGGAACCTTTTGCGCTGAAAGATATCGCCTTTGAAGCGATCAGTGCGTTTGGGACCACGGGGCTTTCAACGGGGATTACCAGCGAATTGACTGTCTTTTCAAAAATCGCGTTAATTGCTACAATGTTTATTGGTCGTGTGGGGATTATTGCGCTCATTACCATGTTTAGCCCCCCCACTTTAGAATCAACGGTACAGTACCCGGAAGTGGATATCATTGTCGGATAAGAGGAAAAAATAATGGCTAAAAAAAATTACGCCCGTAAAAAAAGTAAATACACGAAAAAAGACTACACCACTCTATGGCTGATTCCACTCTTTTTCATTATCGCGATTTTACCGATGTGGATGCGCGGAACCGTCATTGACCTGACGGAACTTGAAGAAAGCATGTGGATTGGGCAAGATACCCGGTTTGACATCTTTTCGTATTGGAAGTCAATTTGGTTTATCTTAACGACCATTGGAGCTTCCTTAGTCATGGCCTGGTTGCATTTTGATAAAAAGATTAAGATATTGTGGCCCTTATGGCTCATTGTGCCTTTAGGCATCTATTTATTCTTTACGTTAGTCTCATGGTTGAATGCCCCGGATTTAAGTTTAGCGTCCAGAGGCTTCATTGAAATATTCCAAGGTGTCTTTGTGATGATGTCTTATGGCATTATCATCTTTGTTGGATTTAACCTGATCCGAAGAGAAAGAGATTTAGAAGTCTTTGTGAAATGGCTTTGGGTCTTATGGGGCCTGGTGTTTTTCATCGGGTTTTCCCAGTTCTTTGGGTTTGATGTCTTCCGGTGGGAATGGGTGCAACGCCTGATCTTGCCCGCGAGACTTTCTGAACTCGTCGGGAACTTAAACTTTACCTTCGGTCCTAGAACGATTTATGCGACGATGTACAACACCAACTTTGTGGGGTCATACGCGGCGATTATGGTGCCGATTTCGATGGCCCTCATCTTGTATGCGAAAGAACCCAAACACGTGACCTACGCCTCCATATTCTTCGCCTTTAACGTCTTTGCGTGGTATGGATCCAATGCCCGTTCTGGGCTCATGGGGGTCTTAGTGGCCGCCGTCTTCTTGGGTGCTTTTTGGTTCTTTGAATCGCGTAAGCAATGGAAGAAGATGCTGGTGATTTTGGGCATTTTCATTGGACTCTTCATCGTGACGAATACGGCATCGGGTGGGACTACTGCAGCTCAGTTCATTGGGCTGACACCCGCAGGGGAAGGTTCATTAGAAACCCCGGGTGGTGAAGCCGTCGAAACCGCCTATATTGAAGAATTTAACATTGATGGCTATGAAGTGGAAATCGTCACCGATAAAAAATCGGTCATTCTCACCTATGGCCAAGATTCTGGGGGCCTTTCATTCACCGATCTTGACGGGGAGCCCCTTACAGTCGGTATTAATGAAGATGGCGCTTTAACCTTGAATGAAGAAGGCTATGAAAGTTTTAGTTTTGAATTTAATTCATCGACCAGTGCGTTAGAAACGGAGTTTTATACCACCGGGATTGATATTTATCTCACCCCCGATGGCTGGCAAGTCCAAGGGGTTGGCGGTCTATCCGCTGAAACCGTGAACGCGCCGCGTGTGAAGTTACTCGATGGCCTAGAACGTGTGGCGTCCGGCCGTGGATATATTTGGTCAAGAACCATCCCCATGCTCGGCGAATCTTTCTTTGTCGGCTTTGGCCCAGATATGTACGTGCTCAATTTCCCCCAAAGAGATTTCTCTGGACGACTCAATGGCTTTACGTTAAATGGCATCAACGATAAACCCCACAACATGTTCTTACAAATTGGGGTCAATGTCGGGGTCGTTGCTTTACTGGCTTTAATGAGTGTCTATCTCTTTTATTTCTGGGACTCCATTAAAGTATATTGGAAACGTAACTTTGAATCATTGACGGAATACTTAGGGCTCGGTATTTTAACGGGTATCTTCGCTTATTTAGTGGCTGGCGTCTTCAACGATCAAATCATTTCACTTGCCCCGATGTTTTATGCGATGACCGGGGTGGGCTTAGCGATAAACCGAATGATTAAAGCCGACGATGAAAAGTTAAAAGATATCGATCCTCAACCTGAATAAATCAAAAATGCCATCTCAGATGGCATTTTTTTATGGATGAATTTGAAACGATACAAACAGCTATCGTTCCATTGGGATGGAATCGTTAAAAAAGTAAGACATTTGTGTTACTTGAATTTCATATATTATCGAGTTGAATCTCTTTCAATTAAGCGGACTGGAAACGTTTGATGATCAGGTAAGGTAGCTTTTGAGTCTTGAATGAGTTGGATAAGACTTTCAATGGCCTTATTCGCAATGAGTTCGATGTCTTGTTTGATGCTAGATAAAGTCGGTGAAACGAGCTGATTGAGTTTTAAATCATCATAGCCGATGAGTTCCGTGTCTTCTGGGATTTTGAGCCCAACTTTTTCGGCCACTTTGATGACATGCATGGCGATTAAGTCACCGTCACAAAAGATACCATCGCAATCTTTATGATCTCTGAGCGTTTTTTCAATCAAACCGATATCCGGTTCATTAAAGTCTAAGTCCGCATCGATGATTTCAATGGACGAACCGTCTAAGGTTTTCTTTAAGCCTTGATCGCGGTCTTTGACCGTCAAGAGGAAACTGGCGCCTCTAAAGTGAATGACTTTGCGTTTTAAAAAATGCTTGGCCGCCAGTTCTCCGCCCATCTGATTATCCGATGAAATGGAGGGTATGGTGTCTGAGACGTGATGGTCAATGGCGACCATGGGAAGTGAGAGTTTTTGATAGCTTCTCAGCTTATTTAAATGGGCGGCCACAATGAGGCCTGAGATATGATACTGCGAAAAGACATTCATAAAGCGCTCTTCGCGCGCTGCATCATTCCGCGAGTTAAAGGTCATCAAGCGGTAGCCTTTATCGATGACCGCATCTTCTAAGGCTTCAATGAGTTCCCCGTAAAAGTACGTCGTGAGATGCGGAATGATGACACCGATCAAGTTGGATTGTTTTTTAAAGAGGCTGCGTGCAAGTTCTGAAGGGATGTAATCGAGGGATTTAATTGCATCCAAAACAAGGTTGCGTGTTTCGGTATTCACGTACCCCGTATTATTGACGACTCGTGATACCGTCGCCACACTGACGTTTGCTTTTTTTGCGACATCTTTGATGGTTGCCATTTAAACACCTCAAGTCATTATAAAAAGGTTTTCATGGTTTTACAATTTTAACTCCCTTTTATTTTGGTTAAACGCTTACATTCTAATGTCTTTTTTTATATAATGGTGAGTGAAAGGAAGTGACATTTTATGGCCATTAATACCTTGAAATCCTCAAGAAATACGATGCTTTATCAAGTGTATGTGAGAAACTTTAGTGAAGCCGGGACTTTAAAAGCGGTGGAAAGCGAACTGGACCGGATTAAAGATTTAGGGACGGATGTCTTATATTTACTCCCCGTCCATCCAATCGGTGAAAAAAACCGTAAAGGCACGCTTGGATCGCCTTATTCCATTCAAGATTACCGGACAATCAACCTAGAACTGGGGACGATGGAAGATTTCCAAGATCTGATTAACGCGACCCACGACAAAGGCATGACCATTATGATGGACATTGTTTTTAATCATACTTCGTATGATTCTTGGGCCCTTGAACATCACAAAGAATGGTTCTATCAAAACGAAAAAGGCGAGTACACCAACCGGGTGGCGGATTGGTGGGACATCACCGATTTTGATTATTCGAAAGATATAGCCCTTTATACCTATTTGATTGATACGCTATTGATGTATACCAAAATGGGTGTGGATGGCTTTCGGTTTGATGTGGCGAACATTTTACCGCTTGATTTCTTAGAAGAAGCCAGAGAAAAAGTCCTTGCGGTGAACCCCGATTCCTTATGGCTGTCGGAAACTACGCACGGCCATTTCACGAAGACCATCAGAGACCAAGGATTTGACGCGTTAAGTGAAGGTGAAATATACCGTGTCTTTGACATGAGTTATGATTACGATGCGCATCCATTTTTTGTAGAGTATCTTAAAGGGGACAACGGCTTAGAGCCTTACATCAGATTCTTAAATCTTCAAGAAGAAATTTACCCGGGTAACTATATCAAAATGCGCAATTTAGAAAACCATGACTTTGGCCGGGTGGCGGGGTTTGTGAAAAATCCGGACACCTTAAAAGCTTGGCATGCGTTTAGCTTTTTTGCCCGCGGGTCCACGATGATTTATATGGGCGGAGAATTCTCCGATGCCAAACACCCCGACCTCTTTGATAAAGATGTGATGGACCGCACCGGGGAAGACCTCAGCGAGTGGATTAAAAAATTAAGATCACTGAGTGCGAATCCATTGCTTATTGACGGCGCTCTTCATTATGATAAACCTGAAAATAAAGATGTCATTACCGTATCATATTCACATAAAGACGCCCAGTTACTCGGTATCTTTAATGTGTCAAACGCTTCAGGAGAACTTAAAGTCGATGTCCCGGATGGTACCTACGAGAACTCACTCACCGGTGAGACACTCACCGTAAAAAACGGCCAGATGGAAATTCCCAAAACCGCCTGCATTATTGAAAAATAGACCTTAAAGCGCTCCTGATGGAGTGCTTTTTTCATGCTATAATTGGGCCATGAAAACCACCGAATGGATGACGCTTTTTAAAGATTATCTCACGGGGATCAGACAGTATTCCCTGCATACAGCCACGGCCTATCAAACCGATGTCTTAGACTTTGCGGCCTTTTGTGAGCGGGAAGACTTAGGCTTTTTTAACGATGCATCCGAACGGACCGCTAAATTTTACATGTCCGAACTGAACGGGAAATATCCCCCAGGAACCGTCATCCGTAAAGTTTCAGCTTTGCGGTCTTATTTTTACTTTTTACTCGACCAAGAAGAAATTAAGACTCATCCGTTTCTAACGGTTACTTTACCCAAACGCCCCAAAGTCACCCCGGAATTTTTATACGATGATGACGTCAAAAAAATGTTTGACGCGATTGACACGGACATGCCCAGAGGTATCCGGGATTACACGGTGTTATTTATGCTTTATACCTCGGGACTTCGCGTCTCTGAGCTAGTCAGCCTCACGCTTAAAGATATCGATCTAAATGCGAGGATGATGCGCGTCCGTGGGAAGGGTCAAAAAGACCGTCTGGTCCCCCTGTCTGAAGAGATGAAAACGCAGTATGAAACGTATCTGTTAATCGCGCGACCTGCGTTTATCAAAAAGAAACGCCATACTAAAGTATTTGTGAATCAAAAGGGCGATCCCATCACAACCGCGGGGGTTCGGTATTTACTCAAAGAAATCATGCGTGTTTCGGCCAGCTTTTTAAACGTGACCCCGCATATGCTTAGGCATACCTTCGCTTCACACATGATTAAAAAAGGGGCCGATCTTAGAAGTGTTCAAGAACTCTTAGGGCATGCGAATCTTTCCTCCACCCAAATTTATACCCATATCGCCAAAGATGACATGATTGAAAAATATCAAGCCGCTCACCCGAGAGGAAAAAAATGACCTATAAACTGTTTGTCTTTGGAAAACTGAAAGAGACGTACTTAAAAGAAGCGGTTAAAGATTACTTAACGCGATTAAATCATTACCGCACCGTTGAAATCATTGAACTGCCCGATCAAAAAGAACCCAAGAACGCTTCACCTAAAGACATCGAAACCATTAAAGAAAAAGAAGCGGAAGTCTTTTTTAAACACTATAAATCTGGTGCGATTTTTCTCTTTGATGAAACGGGGAAAAAGATGAGCTCCGTTGATTTTTCTAAATGGCTTAATCAGATGGAAATAGCCTACCAGAATGATTTTAATTTTGTGATTGGTGGATCCAATGGCCATGCGAAATCTTTGAAACAAAAAGCGACTTTAATGTTGAGTGTTTCAAACATGACATTCCCTCATGGATTGTTCAGAGTCATTGCGCTGGAACAACTTTACCGAGCCATGAAAATCCAATCCAACGAAACGTATCATAAATAGATGGACGAATCGAAATCATTATTATTGTTAGAGTAATCTATGCCATGAGAATTTACATGAAAGATATTTGAGCGGTAGCATATTAGTTTAAATGTAATGAATGCAATAACAGAAAACACAAAACAGATCAATGGAATGATTACACGTTGATTGACTCAATAAATAGGGGCCTTATTTTAGGGCCCCTTTTTGGATGTGTTCTATGATTTTAATGTAGGCATTCACACCCGTATTTAAAGCTTCCTCATCCAGGTTGAAATAGGAAGAATGCAGTGAGTGGATATAGCCTTTGGCTTTATTCTTAGTGCCGATGAAGAAAAATACTCCAGGAACTTCATGTTGATAAAAGCTAAAATCTTCGCCAATCAATAAGGCTTCTGGAAGTTCTTGGTAAGGATGATTGTCTATAGCCTCTTTAAAGAGCCCATAAGTATCTTCGTTGTTATACACGGGTAAATACCCATCGTGGATGTGGACGTTAATTTCCCCTTTAAATTCAGCTTCTAATGTAGTTTTTTCTTGGAGTAAGATGGATTCAACTGCTTGGTAGTCTACTTTTGTAAAGGTACGCATCGTCCCTTCTAAAGAGGCGTGTTCGGCAATGATATTTTTAACGGTTCCCCCGGTTATTTTGCCAAACGTACAGATGACCCGACTGGATTCATTGAGTTTAGCGATTTTTTCATATACGTGGGATAAAAATAAACTCGCCATGTGATTCGCATCAATCCCCAGTTCCGGCATCGCCCCGTGTGAACCTTTCCCTTTAAATGAAACGGTGAGTTCATTGGCCTGAGCCATGAGAAAGCCGGGTCTTGAGGCAATGATGCCTTCATCGATGTATGGATACACATGAATTCCAAAGATATGGTCGGTGGGATGATCGTTGAATAGTCCTGCTTCAATGAGTTTTTTAGCGCCCCCGATTTTTTCTTCGGCGGGTTGAAAGATGAGCAGTACATTCACAGTCAGTTCATCCATGTGTTCTTTGAGATAATGCGCAAACTCTAAAAGCATCGCCATGTGGCCGTCATGCCCACACGCATGCATTTTACCCGGATGGGTGGATTTAAAATCTATTCCAGTGAGTTCATCTTGAGGGAGCGCGTCAATGTCTGAGCGAAAGGCTATGGTTTGTGATGCACCCTGATCAATATAGACAATCACATCCGTCTCTAAGTAGGTTTTGGTTTCAAACCCCAATCCTTTTAAGACATTAACTAAATAGTCATGGGTTTTAAATTCTTCAAAGGCCGTTTCGGGAATTTGATGGAGATCTCTACGGAATCTTTTGAGTCTTTCATTCATGGGCTTCTCCGATCAAGCAAGGATAGTTTATTGGGTAATGGTTTCAATACTCTCAAAGGCTTTGATCATCAGCACGTATTCTTTTTTTGAAACCAGTGATTCAATGCGCTTTTGGATGTCAATCCGTAAATCGATGTAGGCATTGAAAGTGGAATGATACGTAGGATGGATGGATACATGAGTGATGCGGTGATCTTTTGGGTCCACCATTTTTTGAACGATGGTGCTATCGTAGCGTTTAATGATGGTGCTCAACGTTGAAATCGGATACGGAAGGGCGTCTTTGAGTGTACTTAGCATGCACCCTTCAAGGCTTGATTGGATGTATATTTCAGTGAAAACGGCCCACTCTCTTAGTGTACAAGGGATTTGATGCTTTTCTAGTAAGTCTAATTCTAAAGAGACTGTTTTGTTATAAAAGCGAGATATTGCGGTTTGTGTCCACTCTGGAATCTTTTTGAGTTTTAAAGGATTAAACCGGATGGGAGGTTCATCCGTGAATGCATTGGACACCCGGATATATACCCGGATGAGACTTAAGAGTTCTGATTTTTTTAACCGTGCATTTAAATCCTTAGAAAAACGATGATAAAAAGTTTGATAGATACCGAGTAAATCCAATCCTTTGGGGGTAATCTGGACCATGATTTCTCGGTGGTCCTCTGGATTTGGGATGCGCACAATGAGCTCACCTTTTTCCAAGCGACTCAACCGGTAGCTTAACGTATTCATTTTTTGGTCTGTTTTTACCGACAGATCAGACGGCCGGATCATCTTTTTTTCGGTCGTGTTTTGGAGTTGAAAGAGCATGCTTAAATCTTTATACGTCACCTTACTGGGAAGTAAAGATTTAATGTAAGGGAGTAAATGGTTTTCAAATATTTGATAGGAATATTCCCGGATGGATACATACTTTTTGATGGTTGATTTCATCGTTTCACCTAATTTCATTATAACGAACAAATTTCATTGGTGTCTATTTAATTCAAACTCAGGTCATTTACCTTAATCAATGTACTTTTTTTCTTAAAGCTAAAATTTTCGAATTTAGGCATTTTAGTATATAATTAAATGAATTTATTTCAATCATTGAAATATTAATAAGAGGTGTTTAACTATGGCTCAATTTGCCCCTTCTCAAATCCAAAAAGAAGAAGAAAAGAAAAAACGAAGAAAAATTATTTTCTGGTGGTTTTTTTCCATCTTTTCATTCGTTGGCTTTTTTTGGATTTTATTTCTAGTCAATCAAGACCCTGAAACCGAAGGTCAATTATCGGTTACCCTTGAAGAGATTACCTTAGAAAAAGGATCGACCAGTACACTCGGTCTAGAGACTAATCTTTCTTTTGATGATTTACTATTTGAATCTTTAGATACGTCCCGTGTCCGTGTATCAGGGAGTATTGTTGAAGGATTAGAAGTGGGATCAGCGGTCATTGTCGTGAAATCACGTGATGGATTGGTATCAGATACCGTGTTAGTTACCGTGATCCCTGTCCCAGACCTAAGCATTACATTAATCTTAGACGGTGAAGTCCAAACCTTAACAGGGCCCATATCAGTCTCAACCTTGGAAGCTCCAGTCCGAGAAGGATTTGTCTTTTTAGGATGGAAACTTCCAACCTCTGAGGTCGTCATTGATGATGATTTTATGATTGGTTCAGATACTGAGCTTATCAGTGTCTTTGAACCCGTAGAAATTGAAGCGCCAGAACCTGAACCAGAACCCGAGCCCGAACCTGAACCTGAACCAGAACCCGAACCAGAACCCGAGCCTGAAGCGCCGATGGTTCATACCGTGACGATTCTCAGTGAATCCAATGTCACTTTAACGGCGATTGACGTTGAAAATGGTCAAGCCCTTGATGGAACTCTTTTACCGGTAGAAAGTGATTTATTTAGAGGCTACTATGAAGTGGGTCATACGTGTGAAAGTCCATTTGATTTAGACACTTTAATTACCGGGTCTTTCGTTTTAGTTCAAGGGGAACTCAATCAAACAAGCCCCTGTATTGAACTCGATGAAATGGCCTTTTCAGGCACGTTTAGAGTCGGTGAAACGATTACCGCGCATGTATCCCCTTCAAGTGCCAATGTGACGTATGCATGGTTTACATCGGATAATAACCGGGACTTTTTCCCAGTACCTAATATAACCAGTGCATCCATAGAATTATCACCCTTGCATTTTAGACAATACCTCGCAGTCAACATTCAAGGAACTGGTGATTACGAAGGACTATTAAAACGTGGGACTGATCGGATTG
>CBFHYA010000014.1:0-2190 GCA_965659955.1 Candidatus Izemoplasmataceae bacterium
TACTTGAAAAAAGCGTATGGACCTGTGGTAGGCTTTAGTGCCGGATTCTTTAATTTTGCGCTGGCTTCCAGTGGATCCGTGGCCGTTTTAGCCCTCGCTTTCAGTGAAGTCACCAATAACATTTTACTCACCGTCAGTGAAGGCGCCACCAGTATGAGCACCCTCGTTCAAATCATTCTTGCGGGCGTCATGATTGTCTTACTCACCACGATGAATGTCTTTGGGGTGAAACTCAATACCTTTTTCTTAAAAGTTATTATGGTCATTAAGTTTATTCCCATCATCACGCTCATTGTGTTAGGGTTTGCCATTGGAGCTCAGCCCCTTGATTTAACGTTTGACATGGGCGGTGTGGGCTTCTTTGAAGGACTTACGCTCTTAGGCTTTGCGGTCATCTTTACCTTTTGGGCGTATGAAGGTTGGACCAACCTCAATACCGTGGCCGAAGAAATGGAAAATCCCCGCCGCGATTTACCAAAAGCACTCCTCATCACCTTAGTCGGGGTTACATTACTCTATGTCTTTTATCAAGCGTCAATTCTCCAGTCCATCGATCAAGCTACCCTACAAGGGACCTATGAAAGTGGCTTCTTATTCATTGGTATCCCCGCCACTTTGGCTTTAGTGGGCGACTGGGGTTCATACATCATCATGGGTACTATCTTCATCGCCATCTTAGGGGCGCTGAATGCATCCATCTTAAGTTTTTCCCGGGTTTATTTCGCACTTGCGGATGACTTCAAAGCGTTAAAACCATTCGCCACACTCCATGAGCGTTATCAAACCCCCGTCAAAGCCCTTGTTTTATCGGCCATCATGGCGCTTATCTTACTGCCATTCCAAATTGGCGATTTAATCAGTCTCGTGGCGTTTGGTGGCCTTGTTTTTAACAGCTTGGTCTTTATCTCCATCTTCATTAACCGCAAGCGTGACCCAGAGGCTGAAGGGTACTCTGTCCCTTTCTATCCGGTCTTACCGATTGTTACCATTGGGATTACCCTGCTCCTTTTGGTCGCGATATTCATTCAAAATCCAGTCTTTTCACTCGTTGGGGTTGGGGTTATTGCCCTTTCAGTCCCTGTCTATTTCTTACTGAATAAGGTACAAGCATAGTGATTACAGCGTTCATTCCTTGCCAAAATTTCAAGGAAAGTTGTGCGTTTTATCAATCAATCGGATTTTTAGTCGGTGCTCCGCAAGCCGGTGACACACAAACAGCTTCAGCCGTGTATCCGAATCAAGGAGAAATCATTCTACAAGACTTTTATGTCAAAGAGTGGGCTGAAAATACGATGATGACACTGACGGTGGATGACTTAGAAGTGTTTACTCAAAAAGTTTCAAAATATCAATCGAGCCATCCAGAGTCAAGCGTGCGGTTTCAACCCCCAAATGATTACGGCTGGGGATTGCAGATTCATTTGCTCGATCCATCGGGTGTATTATGGCACGTCTTTCAATCAAAAAAATCTCAACCCGCGGGTTGAGATTTTATTTTTTAATGAGGATTTGGGTTAAGCTGCAGCGGCAAAACGACGCGCCACTTCGTTCCAGTTGATCACATTGAAGAAAGCTTCAACATAATCTGGACGGCGGTTTTGATAGTTCAGGTAATACGCATGTTCCCAAACATCAAGGCCTAAGATTGGAGTGCCTTCAGCAAGCGGAGTGTCTTGGTTCGGGGTGGATGTGACTTTGAGTTTGCCGCCGTCAACCAGTAACCAAGCCCAGCCAGATCCAAAACGCGTTTTTGCCGCAACGGAGAAGGCTTCTTTAAAGGCATCGAAGCTTCCGAAATCACGGTCAATGGCTGATGCTAAATCGCCAGAAGGATTTCCGCCACCACTCGGTGAGAGGATGCTCCAAAAGAGTGAATGGTTAAAGAATCCACCGCCGTTGTTGCGCACAGCGCCTTGCACATTTTCAGGTAAGCTTGCAAGGTTTTTGATGTTTTCTTCAACGGGATTATTGAGTAAGTCGGTACCCTCTAAAGCGGCTTTGTACTTGTTTAAGTAGCCTTGGTGGTGCTTGGTGTAGTGAATTTCCATGGTTTTCGCATCGATGTGCGGTTCCAATGCATCGTATGCATAGGGGAGTTTAGGTAATTCAAGTGCCATAATATGCCTCCTAAAATAAGTTCTATTTTATTGTCGCATTCTCCTTGCTTGCTTTCAAGTAAAACGCTTAAAC
>CBFHYA010000014.1:2288-9023 GCA_965659955.1 Candidatus Izemoplasmataceae bacterium
CAGACTACCGGCCGCTTAAAAATACACCCGCCAACGGCGGATTGGGCGATGATTATTTATACGATCTCATCCATACGATTATCCCTGAGGTTGAAGGGAAATATCCCATTAAGCCTGAGAACCGGATGCTTATGGGCTCTTCCATGGGTGGCATTATCTCACTGTATGCGGGATTTGAACATCCTGAGATTTTCCCCCGAGTGGCGTCGATCTCGGGTGCTTATTATGTCTCTTTAAAGGCGTTTCAAAACTACTTTAAACAAACCTTCGAAAAAGTCCCTGAGTTTGTTTATCTTGATGTCGGTGACCATGAAGAAGGTCTCGCCGATCAATCGGGGTATTTGAATGCGCATGCGGTGATAAAAGCGTCCCTCAAAAAACATCTCAAACCGAGTACTTGGTTTGAAACCATCATTCCAGGGGGCGAGCACAATGAAGTCCATTGGCATAAAAGATTACCTGATATTCTTAGCCAACTAACAAAAAAATCTCTTTAAGAGATTTTTTTGTGTAATTTGAATTTATCATTTTAGCACTCCCAAGAACCCTAAAAAATAAAAAAAGGTGGATCGCAAAATAAAGCCTTAAAGCACCTTGCGAAAGTGCGCTGGGTCGTGCTATAATTTTATTCGCTGTCAAATATGTGCCCATAGCTCAACTGGACAGAGCGCTTGACTACGGATCAAGAGGTTGGGGGTTCGAATCCTCTTGGGCACGCCACACATTCGGGAAGTAGCTTAGCTTGGTAGAGCGCCTGCTTTGGGAGCAGGAGGTCGCAGGTTCGAATCCTGTCTTCCCGACCATTTATGATTGCCCCTTCAGTGCGGGCTTTTTTTATGGCAAAAAACCCACACGAGGCATCCTTAATAAATCTTAGAACTATGCTATAATATGGATTGGATTTTTACGCATGTAAGGGATCGGAGTGAACCTCTTTGAATATGCCATTTTGGCCACTTTTAACGGCCTCCACGAAGGGCGTGGGAGAATTTTTATCGGAAATATTTGTTCCGATATTTGAATTCTTCCTCAATAACGGAGAAATCGGATTATTCATTTATTCCGTCATCGAAACCATCACGCCTTTAGCGGGTGTGGAGGTTATTTTGTTTCCCCTTTTACTCGCCGATCCCGAACGGTGGATATTGATTACACTCAACCTCATCATCGCCAATACGATTGGTGGAGTGATTGTCTATTTCTTTATGGCCAAAGAAGACAACAAGTTTTATAATCGTGTGGTCTCCAAGAAAAACCAAGAAAACGCCAAAAAAATCTTTGACCGTTATGGGGTCTGGGCGATCTTTATCTTCGCCATGACCCCCCTGCCTTTTTTCATTATTATCTTCGTGGCTGCGATCGCTCGGATGAAACTTCCCATATACGTTCTTGCCATCTTTTTTTCCCGCGGGGTACGCTTTTTCATGACCAGTTATGCGGTCGTATTTTTAGGCGGTTCTGGCGATATTATCTTATGGCTGGCTCTCATTGGCGTAGGCGTCGTGTTAATCTTTGTATTGATTCAAAAGCTTATCTTAAAACGACTTGAGAAAAGTGTGGGGATTGAAGCCTAGGTTTGCGCCTTAAAAAAAGCTATGGTAGAATTGAAAAGCTTTTTATAAGGTCCCGTAGCCAAGTGGCTAAGGCAGCGGACTGCAACTCCGCCATCGTCGGTTCGAATCCGATCGGGACCTCCATAACTTAAAAACCAAAGCGCAAACGCGCTTTTTTTTAATTTTTTTGCACCTTGTTTCCTCCCTTTATACCATTTGAATAAATAAAATTGACTTTAAAAATGCATGCTTTAAAGTGGAGGCTGTTGACTGCTTTTTTATCGCTTAAAAAAGCGTATAATATGATTATATTAGTCTTAATTTGTAAAGTTAGAGGTTTTAGGTGAAAATCACAGAACATTCCGTGGATTCTTATATTCAAACGCTATCTCCAAAACGTAAAAAAGACCTACAAGGTCTGCTGGGTTTAATGAAAGAAATCACCCCGGTTAAACCTAAAATGTGGGGCTCAATCGTAGGCTATGGCCATGTGAGCTATCAATATACCTCTGGCCATCGGGGAGAAATGCCTGTGTTTTCTTTTGCCTCCCGGCAAAAAGCCATCACTTTATACCTTAACTGTGATCTTTCAAAATATGACTTAAGTCATTTAGGACAAACCACCCAAGGGGTGGGCTGTTTATACATCAAATCTTTGGATGCCATTGATTTGAGCCGGTTAAAAGATCTCATCAAGATGGCAATCAATGATGTTCAGTCGATGCCCCACATTCAATCCATTAATGAACCTTTGAGTAATTAAAAGAATTGGTTCTCTCTCATTGAAGTTGAGTTTAAGTATTTTACAAGGAGCTTTTCATGAAATCATTTGAATGGACCCATGACTCACGGATTTTTCACGGATTAAAAACAGAAGTCGATAACCCCCAGTTTGGCCTACTGATTATTCATGGAATGGGGGAACACATCGGGCGCTATGAACCCTTTTTAAAAGCCTTAGAAGCGAAAGGTATTTACGCGCTTGGGATTGATCTTAGAGGGCACGGGAAATCTTTAAATGATAAAGCCATTGGACTCTTAGAACCAGGCGATACATTTGCGGCGATGATTGACGATCTCCACGGGCTTTACACGCAAGAACTTCAAGCGTTCCCCGATCTCACATGGACATTAATGGGCCATTCTATGGGATCTGTCCTAGCCAGTCGCTTCGCCCAAATATATCCGGATGATTTTGACCGGATGATCTGGATGGGGACCTTACCGCTATATAATTGGCTTACGCGTAAAGCCTTCCGCCTTTTAGCGGGATTATTTTCTTTTTTTTATTCCGCCTATGCCCGCAACCAAATTCTTTCAAATATAATGAACCACCCTTTAAAATCATCGGTGAAAAATGCGAAAACGTCTCATGATTGGTTGTCTGTAAACCCTGAAAATGTGACTGCTTTTTTGAATGACCCACTCACTGGGTATGCCTATAACTCGAAGTTTTACCGGTTCTTTTTCCAAACGGTGGATGCCATCACTCAGCGATCCAACATTCAAAACACATCTTTAAAGCGTCTTTATTTAATTGCAGGGAGGGAAGACCCAGTCACCCAAGAAGGTCTTTCGCATCAACAGATACAAAGTCTTTATGCATCCTTTTTTCCAGATTTAATCATTCAAGATAAACAGTTCGATGGTATGCGTCATGAACCGCTTAATGAAAAGGATCCTAAGGAAGTCTATCACGCGCTCATTGAGGAGATCACGCATGAATGAAACCAAGGCTTTTGAGATGCATGCCGATGACCTTAAAATCTTAGGGGCGTGGCTTTCGTATGAACGAAAGACCCAACGATTTCCGAAAGAGCCCTAAAAAAATACTTAAAAGAAGGATTAAAACATCGGCTTTATGGTGAAACGCGAAGAGCGCAATATGAACTCGCTAAAATCTATGAAAAGACGCGGTGGAAGTCATGGAATCGATCACACAGACCATTTTAAAGGCATAAAAAAAGCCTCTATTTCGAGGCTTTTGGTTGAATTTTGATTTCACAAACAGTGTTTTGAATGCGGTAAAGCACGAAGCCTAAGCCGAAAAGCATTAAGCCAAGTAAGATGAGCTTCCACACCAGGTTTCCAAAGGGAAGCACGAGCGGGGTGAAGGCGATCCCAATAACACCTAAGAATGTAATCACGCAAGGCGCACACCCGAAGGTTAAAAGGCCAAAGATAAATGAGAAAAAGGGAATGGCATTCCCGCCAGCAGGCTCAGTCTTCGTTAACGAGAGTTGAATCTGTGAAAACGATAGCATCACCGTGACTACGAAGGCCACCACCAAGTTCGTGATTTGATGAATGATGATCAAATTGGTGGAAAGGGTTTGCCCCATTTCTTGGAAGCTTCCGTACCATAAATAATCTAAAAAGAGATAGAGTCCGTACATGAAGGCCCACATGATTCCAAAGAGGCCAATGAATTTTTGTTCTTTTTGTTTTTGCAGAACTAATGTCAACATTTAATCACCTACTCATCATATTATCACACATTAATTACCTAAAAAGCAATATGCCCCGGGGGGTATTTTATGCACCTATTTTCGCTCATCTCTTATTACCGAAAACGCCACTTGCTCAGCCTGAAAGAAACGGCTGTACGTTTTAGAATGTCTGAAAAAACGCCAAGCAATACAATAAAGCGTATCATTTGGCGCAAGAAACGTTACAAATATTGAGAGCCAATACTTAGTCCGCTAAAGCTTTTTCAATGTCATCGGTGATTTTTTCGGGGGCCACTTGCGGGGCGTAGCGTTTCAAAACGGTACCGTCTTTACCAATCAAGAATTTCGTAAAATTCCATTTGATATCTGGGCCGAGTAGGCCTTTTTTTTGCGCTTTTAAAAATGTATACAAAGGCGCTTCATCGTCGCCGTTCACATCGATTTTTGCAAATAAGGGAAACGTCACTCCAAAGTTAATTTCACAGGCTTTGGCGACGTCTTCATTCGATCCAGGTTCTTGGTTTTTAAACTGATTGGAAGGAAATCCGATGACATTTAATCCCTGGGCTTGATAGGTTTGATGTAATGATTCTAACCCTTTAAACTGCCCGGCAAGCCCGCATTTGGTCGCGGTATTAACCACCAAGACCACTTGACCTTCATAGTCTTTGAAGGCTTTTTTTTCGCCGTGAATGAGCGGCATCGAAAAATCGTAAAATCCCATTAACCGTACACCTTTTGATAATCTTTGATGAAGTTTTCGAGTCCCGTATCAGTTAAGGGGTGTTTAAACGCTTTTTTAAGCACGTCATAAGGCACCGTTGCAATGTGAGCGCCAGCGGCAATGGATGCTTTAATGTGTTCATTGTGACGGATGGAGGCACTGATGATCTCGGAATCAAACCCATACACATCAATCATGTCACGGATCGATTCAATCAGTTCAATGCCATCGGTCCCAATGTCATCCAGACGACCCACAAACGGCGAGATAAAAGTCGCCCCGGCCGTGCATGCGAGTAAGGCTTGAGGCAGGGAAAAGATTAAAGTGACGTTGGTTTTGATGCCTAAAGCGGTGAGGGCTTTGGTCGCTTGCATCCCTGCTTCAGTCATGGGGATTTTAACGATCATATTGGGATGAAGCTTGGCGATTTTTTTGCCTTCTTCAATCATCCCTTCTGCGTCAACGGAAATGACTTCCCCACTGATTGGACCATCGACCATTTCAGCAATCTGAATCAAGGTTTGATTGACATCTTTACCTTCTTTGGCCATGAGGGTCGGATTGGTCGTCACGCCCGATAAAATGCCTAAATCATTCATTTCTTTAATGTGGTCAACATTGGCGGAATCAATGAATAGTTTCATGCTACTTCACCTTCTTCAAGAGTATTGATAAACGTGATGGGAATGGCTCCCGGGGGAGCTGGTTTGATTTTGTCCGGGAATAAGATGCCATTTAAGTGATCAAATTCATGTTGGAATACCACCGCAATGAACCCCGTGAATTTGAGTGTGGCTTCTTTAAGAGTTTCTGTTTCAGGATCGAAAATATGGGTTTGGACCGTCACTTTATGATACCTTGGCACGACGCCCTCGACTTCACGGTCAATGCTCAAACAGCCCTCCCCGGAAGGGATAAATGTTTCTTTGACGGAATGAGACACGATTTTAGGATTGACCATCAAATAGTCATGCCAGGTCTCGTTTTTTTCATCGCCCGAGTAAATCGCCAGCATCCGCTTCATCACATTGATTTGCGGGGCCGCCAGTCCGACGCCGGCTCTGAGTTCATATTTTTCCCGGAGATCGTCGTCTTGGCTGGCAATCAAGAATTCCCGCATCGCTTTTAAGGTATCTTTGGTTGCTTGATCTAACGGGATTTTGACGGAGTCTGATGGGGTTTCTAAGGAAGGATGCCCTTCCCGGATGATATCTTTCATGGTTAACATGTCATCACCTCTAAAATTAGTATACCAATAATTGCAGTGTGAAACCGATTAAATCGCTTATTTTCTTGAAGATGAGCGGCATTTTATATATAATAAACGCGGCTAAAATTATGGAGGCAGAAATGATTAAAAAAATAGGGATTTTAACCGGCGGGGGAGACTGCAGTGGACTGAATGCCGTCATCAACGGGATTACGAAAGCAGCCATCACCAGTTACGGACTTGAAGTGGTCGGTTATTTAAAGGGATATAACGGGCTTTATCATAACGAATTCATACCGCTCGATTTAAAAGCGGTATCCGGCATCATGCACGAAGGCGGCACGATGCTCAAAGCATCGAATAAAGATAACTTATTCAATTACCGGATGGAAGATGAAAACGGGAATGTGACCTATCAAGATGTTTCCGATGTGGCCATTGAAAATATGAAAAAAGAAGGCGTGGATGGCCTCATCATCATTGGAGGAGACGGGACATTAACCAGTGCCCGCGATTTCGCCCGGAAAGGCATTCCGATTGTCGGGGTTCCTAAAACCATCGATAACGATTTACCTGCTACCGAAATGACCTTTGGGTACACCACGGCGCTTGAAAACATTGTGGATGCCCTGGATAAAATTCACACCACGGCCTTTTCGCATGATCGCATCATCGTGGTGGAAGTGATGGGCCGCCATACCGGATGGCTCGCCTTAGAAGGCGGCATCGCCGGAAGTGCCGATGTCATTTTGATCCCAGAGATACCTTACGACATTGATAAAGTTGTGGATAAAATCA
>CBFHYA010000014.1:9118-19802 GCA_965659955.1 Candidatus Izemoplasmataceae bacterium
ATAAAAAACCGCATTGAAGGCGGCCGGGAATTCTCCATTGTCGTCGTTTCCGAAGGGGCGAAACCGAAAGACGGAGACGTCCACGTCAGAGAACTCATCGAAGATTCCGCGGACAACGTCCGTTTAGGGGGCGTCGGGGACGTTGTCTCAAGACAAATCGCCGAACGCATTAAAGATTACGAAGTGCGTTACACCAACTTATCCTATATCCAACGCGGCGGAATTGCGGCGCAATTTGACCGCGAAATCGGCCTGCGCTTTGGGGTCCACGCTTTAGAAGCCATCATGAAAGGCGATCATGGCGTGATGGTCCGTTACACTTCAGGAAACGTCGATACTGTAAGCTTAGAAGATGTGGTTGGCCGCGGCGAAACCGGAGAAACCTCAAAAGGTGGCGCGAAATATGTGGATGCGACCGGTCAAATTGTCAACGTCGCAAAAACCATTGGGATTGCCTTTGGAGACTGAGTTTCACTATCCCTTTGACTTTACGCTTTACACCCCGGATGAAATTGCCACGTTAATCCAGGCGGTCCACGTGTTTGAAGCCGCAAGCTTAAAACAAATTTATCCAGCCGACTTACCGAAGTGGATTCAGACATACAAAGGGATTATTGCGAATAAAGCTGAAGAAAAACGATTGGATCAAATTTTTAAAAAAGAACTGGGCTTCAGTGTCTATGAGTTAAACAAAAAGAGTGCGTGAATTTCACGCACTCTTTTTATACATTTCGATTAAATGGATGAGCTCGTCTAAATCCGCTTCACTAATGTCCGGTGAAAAGGAGAGTCTCAGGGAGCTGTTGATCCTGGCTTCATCGCCTTTGAACATGGCGGTTAAAACATGGGAGGCATGCATGCTATCCGCATCGCACGCACTGCCTAAAGATAAATAGATTTCGTGGTCATTCAGGAAAAACCGTAAATCGATGGCATCCACGCCATCGATCGCGATGTTTAACGTCCCTGGAATACGTGAAGACCCGATGGGCGGTCCGTTAAGCGTGTATTTGAGACTGGATTGATCGAGTTTTTCAAGCATTGTCTTGGAAAGATGGTTGATTTTCGTGTGCCAGTCAGGGCGGTTTTGTTCGGTGATTTCTAAGGCTTTGACAAAGCCTTTCGCAAAACTCAAATTCGGTGTGCCTGCCCGCAACCGGTACTCTTGTGAGCCGCCGACGGTGTGGGGTTCAAGGGTCTCAAGGTCTTTAATGAACGTCAGTCCCACCCCTTTGGGCCCAAAAAACTTATGGGCACTAAACGTGGCAAAATCACAGTTGATGGCGGCTAAGTCCACGGGGGCATGCATGAGAACTTGGACCATATCATAATGGACTAGGGCACCGTATTGATGAGAAAGTTTTGTGATCGCATCAATGTCTTGGATGACGCCCGTTTCGTTGTTGGTGTGAAGAATACTCACCAAGCTCGTGGGGGCTTCTTGAAGGGCGTTTTCTAAATCAGCTAAAGCGATAAAGCCCTGTTCATCCACGTCTAAGTACACGACATCCGCGCCGCGATTTTCGATTGCTTTAAAGGTATTTAAGACGGAACTGTGTTCGGTGAGTGTGGTGATAAACCGTTTCTTGGGGGTTTTATAGTAACGCCCTTGAATGACGATATTATTGGCTTCGGTTCCGGATGAGTTAAATATGAGTTGTTTTTTGGAAACGTGAAAAATATCCGCAATGGTATCTTTGGCGGCGTTCCATTCCCGTGTCGCTTCAAACCCAAGTTCATGAACACTGGACGGGTTTCCTTTGACCTGCGCCAGCGACTCTTGAATCGTTTGAATGACATCGGGATGAATAAATGTGGTGGCGGCATTATCCAAGTAAATCATCTTACCGTCTTTTCATGGTGAGGGCTTCAGGTTCTTCAAAATCAAGCCACTGCATCCACTGAATGTGACGTTCACCGGAGAGTTCATCGTCAAAATGCGCGAGCATTTCTTTGACTAAGGTTCGGCGGATTTGCGATTCTTGGATGGCGCATGGCTCATCATCCCCAAAGAGTTCTTGGCCTTTTTCTTGGATGATGGCTTTTTTAAAGGGGAGCGTCAACATTTTCCCTTTGAAAATGGACGTGCCGAGGCGAAAGACCTCGATTTTCGGGTTCATGGTGTCCTCCAGAAGAAAATTATAAAGCGTTCAAGATGAAGTAAATCGCCATCGCTAAGAAGAACCCTGCGGTCAAAATCTTAATGGTGGCTAAGTGATCATTCACAAACATGGCAATCCCTGCGGTTGTTTTAGCACGTACGGCAATGATACTTATAATAATAAGCGGGGTCACAAATAACAAGTTAAATAGTAACAAATATAAGATGCCGGTCGTCGGTTCTGCGGAGCGTATAGAAATCAAGATAAGCCCATACACTTGACCGGTACAGGCGGCTTCAGTAACCGCGATCACCAAGCCAATGAGAAAAGGAATCACAATCAGTAACCATTTTTTCTCCCCACCATCTGATTCTAACACTTGGGTGAAGCGTTCCATAAAACGACGATTGAATTTTTTAATTCGACTGGGGAGTTGATTTTTAATTTGACCGTAATCGGCCCGTCTTGCTGCTAAAAAATCATTAAACGTCAGCGCGGCCAAACCTAAACTTAAAAGACCAAAACCGATGTATAAAATCGTTTGAATGGCGGTAATTTGGGCGGAAAATTGGCGCATCAATCCCAACAGTGCAAACCCAATGAAGAAATACATCACAAAAATACCAAGAATATATGAAAGACTGACTTTGATTAATACTTTTTGATTTTTGATCGGACTGACGATCGACACAAACATCAAAAGCATCGCAATGGCGCATGGATTGATGCTATCGAGTAACCCTGCGGCCATGACACTTAATAATCCTGAAATTCCACTCAGTCCTTGATAATCCTCCGGAACTTCTAAAAGTGGATCTCCTGCGGCGGCTAAAAGGGTGCCGTTTTCATAGGCTTCAATGATGTCAGAGGGCCCTGAAAAAAACTGATCACCGGCAAACATGAGTGGGGTGGCTCGGTCCCTCGATGGAACGCCGTAAAAATCTCCATAGCGCGCCATGTCTTCCAAAGAAGTTGTTTCCACCATATCTTTAATGATGATCGTGACACCTTGGGCTTCTAAGCCATCGATGACGCCTGCTTCATCCACAGCTTGACAGCCGGTGCAAAGCGCCTCATAAAAATAAACGATGGTCAGACCTTGATCATCGGTAGTTTCTGCTAAAGCATCTTGGACTGGTGAAAAAGTCGGCCCAATAAAAAGCGCCAGTAACAGCCATATTTTTAACCCGAAAAACACGGTTTTAGTCATATTTATCCTTGGTTTATTGCCGATTTTATTATACAACAAATGGGGCCATTTATGCTATACTTATCGTGGTGATTTAATGGATGATTTACGAATACAAATGGTAGATGATGTCATTGCGTATTTTTTAAATAGCGACGCCTTTCAAGCCGTCATCAACGCTGAAAAAGCGTTTGAGCAGCCGGACCATCATCGATTAATTAATATTTATCAAACCGCTCAGCATGCCTATCAAGAAACCAAAAAATACGGATCGCATCATCCGGATTTAAAAGCGACCCAGCAAGCGTTTCAAAAAGCGAAGGCTGACCTGTTCAGTCAATCATTCATGAAAACTTATTTAAAGGCCTATCAAACCTTACAAACCGAACTGGATGGGTTTAGCAACGACCTTGCCAAAACCATTTCCAGTCAAATCAGCATTGGACACTTAAACGTCCGGCTTTAGGAGATACCTATGATCAACCGTGAACCCATCGTGGTCTATTACCGCTCTCCCAAACTGGTGAAACTCCTGAGAAAAATGGGGAATTTAACCTATTATCATCGCAAACGGCATTATGCGATCATTTATGTGGATGCGGAAAACAAAGAAACCATCATGAAAGATATTCGTAATCTCAGAGGCGTCAAATACGTGGACGAAAGTCACTTAGACCGCGACATGTATGCGTTTGATTTGAATGTACAGTAAAAATACTTGACACCTATGAACGCTCATGCTAAGCTTACACGTAGTTAATTCAAGGAGGCCTTCATGGCAGTTAAATTAAGATTGCAACGTTTTGGTTCAAAAAGACATCCCATTTACCGTTTAGTCGCAAGTGATTCGCACTTTAAACGCGATGGTCGTTATTTAGAAATCGTGGGACAATACGATCCCAATCAAAACCCAGCACTCATCGACATCGATGAAGCCAAAGCAATGGCTTGGTTAGAAAAAGGCGCCCAGCCGACCGATACCGCAAAAAGCTTACTCTCTAAACAAGGTATCATTGCTAAATTCAAAGACCCAAAAAGAAAGTAGGGATGCGTTATGGCGGTTAATTACGAAACACTTATCGAGCACCTTATTACACCGCTCGTCATCCATCCTGAAGACGTCGGTGTGAAAGTGTTATCGGAAGATGATGCTTTAATCACAGTTCAAGTCTTAGTGAACGAAGAAGATTTAGGCCGAGTCATCGGCAAAAACGGCCGGATTGCCAATGCCATTCGGACCATAGCGCATGCTTCAGCAGCGCGCAATCATAAGCGCATCAGTATTCAAATCGATGCCTTTTAAAGCTGCTGCTTTCAGCAGCTTTTTTTATGGAGGAAACCATGCAGTTAACCGTCAGTGAATTAAAAAAAACCTTTAAGCTTTCCAAAAAACAGCAGAAAATTAATCAAACCGAGGCCAAGGTCAAACATGCCTTAAAAGGGATAAGCTTTACCGCCTATCCGGGTGAAATCTTTGGACTATTGGGCCCAAACGGTGCGGGAAAAACCACCGCCATGCGGTCCATCGCGACTTTGATTAAACCGGATTCAGGTACCATTACTTTAGGCGATTTTAGCGCCCTTGAAGCGTCGCGTCAAACGCGGCAATCCATCGCGTTTTTAACGAATGAACTCAAGCTGGAAGATTATTTCACCCCGAACTTTCTGTTTGAGTATTTTTCCAAACTTTATGGTGTGGATGAAGCGACGATGAAATCACGCCGTCAGGATTTATTTAAGCGCTTTGGCATTGATAAGTTTGCGGAAGTCAAAGTGGCGGATCTATCCAGTGGGATGAAACAAAAAACATCCATCGCGATGAGTTTGGTTCATGACCCCGCGGTCATTATTTTTGATGAACCGACCAACGGACTCGACGTTTTAACCGCGAAAACAGTCCTTGATTACTTAGTGGAATTAAGAGAAAAAGGTAAAACCATCATCGTTTCTACCCACATCTTATCGGTGGTGGAAAAAATTGTTGACCGGGTGGGCATTATCATTCAAGGTGAAATGAAAATCTTAGAACCGATGGAAACAATAAGAAAAAGTGACAATTACCAAGATTTAGAAACCTTGTTCTTTGACTTGGTGGAAGCGGAGGCTTATGATGCGTGACGTTTTGACGATTATGAGTAAAGAACTCAAACGCTTTTGGATCGATAAAAAACTCCTTTTTACCACGATATTACTCCCAGGGATTTTTATCTATTTGATCTATTTCATCATGGGCAATGTCGTCGGCAGCCGATTGGACGAAATCACGCAGTCCACAACGCAGTTGTATGTGGAAAACTTGCCAGAAGCCTTAGAACCTCTTTTTGACCCAACGCTATTTGAGGTTCAACCTTATACCAGTGAAGACCCTGAAACGCTCGTCAATGAAACCGAAGGAGTCATCTTGATCTTCGAAGAAGACTTTTTAGAAAAACTTTCGAGCGATGCCTTCCCCGCCATTACCCTTTATTATGATGGCTCCAATGAAAACTCCAGTGAAGGGGGCTCAAGAGTTCGCAATATTCTATCCAGTTTTAGAAATCAAATTTTAGCGGAAAACTACACCGAAGAAGAACGCCTTGTTTTCCAAGAAAACATTACTGCTTACCAAGATGAATCGGAAATTTTCGCGACCATTGTCTCAACGATTGTGCCGCTTCTTTTAGTCATCTTTATTTTTGCGGCCGCCTTATCGATTGCGCCCGATATCATTGCGGGTGAAAAAGAGCGCGGAACCTTGGCGACGCTTTTAGTCACCCCAATATCCAGAGGCTCTTTTGCTTTAGGTAAAATATTGGCCATCACCGTTATCAGTCTGGCATCGGCCTTGTCTTCATTTATTGGGGTAGCGTTATCAATTCCTGTCTTACTCCAACTTGAATCCACCGTAAATGTGAATGTGTTAGATATTTACGGCGTGGGCGGAATGGTGGCGTTACTCTTAGTCATTTTGAGTACCACCTTAGTCATTGTCGGCATCATGAGTGTCGTGTCCACGTATGCTAAATCCATCAAAGAAGCTGCTTCACTCGCTTCACCGCTTTATCTTATTACCATCGTCATTAGCGCCCTCAATTTATTTTCCGATGGCACGTCCAGTGAGCTTTTAAATGCGATTCCCTTATACGGATCCATTCAAGTCATCAATGGCGTGTTAGCGCGCAGTTATACATGGACGTCGGTAGGCATTGTGGTCGCCTCATCTTTATTAACCACAGGATTACTCGCCTGGATGGTGAAAGCCATGTTATCTTCAGAGAGGATTGTCTTTCAAAAATGAGTGATTGGATGCCCTTTGCGCGGGTGTTAAAACCTCACGGGGTCAAAGGTGCGTTTAAAGTTCGCACCGACAGTGATTTTAAAGCCCAGCGCTACCAGCCAGGGACCACATTGAAAATCGAAACCGCCACGGGTCTTTATCCAGTCACCGTGGAAACATACGATGACTTATCGGCCGGTGAAGTATTAAAGGTGAAAGAATCTAATGATCGCGACCAGGCGTTTTTGTTTCGCGGGGGGACGCTTTATTTTGATCCTTCCACACGGGATGATTTAGAAGAAGATGCGTATTATTTCGATCAATTAGAGGGCGCTAAAGTCTACGTTAAAGAAACGCTGGTGGGTCATGTGAAAGCCTTGCATGATTATCCTCAAGGAACGATGCTCAGGATCGAGCGCGAAGGTAAGGATGCCCTCGTACCCTTCTTAAAAGTATTCATCGAAAAAGTCGATATTACTGGGCCGACCATTTATCTGAGAGAATGGGAGGGCTTATTGTGAGAATTGACATCTTAACGCTTTTTCCCGATATGCTAAGAACGGTCTTAGAAACATCCATCATGGGGCGAGCCGCCAAAACCGGTCACGTAGAATACCACCTGATTAATTTTCGCGATCACAGCCTCGATAAACACCAAAAAGTGGATGACACGCCTTATGGAGGCGGGGCGGGAATGGTCTTACAAGTCGAACCGATCGTCCGCGCCATCAGATCCATTCCTGGCTACGAAAAAGCCCAGAAGATTTTACTCAGTCCGCAAGGTCAACCGTATCATCAAGCGAAAGCCCAAAGTCTCTCGCACAAGGACCATCTGATTTTGATTTGTGGGCATTATGAAGGGTTTGATGAACGCCTGTTAGCCTATGTGGATGAAGAAATCTCCCTCGGGGATTACATTTTAAATGGCGGAGAAGTGGCCGCTTGGGCTATCGTGGAAAGCGTCGTTCGCTTACGCCCTGGGGTCTTACATAACGAAGCCTCACTCCATGAAGAGTCGCATGAAGATGGCTTAATTGAATACCCTCAATACACCAAACCCCCTGAATTTGAAGGCCAGACGGTCCCCGATGTATTAATCTCGGGGCACCACGGCAAAATCGAAGCGTGGCGGAAGGCGAAACGCATTGAGCAAACCAAGAAAAAACGGCCCGACCTTTATGAAAAATGGGTCAAAAAAGACGCTTGAAGTCCGTTTTAAACTGTGCTATACTTTTCAAGCTGACAGCATAAACAGTGTGTTCCGCTGAACAATTAGAATCATGAACATGCGAAGAAAAAGAAAAGGAGAAATCGATATGTCTCAAGCTATTTTGAATCAAGTGACAGCATCGTATCTTCGTTCGGATGTTCCTGAATTTCGTCCGGGAGATACGGTCAAATGTGCGGTTCGCATTAAAGAAGGTCAAAGAGAGCGGATTCAGATCTTTGAAGGCCTCGTGATCAAACGCCAAGGTGGCGGAGTCTCTGAAACGTTTACCGTCCGTAAAATTTCTTACGGCATCGGCATCGAACGGACATTCCCCGTTCATACGCCAGCGCTTGAATCCATTAAAGTGGTGCGTCGCGGAAAAGTACGTCGGGCCAAACTCAATTACATTCGTGATTTATCCACCAAACAAGCGCGTATCAAAGAGCGCCGGTAAAAAAAGCCTTCGGGCTTTTTTTTTGGCTTTATAGCGCCTTATGAAAATGAAATTACCTGGGTTTGAAAATATAAACACTTTTTTTGAAAACATTTTCATCCTATTGTATAATAGGTTTCAGAGGTGGGTTCTATGAATAAAATAACGATTTATGATGTAGCCCTCAGAGCGAAAGTATCGCTCGCGACGGTTTCCAGAGCCATCAACAATCCTGAAAAAGTCAAACCCGATACCCGTGAACGGGTGTTAAGGGTGATTGAAGATTTGGGTTACAAGCCCAATGCGTTTGCGCGTGGTCTTGCAAGCCGTAAATCAACCACAGTGGCAGTCATTGTCCCGGATATGTCCCGGGCATCCATCGCCGAGATGATGAATGGGATTGCCGATATCGCGCGGGTCTATAAGTATTCGATTTTACTGTATATCCTCGATCAAGATGAACTCAATCAAGAAGAGATTTTAAAAGAAATCATCGCCGCACAAGTCGACGGGATTTTATACCTCAACGATGAAGTCACCCCCGACCAATATGAATTCTTACAGCGCATGCGCGATGAATACCGGATTCCTGTCGTCTTAACCAATACCATGTATCCCGACCACGATGATATTCCATCGGTCTCCATCGATTACGAGAACGCCGCCTATGAGATGACTAAAAAAATCATCGACGAAGGTCGGAAAAACATTTTCATGATTTCTACCGTTCGTAAATACATGGTCAACGATCTCAAAGAATCTGGGTATTTAAGAGCCATCGAAGAAGCCGGACTCACCCCGCACATCATGCGCACCTCAGGGCGTGTGAATGTCAACACCGAACACTTCCATGAATATTTTAGAAACCATAAAGTCGATGGCGTTGTTGCCGTCCGTGATTCCATCGCGGTCAGCTTCATGAACGTTGCCAGACAAAATCACGTGAAGATTCCCGAAGACATTTCCGTCGCCGGATTCCAAAACACGAAGTATGCCATCTTAGCCAGGCCGCAATTGACCTGCGTGGATGTGCCCATTTATGACATCGGCGCGGTGGGCATGCGTCTCTTAACGAAACTCATGAACCAAGAAGAAGTCACCACCCCTGAAGTCATACTCGATCACAGTGTGATTGCCCGAGGTTCAACGCTATAAAAACTTTTCAAGCCTCAGCCCCCAGGCTGAGGCTTTTCTAAGGATGAGATTATGCGATTATCAGAAGAACTCAAACAGCGCGGACTGATTTATGACGTGTCCGATCCTGAACTTTTAAACGCCCTCGATGAAGGCGGTTTAACCTTTTATCTTGGAGCCGACCCCACGGGGGATTCCTTACATGTGGGACACTTAAGCACGTATTTAGTCGCCAAACGATTAGCCGAAGCAGGCCATCATCCGATTTTAGTCATCGGTGGGGGCACTGGGCTCATCGGCGATCCATCGGGGAAAAGTAAAGAGCGTAATTTACTCACCCTAGAAGCTTCTTTAAAAAACGCTGAAGCATTAACTGAACAAGTGAAAAAGCTTTTACCTGGGGCCACCGTAGTCAATAACTATGATTGGTTAAAAACCTATTCGATGATTCCATTTTTAAGGGATATTGGGAAACATTTTAACCTCAATCAAATGCTTGCGAAAGACACAGTTAAAAGACGCTTGGAAACCGGAATTTCGTTCACTGAATTTACGTACCAGATCATTCAATCACTCGACTTTTTAGTGCTTTATCAAACTCATCACTGCCAACTTCAAATTGGCGGCCAAGATCAATGGGGAAATATCACAGCCGGCTTAGAGTTAATCCGAAAAGTCGAAGGCAATGAAGCCAAAGCCTACGGCATGGTCTTCCCGCTTGTCACGAAATCCGACGGCACCAAATTCGGCAAAACCGCCGATGGCGCCATTTGGCTGGACGAGGACAAAACGTCTCCCTATGCGTTTTACCAGTACTGGCTCAACTTAGCCGATACGGACAGTCTCGTCATGCTCGACCGGTTCAGTTTCAAATCACTGGATGAGATTGCCACGATCAAAGAAGCCATGGAAAAAACCCCCCATTTAAGGCATGCGCAAAAAGCCATTGCAAAAGAACTCACCGAATTGGTGCATGGAAAAGCCGGTGTTGATTCCGCTTTAAGCATTACAGAGGCGTTATTTGAAGGTGATTTTGCGGCGCTGAGTGAAGCCGATTTCAAGGCGGCTTTTGACGGGGTTAAAGCGTTTAAAACCCAAACACCCCCCAGCTTGATGGATGCCTTAATTGAAACCGAACTCGCCCCTTCCAAATCGCAAGCCCGCACGTTGATCAAGCAAAATGCGATTGCGATTAACGGCGTTAAAGTCACCGATGATGCGGTGATGATTGACCCAAATCAGGCCTATCACGGCCGCTACATCATTCTTAAAAAAGGTAAAAAAGCCTATGGACTCATTGACATTCAAGCATAAAAGAAACTCAGGCAAAAAGGCATCTTCGGATGCCTTTTTTTATGCC
>CBFHYA010000015.1:0-18400 GCA_965659955.1 Candidatus Izemoplasmataceae bacterium
CATATTCGGGATCCGTTTCATTCAAAAACATCAATTGATTGAGGTGTAACCCCGTTTTATAATCGTGATTAAATAGCATATTCGCGATCCTGTTTGCCCGGTTAAAAAAGCGTTGTGCCATGCGAGGGTTTTCTACAGTTTCTGCAATCAAATAGCCATAATAGTTCATCAGAAAATTATATTCATGGTGATTCACCTTTAATTGATCCATCAACTGGATGGTGTGATATCCATGGATGTGTTCATTCGCGTAATACGACTGAACGACATAGAGTAAACTCAGGCCAATTTGATCATTTAAAGCTAACGCTTGATACCGACTCCAAAGGCCTTCGATAATTTCTTTAGAGACAAATAACTCCCCTTTTAAAATCGCAATAAACCCTTCCATCAGTTGTTTGGAGGAGGTAAACATGGGATCGGTGGTTTGTTCTTTAAGTGCGATCAGCATATCCAAATCTTGATTGTAAAACGCCTCGATCGCATCAAATACACGATCTTGAACTTGGATGCCTTCAGAATCATGGGCGTTGAACTTAAACTCAAGACCAACCCGCTCTGCGAGAAGTTTAAGGTTGAAATCTTCTCCTTTCATCGTATGGTTCTCGACTTTCGATAAATAACTGGATGCGACGATACCCTTGGTGGCTTCATTTAAATTGAGACCTTTTTCCAACCGTTTTTGTTTGAGGCAATCGCCGAACCGAGCAGATGTAGAATGCTCCGGGTGTTGATTTTTTTCAAGTAAAACTAAAATAAATTTGTTCATAAGAATCTCCTTTTACATATTTTTTTACCCCAATTGGTTGGGACACGAAATTTATTTTTAGAAAAAAATGCAAGACTTTCAAGCGGGTAAGATTGAAAAAATTTCAAATAAAAAACGCCAAACGGCGTTATGTGACTTTAATATGCGGAAAACGGCATTCTGATTTTAGGGGACAATTTTCACATTTTGGTGATTGCGCTTTGCAATGATACCGACCAAAAAGTATCATTTGGTGATGTAGCCGAGTCCAACGTTCTTCGGGGAATTTCTTCATCAGTTTTTTTTCAACTTGCAGGGGGCTATCTTTTTTAAAGGCCAGTTTGAGCCGTTTAGAAACCCGTGATACATGAGTATCTACGGCGATGCGGGGTTCATTAAATAAAACCGATACCACAACATTCGCTGTTTTTCGACCTACCCCAGGGAGTGTTTGGAGAAATTCCATATCATTGGGAACCACCCCACCGGCTTCATTCAGCAAAATCCCTGCGGTTTTTTGGAGGTTCTTGGCTTTAGACTTATAAAGACCAATGCTTTTGATTTGCGCTTCAATGGCCTCTAAAGGTGCTTCATGAATGGCTTTTAACGTTGGAAAGGCCCCAAATAACTTCGGGGTCACTTTATTGACGGAAACATCGGTCGCTTGCGCGCTTAATAAAACTGCAATTAACAGTTCATAATCTTTATGATAGGTGAGTTCGGTTTCAGCGGTTGGAAACATCTCATCGAAGACAGAAAGAATCGTCTCTACTTTTCCCATAATTGTTTTACTTTATCTAAGACATCTTTAGGGGGCGGGGTGTATTTTTTAACGGGCGCTTTATAGAGATTTTTTTGAATGGTTTTCATACTGGGGTACGGACTTGAGACACTGGCGAGTGCGGCTTGTTTAATCTCTTCAATGGTATTCCCATTTCTAAGCATCGCCCCTAAGGCATCAAGATCGGTTGGGATGAGGGGTTTTTGAAACGTCTCTTCGATGAACTGAATCAGCTGATCTTCGGCCGATGAAATGCGCCGGTTTACTTCTTTTTCTAACACTTTAAAGGCTTCTGAAATGAACGTATCAAGATGGAAAATTTCTTTACTTTTTCCTTCGTTATCCGAAAGTTCAATCGTCAAATAGCCTTTTTCAATGAGTGTATTTAAGAGCGTTTCTGCTTCTTTGGGGGTAACATTGACCATTCCTGCAAACAAAGAGGGTTTGATGAGTGAGATTTGTTTTTCCATCAACTTGTATAGTTTCATGAGCGCCATGGCTTCATGGGCACTCAAATCTAAGTCTTTAAACGTCGCCAAGACCAATTGATCAAAGGACAGAATATGTTTTTCCAATAAAACGTTATAAATCGGTTTCATGCATATGCTCTCCTTTGGCCAGTTTATCCAGTGCTTTTTTCGCAGCGTTTTGTTCGGCTTGTTTTTTTGTGGTCCCTTCGCCTTCACCCATCAAGATATCTTCCATGTAAACACGAACAAAAAAGCGTTTGTTATGCGAGGGGCCTTCTTCTTTGAAGACATGATAGGAAAGTTGGCGGTGATCGGATTGAACCATTTCTTGCAGTTCACTTTTGTAGTCTTGATAGATTTCAGAGTGGGGATTTTCCAGTTCAGGAATGACAATAGAATCGGTGACTTTATAAACTTCCTTTAAGCCTTTATCGAGAAAAATGGCACCTAAAAATGCTTCAAAAGCATCGGCCAGTAACGCATCACGCATCCGGCCGCCCGATTTTTCTTCCCCAATCCCGAGTTTTAAATAGCGCTCTAAGTGGGATTTTTTCGCATAGACCACCAAGGCTTTCTCATTGACGTATTGAGCTCTGGTTTTGGTCATATAGCCTTCGGTAGAATGGGCGTCTTTGCGATATAAATAATCGGCAATGATTAAATCCAAAACGGCATCGCCAATGTATTCTAACCGTTCATTCGAAAGCGTGTGATGCTCATGGGCATAGGATGAATGGGTCATCGCACGTTCTAAAAGATCGGGGTTTTCAAACTGCAGTTGAAACTGCGCTTCTAACGCTTTCATGACAGAGTTTCAGCCTCAATGATGGTTTTAACTTTGCCTAAGACATCTTGTCGAACCACATCGCGGGCTTGACGGATGCCATTGTAAAAGCCATTGGCTTTGGAAGCCCCTTGTGCTTTGATTAACACACCGTCCAGTCCATAAATCATCGCGCCCCCAATTTCGGCCGGGTCTAAGCGTTTTTTGAATCGTTTTAAATTCCCGAGTGAAAAAACTAATCCTAACTTCCCGAAAATCCCCCGGCTCAACTCTTCTTTTAATATGGTCGCCATGCCTTTGGCGGTCCCTTCGATGGTTTTCATGACAATATTTGCTGTAAACCCATCGCTCAGTAAAATATCGCAAGGTGGATTTAATACATCTTTTGGTTCAACATTTCCATAAAAGGATACGGCTTCATGGGTTTTTAGAAGACTTGCCACTTGCGTATCGAGTAAACGGCCTTTCCCTTCTTCCGTCCCAATGTTAATGAGACCGACCGTTGGATGTTCCACACCCAAAACCTCCCTGGCATATACGGTCGCAAAATACGCTTGTTGCACCATGTATTCCGCTTTGATTTCAACGTTCGCTCCAGAATCAATTAAAATGAAGGTTTTTTTGGGATCTGTTGTTGGTAAAACTGGCGCAATCGCCGTGCGTTTAATCCCTTTCATCCGGCCAATTAAAATGTGCGCTCCGGCAATTAAGGCTTGGGTGGCTCCACTGGATACACACGCTGCATGGGTACCGTCTTTGACGGCTTTTAAAGCCATAGCCATTGAACTCTTACGGTTTTTACGGATCGCACCGATGGGATCTTTTTCGCCCATTGCAATCACTCCATGGGTTTCCACAAAGGAAAGCCTTGGGTGTTCCCCTTTTAAATAAGGTGCCATTTTATCGTACTCACCAAATACAGTGAGATGAATATCATCAAACGATTTTAAGGCTTTATAAACACCTTCAATTTGTTCTTTGGGGGCGTAATCGCCACCCATTCCATCGACTGCAATATGTATCATGATTCACCTCTAAATGTTCCCATTATAGCATAGCCCCTTCAAGGCTGAATGTATCTTTATTATAAGGCAAACCCCTTTAATTTAGGGGGTTGACTGTAAGGTTTCTTGAATCGTTTCAATGAGGGCCAGTGTTTCTTCGTATGGCCATGCTTGAAGCGCACTAAAGCCGGTTTGATCGGTCCCAAACAAAGTCCCAAATCCACGCATTTTTAAATCCATCTGCGCAATTTCAAAGCCATCGGTCATGGTTTTTAAAACCGTCAGCCTCTCTTTGATTACCGCTTTTCCTTGATAAAGAAGATAACAAACCCCCGTAATATGATGCCGGCCGAGTCTTCCTCTCAGTTGATGAAGTTGGGCATAGCCAAACCGTTCGGCGTGGTAAATCAACATCAATCCGGCATTTTTCACATCAATGCCAACTTCAATCACCGACGTGGCAATGAGAATATCAATTTCATGCGCTTGAAAAGCGTGTAGGGTTTGGGTTTTTTCAGGTGCAGGCTGCTGCCCGTGAAGAGTCGCAATACGCGCCTTATTAAAACGCGAGCGATAGTACGATTCGATGCGTTCAACGCTTAAAAGCATGTCATCATCTTCAATCCGGGGGGCGACGATGAAAACTTGTTGGTTTTCTTCTAAAGTCATGTCAATCATGTAATCCAAAGTTTTCGCATCCTTAAGTGGGATGACTTCGGTTTTCACGGCTTGACGGTTCGCGGGCATTTCCTTGAGTGTGGTCACATCCATATCTTGATAAAGGGTTAAGGCGAGGGTTCTTGGAATCGGTGTGGCCGATAAACTGATGAGATCAGCGGACGCACCTTTTTGAATGAGGGCTTCGCGTTGATTGACCCCAAAGCGGTGTTGTTCATCGATGATGACTTGACCCAATTTATGAAAGTGAGTGGAGGGACTAAATAATAGATGGGTCCCAAAGACGATACCAATATCGCCCGCTTTAAGGGCGCTTAAGCGATTTTTTAAGACTTTTTTGTCTAAAGACCCCGTCAGAACAGTACTCTTAAATGCACCCCCAAATAAGGACTGAAACGTCTTGTGATGTTGTTCGGCTAAAATTTCAGTCGGTGCCATGAACGCCACTTGAAACCCTTGTTTCATCAGGAGGAGACTGGAAAGTAATGCCACCACCGTTTTACCCGATCCCGTATCCCCTTGGAGTAAACGGCGGGCAGGCATGGGCGCTTTTAAGTCTTCGACGAGCATCGCTACACTCTCATTTTGACCCTTTGTGAGCGTAAAAGGCAGTTGTTTTATCCAAGCATCTAATTGTGCATGCTCGACGGGTTTCGCCGCCTCTAAAGGGGCTTTATTTGATTGACTTCGGTCGATTTCACGGGACGTGAGATAGGCGATTTTTTGCCAAGTAAAAAACGCTTCAACGTCTTGCATGGACCTTGGAAAATGCGCATAAAATACCGTATCATGACGACTGTTGAGTTGGAATTTATGACGAATCACTTCGGGGAGACTTTCGGGAATGGTCAGCCTTTCAAAGGCTTTTTCGACAAATCCTTGAAAACGGGTATCACTGAGTTTTTTGAGGCGGTAATTGGGAACAATGCCTGGTTTAAAATTCGCCGCCAGAAACACTTTCTGCGCAGTCATGGACGGTTTTACGCTTCCGTAAACGACGATTTCAGTCCCCACGTTTAATTGATGAAACCAGTGGGTCTGGTTGAATAATGCCATCTGCACGGAGGTGCCTAAGACACTAATTTTACAGGTTAAGCGTTTTAGATTTCGCCGAATAGAAAAAATTTTGGGGGCGCTTTCGACGGTTGCTTTGTAATAAGCCGGGGTTTCTTGAATGGTAGTGGAAAGTTTTCGTTCATCGTAACTTTTAGGCACAGTTAAAAGAAGATCTTCAACGGTCAAGATCTTGAGGGTGGTGAGTTTTTCTAGAGTTTTAGGCCCAATGCCAGGGATCGTATTTAGCTTCATCATTTATCTCTTGGTATAAAAAAAAGCTAGGGGCTAACCCCTAGCTTTATCATACCATTTTACTCGACTGCGATTAAGTAATCGTACACGCTTTGCTTGCCATCGATGACTTCGACTTCGACATGGCCAAACATATCAGCGAGATACTTTTTCACCGCTTTAACTTCTTTGGCATCGGGTGCTTCCCCGACCATAATGGTGACAATTTCACTGTCCGGTTGGATGATATCTCCACACAAGAACTTGACCGTATCTAAACGGCTGGTTTGGGCGGAGACAATAGAGCCTTCAGCAATGCCTAAATAATCGTCTTTATTGATTTTGAGACCATTAATTTTCGTGTCACGAACGGCATGAGTGACTTCGCCAGTACGGACATGATTAATGAGTTCATGCATTTCTTCAATGGCCGCATCTACATCTTGGTTGGCATCAAACATCGTGAGTGATGCATATCCTTGAGGAATGGTTTTGGCTGGAATGACGATGACATTTTTATCGGTCACTTCACTCGCAGCGGTTTCAGCGGATAAGAAGACGTTTTTATTGTTCGGGATGATGATGATGTTTTCAGCGTTAATCGCCTCAATAGCGTCGATGAAATCTTGCGTACTTGGATTCATCGTTTGGCCGCCTTCGATGACGACATTGACACCCATTTCTTCAAACATGGACCGCAGTCCCGGACCATTGACGACCGTAATGAGGCCATATTTTTGTTTGACATCTTTTTTCTTCAGCGATTGGTTTTGTTTTTTGAGTTCTTCATGTTGCACGGTCATGTTTTCAATTTTCAGCTTGATGAATTCCCCGTAACGCTGGCCGAGGTTTAACGCATCCCCTGGAGTCACGGTGTGAATATGGACTTTGCAGATTTCATCATCCGCCACGACCACAATGGAATCACCCAATTCTTGAAGTTGTGCTTTAAAGATGTCGGTATCAAAAGGTTTCGCTTCGTCGAGTTCAATGATGAACTCAGTGCAATAGCCAAATTCAACTTCACCTTCGATTTCGTGGTGCACGCCAATGGTCGGATCGACTTTTTCTTCTGCGAAAACTTCGCCTTGCAGCGCTGCGATCATACCTTCAACAATCAAAATAAGACCGGCCCCACCGCTGTCAACTACACCGGATTCTTTTAAAGCCGGTAACATATCGGGGGTTCGTTCAAGGGATTGTTTCGCTTCATCTAAATATACATTTAAAACTTCGATGATATCAGAATCTTCCGTGGCGATCGACTGGGCTTTCGCGGCCGCTTCTCTTGCGACCGTTAAAATGGTCCCTTCCACAGGATTAATGACAGCCCCATAGGCTTGTTCGACCCCTTGTTGAAGGCCTTCAATTAAGGCTGGGGCATTGGCGGTTTTACGTTCTTTAAAGGCTTTTGAAAACCCTGAAAAAAGCTGCGATAAAATGACGCCTGAGTTTCCTCTGGCCCCCATTAAGAGTCCCCGGGATAAGGCTTTACCCACGACATCGATGGATTCGTCATTTAAAGATTCAATGGCGCTGACGCCGGACATCATGGTCGATTGCATATTGGAACCCGTATCGCCGTCAGGGACTGGGAAAACATTCAGATCGTTGATTTCTTGGTGTTGATTTTTAAGTTTGATGGTACCATTTTTTATAATTAACTTTAACAGATTACCGTCAATTTCACGTGTACTCATAGTAGCCTCCATGTGCATCATGTGCACGGGATATAAGGATGACATAATTTGCCATAATTTATTTTAGCATTGAAATGCTTATACTGCAAGTTATTATACATTTTTTGCAACTCAATGTCACACCTTTAAATAAAGGCTTGCCAAAGACCGGCGTTATGCTATACTACTTAAGCGATTACACAAAATCTTTAGGAGGTGCTAATCAATGGCTAAAGAATGCTACGTAACCGGTAAAAAAAATATGTCAGGTAATACTCGCTCTTTCTCACTGAATTCGACGAAACGTCAATGGAAAGCGAACTTACAAAAAGTGCGTATTGAAGAAGATGGAAAAGTGAAAACGGTCTATGTTTCAGCCCGTGCCCTGAAGAAAAACAAATTGACTCGAGTCTAAGGCTTGGGTCTTTTTTTTGCCTTAATCCCTGGATTCAATCACCAGCAACGTGCCAGATTTCAATGAAATCTGGCCACTTCCTTCATTGGATATTCCTACCGTATCATTGTAGCTGAGGGTTGCATCTTTTAAAGGATACTTGAACCCTTCGACATTTAACCCTTCGACGTGGGGCGCGGCAAATAAAGATACATAGGGATGAACTGGATCAATGCGGTGCGTCCCGGGACTTAACGTATACGCACGGATATGATCATTAAGTAGCACTACAGGGCCCATGGTTAATAACCGTAAATTTGCCAGCGAATGATCCAAGCGGACGCCCGCATTGGTATACAGATATATGATCGAAGGATTTTTCTTGAGCGCTTCTAAGACGGCAAGCATCGTATCGGTTTCATCTTTCATGGATGCGTGCTCATGAACCAGAGTATTTGGATAGCGTGCCTTAATCTCATTTAAATCACTCGAATCAAAATCACCCACGATTAAATCCACGGGGTGGTTTTTTTCCACTATAAAAAGCGCGGCAGATTCCACCGCGATGGTATAGTTGGCTTTCGTGTTGATTTCATACGGGACCGGCGGCGCGAAAATATTAACGATCATAAAAAGCTTTCAGAGCCGCCTTTGGATCATCGGCTTTAAAAATGGATGAACCGACCACGCATACATCCGCACCCGCGGCTAAGACTTCATCAATATTTTCTAAATTAATGCCTCCATCCACGACAATTAAAAATGCGGCGTCTAGAGTGTCTCTTAAGGTTTTTAACCCACTGATTTTTTCTAAAGAGTGGTGCATAAAGCTTTGGCCACCAAACCCCGGTTCCACACTCATCACTAAGACGTGATCAAGGTGCGGTAAAAAAGGCGCAATTAAGGAAACATTACTGCCCGGTTTAATCGACAGACCGACTGGGATATTCCGTGATTTGACGTGATCCAGCAAACTTTGAATATCGCTTTCGACTTCACCATGAAAGGTAATCCGGTCACTTCCCGCATCGATATAGGCATCGATCAATCGCTCGGGATTGGATACCATTAAATGTGTATCAAACACATGCGATGATAACGGTCTTATGGCCTCAATGACCATCGGCCCAAACGAAAGATTGGGCACAAAGTGACCGTCCATAACATCTAGATGAAGCCATCTAGCATCTTCAATGAGCTTTAATTCATCGCTTAAGGCCGTAAAATCGGCTGCGAGTAGTGACGGGGCGATAATCATAAGACTCCTTTTAGTATTCCAAGGCTCTTAATTCTTCGTAGATTTTTTGATAACTTTGATACCGGTGGGCTGGGATGTCTCCGTTTTCTAACGCAACTTTCACCGCGCATCCCGGTTCGTTTAAATGTTGGCAGGTCCGAAATTTGCAGCGGGCTTGCACGTCTTTGAATTCTATAAAATAATCGCGTAAGGCTTCTTTGTCTAAATCCTCAAAAGAGAGTTTAGAAAAGCCTGGGGTATCAACGATAAATCCGTCAAAACGGTGCCAAAGTTCCACATGACGCGTCGTATGTTTCCCGCGGCCTAAGGCTTTGGAAATCTCTCCCGTTTTTAAGTTTAAATCAGGGGATAAGACATTGATTAAACTGCTTTTCCCGGCGCCTGTTTGGCCGGCAAACACCGTTAATTTGTCTTTAAAGAGTGATTTTAAAGGGTCGGTCGTTTTTTCGTCGTGTTTAGAAATGTACCGAACATCAAAGTAGCGTTCATAAAAACGCATCGTCTCTTTTAAAGCCTCTGTTTGAGCGGGCGTTAAAAGATCCATTTTCGTCATGATGATGATGCCATCAATCTCAGCAATCGCAATTTGGACCAAAAAGCGGTCCAACAGTATCGTGGAAAACTCCGGTGGATTGGCACTCATCAAAATGAGCGCTTGATCAACGTTGGCCACCGGGGGTCTTTTCAGCATCGAATGCCGGTCGTCCACCGCGGTGATGAGTCCTTCCGTTTTTTCAAACGTGACAGTATCGCCCACCCTAGGGTCAATCGCTTGATGGCGAAATAATCCACGGGGTCGGCAGGGCACTTCATCGACCCCATCAAATACGGTGTAAATCCCTCCCGTCAATTTAATAATCCTACCGGTGCTCAAACGCGGGGTCCGTTAATTGATGACATGGGTCGGGTCTAAATCGGTCGCAATGCCGACGTATCTTAAAGCAAAGGTTTCTAAGTCGTTGCGGACATCATCCGCATCCGCGCCTAAACGTAAGTTATCACCAACAACGGTGGCCCCGACGTCTTGTAGCCAACCCCGAATCACATCGGTGGCTCCACAAAATGCTTCGGGGAATCCTTCCGGATCTCCAAACCCAAAAACCCCGACTTCTAAGGGTTTTATAAGGGCGGGATCGACATCTTCCATGAAGGATTTGAAATCATCTTGTGGAAGTCCGTGGTCCCAGGTGGATGCGCCCATTAAAACGGCTTTGGCGTTTTTGAGTTTTTCTTCGACGCGTAAATCACCGACATTCATCGTTTCAGCTTGAATGCCTTCTTGACGGTTTAAAACACTCGCCATGATTTCCGCGGCACGTTCGGTGTTTCCGGTTTCGCTGCCATAAATAATTAACACTTGATTGTAAATTGCCATGTCTTTCTCCTATTGATTGGATTTTATATATTCGTAATAATTCGCCATGGTCTGGCGGTAATAGGGTTGCACAAATAATAAAGTTAAAATTCCCAGCGTCAGCGCGCCTAAGAGATACCAGCCGATGAACGAAAGCTGTAAGAAAAAGAGCTCCGCTTTATGACCGTTCATCATCCGCATCGATTGCTCGATGGGATTTTTTTCTTCCGGGTTATCGGCCAAGATGTAAGGCGTTAAAAAGTAACTGTATGATTTGATGATGCCTGGAACGAGAAATAATAGTGCCCACAAAAACGTATAAAGGCCCCTTAAAAATAGCTGGATAACGTGGTTGAAATATTGATTGCCTCGTAAACTGATCACTAAATCACCGGGTTCAGCGGGGCTGCCTTTAGAGAGTTTAATAAACGCATACGCACTCCCCACATGAATGGGTAAGACTAAAACGGCGCCGAACACAGTGCCCGCCAAAGCCGCAAACGCCACCACTTCTAAAAGGATCAATATAATCATGGCACCTTTTTGATTTGAATACGTATTTCTTGCTTGTAATTTAAGGTTTTTCATTAACTAGAATCCTCTTTAATTGAATCTCTTTGGATAGCCATATTATAGCATATTTAAAGGCTTAAAATAAAAAAATGTCCCAGTTAAACCGGGACATTTATGCCATTATTTAAATGAGTGAAATGGAAGATTGAAGGCTTCAGCGACCGCTTGATAGCTCACCTGGCCTTGATAGGTATTGAGACCTTTTTGGAGTTCTGGGAATCGCTCAAATGCTCCTTCTAATCCGTGCCTTGCTAAGGCTTCAATGTAATGGGTGGTTGCGTTGGTTAGCGCATACGTTGATGTCCGCGGGGTCGCCCCTGGAATATTAGGGACCGAATAATGCACCACATCATGTTTGAGATAGACCGGATCGTCATGCGTCGTGGTCCGGTCGATGGTTTCTATGGTTCCTCCTTGATCAATGGATATATCAATGATAACGGAGCCCTTAGGCATCGCTTTGACCCAATCTTCTTTGACCAACGTGACGGCTTTCGCTCCTGGTATTAAGACGGTTGAAATCAACACATCGGCACTTTTCACACTCTTTTCGATGTTTAGCGGATTGCTTTTCAGTAAGTGTATGGACGTGCCAAATATATCTTCAAGTTTACGGAGTTTACTTTCTTTGAGTTCTAAGAGGGTGACATTGGCCCCAAGGCCAAGTGCCATCCGTGCGGCACTGATGCCTGCGACACCACCCCCGATGATGACGACGTTACCTTTGGGAACGCCTGGGACACCGGAAAGTAAAATGCCCGCTCCACCGCGATGTTTTTCTAAATACGTAGCCCCGACAATCACGCTGCGTCTTCCGGCCACTTCACTCATGGGTCTCAGTAACGGGAGTTCCCCATTTTCTTCCACGGTTTCATAGGCAATCGCTGTGGTTTTTGCCCGGAGTAAAGCATCGGTTAAGGGCCGGTCTGCGGCCAAGTGTAAAAAGGTAAATAGGATTTGATTTTCTCTTAAAAACCCATATTCTTCTTTGAGTGGTTCTTTGACTTTCACGATGAGATCTTTTTGCCACACTTCTTCGGCGGTTTTTAATAGATGGGCTCCCGCTGCTAAATACTCACTATCATTAATGCCAGAGCCTTCACCGGCCCCAATTTGAACGAAGACATCGTGCCCGTTTTTCACCAAATGGCTGATGCCGTCAGGTGTCATTCCAACACGGTGCTCGTTATTTTTGATTTCTTTTAAAACCCCAATTTGCATGCGGCTCCCTCACCAACTTTGATGCTTTTATTGTATCACTAGATGTATGCGTTTTCTAGAGTGACTCGGCCAATAAAAAAAGAGACCGAGGTCTCTTTTTTTAAGTTCTGACACGGATGTTTAACGTTTGGGTTAAATGCGCCGTGAGTTGGTCCATTAAGCGGTCAATGTCCGCGGTTTTAAAGGTGCCGGTTTTATCGTTAAAATACAGTCTTAACGCGAGGGATTTTTCTGTGTCCAATAATGGTTTTCCCGTGTAGACATCAAAGATTTCTACGTCGTATAAATAATCCACATGGGCATTAAAGGCTGCTTCAACTAAGGATTCTGCCGGGAGCGCTTGATCGACAATGAACGCTATGTCACGCTTGACCGATGGCATTTTTGACACTGGAACATAACGGTTTTCTTCATCTAAGTATGCTTTGAGTTTACCGATTGAGATTTCGGCCACGAAGGCTTCTTTGAGGTCATAGGTATTAAGTGTTTTGGGATGCACCGCCCCACAAAACCCAACGACATTCCCATCGACCATCAGTTCAGCCGTCTGATGCGGATGCATCGCAGGAAGCATGGCCGGCTTAAATGTGGCACTGACGCCAAAGAGTTCAAGCACGTGCGTGATGACGCCTTTGAGTACAAAAAAGTCTAAGGGTCTAGCCGCTTTCCAAGTCGCTTCATGCCACGGGCCCATCAAAGCCAGTGCTAAGGTTTCGGTTTCTTCGGTGAGATACAAGTGACCCATTTCAAACACATGCACACTCTCCATCTGCCGAGCGTGATGATATTTTAAAACATCCAGTAAACTTGGAACGAGCGTCTGTCTTAAACTTTGATGATCTTCGGATAATGGTCTTAGAACCTGGGTCCCTTTTGCTTCGGTAAACCCTTTTTCTTTGTCTGGATGCGTGAGAGAATACGTGATCGCTTCAAATAATCCAAGGCCTTCTAAATGTCTTTTAATCTGCCGGCGTTTGCGTTGATAGGCCGTTAAGCCCCCTTCAGTGTTCGTGGATGGCAAGGTGATGGGGAGTTGATTATAACCATAGACCCGGCCAATTTCTTCAATCAAGTCTTGCTCAGCCTTGATGTCTAAACGCCTGACTGGCACTAAGACCGTTAACACGTCATTTTGGACGGTAACTTCAAGGTGCAAGCGGCTGAGTATGTGCTTAACCGCTTCGGCCGTTAAGTTCGTGCCTAAAACGCGATTGACCCGGCTTAAAGGAAGTGAAATTTCCCACGGTGTATGCACGTTTCTTTCCGCTTTAGAAATCCCTTGAGCAACCGACCCGCCCCCTAAATCCGCCATCATTTGTGCGGCTTTATCAAGCGCTAAAAGTGCGCGGTCGTGGGCGATGCCTCGTTCGAACCTGAGGGAGGCTTCACTTCTTAAATCCAAGCGTCTAGACGTTTGACCAATTCGGGTCGCATTAAATAAGGCGCTTTCTAAAAAGACGCGGGTGGTTTGTGCACTGACTTCGGTATCTAAACCTCCCATGACCCCGCCCAGTGCGATGGGTGTTTTTCCATCGGTAATCAAGATATCGCCTTTTTGGAGCGTCCTATTTTGTCCGTCTAACGTCGTAAAGGTTTCATCGGCTTCCGCCGCTTTCACCCGAATCGTTTCCGAAGGAATCATATCTAAATCAAAGGCATGGAGCGGTTGACCGAGATCAATCATGACATAATTGGTCACATCCACGATGTTATTAATGGGCCTTATGCCAGCGGCAATGAGCCGGTTTTTGAGCCATTCGGGACTTTCTTTAATAGTGATCTGATCGATCACCCGCCCGTAGTAAGCATCACATAAATCGGTATCAATCACGGTTTGAACGGGATTGACTTGATCCGATTCTTTCACCGCCACTTTTGGTAGTGTTAAAGTCACTTCATAAAGGGCACTCACTTCATAAGCGACCCCCAACATACTCATTAGATCCATCCGGTTCGGGGTGAGTTCAAGTTCAATGACTTGATCGCTAAATCCTAAAGCATCTAAAGAATCCGCTCCGGCCGGTTCTAACACATGGATCCCTGTTTCTTGATGGTATTTTTTATCCAGGCCGATTTCATCAAGGGAAACAATCATCCCTGCGGACTCAATCCCATTAATCTTAGCGCTTTTTATTTGAATACCCCCGATAAGTGTTGCGCCGATGTCGGCCACAATCACATCTTGACCGGCCGCCACATTGGGCGCCCCACACACGATGGTCCGGGTTGCTTCTCCCACTTGGACTTGGCATTTTTTATTTTTACTATCCGGGATGGCCTCCGTCTTTAAAACCCGGCCTAACACAAGTCCTTCTGCCGCATATAAAGGCGTGACATCCGCGACTTCTTGGGCGTGGAGTGAGAACTTCTCTGCGAGGTCCCCCGGGGAAATGGACGCTTTAATATAATCATTTAACCATTGCATCGATACATTCATAAAAGCGCTCCTTTACTGGTTAAACATGCGTAAAAAGCGCATGTCATTTGTATAAAAATGGCGAATATCTTCAATGCCGTATTTGAGCATAGCGATGCGTTCCACCCCAATACCAAAGGCAAACCCTTGGTAAACATTGGGGTCATACCCACTCATTTTAAGGACATTGTCATGGACCATGCCGGCGCCTAAGATTTCGATGTAGCCCGTATGCTTACAAATCGAACACCCTTTGCCCTCACAGTTATAACAACTCACATCAACTTCCACGGATGGTTCGGTAAACGGAAAATAAGAGGGTCTTAAACGGATCGTACGGTCCGGGCCAAACATGGTTTGGGCCAGTTTTAAAAGGGTGCCTTTGAGGTCGGCCATCGTCGTTTTTTGATCCACCACCAATCCCTCGATTTGCATGAACTGATGCGAATGCGTCGCATCATCATCGTCGCGGCGGTAGACCTTTCCCGGGCAAATGATCTTGACCGGTTTTGTCCCGCCATATTCAAGCATCGTCCGAACTTGAACGGGAGAGGTATGCGTTCTTAAAAGGGTGTTTGGGTCGATATAAAAACTATCTTGCATATCCCGAGCCGGATGATTTTTCGGTAAATTGAGTTTTTCAAAGTTGTATTCATCCGATTCGATTTCAGGGCCTTCTTTGATTTGATACCCCAGGCCAATAAATAAATCTTCAATCGATTCCACGATTTGTGTGAGGATATGCGAACTGCCCACCGGTATATTGTGCCCCGGTAGAGTGACGTCTATTTTTTCGGTCGTGAGTTGCGCTTCAATCCGGGCGTTTTCCAACGCTTCTTTGTGCGCGTTTAAAGCATCTGACAATTCATTTTTTAATTGGTTTACTTTTTGGCCGTACGCCGGACGCTCTTCGGGGGACAAATCTTTCATCGCTTGCATGAGCTGCGTGACTTTTCCTTTTTTCCCGAGATATTCGGCTTTGAGTTCAGCAAGTTCAGTCTCTTTAAAGACCGTCTCAAGTGTCTTTAAAAAGCTTTGTTTAAGCGAATCGAATGCTTCCATAATGCCTCCTAAAATAAAAAAATCCCTCTAAAAAAAGAAGGACGAATAGTATCCGCGGTACCACCTTGGTTCTCACCTAAAAAAACGTGAGCACTTTAAAATCCTTAACGCTGGATAAGCGGATGGAATTAGCATCCCTCCGGTAGCGAAATAGGCGGCTTCAAGACTGTGCGTGGTTTCACTGTTCACGCTTCCCTTTTAATCTTCACCCACTACCATCAACGGTTTTCTTCATTATAGGCTCAATGCCATAGTTTTTCAAGAGAAAAAAGCCCCATAGGCAACGGCCTAAGGGGGCAAATTATTCGGTGAGTTCTAAGAACTGATCGATTTCGGCTTCGATGACGTCTAAGCTGGCATGCCAGAAGGTTTCATCTTGGACATCAATATCAATGAGTTTGGCCACGGCTTCCACGGACATTTGACCGGTTTTTTGAAGAAGCGTGTTGATTTGATCGACAAAGGGTGTGCCTTGTTTTTGATATTCGGCGTAAATCCCCTTGGCAAAGAGTAAGCCAAACGCATACGGGAAATTATAAAACGAAAGCCCCGGGCTGTAATAATGCGGTTTGTTGACCCACATGTAAGGATGACGAACATCCGGGTCAATGGCTTCCCCATAAGCGGTCTCTTGCGCTTCTTCCATCAAGGCTTTAAGGCGACTGACGGGTAATGGACCCTTTTGTCTTTCGGCAAAGACATTTTTTTCAAATGTATACCGCGAGAATATATCCACAATCACTTGGGTAGAGCCCATGATGGATTGTTCGAGTAAGAATATTTTTTCTTGATCGGCCGCATCTTCAATGGCGGCCCGTTTGACAATCGTCTCACACAAGGTTGACGCAGTCTCAGCCACGGGCATGGTGTATGAGGCGTTCAACATATCTTCTTTAAAGATTTGCTCGCCGTGGTAGGCGTGTCCGAGTTCATGCGCGAGCGTAATAACATTGGAGAATGACCCTTCAAAATTCATCAAGATGCGGGACGCCCCGATTGGATGTAAGTTGGAACAAAACGCCCCACCACGTTTGCCTTTTTTCGGTGGGAAATCAATCCAGTTATCGGTGTAGGCTTTGCGGGCAAGTCCTGAAAGTTCTTCGGAAAATGAAGCGAATTGTTTTTCGATGTAATCGATCGCTTCAAGGTCAGAAAAGGTCGTTGAGGATTCACCCATCGGCGCAAATAAGTCATACCAAGGCAGCGCTCTATCATGGCCTAAAAGCTTAGCTTTACGTTTTAAATAGGCCCGGAATTTAGGGAAGTGCGCTTGCATGGCAGATAGTAAGGCTTCCAAGGTTTTTTCTTCCATCCTCGAATATTCAGCCGCCTGGGCAATGGGAGAAGCGTACCCTCGTTTTTTTGAAAGGGTATTGACTTGACCTTTGATCGCGTTGAGGCTCGCGGCCACAGGTTCTTCAATTTTTTCATAGGCCGCAATTTCTGCTTCATAGGCTTTTTTCCGAACGCTTGCGTCCTTGGAATACGCCATGTTTCTGATTTCGGTTAAGCTTTTTTCACCTTCTTCATAGGGCACCATTAAGGTACTGGTCAGCACACTGTGAAGTCTCGACCAAGCACTCCCGCCAGTCGGTGAAAGCTCCGCCAGAAGTTGTTCTTCGGCCGAAGACAGTAAATACTTGGCTTGTTTTTGGGTTTCTTCTAAGTAAAAGGTAAAAGGGGCGAGGGCTTCATCCGATTTAAGCGTGCTTAAATCCGCTTCAGCGACGGTGTTTTCAAACGCCGTCCGGAAGGGAGAGAGTTTCGCCGATAACGTTTGAATACGCTGCATTTCTCTTAACGCACGTTCATTTTGTGTATCGGTGGCTAACGTGAGGTTGATAAATCCACCCACGCGAACGGAGAGACTGCGAAATTCACGGGTGAGATCAAGACCCGCCGCGATTTTTTTAGCCGGCACTGCTTCTTTCTTTTCCCACGCTAAAGCTTCATCCACGAGGGATGCTAAACGCTGATGCGCGGCTTCATATTCCGGTGCATCAAATGAGGTAAATAATGCATCAAGTGACCAATGTTTCATGCGTGCCTCCTAATTTCTTCGTCGCGAAAGAATCGCGATGAGTCTGAGTAGTTCAATGTATAACCAAACGAGTGTCACCATTAAGGATAAGGCAAACACCCATTCATATTGGCGGTCGGCACCGCTGGCGATGAGATTCGATACGTTGTCAAAATCTATCAGTAAATAAAGGGCCGCGACCACACTGGAGACCGCCGATATCAACAGTAAAAAGCCAAGACTTAAACCACCTAAAGCACCAAATAAGCTAAGTATTAAAAGCACTAAACTGGAAAAGAATAACCCAAGTAATAACGTAAACATCACCCGTCTAAACCGGCTGGTGACTTTGACTAAGCCCGAAGTATACAAAAAGCCCATGGCAAAAAATACTCCAATGGTGGCCATGAGGGCGGTGGAGACAATGCCATCCCCAAAGGAAAGTTCATAGACGCCCGATATCGCGCCCATGAAGATGCCTTGGGTCATCGCATAAATGAATGCGAAGTAAGGGGCTAAACCGGGATTACGCATCGCCACGATTACACTGATGAAGGCAATGATGGGGGTTGCAATTAAAGTGACAATGCCCCCCGTTAAATTCCCGGTATTGACTAAATTAAAAAACGAAAACGCCGCAAAACTAATGAGTACTCCCGTGAGCAGCAATA
>CBFHYA010000016.1:0-16240 GCA_965659955.1 Candidatus Izemoplasmataceae bacterium
CTTCATAACGGGCCACCATATCGATGACACCAAGGTGATTATTATCTAAACGAGTGACATGCGCCGCAGCGGCTTTGGCGCTTTCTGAGCCATTGATCATGGCATAAGAATGATGGGTTAACGCGAGCATTTCAGCATCATTGTCATTATCTCCAAAAACCACCAAACGGTCAAGCGGAACCGACTGTTCATCTAGGTATTTCTTAAGCGTTCCCCCTTTGGTAATCCCTTGGGGTAAAATGCTGAGATACTTTTCCATGCTTTGGGTGACAGTTGCTTGAATGCGATTTTTGAGCGCCGCTTTATGGGTTTTCAAGGCTTCATCATTTTTAAACTGGGCGAGAATTTTATAGACAGTTTTCCCTTTAATATCTTCAAGAGTTGCACCTTGATGATTGATCAGTGGGTACTTTGGAAACATCTTCATGAAGCGGTCATAATAGCCAAGTTCATAATCTTCGGTGGTGTAAAGGGCGTTACTTGTGGAAACTGAATAGGCGATATTGACCTCGTTTAAATACGCAATCGTTGCCTGGATATCGGCATCACTGATACCGGCTTCAAACAAATTTTTACCGGCCGCTAAATCATGAATGACGGCGCCGTTATTGAGAATGCAGCGGTCTTTTATCCCTAAAAAATCGAGATAAGGCTGCGTGATTTCTAACGCCCGGCCGGTGGCCACAAAGGTTTCATGGCCTTTATGTTTTAACCGGTCAAACATGGTTTTAACTTGGGGCAACATTTCTTTGGCGTCGTTTAAAAGCGTGCCATCGAGATCAAAAACAAAAAAGTATTTCATTACTCTAAAACGAGAGACTCGACCAATAAATCAACCGCTTTGTTCATTTGAATGTCTTGAATGACTACGTCTTTGGAAAGTTGCGCGGAAACTTGTTCGATACTCATTTTATATTGATCGGCGAGTTCTTTTAAGCGAGCATTGTATTCATCATCCGTTATTTCAATCTTTTCTTGTTTAGCTACTTCTTCTAAAACGAGGTTGTAGCGGATGGATTTGCGCGCATCTTCCATCAGTTTTTCTTCAAATTTTTCTAAGGTCATGCCTGAGAACTGTAGATACTGTTCGAATTCTAATCCGTATTGCTTAGCTTGTTGTTTGGTGTTATCAAGCATCCGGTTTTTTTCAGCCACCACCATGTCTTCGGGTATTTCAATGGTCGCATTCTCACTGGCGGTTTGGACGGCAAAATCTGTCTTGGCATTTTTCGCATTGGTTTCTTTTTCTTTTTTCAAGTCCGCTTTGATGCTTTCTCTCAGCGCATCCACGCTTACGATGCCTTCTTTATCTAATTCTTTGACAAAATCATCATCGAGTTTTGGTAAAACCATTTCTTTGATTTCATGAAGTTTGACATGAAAGACGACATCTTGGCCGGCTAAATCTTCGGCTTGGTAATCTTTGGGGAAGGAAAGCTCTAAATCTTTTTCTTCGCCCACTTTTAGTCCAATCATTTTGTCTTCAAAGCCTGGAATAAAGCTTTTCGAGCCAATTTTCAGTTCATAGTTTTCCGCCGTTCCCCCTTCGAATGCTTTACCGTCTTTGGTTCCTTTGAAATCAAAGATGGCGGTATCGCCCTCTTTTAATGGGCGCGAATCCACGAGTTGCATCTCGGCATTTTGCTCTTGCAGTTTTTTAATTTCAGCATCAACCTCAGCTTTAGTGACTTTTTCTGAAGGTTTTTTCATTTTAAGGTTTTTGTATTCCCCTAAAGTCACATCGGGTTTAACCGCGACGGTAGCGGTATAAGTAAATGCTTTGCCCCGCCCAATTGCATTGATGTCAAAATCAATTTTCGGTTGGGCAACAACCATCACGTCATGTTCAACCAAAGCTTCGTAGTAGGTATCTGAGATGATGTGATTAATCGCTTCATCGTATAACGATTCGACGCCAAATTTCTTTTCGTACATAGCCATCGGGACTTTGCCTTTACGAAACCCTTTGATTTCGACGTCTTTTTGAATGGTGCCATACGCGTGTTCCAAGCCATGATCAAATTGATCGGCACTGACTTCAATGGTCAATTTGACCTGGGATTTTTCTAATTTTTCAATCGTTGCCATGAGCGCCTCCTTAAAGCATACTGCGATATTATATCACAGGATTTTGGCATGTGACATGTAAGTGAGGGCTTCAGATAGCCCTAAAAATTCACGGTTCATAATGTTGGCTGAATACGGGTCATCGCCCACGTGGGTGGAGAGTAGTTCCAGTGCTTCAAATGGATCTAAATAATGGAGCGTAATCGCGTACTTTTCTTCGTTTTCGGTGAGATTAAGTGGCCCTTGAGGTCCGCGTGTTTTTGCATAAAAAAAGGTATGCGACCAAATGGAATCAGCAAAGTGCTCGGTGAGTTCTAAAACAGGGTGGGCATCTTCAACCAGGTAGCCCGTTTCTTCTAGAATCTCCCGGTGAAAGGCATCGAGTGGACGCTCGCCCGGCTCAATGCCGCCGCCAGGAAGGACGTAATGATTGAGTCCTTGATAATGCAAAAGAATGATTTTTTCACCATGCATAATGATACCGCGAGCGCCCGCTCTTTCAAGCTTCTTGCTCTTGGCATCGTAATCATCACTGAATAATTCAAGCTTATGCATAACTGGGATCTTCAACCGTCACTAACATCGGCATGACGATTGGGCGACGCGACGTTTTTTGAGAAATGTATTTTTGCATCGCATCTTTCGCTTGATCACGCGTTTCTTTGAAATCAAAATGCGGTGCTTTCAGCGCTTTTTCAACGACCAATTTAAATATTTGCGAGACTTCATCGAGTAAGGCCTCGTTTTCTTTCACATACACAAAGCCACGTGATGTGAGTTCAGGCTCCGCAAGGAATTTGCGTTTTTTCAAACTGATGGCACCCGAAATAATTAAGACGCCATCTTGAGATAAAATCTCTCGGTCTTTTAAAACCACATCATGAATGCCGGATTCTAAGGATCCATCGACTAGGATTTCTCCCACTTTCACGTGGCCGTCGCTCTTAACAAGTTTACCCGAATCAAAGGTGAGGACTTGACCATTTTCCAGTTCTAAAATGTGATTATCGGGGTAATTGAGTTGTTCGGCAATTTTTTTCATTTCATAAAAATGACGCCATTCCCCAATCACAGGAATGAAATATTTGGGTTTCAAAATGTTGTTGAGTAATTTAACATCCGAGCTTGTCGCATGGGCCGGGGGTAACATCGCTTTATCGATGCTTTGAATGTCGATGTTTGATCGGTACAAGATATCCAGCATCCGGGAGGCGATTTTCTCCGTCCCCGGGACAGCCGGGGTCATCAATAAAACCAAATCATTTTTGGTTAAATGCACCAAACGATCATGTTTTAAAGCCATCCGTTGAATCATATGGAACGGCTCATGGCGGTCACCCGCCACTAAAATCATGACGTTATCATCTTGGGGCGTGGAATCTTCAGGATCGATGAACTTCAACGTTTTAAATTGATCATCCGGAATTTTAAGTAAATCATTATTGATCGCGATATCAATCATGCGTTGTGCTTTTCGGCCGATAATCGCAATCTTCCGCTCATATTTAAGCGCGATGTTAATCACGCGTTGAATGCGGTAGATATCGGTGGAAAACGCACTCACAATGATCCGCTTACTACGGTTTCTAAAGACTTGATTAATGTGGAATTCAAGCGCTTCATCCACAGATTCAGTGGATTTACGGATGGCGCCTAAGCTCTCTGAAAATAGCCCAATGACAGGCTTGTGTGTCAGCGCATGGATTTTATCAAAGGACGTTTGATAAATCGGATCGACGTTTTGGTCAAACGTGTAATCCGGGCTATACACAAACGATCCTTCTTTTGTTTCTAGGGCCATCCCTAAAGACCCGGGGATGGAATGGGTGGTTTGATAAAACCGCACTTTTACCGATTTAAAATCGAGCACCGTGTTTTTAGTGACGGTGCGAAACGCGAGCTTGGATTCATCAATCTTGTGGTGCTTGAGTGAATCTCTCAGTAGTGCTAGGGTAAAAAACGACCCGTATACGGGGGCGTTGATCTCAGTGAGGATTTTTGGCATCGCACCAATGTGGTCTTCGTGACCGTGCGACAAAAAAAAGCCTTCAATCTGTGATTGATGGTCGAGGAGATATTGATAATCGGGAAGAATGGCTTCTACGCCTAATAATTCTTGGTCGGGGTATTTGATCCCCGCATCGAAAATGAATAATCGTCCATCCACGGAAAAGACATACATGTTTTTTCCGTCTTCACCCAGTCCGCCGAGCGCGAAAAATTGTACTTGGCTCATAGTGCCTCCTTCAGACTGTAACACGCCTATTATAGCATAAAAGCCGTTGTGTCACGATGAAAGAACGGAAAAACTACGCCTTTTTTCAAGGGGTCTTGAAAATCTTTCATGATACAATGAAGTTATGAAAAATATTCGGTATCCCAATGGAAAACCAGCCTACCAGCCGGAGAAGATTTCCGTTAAAAATCGCGGCATCCAAACAGAAAAACTCGTCAATGAAGCGAATGAGTTTTATTTGAATTCCGGCCGGGCTGTGATTCATAAAAAACCCACGCCGGTGCAGATTGTCACCGTGGATTATCCCAAACGGAGTGCCGCTAAAATTAAAGAAGCCTATTTTAAAACGCCATCGACCACCGATTATAACGGGGTGTACAAAGGGCGATACATCGATTTTGATGTTAAAGAGACACAATCTACGACTTCATTTCCCTTAAGGAACATTCACCCACACCAGATGAATCACCTCGCGGCGGTGCATGAGCAAGGTGGAGATGCTTTTATACTAGTAGCATTTGCCCGCTTAGAACGCTTTTATTTACTGCCTTATGCGGTTCTATCTAAGTTTGTCTTCCGGTCAAAAACAGGCCGCAAAAGTATGACGCTTGAGGAATTCGAAACGCATGCCTATGCGATTGCGCTGGGATTTCAACCGACGCTGAATTACTTAGATACCTATGATGCTTGGAAAAAATCCTGAATATTGGAATACTAAAAGCCAACGATTTATGTATCGTTGGCTTTATTCATAATGTGACCCCAACGCCCACAATTCCTTTCACGCTAACACCAGGATAAACACGTATATTACGGGTAAGTACCGCTTCTTTTTCGACGGTGACTCCTTTTCCGAGGACATTGAGTCCACTAAAGAGTAAATCTGGTTTCGCTTGGTTGGGCGTAAAATCGTCCCCCCATCCCACGATGGCATTTTCTTCAATCACCACACCTTTATCAATGATTGCATGATCGATGACTGCGCCCGCCTTAATGACCGTATCATTAAGAATCACGGAATGACTAACTTTTGCCGTTGGGTGAATGACCACACCAGGTGAGATCACACTTTTTTCAACATGGCCCGCAATGATGGACCCGTTACTGATGAGGGCTTGTTTGATGGAAGCTTTAGAGCCGACTTTAACGGCGGGGAGCTCTTGTGAACGGGTAAATATCTTCCAGTCAGCGTCATACATGTCCAATGGAATTTTATCCACCGTTTCGGTGAGTTCTAAATTGGCTTCTAAGTAGGCATCATAGGTGCCCACATCCTTCCAATAATCGGTAAACGTATAGGCGGCTAAGCGCTTCTTCTCATTTAAAAAGCCAGGAATGATGTGCTTACCAAAATCCAAATCCGTTTGGTCGTAACGCTCTAAGGCATCCACCAGTACGGACTTATTAAAGACATAAATCCCCATCGATGCTAAGTTAGAATCTGCCTCTTGGGGCTTTTCTAAAAACTTCGTGATGATGCCTTTGGCATCTGTTTCTAAAATGCCAAACCGCGAAATATCGGCTTTCGGAACGGGTTGGACGGCGACGGTGACTTCCGCGTTTAAATCATGGTGCGCCTGGATCATTTTGCGGTAATCCATTTTATAAATATGGTCGCCTGAGAGAATCAAAACGGTTTCTTTTGGGGAACGTTTTAAAATTTCTAAGTTTTGTTTGAGTGCATCGGCTGTGCCTTTATACCATTCTTTATGGGGTTGCATCAAAGAGAGCCTAGTATCTCGTCGGTCTAAGTCCCATGGCTTACCGGATCCAATGTGCTCATTCAAAGATAAAGGTAAATACTGGGTCAAAATCCCGATGTCATAGATGCCTGAGTTCGTACAGTTAGAAAGCGTAAAATCAATGATGCGGTATTTCCCCGCAAAAGGCACAGCGGGTTTAACGCGTTTTTCAGAGAGCAAATCCAGGCGTGAGCCTCTTCCGCCAGCGAGTATGAACGCTTGCACATTATCCACGTTTCATCACCTCTTGATAAAGCTTAATGTAATCGTTGGCCGACTGCGTCCAAGAAAAATCTTGTTCCATCGCTCTTTTTTGCAACATTTTAAAGGTGTCACTTTCCCCGTGCACACTGATGGCCAGTAATAACGCTTGTTTGAGATCATCACTATCAAAGGTGTCAAAGCCAAAACCGGTGCCTTCTAGGGAGTATTCGTTAAACGGTTCGACCGTATCTTTAAGTCCTCCGGTTTTATGCACCACCGGTAAAGTCCCATAACGCATCGCAATGAGTTGAGAAAGGCCACATGGTTCAAAGCGCGAAGGCATTAAGAAAAGATCGGCCCCCGCATAGACTTGTCTCGCAAGCCCATCGCTGTAGCCAAAATAGACCCCTAAATGATCGGGGTTTGATTCGTGTAAGTATTGGAACGTATCTTCGTAATAGGGATCTCCACTGCCTAAAAGCACAAAATTAATTAACCCTTTTTCAACCATTGAAGGAATCACATCCGCCACGAGACTAAAGCCTTTCGATTCGGTGATCCGTGAGACCATACCGACTAAAGGAAGCTGAGGATTTTTTAAGCCAAATTGATTCATCAAGGCTTTTTTATTGGCTTTTTTCCCAGAGACGAACGTTTGGGTCGTATACGTTTTTTCCAGCGCATCATCACTGGATGGGTTAAAGGTATCAGGGTCAATGCCATTGATGATGCCTGAGAAACTGGATTCTCGCATTTTAAGCACACCTTGCATGCCATAGGCAAAATAGGCGTGCTTTAAGTTTTCTTTATAAGTTGGCGAAACCGTGGTAACTTGATCGGCCGTCATGATGCCGGTCTTTAAAAAATTGATGACATCATCAAATTCTAAGAGATCGGAATAATCCGTATTTAGATGACTCATCAATTCTTTAGAAAAGCGCCCTTGATAGGCGATATTGTGAATGGTAAAAATGGTTTTTAAAGGCGCTAAATGCGCATACTTGGCGTCGTACTTTAAAAGGTACGCAATGAGGCCAGTTTGCCAATCATTCAGATGTAAAATGTCTTGCGGGGGTAAGACATGCATGAGGGCGTTTAACGTCGCATGGGCAAAATAGCCATAGCGTTCCCCGTCATCATAATCCCCATAAAGATGCGGTCTTAATCCAAAATAATATTCGTTGTCAATGAAATACACCTTGACCTTTTCGTGGGTAAAGGTTTGTATACCGATGTATTTATCCTCATGATGAACGCGTGTGGTGCCGGTGTAAACGGTGGTCAGTTCAGATTCAAAATTATCTTTAATCGCTTGGTGCTTGGGCATGATCAATGAAACATCATGGCCCATATCGGCCAAGGTTTTGGGTAAACTGCCGAGCACATCGGCGAGTCCTCCTGTTTTCGCAAAGGGGGTGGCTTCGGAACCAACAAATGTAATTTTCATGGCATCACCTCTTCTTTTAGTATAACGCTTTCACCCCTAAAAAAAAAGAAACCCGAAGGTTTCTTTTTACCGATAAAGTAAGGATAAATCTTTGCAGTGTTCTGCGTTAATACTTAATAATCAAACGCTTTAAGTCGGGAGAAAAATAATCCGCCCACAAGCATCATTAATAAGGCACTGGGCAACATATATGACCCATTATAAATCAGTGAATAAAGCGCGGCGGGGGTACCCTCTGGGGCGAATTCCCCAAACAGTAATACACCGCTTAAAAAGTGCATGGAAAACCGTAAAAACGACCCCACAAAAATCCCTGCGATAAAGAACCACCGGTTATCCGGAGCCATCTTAAAGATAAATCCGGCCGCCCCGGCGAGTCCAAAGGCAAACAAATAATCTAAAAATAGACTCTGCCAAACACCGTAGAGTTGAAACCCTGAAAGCATCAAGTTAATCAAGCCAAAGATGATGCCCCCTAAGATACCGATCCACGGGCCTTCTTTGTAGGCCAAGATAAAGATGGGAATTAAGGATAAAGAAATCCGGCCCCCTTGCGGCAGGCTTGGTAAGAACATAAATACTACTTCAATCGCGGCCGCTAAGGCCAGCGATACACCAATAAATGCAATGCGCTTAGTGGTTAAACTTTGCTGCATACAATCACGCTCCTTTAATAAAAAAGTCCTCACACGTGAGGACAAATGTTTATTAAAGATTCATCCTACGCTGGCATTATCCAGATCAGGTATGGTCTGTTCTAGTATCAAGAACACTCTCAGCCTAGTTCTCTAAGCTCCCTGATTTATCGGTGAATTCATATTAACACAATGTGGCTCAAAGCCCAATCTTTTTAAGAATCAAATTCGGGGTTTGTTGCGGGGTGTTTTCAATTTCAATGGATGCCATGAGTTCATCTGTATCCACAGGGCTTTGGGCATACACTTCAGCGATCGTTTCACCTAGTTCAACCGTATCGCCCACCCGTTTTAACACTTTGAGGCCTACGCATGGATCAATGACATCTTCTTTAGTCGCCCGCCCAGCCCCTAAATGCATCGCAAAAAGACCCAAGTTTAGCGCGTGAATGGATTGAATGGTTCCGGCTTTTTCCGCCTTAATAAGGGTGGGGGTTAATCCTTTCACTGCATTAAGTGCGGAAAGATCGCCCCCTTGAGCATCGATGAGTTGTTCAAACCGGACGTACGCTTCACCGCTTGAAAGGATGGCTTCAGCCGATGCTTTCGCGGCCTCAAAGCTTGGATATAACTTAGCTTTAAAGGTAATCGCACCGGCCAGTTCAACGAGCAAGTGATGAAAATCAGCAGGGCCTTTCCCGTTTAATGCGTCCATCGCCTCTAAGACTTCTAAGCGGTTCCCAATGGCTTGACCCAATGGTTCATCCATCCGAGTTAAAAAGGCAGTGACACTTTTGCCATGCTGCGTTCCGATATCGACCATGAGTGAGGCAAGCTCGGTGGCTTCGGCTTCTGATTTCATAAAAGCCCCTTCACCGACTTTTACATCTAGAACGATGACATCGGCTCCAGAAGCCAGTTTTTTAGCCATGATTGATGAAGCGATGAGCGGAATCGAGGGAACGGTTCCGGTCACGTCTCTCAGGGCATAAAGAATTTTATCGGCTGGGGCCACATCCGCGGTTTGACCCGCCACTGCGCAGCCAATCGTATTGACTTGGGATTTAAAAGCTTCCGGTGAAAGAGACGTATTAAACCCTGGAATACTTTCAAGTTTATCAATGGTTCCACCGGTATGGCCGAGTCCTCGGCCTGATAATTTAGCCATTTTACCACCCATAGTCGCCACGAGTGGGGCTAAGGCAAGTGTGGTTTTATCGCCTACACCTCCAGTGGAATGCTTATCCACTTTGATGCCTTCAATGGCGGAAAGATCGATTTGTTCGCCACTTTCAAGCATCGCTTCTGTGAGATAAAACGCTTCTTTTTCGTTCATGGTTTGAAAATACACGGCCATTAACCAGGCACTGATTTGGTAATCGGGGATGGAGCCTTCGGTTAATCCTTGGATAATAAATTGAATTTCTTCTTTGGAATGCGCGTTTCCATCGCGTTTTTTTTCAATCAAATCAATCATGCGCATCATACTCAAACACCTCGCTCAGTATACTCATCTAGCTTGGTTTGGATTAATTGTCTTACATGGTCAGAAAGTTCATTGGAAGTCATGGTTTTTACCGTATCTGCGGGGATTAAAGGATAGTAATGGACGTAGATATGCTGTTTTTTAAACGGCCATTTTTTCCACGCGTAAATCGTATTATAAATAACCCCAACTAAAACAGGAGCGCCGGGTTTAATGGCAAGTTTTAAAGCCCCAGATTTAAACGGCAGCATGCTGTTTTTCTTAGAGCGAGTCCCTTCCGGGTAGATGCCCACCGATATGCCGGATTCAAAAATTTTGATGCCTTCTAATAACGCTTTAACAGCTTCACGGTCTTTTTCTCTTTGCATCGGTACATGTCCCATGAGCCGAGCAATCGGGCCAATGATGATCCATTTAAAAATAACTTCTTTGGCGATAAAGACGAGTGGATTGGGCAGTAATACCTTATGAACGATGGTGTCATAATTAGATTGATGATTCCCCACAAACACAAACGGTTGGTCTTGGGGGATGTTTTTTAAGCCACTGGCATGCACGTGAAACCTAAGTAAGCGGATAGCTAAAACTAAAAAACCATCCAAAAACTTATGATGATGAATGTTTTCACGTTCGATGCCAGGCCGGAATTTCCCGTAAAAATGAAGCCAAACGGCAAAAAGTCCGATGGAAAAACCCAGTCCAATCGGGACGCTCAAGATAAAGGCAATGACCGCCGCCCACCAGGTGAGCTGATAAGCCAGTAATGTCGCGATAATAATGATCGAAAGCCACGTAATAAAAAACAATAAACTAATCATTGGAAATCCTTTCGTACACGGCAAACCGCAAAGGCCCAGATTGGGTTTCTTTTACGGCTTTAAACTGTGATTCATCCCACGCAGGAAATACCGTATCACCCTCAAATGACGCATCAATATGGGTGATATAAAGTCGGTCGACCCAGGGAAGGGTTTGCGCATAAATGGATGCACCACCAATGATATATAGATCTTCGTGCATGTTTTCAAGGTACTTCTTCATGTCATCAATAACTTCGACACGGTCATCTTTCAAGGTTTTGGAAACCACGACATGATGTCTGTTTGGCAAAGGTTTTCCCAAACTTTTTAAGATAGACTCATAGGTAATTCGGCCCATGAAAACCGTATGGCCCGATGTCACTTTTTTGAAATATTTTAAATCTTCCGGATAATGCCACGGAAGACTACCATTCGCTCCAATCACTCGGTTTTGATCATAAGCGACTACTAACGCTATCATTTAAACACTGACTTTCGCCCGAATGGCAGGATGTGGGTTGTAATTTTCAAGTGTGAAATCATCATAGGTAAAATCTAAGATGTTTTGAACCATAGGATTCAGTTTGAGTGTCGGTAGAGGGCGTTCTTCTCTTTCCAGCAATGTATGCACCGCCTCAAAATGATCGTTATAAATATGCCCATCCCCAATTGTATGAATAAAGGTTTTAGGCGTGAGGTTGGTCACTTGTGCCACCATCATCAAAAGCGCGCTGTAAGAGGCAATGTTAAAAGGGACCCCTAAAAAGGCATCGGCGCTTCGTTGATACATCTGGAGTGATAATTCACCATTCGCCACGTAAAACTGGAACATCATATGACAAGGCGGCAATGCCATCTGGTCAATCAAAGGCGGATTCCAGGCATTTACAATGAGCCTCCTAGAGCCCGGCTTAGTTTTGATGGCCTCAATCACATCAAGCAGCTGATCGACGGTTTTTTGACGCCCTTCAAAGGCGCGCCACTGTTTGCCATAAACAGGACCGAGTTCCCCGTATTTGTGGGCAAAGGCATCGTCTGTTTTTATTTTCTCGACAAAATCACTCATCGATTCCCCCGCATAATCCGGGCTTTTCTTGAATGACTCATACGGCCATTCATTCCAGATGCGGACGCCTTCTTTGACTAAAGGTTGAATATTCGTTTCGCCTTGGATAAACCAAAGGAGTTCAATGATGATGCTTTTAAAATGCGTCTTTTTCGTGGTTAAAAGGGGAAACCCATCGGCCAAATCAAAGCGCATTTGATCGCCAAAAATCGACCGTGTCCCAGTACCGGTGCGGTCGTCTTTGGCGGTGCCATTTTCTAAAATGTTTTGTAAAAACTGATGATATTGTTTCATGGTTCACCTCGAGATTATTATAGCATAATCTCAAGCGGTTTTAAGCGGGCACTTCTTCCTTTTTTGACTCGTTTTCAAGTTTAATAAAGCTCATCCGCTCGGCAATGATTTCCGGGTACGAAAAGCTTTTTTCATCTTCGTAATGGAACGTCTTTTGAGCAACCCGCCCCCGGACCCCGATGATGGATCCCTTTTTGCAATAATTAACGGCATTTTCCGCAATGCCTCGCCATAATGTGATTTTTATAAAATCTGAATCATAGGTATGAGTTTCACTGTTTTTAAAGGGTCTTTTAAGCGCCAACATGAGCGTTGAAACACTCTCCCCTGTATCCAGTTTCCTAAGCTCCGGTTCAAAGACCACCCGGCCGACTAATGTCACATGATTTACCATAAAACGCCTCCTTTTTGATTACAGTGTAGGCGCTCTTTTTAAAAGCACCAAATCGTATAAAACACGTTATTTTAGCAAGCTTCATGGGACATCCGCGAGATTCATCATTTTAGCAACAAAAAACCGCTTGTTTTGAACAAGCGGTTCATAAAGCCCATGAAAATCACGTTTTATATGTTTTTTTAAAAACTGACATCCACATCGGCGCGTTTAGCCGATTCAGCTTCAAAGAATTCTTTTTTGCTTAGGGCAATCATTCCGGCCACAATGCTCGTTGGGAAGCTCACGATGCGTTGGTTGATGGTGGAAACATTACTGTTATATAACCGGCGGGCCGCTTGCAGGTGTTCTTCCACTTCATTGATGGAATTTTGCAAGTTGATGAATAAGTTATCGGCTTTTAAATCCGGGTAATTTTCCACGGCCACGTTGATGCCACTTTGGACTTCATTGAGCCGGCCTTGGAATTCTTGTTTTTGCTCCATTGTCAGTTCAGCAGGCAAGCCTTTTCGCCATTTGGTGACTTTTTCAAAAAGTTCCGCTTCGTGCTTAGCGTAACCTTTGGTAGCGCCTACTAATTTAGAAAGTGCATCAAACCGTTTGGTGAGAGCGACATCGATGCCGGAATCGGCCTCTTCGACTTTCACCTCAAGTTGACGCAAAGCATTCATGGTGACAATGTACCACAGTCCAATCACAACGATCAGACCTAACACTATAAGTAATACTAAAACAATCGGATCCATTAATTTATCTCCTTAAATATATTTTGGTTGAGCTTCAGCTCATGAATCACATCTTTAATCAATTGGAAATCATCTTTAAAAGACTCAATGCGTTTTTCATCCAGCGGTCTAAACATTTGGATTTCAAGTAAACTGCGGTTGTTATCGATGGCCAAATACATCCAGTTATCGATAAACGCAAAGCCAATGTTGCCCGGATGGTCTTGTTCAATTTTCATCATCCGCTCCATCATTTGGGGTGTGATGAGATAAAACGCTGTATGATCGTTGGTTGTATACGTCTTGTAGACTTTATTAAACGCCACTGATTCCATTTTTATCTTTTTAAATGGACGCTTACTTTGAGGTCTTTCGGTCTCTAAAACTTGCAATGACCCATTAAAAGTTTTATTGAAATCAACCCGGTAAAATTGACCGGTGAAGAAAGGGACATAATACGTTCTCGTTCCGTTTTTGGTGTGACTGACGCGGCGCTCTTCGAGTTTAATGTCACACATTTCAAATTGCACGCCATCTAAAGAGCCCCGGATGTAATCTTCCGAATGAAACTGGTCGGCATGGCGCATGAATTCACACCGGTATACATCGTCTAAAGAAAGCCCTGCATTCGGTTCATAAACACCATCCTCAACCCATTCACCAATTTTGGCTCTTAAAAAATTGTGTTTGAAATCACTCACCATCTTATTAAAAGCCACATACCCAATGATAATGAAAACGACTCCAGTTAAAAATAAGATGCCGGCTAAGACTTGAACGATCATTGAATTTGGGCCCACAAGTAAAAATAGGGCAACGCTGATGACGGCGAGGGGTCCACCGATCAATATTTTCTTTTCAGCCACTTTTTTGGTGGTTTGGTATGATGCTAATAAATCCATAAGAGCCTCCTAAAATCAGTATATCGCATATTCGTCCTTTTTAAACGTTTTTACGAGGTGTTAACACGACATCAAGCGCAAGCATCGATGCTTTCATTGTACTTAGAGCATGCGTCACATCCGCTAAGGTTAATGCCATTTGCATATCAAGTAAATCATAATGGGTGAGGCCATCATTCACATAACGCGCTCGGTTCCTTACGGTGCCCTCTAAAGAATCAAGGCCATAGATGAACGCCCCGATATTGGCTTTTTTTTGCGTCTCAAAACGCTCTGGAATCAGGAGTTCTTCCGGCGCATTTAAAAGCGTATTAAAGGCTTTTTCGGTGCCGGAATCATCGGGGGTTTGCGCCGATAAAATCACCAATGCGACTTCCGGATAAAGCGTTAAATCATAATCAAATCCATCATTGATTAAGCCTTTTTCTTGCATGGATTCGACCCATGGACTGGTCCGGTCAAAGAGCATATCAAGCCCTACTTCTAAAGCTAAATAAAAGGCATACCTTGCTTTTGAATCTTTAAACTCTAAATCGAGGCGAATCCCTCTCAACCAGTAATCGGCGTAGACATCTCCTGGTAGGCGCACCTTGGTTGCTTTGAGTGAAGGGGGAAGCGCCCCTTCAATGGGGAGTGGTTTTAATGCTGTTTTTTCAGGTAATACGAGCGTTTCGTTGAGTGTCTTCACCAGCGCCTCAATATCTCCATCGCCACTGATAATCAAGGTGGCGACTTCCGGTTGATAAAAGGCTTCGTGAATCGCTTTCAGCGTCGGATAATCCATCGCTTGAATGCTGGTTTCATCGCCGATGATATCCCTCGCAAAGGGATGGTTTTCATACAATGTTTCGAGTAAGGTGTGGTACTGCTGGTAAAAAGGATTATCTTGACTGGATGCCCACTCTTCGGTGATGATGCCTTTTTCTTCTTCCACCCCCGACTCGGTAAATTTCGGAAAAAAGACTAAATCCAGTAACGATTGAATGTTAGCGGTCAATTCGTCAGTGGCTTCAAACAAGTAACTCGTTTGAAACTGCGAGGTGAACGCGTTAACATTCGCGCCTTGCTGGGCAAATACAGCGGTAAGTTCTTCACCGTCATTTTCAAAACATTTGTGCTCTAAAAAATGGGCGGCACCGCTTGGAAAACGTACTTTTTTTCCGTTTTGTTCATAGGCCCGGTGGAGACCGCCAATGGGAAACGTGATCATCGCGTATTTTTTCAAATAACCGGGGCGTTTAATGTAAATCAACTTTAGCCGGTTTTGAATCATCACGGTCGTTTCATTCAGTTTGAGTGATTTCATAAAGTTGCTCCATATTGAAAGGATGTGACCGGCGTTAACCGTTCGGCGATCCGGGTGATGGCGGCTTTATCAATGGCAAAGAGCCTTCTAATGAGCTCATCTTTGGTAAATGGTTCATCCGCATACACGGAATAAAACGCGCGGCGAGTCAGGGCCCCTTTAGCGTCGTGATTGCGTTTGATCGTTTCGATTTGGCTTTTTTTCGCAAGGGCCAAGGCCTCATCGGGATAGTCCCCCGTTTTTAACGCGCTTAAAATGGTTTGAATTTCATTGAGATAAGCGGTCTGATTCGCGGGTGAAATCGCCCCGTTAATGAGCAGTAATCCATATTGTGACAGCAACATCGACCCGACGGAATACGCCATATTATGGGTCTCTCGGATGGTTTTAAACAGCATTGATTCACTGTCACCGCCCAGTAATTGATTAAAGATCATGAGCGCTTCGTAATCTTCATCTTCGCGCATCACATGGGTTTCATACATGTCATACATCAACGTTTGCTTCATCGCATCTTCCACGGGAGCCATGGAGACGGAACTGTAGGTATGCCGGTAAGGCATCTCAAAGGCAAGCGGGGAAGACGGTTTTTGCAGACGCTTTAAAAAGTCCGGCCCGACTAAGGGGTCTGATTGGCCCAGTCTGATGAGGACTCTCGGCGCCGCCATAAAACGTGCGTGGGCGTCTTTAATCATAGTAAGTGTGACCGCGTCAATCGCCGCGCCATCTTGCACTTGAGGGACATAATACGGATGGTCCAGCAACATCGCTTCGGTCAGATGCCGGATGGCCTGAAAACCTTTTGAGGCTTTTTTTGTGGCCCACTCGTCTTTTAAAAAGCGTTTTTCTTGAGCCAGTGATTTTTCATCAAAATGTGGATGCATCAATAAACTTTCTAGTGCTTTAAGTGCGTGGTCCATCAAACCTGGGGCTTGC
>CBFHYA010000017.1:0-15516 GCA_965659955.1 Candidatus Izemoplasmataceae bacterium
TGATGGCATCTATCACATTGACGGGGGCGTCCCCCATCTTTTAGATGTCATGGCCACCCACATCAAACGCTTCGGCGGGAAAATTCATATAAACGCCCCCGTCGAAACCATCCTCACCGAAAAGGGTGTTGCAAAAGGCGTTCAAGTAAACGGTGAAAAACACTTCTATGATGACGTCATCGTCAATGCGGATGTGCCAACGATGGTGGAAAAACTCATCCCCAAAGACGCCCAAAGCAAACACACCATGGAAAGCATGAATAAAAAAACCTATTCGGTTTCGGCGTATATGCTTTATCTTGGGGTGAAGAAAAAACTCGACTATCCGATGCACACACTGCTTTTATCCGATGATTATAAAGCGTACACAAAGAGTCTTAAAGAAAACCAAGCTTTAACCGATGATATGAGTCTTTATATTTATCATCCTTCGGCACTGGATCCTAAATTTGCCGCCGACGGGAAAAGTTCTTTGATGGTTTTAGCCCCCGTACCGAATACGGACGCGCCCATTGATTGGGATGCACAAAAGACCCTTTATAAAACGAAAGTCTATGCCCAACTGAAAAAACGCCTGGGGTTTGATCACGATGATATCGAGATTGAAAAAGTCTTTACCCCCACCGATTGGGAAGCAACCGGCATTTATAAAGGGGCCACATTCGCGATGAAACATACGATGAATCAACTGCTTCATAAACGCCCACATAACCGCTATGAAGATGTGAAAAACCTCTACTTAGTCGGTGGGTCCACGCACCCTGGGAGTGGCTTACCCATCATCTTTGAATCCGCCATTATCAGTGCCAACTTAATCGATCAAAGACATCGTTAACGGTGTCTTTTTTTTATAAAAAAAATCACACATCATGGTGTGACTTTCAAAAAGAGAGTTTGGTTGGCGGAGGAAGAGGGATTCGAACCCCCGCGGCGGTTTCCCGCCCTAATCGCTTTCGAGGCGATCCCCTTCAGCCGGACTTGGGTATTCCTCCGGATAAAAAAAACGTGGCGGAGGAAAAGGGATTCGAACCCTCGCGCCGGTTTCCCGACCTACTCGCTTTCCAAGCGAGCCCCTTCGGCCACTTGGGTATTCCTCCGTCGCAAGGAGCATTATAGTTGATAAGGCCTTAAGATGTCAACGCATCAGGCGAGTTTTGCGCGCTTTTTCACTTCTTTGATGAAACGGTCTTTATCGACTGGGGATATGAGTTGCCAAAGTCTTCCGCGTTTATATATCGCGACCCGGTCAAAGGATAAGGCCATGCCCGACATAAAATTTCTTGAAGGCTTAATGTCCGTGATGTCCGCATAGGCGATTTTTAAGCGAAACGGTCCAAATTTGATTCTTAATTCATCTTGATCTAACTGGTAAAAACTCTGAGTATAGATTTGCCAGATGAACGTGCCAATAATAATGAAAACAATAAAGGTAAATACAATGGGCCACTGAACCGCACTGAGCGGTTCAAGGGCAAAGCTTCCGAGCATCACTAAAAATCCAATCACAAAAGGTACAATCACAAAGACGGTCATCCAGCGATCTTTTTTAACTTCAAATTGCATACGTTACTCCTTTAAAAACGCTTGATAGGCCATATGAACCTGGTCGGCCACGGTTTCTAATAATCCCGTATCGTTGGGCAGCACTAAATCAATGTGGTCAAATTGATCTTTCGCAAACGTCACATCATCGGAATCCAGGCGCGTCCAAATCACATTGAGGTTGTCATTGCGTTTTAGCATCCGGTATTTCCGGGTATCTTTGGAGGCGGTGATGTAAACGATAAAATCTTGGCCCGAACGGGCACGGTGAAAGGCATTGATGCCCTTTGGGTCTAGTATGGCCACCATATTGGGATGGATGGTGTCGGCCCTTGAGCCGTAATAATGCCCGGCATATTCGGTGGTTTCAATAAAGGCATCTTCTTCTTTGAGATGATTAAAAAGGGTGGGGTCTAAAAAATAGTAATCCACTCCATCCATCTCATGATCGCGTTTGGGACGGGTGGTGGTGGTAATGAATTTATGATAATCGTAACGTTGAACAAGTGTCTTGACGATTTCGGTTTTTCCTGAGGCGCTGGCTCCACAGATTAACAACATGATGACCATCCTTAAATGTTTGCTTCTATTATTTTAGCACGGGTGGTGTATAATACTTGAAAATAAGGGAGGTTTATTATGAAAAAATGGATGGCATTATTTTCACTCATTTTAGTCTTTACACTCGCCGCGTGTGGCGGGGAAAGTGAACCCGATAATTCGGCCGTAGTGGCTGAACTGGAAGCCGCCGCAGCCGCGGTCAATCTATTTGATGCGCCGCTCACAGAAAACATCAGTTTACCCAGTAGCGACGGCGATGTGTCGATTACCTGGACATCATCCAATGAATCCATACTCAGTTTAGAAGGCGTCATTGCGCGTCCTGGTTATGGTGAAGCTGATCTTGGCGTTCAAATGACCGGTGTCTTTGAAAAAGACGGGGAATCATTGACCGAATACTTTAACGCAACCATTGCGGCAGAAGGTGAAGAAGCCTTGATTGCCCTGATGGATGAAGCCGTCGCGGGACTGTCATTTAACGGAGCCACCGTCAGTGAAAAAATCGATCTCACCGATGAAGTCGGCGACGTAACATTAGTCTACACCTCACTCACCCCAGACGTCGTGACCCATGAAGGCGCGGTGTTTAAAGATTTAGCCGGTGGAGATTTACGCGAAGGGACCTTTGAAGTTACCGCCACCCTTGAAGACTTAGAAAAAACCTATGAAGTCTCCGTCAATGTGGCCCCGTTTGAGACCCTTTCAATCGTGGAAACCAACGAAGTTGAATTTAAAGGCATTGAAGGGGAATACACCGTTTCTGACGGGGCGTTAAATGTCTACACGATGTCCAATGCGATGCCTTATGTGGATATTGAATCGTTTGTGGCCTTAATTTCCGGCGCTGTGGTATATTCAGAGCTTGATTTTGTGGTTGAAGGTGATACGCTTTCAGTTTCGTTATTCGCAGAATCCGACGATCCTTTATATGATGATGTGACGTATGAACTGATCTTTGACTTTGCCAATCATACCGCCACGGTCAACTATTATTCATTCTTCGGAGCCGTTTCAGCCGATACTGAGACTGACTTTGGCCGAGGCTTAGAATTCATTGCCTATGAAGATAATAGTGAGGAAGTGGACCCGGTGGTTTTTGAACTCAGTGATTACTACATGGAACTGTACCGCGGGGAAGAAGGCTTCTTAGCGCCTCTACACCTCGTCAACTTATTCTTATCCGGATCGGTCTATGATGTGGTGTATAACGGAGACCGCTTATTTGGTCAAGATACATATGAGTTTTCCGACAGCATCAACCGTTTTAACCGGTCCAGTCTCAACGACATGGATATGCCGTATGATCTTAAACTCATGACGTATCACTTTACCGCCTTTGTGATGAACCACTTCTTCGGTCTTCGTGAAGATTTAGGCATTACCGACTTTTACACCGTTTTAGAGGAAGTCCAAGCCGACTGGTTCTCCGAGCGAGATTCCAGACATTACCGGTCGATTTTAGACATGGTCTTAAGCCTCGATGATCTTCATACATCGCATACGATGGCCGGACCTTACGACGATGAGCCGACGTTCCAACTCGCGATTACCGACCTAGGCCCACGCGGACAAAGATTTTACAACACCCTCTTCTATGACATGGATGAGACCACCTACTTCTGTGGCACCGAAGACGGGGTCGAATTCTTTGAAAACGACACCGTGGCCATCATCCACAATGCGAACTTTAACGATGAATCGACCACGATGTTTGCGGCCGCCATTGCAGAGATTGAAGCCAAAGGCACCGTCGAGAAAATCATCATCAACCTCGCCTGTAACTCAGGCGGAATCATCGGAACGGCGTGGCAGCTTATGGGCTACATGACCGATGAGCCAATGGATTACTACTCACTCAATGCGGGCGATGGCCTGCGTGCGAAATCCACATTCACCTCAGAAAATTCCACCGAAGGCGACTATGAATGGTTCGTGCTTACCAGCCCCATTACCTATTCCGCCGCGAACATGTTCGCCAACATGGCGAAAGACATGGGACTTGCAACCATCATCGGAACCCAATCATCCGGAGGTGCGGCGAGTGTGAAACCAATTATTTTACCGAATGGCTCGGTCATCCGGATTAGTTCCCCAAACATTCTGGCCAACAATCAATATGAATCCACTGAACTTGGCATTCCTGTGGATGTTGAAATCAGCGTTGACATCTTAGGCGATGACACGCAAAACATTGATGCGGTCATCGACGCCACGGAATAACCGTAAAACCCTCACAATCGTGAGGGTTTTTTAATGAGTGTTTGATTGGGGAAAACGGGGTGTTTTGTCTATACTATTTAAGAAAGAAGGGCAGACTATGTTAGCACTTAAAAACGTCACCAAATCGTATCAAGTCGGCGATTTTACCCAAAACGCACTCAACGGGGTATCCCTCGCCTTTAGAAAACAAGAATTTGTGGCCATCTTGGGACCTTCAGGGTCGGGGAAAACCACGCTTTTAAATATGGTGGGAGGCCTCGATCGTTATGACTCAGGTGATCTCATCATTGAAGGCAAATCAACGAAACACTTCAGTGATCCCGATTGGGATGCCTACCGGAATCATGCGGTCGGTTTTATTTTCCAAAGTTATAATCTAATTACCCACACAAGTGTCTTAGCCAACGTGGAACTGGGGATGACACTATCGGGTTTATCCCCCGATGAAAGACGCGCACGGGCTTTAGAAGTGTTAGAGGGTGTGGGGCTTAAAGACCATGTTTATAAAAAGCCCAATCAACTCTCAGGCGGTCAGATGCAACGCGTGGCGATAGCCCGGGCGATTGCCAATAACCCAGACATCATCATGGCCGATGAACCCACCGGCGCGATTGATTCAGAGACCAGTGCGCAGATCATGGCGATCATTCAAGAGATTGCTCAAACTAAACTGGTCATTATGGTCACGCATGATGAAGCCCTCGCCCATAAATACGCCGACCGCGTCGTCAAACTCAAAGACGGTGAGGTCATTGAAGACACGAATCCATTTGATGATACGCAAGAAGCAACAGGCTCCCTGCTTCTTAAAAAGACCTCGATGGCTTTTAAACAAGCCCTCAAGCTTTCTTTTAACAACCTAAAAACGAAAAAATTTAGAACTTTAATTACCGCCTTTGCGGGCTCAATCGGAATCATTGGGGTCGCGATGGTTTTAGCGTTAGCCAATGGACTCAACAATGAAATCGATGAACTTGAGCGCTCCACACTCGCCCAGTTTCCCCTCCAGATCGACCCATTCCCCATTGACATTGAGGCCGCCCAAGGCAACTTCGGGCCCCCGGGGCCCGAACTCGATGATGGCGGGCTGGTTGAATTCCCCGATACTAGAGAAGTCTATCCGTATGAAGTTCAGATTTCTCAAAACCAACACATCAATGTGATTACCCAAGATTATCTGGATTTTTTAGATACTTTAGATCCGGACCTATATTTTGAAATCAACGCTGATTATGACGTCCGTTTACCCTTATTACTCAGGGAAGCGGCAAATCAGTACCGAGGCATCGATCAAGGCGGCGGCGGGGTGGATTTTGAACCGACTGTCACCAGTGAAGAGTTTTTATCCCAAAGCTATGACATCATTGATGGACGCTTACCGGAAAATGCGAACGAGATGCTTTTAGTAGTCGATACCCAAAACCGTCTCAACGTCCGCTTCTTCCAAGCCTTAGGGATTGACCCGGATGTCGCCAGTGTCTCTTTTGATGAACTCTATGATCTCGAGTTTTATTCCTTTTTCCCCAATGATTATTATTTAGAAAACGAAGAAACTGGACGGTTTATTCCGTCTGGTAATTATGAACCGCTCGTGGAATCAGGCGAAGCGATTGACCTGAGAATCGTCGGGGTGGCGAGAGAAAGTGCTGATTCTTTGGCGGGCTTTATCGATACGGGGATTAAATACCATCCCGATCTTGAACAAATGTATATCGATGCAGCGCAAGTCTCAGATATTGCACAAGCTCAAGCAGACTCAGATACATCGGTCATTACCGGGTTACCCCTTTCAGAGCAACAAAAAGTTGGCGTCTTAAGACAACTCGGTTTTGACGCCACCCCCACGCAAGTCCTGATTTATCCGGTCGATTTCAATGCAAAAACCGCGATTAGAGAAGCCTTAGATGCGTATAACGAACCCCTCCCGGATGATGAACAAATCATCTACACCGATTTAGCCGCACTCGTAACCGATCTCACCGGGGATTTAATTAATGGGGTGAGTTACGTCCTCATTGCCTTTTCCTCCATTTCACTATTAGTGTCATCGATTATGATCGGCATCATTACCTATGTATCGGTCTTAGAACGCACGAAAGAAATTGGTATCTTAAGAAGTTTAGGGGCGAGAAAAAAAGATGTCTCTCGCGTTTTCAACGCAGAAACCACGATCATCGGCTTTACCGCCGGACTCTTAGGCGTCGTAATTGCCTATGGACTCACATTCCCGCTTAATTTACTCATTGAAAGTTTGGTCGATGGTATTGATGGACTGGCTCAGTTATCCATCTTAGCGGCCATTTCACTCATTGTCATTTCCGTTTTCTTAACCTTTATCGCCGGTTTAATCCCCTCGCGGATTGCGGCCAATAAACACCCCGTTGAAGCGTTGCGCGTCGAATAAATAACGACTTAATAGGAGGTAAATATGAAAAAAATACTCATGAGCCTGTTGCTTTTAGGCTTTATGTTCACCTTAGCCGCTTGTGGCGATGAACCCAGCGAACCCACAGCGCCTGAAGATAATACGGCTGAAGAAGCCGCACCCGATCCAACCCCGGATGCAGAAGAACCTGCGGAAGAGCCCGCTGATGAACCTACGGAAGAGCCTGCTGAACCTGAAGATGAACCGGAAGCACCCACAGACAATGATTCCGGTGACACTACCGATGATGGCTATTCGGACCCCGATATTTCCGGGGATGATGAAACCTCTGCCGAAGATGGATATACGGATGCGCCTGATGGGCCCGGCCGGGTTAATGCCGACGGGGAACTCGAACTCACCTTAGAAGACCTCAGTTATTATGACGGCACGGACGGCAAAAAAGCCTACGTGGCCGTGGATGGTATTATCTATGACATGTCCGGGTCTTCACGTTGGTCGGGAGGCAATCACAACGGCTATCAAGCCGGCCAAGATTTAACCAGTGTCATCGATAACATTTCCCCGCACGGACGCTCGACATTAACACGCGTCCCCACAGTGGGTATCTTAGTCGAAAGCAAGGCCGAATAATGATGCTAAAAAAAATGGCCTTAGGCATTTTGATTTTTACTGGTATTTTTGTGGGATTCGCCTGTGAAAACGATCGATATAATGATGATCGTAGAGAAGAAAGAGAATCTAAATTCGCTGAACCCGTCACACCCGGTGAGAATGAACCTGGCATCATCAACGCAGATGGCGCGTTAGAACTCACCTTAGAAGACTTAAGCTATTATGACGGCACCGATGGAAAACGCGCCTATGTGGCGGTTGATGGGTTCATCTATGACATGACCGACAGTGATTACTGGCGCAATGGTGGCCACAATGGCTATCAATCTGGTCAAGACCTGACCGATGCGATTAACCGCGTCAGTCCGCATGGGCCTGCCTTTTTAGACCGGGTCCCCAAAATTGGTATCATCGTTGAATAGGAGAAATTATGAGTAAAGTCGTTTTAGTTGGCACCGGATTTGTGGGGATGAGTTATGCCTATGCGCTCGTGAATCAAGGCACCATCGAACACCTCGTTTTGATTGATGTAAATCAAGATAAAGCGGAAGGTGAAGCGATGGATCTTAATCATGGACTCGCCTTTGGGCCAAGAAAGATGACCATCGAAGCGGGCACATATGCAGACGCCAAAGATGCGGACTTAGTCGTCATCACCGCAGGTGTGAATCAGAAACCGGGTGAATCAAGACTTGATTTACTTACCCGTAACGCAGCCATCATGAAATCGATTGTGAAGAGTGTGATGGAAAATGGCTTTCAAGGCCTCTTCTTAGTTGCCACCAATCCCGTTGATATCTTAGCGCATGTGGTCTGGAAAGAATCAGGGCTGCCAAAGCACCGTGTGATTGGCTCAGGAACTTCACTGGATACCGCGCGCTTACGCTATGAAATATCGAAGCTCATTCACATCGATACCAGGAATGTCCATGCGTATATTTTAGGTGAACACGGCGACAGTGAATTTGTCTGTTGGTCGAATGCGAATGTCGGGGCAAAACCCTTATCCGATGTCTTAGCCACCATGGACTCCATACGCTTCGAAGACTTAGAAAAAATTGCCAACCGCGTTCGGACTGCGGCCGCAGAAATCATCAAACGAAAAAATGCGACCTATTATGGGATTGGAATGGCCTTGGTGCGTATCACGGCCGCCATCTTTAATAACGAAAACCGAATTTTACCGCTTTCGGTGCTGAATGAAGGCGAATACGACTGCGATCCAGTCTACATAGGGCTGCCCGCAGTCATCAATAAAGACGGCATTCATCATATTGTGAAACTCAACTTATCCAGCGCAGAAAATGTCGCTTTAAAACGTTCCAGTGGCATCTTAAAAGAAGCTCTCGTTCAAATGGGCTACTTATAATAAAAACCCCCAACCGATTGGTTGGGGGTTTTTATTATGGCCGGTAAGCCACCGCAATCTCTGCGGCCACGCGGGCATTGTGTTTCATTAACGCTAAATTGGCTTCTAAAGATTTACCTTTCGTGATCGTTTTAATCGCATCCAGTAAATAAGGCGTAATGGCTTTGCCGGTGACGCCTTTTTTTAAGGCTTCTTTTAAGGCTTGATCAATGGCTTTTTGAATGGTCGTTTCTTCCATCGCAAACGCTTCTGGAATGGGATTGGCCACTAAGACACCGCCTTCTAACCCTGAATCAAACTTGGCATGGAGTAATGCTGCCACATCTTCAGGGGTGTCTAACCGGTAGTCCACGTTATAAGGACTTTGGCGGGTATAAAACGCCGGGAAAAAAGTGCTTTTATAGCCGATGACTTCAACGCCTTTGGTTTCGAGATATTCTAAGGTTCTTCCGATGTCTAAAATCGATTTGACGCCGGCCGAAACGACCGCCACAGGCTGGATGGAAAGTTCTTCTAAATCCCGTGAGATATCGAGCGTATCTTCACCGCCTCGGTGAACGCCGCCTAGCCCGCCGGTCGCAAAGACTCTAATGCCGGCCATGGCCGCAGCTAAAAGGGTGCCGGCGACCGTGGTGGCCCCGGTTTTTTTAGACGCCAGTAAATAGGCGAAATCGCGTTTCGATGCTTTAATCACATCGTCACTTTCGGCTAAATACTGGAGTTCTTCATCCGTCAGTCCAATTTTAATCTGTCCGTCCATGATGGCAATGGTCGCTGGGGTTGCTCCGGCGTTTTGAATGATGGTTTCGACTTCCCGGGCTAAGGCGAGATTTTCGGGATAGGGAAGCCCGTGCGAAATGATGGTGGATTCTAAGGCCACCACGGGTTGATTGTTGTTAAGGGCGTCGAGGACGTCTTTTTTGAATGCTAACATGGCGATTTATCCTTTCTTGATTCAATGAATGATACGCATGTAAAGGGGGCGTAGCCCCTTCATGTTTGGCCGTTAAAGCGGCGAGGGCAAATGCGGTGTCAAAGTTAGGGTCTCCCTCAGCTAAAAGCACACCCGCCATAAACGCATCTCCCACACCGGAGAGATGGACGGCGTCAAAGGGAGCTTCATCTTTAAAGTGAATGACTTCATCTTTGATATGAATGACGCCTTGTGCGCCCAGCGTTAATACGATTTCCGGGATTCCACTTTTTTCAAGAGCATGGATGATGGGTTCTAAATCATTTTCACCGGTATAAATAGATGCTTCCATTTGGTTGAGCTTAACGCCATAAACAAAAGGGGTTAAAGTGTGAAGTTTTTTGACTTTATGCGCACTTGTCGCATCCACCCAAACGGGGGCTTTAACGACTTGGAATATTGTGTTCAAAGTGGATTCAGGGAAATTGAGATCACAGGCTAAAATGTCATCTTCTTTAAGACTCTTTATCGCACTTAAAAAGGGGCTAGCTTCTAATGTTTCTAAGACATCCATAGATGCAAAAGCGACCATCATATCCGATTCCATCACGGCGTAATATGATGGGGCTTGATTGGTCTTGATGGTGGTGATGCGCGGGTCATCTAATGGCCGGTTAAACGCGGTTATAAACTGGGCGTCTTTATCGAGAGCTAACAAGTGATGCGCAATGTTATACCCGACTCCTCCGAGTGTGATGGCGTCTTTGACCGGGTTGGAATCCGCCATTCTCAGGGGGGCTTTTAAAGAAAAAGAATGATCTTCATTGGTCGCCCCAATGACAAGCCGTTTCATGACGATTGAACCACCACATGGGGAAAGGGAATCGAAATATTCGCTTCACTTAGGGTTTTTACAAGCTCTGCTCGGGTTTGACGGGATTCACTCCAATGATCGCCCGGCTTGGTTTTAATGAGTAACCGGCAATTAATGGAAGAATCTGCGAGTTCCATGACGCCTAAAAAGGCGGGTTCTTCAACGAGATTGGGACTGGATTCATGAAGGGCTTTGGTAAATGTGGCCATGACATCTGATAAATGGGAAAGATCGGTGTCATAGGCAACCCCAAAATCAATGATGGCCACGTTATTATTGCGCGACCAATTTATCAGACTACTGATTTCCCCTTGGGGAATGATTTTTTCAGCGCCCAAATAATTGGTGATGTGGACTTTCCTCAATGTCATTTTCGTGACAGATCCGGTAAATCCTCCAGTTTCGATGACTTCACCGACGTTGAAGGCGTTATCTAAAAAGTTAAAAAAGCCTGTGACAACATCTCTGACTAAGTTTTGGGACCCAAAACCAACGGCGAGTCCTATTACCCCAGCACTCGCTAAGATCGGGGTGATGTTAAAGCCCACGGTATCTAAAGACAGTAAAATCACTAAGAACCAAATGAGCGCTGAAAGCGTCGTTTTCATCAGCTGGGAAAGTGTCGTAGCCCGTTCTGAACCTTGAGTCGATTTGACCCACCGAATGAGCCACCGGTTGATGATGAGCGAGACGATTCTGGCCCCGATGAAGATCAAGACAATTTGAATGAGATTGGTGATGACCACCGCTAAGCCTTCAGTGAGGGCGGGGAACCATGTTTGGAATAAATCGGTTAAGTAAGTTTGCATAAGTTACCTCCACGTTTCATTATAAGCGTCTTAAGACAATAAAAAAAGGCTCTAAACTTGAGCCTTTTGACAGGCCTCACAAAGGCCATAAAAATTGAGAGTATGGTGGGTCACTTTAAACCCATGCGTATCTTCAAGGTCGCCCTCGTAATCATGCACGGGACAACTTTCCACGTGGATGATTTTCTCACACTCTGTGCATATTAAATGGTGTGCATGATGGGCATGTGCGCGTTCATACAGCTTCACTTGTGCGGTTTCGATGTGGACTTCACTGACAAGGTGTTTTTCGACAAATTGATCAAGAATCCGGTAAATCGTGGATAAAGGCACCGGATGACCAGCATCTTGAAAGACCGTTGAAATATCCTCGGCACTTAAGAATTGATTGCGGTCTTCAAAAAGACCTAATATGATTTTCCTTGGGTACGTTTTTTTCAGTCCCGCTTTTTCTAACACGATATCAGTGTTCATGCACGTCCTCCTTTTAGAGCATTAAAGGCGTAAATCAGACTAAAGATGAGTGCATTCAATAAGACGATGGTCGATCCGGTGGGTAAGTCGTAAATAAACGACGCTGAAATCCCCACAAAAACAGTCGAAACCGCAAAACCCAAGGCGACCATGACGGTTGCGAAAAACCCTTTTTGAAACTGCATGGCAATCACGGTGGGGAAAATGATAAAACTCGATATGAGAATCGTCCCTAAAAGTTGAATCCCAATCACGACCGTTACCCCAGTTAAAACCGCTAATACAAGGTTCAACCGCTGAACTTTTACCCTGGAAACTTCCGCAAAGATCGGATCATACGTCATCGAGAATAAATCATAATAATAAAAGACACCAAAAAGTGCCACCGCAATAAATAGCAGGAAAGAAAGCCAAATATCGGTGGTTTGAATGGTGAGAATGGACCCAAATAGGTAAGAATTCAGTTCCGTTTGGAACCCACCATCAATGGAAGCAAGCATTGTTCCTAAGGCCATCGCGACGGTGGCTGCCAGACCAATCGCTGCGTCCCCGTGCACGCTCGTTTTTTCCGATAATTTCAAGATAAATACCGACACTAACACCACCAGCGGCATGGCGATGAACAAGGGTTGACTCGAAAAAAGTAACCCCACTGCCACAGCGCCAAAGGCGACGTGCGCTAAACCTTGGCCGATCATGGCGTAGCGTTTAAGGACTAAAAAGGAGCCTAAAAACGCGCCAATTAAGCCAATGAGTAACCCTGCAATGAGCGCGCGCACCATAAATCCATACGTAAATAAGTTTAAAAACGAATCCAAAAAGCTCATTGGGCACTTCCGTGGTGATGGGACTGATGGGTATGAATGTATGGCGAGATTGATTCATTTTCACAGTATTCGTGAAAGGTCCCATCAAATTTAATCGTTTGATCGAGATATATCACGCGCTGGATGAAATCACTCGCACTCCCCACATCATGGGTAATGACGATGATGGTCATACCTTGGGCGTTGAGGTCTTTTAATAGATCATAAAACGTTTTACGCATGGAAGGGTCTAACGCACTGGTTGGTTCATCCATAATGAGAATGTCGGGATCACTCATGAGGGTGCGGGCAAGTAAGACACGTTGTTGTTGGCCGCCTGAAAGCGTCCCAATGCGCTGATCGGTCAGATGCGCAATCGATAAATCTTCTAAAATACGGGTCATTTTTTGGGTCATCTTAGGGGTAGCCCGCTTAAAGCCTTTTTGATAGGCCAGGGCCCCAGTTAAGACCACTTCTTTCACGGTGGCGGGAAATGAGCGGTCTTGGACATTTAAGTGTTGGGGTAAATAGCCCAAACGGATGTCTTTTTCCCACGTAATGATGCCTGAATGAGGGTCTTTTAACCCTAAGATGGCTTTGATCAGTGTGGTTTTACCGGATCCATTTTCGCCTAAGATGGCTAAAAATTCATTGCGTTCAATGGAAAAATTCACGTCCTTTAAGGCCGTGAATGATTCGTATTTCACCGAGAGTTGATTAACGTCTAAAAGACTCATATTTCCTCGTTTCTAATGATCGTGATCGTCGTGGTCATGATCGAGTTCAGGTCCATTATACCCGAGTCCAATTATTAACATTTCTAGGTTGTGGTCCATCATATCAAATAAAGTCATGCCGGCGGCTAAATCATCGGCGCCGATTTTGCCCATGCCATAAAGGACTAAGAGTTCTGCACCTGTTTCATCGGCAATGGTATCGGCGACGCTGCTGGCAAGTAAGGCTTCAGAAAATAGATACTCGGTATTATATGTTTCCATGGTATCAATCATCGTCGCGAGTGCACCGGGGGTCGGTTCAGCATCATCGGAAAACCCTTCATAAGGTAATACGACATCTAATCCATAGGCATGCGTGAAATAGCCCAGTGCATTGTGACCGCCATACATCAAAGTCGATGTGGCAATGTGACCCACAAGCGTTTCAAACATTTCATCAAAGTGTCTGAGTTCTTCGACATATAGGTCCGTATGCTCATCAATATGAACCGCTTCTTCGGGGGCTAAACGCTCGAGTTCCCGGCGAATGGCATTGGTCATTAAGATTAAGTTACTTGGATCGGTCCAAAAGTGGGGATCAACATCGCCGTGGTCATGGCCCTCATCATCTGCATGATCATGTTCATCATGATCTTCAGCTTCTAAGAGGACGACAAAATCCGCCATCTCTAAGACGGTGACTCCAGCGTCAATCGCATCGGCTAAAATCGTATCCACCCATGGTTCTAACATTTCACCCGTATATATAAAGAGGTCCGATTCTAAAATCGACGCGACGGTTTGCGGCGATGGTTCAAAATCATGCGGACTTGTGCCCGGAGGTAAAATAAGGGATACTTCCGCATCTTCTGGGGCGATGCTCCGAGCAATATCATAATGGGGAAAAAGAGTTGTGGTGATGCTTAAAGTATCGGTTTCATCTACAGTCTCACCGCACGCGGCTAAACCGCCGATTAAAAGAATTGCAAGTAAAGCCATCCATTTACGCATAAATCAATCCTCCAAAATACAAGTTCAATCATCATTATACGCAAATCTTTCGTAAATGCAAGTGATTATCATTTAGAAAGTATATTTATTTAAAAAACGCCTTTAAATAGCCTTGGATGTAATCATCCTCTTCTAAATATTTCGCATGATTCCACGCCGTAGGCATGAGGGATTGATAAATGGGCGTGGCGTACCGATCATCCATCAAGATGGCAATCCCGGTATCTTCTAAACGCCTAATCACCCGGCCGACCGCTTGAATGACTTTGGTCATGCCTGGATAGGTATAGGCATAATGAAAGCCATCACCGTATTTTTCATTGAACCGGTGCATTTCTAACTTTTTCAGTTGCGACACCGTCGGTAACGCCGTCCCAATGATAAAGACGCCTTTTAAAAGGTTGTCTTCCAGTTCAATGCCTTCAGAAAAACTCCCCCCGAGAACCGTCCATAACATTTTTGGGTGATCGGCCGGGGTTTTAAAAGCACGAAATAACTCCTCTTTTTCTTCAGGCGTCATGCCTGGAGTTTGGATGTAACAATGCTCCTTTTTGAGGGGATTTTGCTTTAGCACTTCTTTCATAAAAGCAAACGAAGGAAAATAAGTCATCATATGAAAAGGGCCACTTTCATACAAAGCAATCAGTGTGTCCGTGATTCTAGGTATCGCTTGCATACGGTCTTTGTATCTTAAAGAATGTGACACATCCACAAAGAGTCCTAAGCGTCTCGGGTCAAAGGGACTGGGGAGTTTTAAGGTACCCCCTTCCCCTTTGGATAAAAGATTTTGATAGTAATCAAACGGTTCAAGGGTCGCGCTAAAAAGAGTGGCACCTTTGGCTTTTTCTTTGAGCGTCTCATGCAAGACTTCTGATGGGTCTAAGCATAGTACACTCATCGATCGTTCTAACGGTTTCACTTCAAAGACAAACCGGTCATTGAAATATTCGCTGATCCGTTTAAATTCTAAGAGATGAAAATACAACTCCTTAAAGGTTTTTCTGGCCGAATGAAATTTATGGCGTTGCATTAAAACTTCTAACACATCCAACACCGGATCGAGTGTTTCCATTAACTTGGCGGGAATGGACGCAAATAAAACGGCGTCTTCTTTGTTTTTAGACGCACGGGAAATGATCGCATCTAAAGCTTCATGCAGATCATTTAAGGCCTGATTGGGGCTCGGTTTAATTTTTGATAAAGGGAGTTTCGCGTGCGTG
>CBFHYA010000018.1:0-10605 GCA_965659955.1 Candidatus Izemoplasmataceae bacterium
GGATTCATTCAAGGTGGGACATCTGGGATGCTGGAAAAAGAGATGAACCACAATACTATCAACGCCGATCTTCGCGTTGAAACGACGCGCTATATCGACTTTTTCAAACAAGTTAAACGGGTTGATTCAATCTATGTCCATCAATCCACAAAGACGTTTCAAATTAAAAAAAATAACCGCTTATCTAAGCCCTTTTTATATGAAGGTATTCTCAAATTCTATGTGGAATTTAACGGCCAAACCATTCTCCAAACTCAACACGCACCTTTTTTCATCATGCCTGAAGAAAAACTCCCCGAAGATGTCGATGCAGTCGATTGGGGCATTGCTTTTGAGCTTGAAAAAGATGAACACATCATCTTATTTGATTCATACGATGCTTTAGTCAGGGTGATGGATGAACTTTCTCAAATTGAAAAAAATGTGTCATGAAAACGGTTTTACCCTTGAATAAAATGATTATAGGCGTATGATGAAGTCGTAAGAACGAGAAAGAAGATGACTGCATTGCTTATATTAGCTGAAACATTAGCATATGACTTAATTCTATATATCGGACTTACGCTCTTAGTGGGTCTTTTTTTTGGGCGTATGTTCGAACATTTTAATATTCCTAATTTAACGGGCTACATTGTCTTAGGACTAGGCATTGGCGCGATTGTTTTAGTGACCGGTCAAGAAGCCTTAGTTGAAACATTCCAAATCGTCACCGCCATTGCAATTGGCTTTATCGCTTTTAGCATCGGTATGGAACTGGATTTTACGAAAATCAAAAACCGCCGAAAAGAAGTGGTGATCATCACTCTCACCCAAGCACTGTTTGCGTTTATGGTCACCGCGTTAGGTATGTGGCTGTTTGGCTTGCCACTACATATTGGCTTAGTATTAGGGGCCATTGCGATTGCCACAGAACCTGGTCCCATTTTACTGATTACTAAAAAATATAAAACGCATGGCCCTTTAACCGATACATTGGTCCCTTTGCACGGGGTTGAGGATATGATTTCTATTTTATTTTTTGGCCTTGCGGTAGCCTTTGCAGTATCAGTTGAAAATGCTTCGGGTCTTTCGCCTGAAATGGTTTCGAGCCCGTTTTTAGAGTTGATCTTCTCCTTTGCCATCGGCATCATTATTGGTCTCTTATTTAGACAAATCATCAAGATTACATCCTACGATGATCCCGATAAAGATACCATTGTGATGGTCAGTGCCTTAGTGGCCATCTTAATCTCGGTGGCGATTGCCAACCGCGGATTTGAAATCAATCATTTCCACATTCACTTATCGCCGATATTACTGCCCATGGTGGTTGGAATTACATTCGCCAATACCTCCACGTACAAAGCGAAACACGAAATCGAACATACCGTTGATTTGATTGAATCCCCATTAATGATTGCCTTTTTTGCAGTCATTGGCGCGGAAATTGTCATTTTAGTGGCCGAACAGCTTTTAGTGATGGAATGGTTTAACCTCGCCATATATACCGCGGCTTATGTCATCTTTCGGGTAGTTGGAAAACTCTTTGGGTCGTGGCTGGGGGCGAAAATGGCCCATTCAGACCCGGTCATTCAAAAGTATTTAGGCCTTTGTTTGCTTCCCCAAGCCCAAGCGGCCATCGGGCTTGCATTTATTGCCCAAGGACTCTTATCGTTTACGCCTTATGGCAATCTCATCTTAGTCATTACCTTGGTCGCTACGGTGATTTATGAACTCTTTGCTCCCATCGGATTAAGATTCGCACTTGTCCGCTGTAATGAAGCCGATGATGCGGTCTGTAGTCTCCTCGATCAGCAACACAAAAAACCATTTTTCAAATTTGGAAAAGCGCATTAAAAAAAGCGATTCACGTTATGAGTGAATCGCTTTTTGATTACGTTTTTGTTGATGCCGGATTATGCTTCCAATGAGCATTATCAGTAACAAGCTCGTGAGGATGAGTGCGACCATAAATCCTTGACCCAAAGCCCCATATAAAATAATATGTCCGACTTGATACACCCACATGGCAAAGAAGAAGCCAGTGAGTAATTGGAGGCCCACTGCAAAGACCAACCATCGCGTGGATTCAAGCTCGGTTTTCATCGCGCCAATGGTCGCAAAACACGGCGGCGAAAATAAGTTAAAGACCGTGTAAGAAATAGCGGTCAGCGCGGTCAGTGAAGCCCCAGTCACTAAGGCATCCCTTGCGTTCGCAATATCGATCACATCAAAGGCATCCGATACCGAAAAGACATAAATAACGGCAAGCGCGCCAACAATTTCTTCTTTGGCGATGAACCCTAATATGGCCGCGACGGCTAAGCCCCATGAGGCGATGCCAATGGGGGTTAAGAGCCATTCAAAGGGAATGGCTAAGGTGCGTAACATACTGGCTTCTGGGCCCACGGCACTTAACGAAAAATCAAAACTAATGAAAAACCAAACAAGTCCATTGAGACCAACAATAATCGTTCCAGCGTTTTTAATGAATGATTTTGCTTCTGCGAACATCATTTTCCAGCCCAACTCGATACTCGGACGTTTATAATCGGGCAGATCATAAATCGTATTTTCTGGCGTGGTTTTGAGGCCAAAGAAAAGCTTCAAGCCAAACCCGATAATAAAAACCACTAAAATCGCTGCGATATACATGAGCGCAGTCACCCAGGCTTGGCCGGTGAAAAAGACGCCAAGGAGTAACACAATTACGGGAAGCTTAGCTCCACAGGGTACAAACGGCGTCAGCATTACGGTGAGCTTACGCTGTTTTTCATCTTGGATGGTCCGAGCGGCCATGACCCCTGGGACGCTGCAGGCGAGCCCAACAAACATCGGAATTGCTGATTTCCCTCCCAGGCCAATCTTTGCAAAGTAGCGGTCAATCACCATGGAGACGCGGGTCATATACCCTGAATCTTCTAGGAGTTGTAAAACGAAAAAAAGCACCATAATCAGCGGTAAAAATCCTAAAACAGCGGTAAATCCTCCCCACAGCCCATCTAAGATGAACCCTTTGAGTAAAGGGCCTGCGCCCAATGCGTCTAATCCCGCTTCAAACCAACCCCCTATAAGACTCATCACGCTTTCTAATAACCCCGCCAGCCAAGGCCCGAGTGTAATTTGGGAGATATAAAAAACCGCCCACATCACGATAAAGAAGATCAAGAGCCCAAATACAGGGTGGCCCAAGATACGATCCGCTTTATCCGTCGCTGTGAGCGGTTTGGCATGGTCATATGAACTTTGCACTTTTTTAATGATATCTTTGATGATTTTATCGTTATCGGCCACGGTAAATACATCCTTCATTCAGCGCACATTGGAGCAGTTCTTGAATGCCTCTTTTGTGCGTTGCCACGGTACAGTAGACGTGGCAATTCAACATTTTTTCGAGTGTTTGTACGTCAATGGTGATCTGATTTTTTTCCACGATATCCATTTTATTAAGGGCGATTAAAAGCGGGATATCTAGCTCTTTTAAGGCGTGCGTTAGATGAAGACTTTGTTCGAGCTGCGAGGCATCCACAATGTTTAAGACGACATCAATGTGCGTATCTTTTAAATATTCTACCGCCCGCCGTTCATCGCCAGCGTGCGCTTCCAGAGAAAAAGTCCCGGGGAGATCGACGATGATGACATCTCGGTCTTTATCACGGTATTTTTTCCTTAACGGAGCTTCAGCCGAATCCACGGTGACGCCCCCGTAATTTCCAATCTTTTTAAATTGACCCGTTAGGTAGTTAAATACCGTGGTTTTCCCACTGTTGGGATTACCGACGAGGGCGATTTTCATGAGAGATTTCTTCAACGTCTATGGCCTTAGCAAGCGTGTCATGGATGGCAATGCGCATGCCACCGAATTTTAATATGTGATGGGCGCCGACTTTTCCGGCATACGTAAAAATACTGTTTAACCTGAGCCCTCGACGTTTGAAATCATCGGGAACTTGAGGATTTTCTAAATAGTGTTTAACCGTGTATTGACGCTCTTTAGGGGCATTTGATAATTTCATCATTTTTCAACCTATAATACAAGTTTAACACGAGTGATGGCCTTTTAAAATATCCTGAAACAAAAAAGACAAGTTGATAGCGCACATTATGGCTTTAACCCTTTGAGATGTGATATTTTAAAAAAAGGAGACTACCATGGAAATGACGAACGCCCCACTCAGTGCCAAAAGAATTCAATGGATCTATTACTTCCTAGGTCTTTTTATTATGCCTTTAGGTGTTATATTGATGATTAATTCTCGCTTAGGACCCCCGCCTTTAGCCAGCTTATCCGCTCATGTGGCTGAATTAGCGCCAATCACTTTAGGGACCGCGTCTTTTTTCTTACAAGCGCTCATTGTGGGATTAGTGATGGTCTATTTCAAAGAAGTCAAATCCGTCTTAATCTTTGTGGCGGCTACGTTGCTTGGGTTTGGCCTTGATTTTTGGGATCTCATCGTCTTAAGAGACTTTTATCCCGAAGGACTCCCCAGTCAATTTTTATCTTTTTTTGGGGGGCTATTCATCATTTCATTTGGTCAAAACCTCGTCCGTTTTTCAATGTTTAAAGCCACGCCCCTTTTAGAATATATGAAGTTTTTTCAAGCCCTATACAAAACCGAGCGTATCTTTATTTCCCGGTTATCAGTCGAAGGCAGTATATTAGTGATTTCGTTTATTGTGGCGTATCTCGGAGGTCTAGGCCTTGGGAATATCGCACTTGGGACGTTTATTTTATTGGTGGGTATGCCTGGCTTTTTAGCCCTTCAAAACCTGTGGATGGCACCCATTTTTGCCATAAAAAAAGCCTCTTAAAAAAGAAGCTAATATCGGGACGACAGGATTTGAACCTGCGACCCCTTGCACCCCATGCAAGTGCGCTACCAAACTGCGCCACGTCCCGCAAGAATATAGTATACAACCTTCCATCAATATTTCAAGAGAAACATGTGAAATATGCTATAATATCGACATGTTAAAGACGTTTAAAGATTATTCACCAGTATTATTATTTGACTTAGAAACCACGGGGTTTTCCCCGCAAAAAGATGCCATCATCGAAGTGGGCATCTTATTATTAGATGACACACTTTCTCCCAATAAAAAGCACAGTTTCTTTGTTAAGACTTCAAAAGCTATTCCGTCAAAAATCACCGAACTGACCGGCATCACCAAACGCATGAGTGATTCCGGTGAAGATATCGAAAAAGTGGTTGAGCTTTTCTCCATGTACAACACTAAAGACGCCCTTTGGGGCGCTTATAACACCCAGTTTGACATCGGCTTTATCCAAGCACTTTTTGATCAATATCGTCCCGGTGAAACCGTCCAAGCTCACTTACTGGATGTGATGGCGATCTATAAAGACCGGTACCATCCTCCGCATGCGTTAAAAAATGCCATTGCGACGTTAAACGTTTTACTTCCCAATACCCATAGGGCCATCGATGATGTCTTGGCGACAGCGGAAGTTTTAAAACAGTTACACTTAATAAAACCCATTGATCCGTTCATTGACGCCATTGGATATCATCCCAAATATGGGCTGAAAGGCCCCCGTTTCAATCACGTCACTTACATTCCTAACGATGCCATCATCGGCAGCTTTGAAACCCACATCAGCCAACTAAAAGGAGGCACTTATGCCAAGTAAATCATTGATGAAAAAATATGCGGATTTAGCCGTATACATTGGAGCGAACGTCCAAAAAAATCAAACCGTTGTGGTCCGTTCATCCACCGAAAGTACCGAACTCGCCAGGGCGATTGTCACGTCCGCCTATGAAGCTGGCGCGAAACGCGTCCGCATTGATTATGCCGATCCTTACGCCGGTCGTATTGGATATGACGGCATGAGTGTGGAAACCTTACAAGAAGTGCCTGAGTGGCTGGTGAAAAAATATCAAGAAGACGTTGATACCGGCGCATGCTTGATTTCTATTACATCCCCCATTCCTGAAATCAATAAAGGGGTGCCCGCAGAGAAAATGCAAAAAGCATCCATGGCGGCCATGCAAAAAATGAGTTTCTTTAGAGAACACACTATGGGCAACCGAACTCAGTGGACCATTGTGGCCGCAGCCAACCCTGAGTGGGCGAAAAAAATCTTCCCGGATGTGCCCGAAGAAGAGGCCACTGAAAAGTTATGGGAAGCCATTTTCAACGCCACGCGTGTTTATGAAGATCAAGATCCTAAAGCCCTTTGGGAAGCTCATAATGAAACCCTTGGTAAACATAACGATGTTTTAAATAACTATCAATTCAAACATTTACATTTCAAAAACAGTTTAGGAACCGACCTCATTGTTGAACTCGTGAAAGATCACGTCTGGGCCGGGGGCCAAGAGCACTCCACCAAAGGCGTTGCGTTTAACCCTAATATTCCGACGGAAGAATCCTTCACGATGCCGAACAAACCCGGCACACGCGGAAAAGTATACGCCACCAAACCTTTAGATTATCAAGGTAACTTAATCGATGGATTTTGGTTAGAATTCAAAGATGGTAAAGTCGTGGATTACGACGCAAAAGCCGCTAAAGATGCGCTCACCAATATCTTAGAATTTGATGACGGCGCTCGTTACATCGGTGAAATCGCCCTCATTCAACACGATTCTCCCATTCAAAATACGGGATTACTCTTTTACAACACACTCTTTGACGAAAACGCCTCCTGTCACATGGCCTTAGGCCGTGCCTACCCGATGAATGTCAAAGGCGGGACGACGATGAGTCAAGAGCAACTCGATAAAGCCGGTGCCAATAACTCCATGACCCACGTCGATTTCATGTTTGGTTCGGCCGATTTAGACGTCACAGGCGTCACCCATGACGGTAAAGAAGTTCCCGTGATGGTGCAAGGAAACTTTGTCATCTAGGCTTGCATAACGCAAGCCTCTTTAATATATAAGGAGTTGATACTATGCGCCGATTATTAATGTTCATTGCAGTGGGTTTCATTGGCATAAGCTTACTAGGCTGTGAAGCCATTGAAGACCCCATCACTGATAGCACCGTGACCCTTACCTTTACAGGCGATTTTGAAGGCAGTCTTGACCCACTTGAAATTCCCGCTGGAAGACCTGTGGATCTTCCTGAAGTGGAAGGTGATGGCACCTTTTTAGGCTGGTTTGATGCCGATAATCCTCGGTATGAACTCACGTCATTTGACCCAGTCTTTGAAGATGTGACGCTCGTAGCTTTATTTGAAACATCCCCGGTCCGTGTGTTTTATGACCGCGGCGATGGGGGTTACATTGAACCCACGCTGGTCAGTGAACCATTAGAAACACTGCCCACGCCATCGCGTTTAAATTACGTATTTGAAGGGTGGTTTTTAGACCCGAACCTTCAAAGCCGCGTCGAACTTCCCCTTGAAGTCAATGAAGATACGACCCTTTATGCCAATTGGCGCTATGATGGCTCGACCAGTCTCAACATTTTAGAATATGAGACATCGATTATTAATATGGTTGAAGAAGTGAGAACTTCAGTGCTGGGTATCTCCAACATCATTGATGTGGATTTAGGGACCGGTTCCTCCGGGAGCGGGGTCATTTACCGCCGCGAAGGCGATACGTACTGGGTCGTCACCAACCATCACGTTTTAGAAGATTTCACCGAACTGGAAATCATCTATGAACGCAATGATCTCATTTTTACAATTGATAACGAAGACATTGAGTTCATTGGCTCGGATCCCACCACCGATATTGGCGTTTTAACGTTTACCTCAGAGCTCGATTTTGCGGTGGCAGAATTCAAAGATTATTATGATTTAGAACTCGGCCAATACGTCTATGCGATCGGCTCGCCTTTAGGTTTTGAATATTTCAACTCCGTCAACCAGGGCATTATTTCAGGCCTTTCACGCTTCTTTCAAGACTCCACAGGACTCGGTGAATTTGCGGGATTCGTCATTCAACACGATGCAGCAATTAACCCCGGGAATAGTGGGGGAGCTTTATTCACCAGTGCCGGTGAATTCATCGGCATTAACACCTTTAAAATTGATTCATCTCCAACCGGCAGGAACTTAGAAGGCTTAGGCTTTGCGGTGCCTTCAAATACCATCACTCGCGTCACCCGGGACTTAGAAGAATTTGGTGAAATTAGACGGCCTTTCTTTGGTATTTCATCGGCCGTATTAGTATCATCGTGTGATCAAGACTTTGGTGTCTGTGTGCAAGCCGTTGTGCCCGATTCCAGCGCCGAAAGTTTAGGCATTCAAGAAGGGGATGTCATCATTGGATTCCAAAACGATACGATGGACGAAATGTTACGCACCAACAACTTTGAACAACTCAGAGAAGCCATTCTCAACTCCCGTGTGGGTCAGGATGCCCGCGTGGAAGTCATTCGTGACGGTGAAACATTGATCACCGATTACGCGCCCCTTGTGCTCCACCCTGATGACCGTGACTAAGAAAATATTATTTCTATTTGTCCTCGTATTCATGCTAAGTGGGTGTCAGTCAAATCCCGTGGATGCCATCGAGATAAACGATCAAACCTTTTCGTATGATTCGTTTACCCCGGGCGCCATTGAAACCACTTTTATCTATGAAGATGGCACGCAAGAACGCGTGTCTTTTGCCATGGAATGGGTGCTAACTCGCGACGTAGAAAAACTTTCCCGGCCAGGGCACCACACCATTACCATTTCAGAAGCCGGCATTCAAACGGTCTTTGACCTCGTCTTAGAATCGGATGCACTATCGATGCAACTGTCAAATATCTACACGCTCGGTTCAGAAAACCAGCAAATTGGGACCGACTATGACACTTGGAAAGCATCCATTGCGGGGGAAGATGGCCTTGGGGTGGATGAACTTTTCATCAACACCTTCGGTGAACTCGTCGTGACTTATACCGATGAAACCAGCGTGAACTTAGGCCGAATTACCGGCGAGGATGCACCGCTCATCGAACTGGATGTCGACGGAGATTTATTGACGTGGAATTACGTCGATGAGGCCAACCGTGAAGTCTTATTTGATCTTTCGACGCTCAAAGGAGATACCGGCACCTCCATTGAAGATCTATCGTTTAATGACGACGAAGAGCTCGTTGTCACGTTTGATGACGGCACGCAAAATAACTTAGGGTCATTTTCGGCCTTTTTAGATACGCTTGCCATTGACACCATCTACACCAATTCCCGCAGCGAGCTGATTATTGTGCTCACCGATGGCCGCAGTTTTAATGTGGGCAGTGTCATTGGCCCAGTCGGTCCCCAAGGTTCAACCGGACCGCGTGGGATTCAAGGACCGAGAGGGTTTACCGGGCCGCAAGGCGCACCTGGAGAATCCCCTGAGTTCCGCATTGATGGGGTGATGATGCAATATAAATACCCGTCTGAAGATAATACGAAATGGCGCGATTTATTTAATTTTCAAACGCTCGAAAGTGAGACGTTTACGTTTGTCACAAGTCCAGGTGTTGTCTTAAGAACGACCAGTGACACGCTCCAATGGAAACTCGATGAAGAACCCGATTCATCGTTTCAAACCTTATTTACCGCGGAGGAACTGACCGGACCTGCCGGTCCTCAAGGTCCTTCCGGAAGTGACGGGGCTGATGGCGCTGAACTAGAAATCCGTTACAACTCATCCAATGAACAAATCGAGACCAAATATACCGATGAAACCACATGGACATCCATTGCCTCTAAAGCCACATTCCAAGGACCTAGAGGCTATGATTTAAGTTTAAGTACTTCAGGTAATGCGATTGTTTGGGGAATTAGTGATGGTGCGATTGAATATGCACCCTTGGTTGACTTTGAATCCCTCAAAGCGCCGCCGGCTGAAATCATTGTCAGCGGGGAAGCCATTTATTCAAGAGGTCTTTCCACCGATCCTTATACCTTTGTGATTAGTCTGAGTGCCTTAGAAGGCCCAGTGGGACCCGAAGGGCGCGGGATTTCGAGTGTCGCCATTGATGGATCCAATCAGTTCATCATTACGTATACCGATGGGGCCAGTGATAATTTAGGGACCCTGGCGAATTTACTAAACGTGAGCTTTAGACACCCGAGTGGGTTTATATTTGACACCCAAATCGTGGCCAGTGGCGGTGATGTCACCACCCCCAGTAGCATTCCTTTAATCCCTTATGCCACAGTTTCAGGATTCACTGAGCCACTTACCAATATCACGCAATCCAAAATCATCGAAACCATTCTTTCGTATGAGACGCTAACGGTCTCATTTAGTAATGGACTGAGTGCGGTTACCCTCACCGCCTTAGACACTTTAAACTTGCCCACCCCAGCCGCTCCAGAGGGGTACAGTTTTGCCGGGTTTTACCGCCTCATCAATGGGCAAAAAGTTCCCGCCTATGATGGCATGCCATTAGACAATCTCTTTTTAACCGATACATCGATTACTTTAAGACCATCCTTTGAAGTCATTGAACGCTTTGATGTGCGCAATGAAGAAGACCGCATCCGGATGATCAATGAGGTTTTAGAGGGGATTATTACGGTTGAAAATAACCTCTCAGCCGGAGGTCGAGCATTAGGCAGTGGTGCTGTGGTATCAAGAGCATCCATTGGTGGTAGTTACCGCTACACGGCTGTGAGTAATTATCATGTGGTGGAAGGAAACAGTTCCATCGACATCCGGT
>CBFHYA010000018.1:10615-15177 GCA_965659955.1 Candidatus Izemoplasmataceae bacterium
TGGTGGAAACCTCTATGAAATCACCAATGCAACAGTGTTAGGGAGCTCTCAAGTGAATGATGTGGCCATCATCCAATTTGATACCCCGCATCTTTTAACTCCTGTCGCATTTGGAAATTCATTTGACATCGATACGGGTCAGACAGTCTATGCACTGGGAAGCCCGGTTAGTTTTGAGTATTTCCATACGACCACTGAGGGTTTGTTAGTCTCTGATAAACGTTTGTTTGATAACATCGAACAAATTGATTCATTTTTTATTCAACATTCCGCGCTTATTAACCCTGGTAATAGTGGGGGCCCCCTTGTAGACTCAAACGGTCATTTGTTGGGGCTTAATACCATTCGGACAGAAAACGTAGGTGACCGAGATGTTGATGGTCTTGCCTTCGCGATTCCCTCGCTCATTGTGGAGCGCGTCTATTTAGATGTGGTTGAAAATAAAGCTCAGACCCGTTTAACATTTGGGATCACCGCTGAAGCTAATCCTTACACGTGCAATACGGATATATTAGTGGGCGTGTGTATCGATACGGTAACGGCTAGTTCCTATGCCGAGGAATTAGGACTTGCTAGCGGTGATATTATCATTCAATTTAAAAATGACCGTCTCGTAGATTTTGTGGACATCAATAATATCAATGAACTCAAAGAAGCCATGTACATGACACAAATCGATAGCACCATTGCCGTGGTTTACCTGGATGCTTCAAACAGTTATAATACGGTAGAAACCAGCCCCATCTCACTGGAATAAAAGGAGACTTCATGAACGATTGGGTCAAAGCCTGTGGCTTTAAAGAAGCAAACATCGTACAAAAACGGGTCATGCCCATTTTTAGAAGTGGTAAAAATTTGGTGGTCACATCCCCCACAGGAACGGGGAAAACGCACGCTTTCTTAGTTCCGTTACTGGAAAAAGTAAAAGCCACTGGTAAAACTCAAGCCATCATTTTAGCGCCTACCAGTATTCTTTCCAAACAACTTTTCACCGTAACTGAATCCGTCATTAAAGCCCTTTATTTATCGGTCAACGTCCGCCACATTCATAAAAAGATAGAATCAGCCAGCGATCATGAAATCATCATCGCCACGCCCTATCAACTGATTGATGCGGTTTTTAAACAACGCTTATTTGGCTTAAAATCCGTCCACACCGTGGTCTTAGATGAAGCCGACATGATGCTTGATCAGGGCTTTATTCATGACTTAGAGCTGATCTTTTCAGCCTTGTCACCGAACGCCCAAGTCGGCATTTTTTCAGCCACCATGCACCCAGCACTCAGACAACTTTTGGATAAATCGTTCCAAGGCATCAAAACCGTCGATTTAAATCCGGAAATGCTGAATGATCAAGCCTTAACCTCGAAATACATTTACGTAGAAAAAGCGCGGCGCATTCAAGAATTACCGAGGGTGATGGGGCAAGTTCAACCGTTTTTTGCGCTGGTTTTTGGATCGACCAAAAAAGAAACCGAAGCCATTTATGCAGCGTTAAAACCCATCTATAAAGACATTGCACTCTTACACGGGGATAAACCCCCTAGAGAACGCGAACAAATATTAAAAAAAGCACGGAAATTTGAATACCAAATCTTGGTGGCTTCAGACCTCGCGGCCCGGGGGATCGATTTACCCGATGTCTCGCACGTGGTCAATGTCAGTTTACCGTCTGATCCTTCCTATTTTATTCACCGGATTGGAAGGACCGCACGCATCGGTAAACCCGGCATGCAGATGACCCTTTATGAAAAAAACGATTTAAGCTTTTTTGAAAAACTCAAACCGTATGGCTACAGTGTTACGTTGAAAGGAGTCCGTCCATGAAACTTGGTTCACACGTTGGCTTATCCGGCAAAGACATGTATTTAGGGAGTGTTCAAGAAGCACTTTCCTATGGTTCCACGGTCTTTATGGTGTACACCGGGGCTCCTCAAAATACGCGCCGTAAACCCATCGAAGAGATGAATATAAAGGCCGCACATACGGCCATGAAAGAAGCGGGCATTAACCCTGAAGATGTCGTGGTTCATGCGCCATATATCATGAATCTCGCCAATCCCAATCCTGAAACCAGAGCCTTTGGAGTCCAATTTTTATCGGAAGAAATCCGTCGCACCGAAGCAATGGGGGCTAGACAGATTGTCTTGCACCCCGGTGCGCACGTGGGACAAGGACCTGAGATTGCGATTGCAAACATCATCGATGGGCTCAATCAAGTCATCGAAAATACATCTGGCAGTCCCGTTCAAATTGCCTTAGAAACGATGGCTGGAAAAGGAACTGAAATCGGCCGTTCATTCGAAGAAATTGCCGCCATTATTAAGGGTATTACCCAGGATGAACGTATCTCGATCTGCTTTGATACGTGCCATACGCACGATGCAGGGTATGCCATCAAAGATGATTTTGACGGTGTCTTAAAAGAATTTGATGCCATCGTTGGGTTAGCCCGTATTAAAGTTTTACACGTCAATGATTCGCAAAATCCGATGGGTGCGGCCAAAGACCGCCACGCCAACTTAGGCATGGGTCATATCGGGTTTGACGCGTTATTAAATGTCATTGAAACCGATCGGTTCAAAGATGTGCCTAAAATCTTAGAAACCCCTTATGTAACCGAAGATGAGGATTCTAAAAAACGGATCTATCCCCCGTATAAGTTTGAAATCGAGATGGTGAAATCTCGTCAATTTGATCCGAGTTTTATCGAAACCATCCGTCAGTCTTAACGCATGCGTGAGCTATTAAACGAATACTTCGATGATGTTCGCATCATTGATACCGCCAAATACATCGCACATCGCCAAACTCACTTCGCCCACAAAGACGAAGATTTAAGTGTGTTTGAACCGTATCAATCCTTAGCCATCGTCTGTTTATCGTTTCCCTCCGATCAAGTGAAACTGGGGGGAAAAGGCCACGGGATTGTCGCCCGCTATGCGTATGGCGAAGATTATCATATCACCTTTCAAAAACGCTTTGCGCAGCTCAAAGAAGAAGCCCTTAAACTGGGGTATCACATCGAAGGAAAAGCGGATATCTCGCCCGTGGATGAACGGCAACTGGGGCTCATCAGTGGCCTCGGGTTTATTGGCTATAACGATTTACTCATTCATCCGAAGTTTGGGACGTATATGATGCTTGGGACCGTGTTCATTCAAGAATCCTTACCCGAACATGTGGTTACCATCGATGATTCATGCGGCGATTGCCGGTTATGCATTGATGCGTGTCCTGGCGATGCTTTAAGCACCGAAGGCTACATTGAAAACAAGTGTCTATCGTATCAAAACCAAATGAAATTACCCTTTACCATCGATGAAGTGAAGCCGTTTAAAGCAATGATTTTCGGCTGTGATATCTGCCAACGCGTCTGTCCCAAAAATACTAACATCATGCCGGAAAAACACCCAGAATTTGAGCCAGATGGGATTGAACGCATTGATCTCGCGGAACTTTTAACGCTTTCCAACCGAGAGATACAAAGGCGGTATAAGGATTATGCCTTCTCATTTAGAGGCGGACTCTTACTCAAACGCAATGCCATCATGTTGATGTACAATCAAAGACTTTATGAGCATTTAGATCTCATCAAATCGGTGTATGCCGATTACGCCCATGTGCCGTGGTTTGAATCCACAGTAAGGTTAATCATAGAAGATATGGAGTAGCCCATGAATCACGTTGTCTTATATCAACCCGAAATCCCCCAAAATACCGGAAACATCATGCGTACCTGTGTGGCCATTAATGCGAAGCTTCATTTGATTAAACCCCTTGGGTTTTCCTTGGAAGAAAAGTATTTAAAACGGGCCGCCGCCAACTATTTAGAACACCTTGATTATGTGGTACATGATTCCATTGAGGCTTTTTTTGCCGAGGAAAAAGGGGACTATTTCTTTCTTTCGCGCTATGGAATGAAATCCCCCGATGCGTTAGATGTATCAAGTGCGGAGACGGTGCGGTATTTCTTTTTCGGTTCTGAATCCACCGGCATCCCAAAAGCCATCTTAAAGCCGCACATCGAAAAATGTTTTAGATTACCCATGTCGGGTCATATTCGCAGTTTAAATCTCGCCAATACGGTCGCCATTGTGATGTATGAAGTGATGCGTCAACAAGACTATCCGGGCCTTGAGCGCTTTGAACCCGAGTATTACAAAGGGAAAGATTATTTAATCAAGTAATCCTCACGTCCTGCGCCTTTATCTATGCTATAATCATAGGCAATAAGGATGTGATGCGTATGGAAAAAGCCTTGGGCCAAACCATCGTCGTGCAAAGTTATAAGCACGATGAACGTCTCCATCGCATTTGGGCGAAAGCAACCATTATTGATCGTACTCAAGACCAAATTATCTTAGCGAATGAACGCACCAAAGTCATCGAAGCTAACGGCCGCTTCTGGTACACCAAAGAGCCATCCGTCACCTGGTTTTTCAAAGACCAATGGTTCAACGTGATTGGCATCATCCGGCCGAATGGCATTTACTTTTACTGCAACATTGCTTCCCCTTATGTGATCGACGATGAAGCTTTGAAATACATCGACTACGACC
>CBFHYA010000019.1:0-11123 GCA_965659955.1 Candidatus Izemoplasmataceae bacterium
GCCCCATCTCCCCTTGAAAGCCCGGTTTAATGTTGTGGATATCAATCGTTCCGATCAATACGTTATCGTGCAAACAGACCGCATACACTCCGCTGTTATTCGGGGTGGCTTTCATCATCTGTTTGATCACACCTTTCGTTTCATCCAGTGAGACGTGGGGATACCATCCGGCATTCGGGCCGACTCTTGGGTCTTTCGCGTATGCATACATCGCTCTCGCATCTTTCATGTGAACGCCCCGGATGATTAGCCGGTCACTCATCCATGTTTTCATGCGTTCACCTCAAGGATGATGGTGACGGGCCCGTCATTGGTAGATGTAATGGTCATATCCGCCCCAAAGACGCCGGTGGAAAGCGGGACTAAGGTTTTTAACGATGTCACCATCGCTTCAAATAAACCTTTGGCTTCTTCCCGAGGCAAAGCTCCCGATAGATTGGGTCTTCTGGAATTAAGCGCGTCCGCATAGAGCGTAAAGGCCGGGACGAGTAACATTTCACCCTTGACATCATTTAAGTCACGGTTGAGTTTACCGGCTTCATCTTCAAAGATGCGCAGATGCGTGAGCTTTTGAATCATCGTCTCCACCGTATGCAGTGTATCCCCATGCGTAAAGCCCACATAGACTAAAAGCCCAAAATCAATCTGGGCTTTTTTTTCAAGGCACGTTAAGGTGGCGGACGTGACGCGTTCTATCAAACATTTCATCTTATTTCATCGGACGCTCAATGGCGTATACGTCTTTCACTTTATTGAGGTTTTGGATAATCACATCGAGTTCGCTCTTTTCTTTGACCCCGACTTTGAGTTTCATGACCGCCTCGCCCCTGGCGTTGGTGGAGGCTAAGACTTGGTTGATTTTACCTTTGGATGCGGTGATCGTGTTGACGATTTCAGCGAGGATGTTATCACGGTTTGAGACGATTAATTTCAAATTGACGTTATAAGAAATCGCTTGGGAGCTTCCCCACTGGACATCAATGAGCCGGTCGGCATCAAAGTTTTGGACGTTTTTACATTGCTTGCGGTGCACGGCAATCCCCACGCCTTTAGACACATACCCGACAATCTCATCGCCGGGGACCGGGGAACAACAATTGGCCAGTTTAAGGGAAGGATTATCGAGGCCTTCGACGACGATTTCAGACGCCGCTTTGGCCGGTTTATCGACTTGCCTATTGATTTGATCGATGAGGTTTTGCTCGGTATATTCTTCCGCCCCAATGAGGGAATTGGCCGCATTGACCGGCTTAATCGTGTTTTTCCCGATCTCAAAATAAAGATCATCCAAGGAATGGACACTTTTTTTCGAAAAGAGCGCCGCCACTTCTTTGTCGGTGAAGGTTTCGGTGTAGTGACGCTTGGTGAGTTCGCGCTGTAAGTCTTCTTTACCAATGGCGATGAGTTCATCGCGGCGTTTTTTATTGAGGTAGTTTTTGATTTTGGATTTGGCGTTGCTCGTTTTAACCAGTTTCAGCCAGTTATCATTGGGCCCAAAGGATTGTTTGGAGGTTTTCATCTTGACGATGTCACCGGTTTGCAGTTTATATTCTAAGGGCACAATCTTTTGGTTGACGATGGCTCCCACACTTTTAAGGCCCACTTCCGTATGGATGCGGAAGGCAAAATCTAAAGGCATTGCCCCTTTAGGTAAATCGATGATATCCCCATCCGGAGTAAACACATACACATTTGAGTTAAAGATGTCTTCTTTTAAAAGGTCTAAGACTTCCTCACCGGATTTACTTTCTTCGGTGAACTGGACGAGATCGGAATACCACTTGAGTTTTTGGGTGGTGGTTTCTGTCATTGCGAGGGTGGCGTTTTCTTTATACGCCCAGTGGGCCGCAATCCCGTATTCGGCGATGTCATCCATCTCTTGGGTTCTGATTTGAATCTCATAGATCTTCCCGTTGGCAATGATCGACGTATGCAAAGATTGATACAAGTTGGGCTTAGGCATCGCGATGTAATCTTTAAAGCGGTTGGGGATCGGGGTCCATTTGGAGTGGACCACCCCAATGGCTGAATAACAATTTTCTATCGAGGGTAAAATGACGCGGAGAGCTAAAAGATCGAATATTTCTTCGAACTCTTTATCGCGCGCTTGCATTTTTTTATAGACGGAATAGATGTTTTTGACGCGGCCTTTGACGTCATAGTCGAACTTGTTTTCTCTTAAGAGATATTCGAGGTTCGTCTGCATCATCGTGAGGTCGTTTTCGCGTTCGTTTTTGGTGTCGCTGATCATTTGCGCGATTTGGCGGTACTGCACGGGTTCAAGATACTTAAACGAGGTATCTTCGAGTTCCGCTTTCATCACATACATCCCGAGGCGGTGGGCTAAGGGCGCATAGATGTCTAAGGTTTCTTTGGCGATACGTTTTTGTTTGGCTTCGTCCATGAAATCAAGCGTGCGCATGTTATGGAGCCGATCGGCCAGTTTAACGACAATAACCCGGATGTCTTTAGCCATCGCGAGTAACATCTTTTGGTAGTTTTTCGCTTGAGCGGCGAGTTTTTCTTCTTCGTCTTCTAGGGTGCCTTTGTATTGGTATTGCCCGAGTTTGGTGACCCCTTCAATGAGTAATGCGACGGGTTCCCCGAAGGCTTCTTTAATGTCATCATAGGTCGCGGCCGTATCTTCTAACACATCATGCAAAAGACCGGCGATAATCGTCGTCGGGTCGGTTTTATATTCGCTTAAAGTAAAAGCGACGGCTAAGGGATGCGTGATGTAAGGTTCCCCTGATTGTCGCTTTTGGCCTTCATGATGGGTTTTGGCGTACTGATACGCGTGTCTAATGTGTTCGATCGTATGCGTATCTTTGATGTAGCCATGGATCTGATCCATGAAGGCGTCAATCGAATAGACCGTTTCGCTGGTCACATGATCACCTCGTTAATAATGGAGCAATGTCTTTACCGGAATACGTTTAAGTTTCTTGCGACCTTCTAAGAAGTCCAGTTCAATCAAGAATACACAGCCCACCACTTTCGCTCCTAAGGATTCGATGAGTTCAACCGTGGCTTCAATCGTCCCGCCGGTGGCCAGTAAGTCATCGGCAATGACGACCTTTTGACCCGGTTGTATCTCCGTTTTGTGGATGGCTAAGGTATTCGTGCCGTATTCTAAGTCATAGGTTTTTTCTAAGGTTTCTCTGGGGAGTTTCCCTGGTTTTCTGACCGGAACAAAGCCTAAATTAAGCGCATACGCCACAGGCGTACCAAAAATAAAGCCTCTGGCGTCCGGGCCGACAATGACCTCGGCGTCTTGGGCTCTGGCAAACGCTGCCATTTCATTGATCGCAAAACGCAACGCTTCCGCGTCTCCGATGAGTGGGGTAATGTCTTTAAATTGGATGCCTTCTTTGGGAAAATCAGGCACATTGGTAATGTAGGCATTTAAATCCATAATTTTCTTCCTTCTTTCACCCTAGTATAGCACTGCTTCAAGGGTTTAAGCGCGGTAAACACGCTCACCTTCCACCGCGGTCAAGGTAACCCGTGCGGTTAAAAAGCTTTCAATCCGTTCCAGGTCGATGTTTTCAATGGCCACAAAATCGGCTTTAAAGCCCGGTTTTAATTCGCCGAGTGCATCATCCCGCATGAAGTATGCGCCCGTTTTCGTATAACCATCAATGGCTTCAGGGATGCTTAAACCTTCTGCGGGGAGATGGGCCGGGACTTGAGGGTGCTTGAGACTTTTCCGCGTGACGGCGTGATAAATATTAGTGAGCGGCGAAAGCGGGACAATCGGCGCATCGGTCGATAACGCCGTGGGGACTTTTTCCATTAATGTTTTAAAGAGATACGTATCGCTTGCTTTCTCGCCGAGCAGTTTTTCTAAGATGGGGATGTCATCATCTAAAAAGACGGGTTGGATCATCGCGCCCACATTTAACGCTTCCATGCGTTTGATTTCTGAGATGCCGGTCAGCTGCGCATGAATCAAGGCGTGCCGGTGATTCTTTCTTAAAGGCACGGCTTCTAGCGCATCTAAGATGACCGCACTGGCGCGGTCGCCAATCGCATGCCACGATAAATCCATATCATGGGCATTGAGTTTTTCAATGTAGGCCATCAAGGTCGCTTTAGAAAAGTTTAAAAGGCCTTTTTCGCTCGTTCCCACATATGGCGCATGCATGGCGGCGGTTTTCCCGCCCAATGAGCCATCCACTAACAGTTTTGACGGTCCCATGACCGCGCGGCCGTATCTTTTGTGGGCGTAGCCTTTCGTTAAAAAGTCATCGAGTTTATCTAAGGTATTGAGGTGGCATTGTTGCTGAATCCGGATTTTCAGGGTTCCTTCTAACGCTTCATACGCCTTAATGATCCGTTCATAAGGGACGGGATACGTAATAAAATCATCGGTTTGAAAACTAGTGATACCTTCTTTAAAGGCCATGCCTTGGGCGGCCAGGAGATCTTCTTCGATTTCAGTTTGCGAAGGATCTAAAAAGACACTCATGACCGCGCCGATCATCTCTTCATAAAAGATTCCGCGTTTAAGGTCCGCTTTTTCACTGGCGGTGATGTCTAGTTTTTCTTGAATCATGGTGATGGCTTTGGAATTGGCCATAAGGATATGCCCGCAAACTCTTAACACTAATACCGGGATATCATCTCTTATTTGATCCAAGGTGGTCTTATCTAACAGTTCACCGGTTTCAAAGGTGTTTTCATTAAAAAGCGACGCTCTAATCAGCGTCTTTTTCCCTTGGAATAAAGTTTTAACATCATCGATTGTCTTGGCATCCGCCAGTGAGACCTGCCGGGCAATATATCTAAGTCCTAAAAAATGGCCATGACTATCGTTAAAGCCAGGGAGAACCGTTTGCCCGTTTAAATCAATGGTTTCATCAAAAGAATCCTTTGGGATTTCTGTGTAAAAGGCATCAAACATGCCATCTGCGACAGAAAAGTGACTTTCTGCGCGCCCATAAAGCTTCGCATTCGTATAAAGCGATCGCATATCAAACTCCTTACATGACATCGGGGGCATCGACCCCGATTAAGGTGAGCCCATCAGCTAATAATGTTTGGATGGCTTTTAATACCGTGATCCGTTCTAATGAGGTTTCTTTCGTGTCCGTAATCAGTTTTTCTTCGGCATACCAGCGATGAAATAGACTCGCCAGTTCATGCAGATAGTTCGGGATTTTATGGATATCACGGCTTAAAGCGGCCTTTTCTAACATGTCCGGGTATTGTCTTAAATGATTTAAAAGTGGCGTGATGACCTCCATGTTCAAAGTCTCACTGGTGCGTGGGCTCTTTGTGGTCTCGTAGCCTAAATCTTTGGCTTTTTTGAGGAGTGACGCAATCCGAGCGTGCGCATATTGGACATAATAGACAGGATTTTCATTGCGCTGTTTTTCCGCTAAGTTGAGGTCTAAGTCCATATGGGTATTTAACGATCTGGCCGCAAAGAAATAGCGGATGGGATTTGGGCCCACATCATCTAAAAGATCTCTTAGCGATAAACTTTTCCCTGAGCGTTTACTCATCTTCACTTCCACGCCGTCGCGAATCACGCGCACGAGTTGAATGAGTAAGACTTCTAAAGCGCTAGGGTCATACCCAAGTATTTCTAAGGATGCTTTTAAGCGCGCAATATAACCGTGATGGTCGGTCCCTAAAATATCAATGAGATGGGTGTAGCCTCGTTTGAATTTTTGTTCGTGGTAGGCAATATCGGGGAGGATATAGGTATAATCCCCATTGGATTTAACTAAGACGCGGTCTTTTTCATCGCCTTTTTCGGAGGTTTTTAAATAAAGCGCCCCTTCTTTTTCATATGTATACCCAGATGCTTTTAGGCGGTTCAAGACATCGTCCACATGACCGTTTTCATAGAGTGATGTCTCATGGTAAAACGAATCAAACGCGATTCCCGCCCGGTCTAAATCGGTTTTGATGGCGTCTAATAAGGCATCTAAGCCTTTTTGTCTAAATATCTTTAAATGATCGGGATGATCGACCCATTGATCATGGTCGGCTTCGGCGATATGCTCTCCTAGATCGATAATGTCTTGACCCAAATAACCGTCTTCGGGCATGGATGCTTTTTCACCTAAAGCCTCTAAATAGCGAACGTATAGACTTTTAGCTAAGTTATCCATTTGATTGCCGGCGTCATTGACGTAGTATTCTCTTAACACATCAAACCCGGTTTGTTTGAGTAAACGGGCCAGCGTATCGCCACTGGCGGCCCCGCGGGCATGGCCGATATGCATATGCCCGGTGGGATTCACCGAGACATATTCTAAAAGCACTTTTTGAGCTTCACCCACATTCGGTGAGGTAAAGGTTTTAGTGTCATCTAAAATCCGTGGGATCACATCATACAGGGAATCTTTCGCCAGGGTAATATTAATAAACCCAGGGCCTGCGACTTCGAGTTTGGCAATCACTTCATCCGCCGATATCGCCTCAGTTAAAGCTTCAGCGATCATCCGAGGGGCTTTTTTTAAGGGTTTGGCCAAGCTAAAGGCCACTGTGCACGCCAAATCCCCGTGCGATTTATCTTTGGGCAGTTCAAAAATGAGTGACTCAGGCGTCACGTCATAAAGAGCTTTTATCGCCTGGGTAAAAACATCATGTAAGTGATCGTGTGGGGTCATCATATCTCCTAAAATTTAAGCCGCATTTGTTCATGCAAGTTCAGTTTATCTTTTTTACTGTGTAGTTTCATCCATTTGGCCGAACGGCCTTTGCCCGTTGGGGCAATTTTCTTTTCGTTTTTGAGGCGTTTAAGCGCCCGGTTAATGGTCGATTCAGAGACCGACGGATGATACAATCTCACGTCTTCTTTGGTGAAGACTTCTGGAAGTTTTTTAATCGTATTTTCTAAGAGGTCACGCTTATTAAACTGATGGTCAAACTGATAGTTTTTGACCAATGAATCTAGGCCTTTATACCCTTCAATGGTCATCGTAAGAATCAGTTTATGCAGTTCGACGGGGTTATGCATGCCTAAGCCAGCATTTTGACTGGCTTTCATCGCAGTTTCTTCAAAAGTGCCTTTCAAACGGTCATAAATGCCAAAGAAACTGACCAGTTGAAAGCACCGATAATCGCTATTGAGCAACAAGATATAAAGCATTAAAAGCCCAATTAATTCATTGCGCGTTTTGAAGGGTTTGATTGCGTTAAAATCTAGATAAAACGCAGTTGCCAGTAATCCATTCTCAATGGATTTTTGTTTATAAAGACTTTCATATTGATTGACGAGGTCTTCAAGCATGGAACGCTTAGAGACGGTTTTAGAACTTAATAAGTCTTTGGCCGGAGCGTCTTTTTCCATCCGGTCAAACGCTAAGTCATTGGCTTTGGCCACATCCCCATAAATAAACTGAATCAAGGAAACAATCTCATTGGCAATCAGTTCAAAATCATCGATGTTTTCATGGATACGCACGAGGGCATGCTTGATTCTTGAAAGGACGGTTTCATCGTGTGTTTGGGGTTTCAAGTCTTTTAAGATAAGAGCTTTGAGGCGTTCTTCTTTGATCGAAAGCCCTAGAATTTGCGCTAAAAAGAATGTGTCTTCTCTGACTGTAGCGGCCACAAAGGTTTCTAAGTTGATATCAAGCGACGAAAAAAATTCATCGTTGCGACCGATATAGCGGTACACATCCAGCATCGGAACAATCACATCGTGAGGAATGACGTATTCGTGAAGTCTATGCATCGCGAGATTCATCATTGACCTCCAAACTGAGTTGTTCAGGCGTGTGCGTGACGGCCTGAGTGTACTCGGACAACGCGGAAGGTTCAACGTCAATTAAAATCTCGGGATAAAAATGTATAGGAGTGCCATGTTTCGGCGCAATCAAGGCTTTACCCGTATCGGCTGCATTTCGTTTTAAGTCAAAGGCGTTGATTGATATCGTTTCTTTGCTCGTTAAGACGTGAATATTGGCATGCGTTTTATACAGTTCCCCGCTTAAAAGCATCGCATCCACTACGTGATACGGCTTGGTTTTTACGGGTTTATATAACACAACCGGCGATAATGTCCGCCGTTTTTTCGCAATCTCACTCAGGTCCATCCGTTTAATCGTGCCCCGTGAGGTTAAAACGAGTAAGTCATGACCGTCTTTTAAAGGAACACTGGCCACGAGCGCGTCTTTAGACGATAGATTCATCGCTTTGACGCCCTGCGCGGAAAGACCGGTTAAAGGAATCTCGGATAGGTCGTATTTGAGCGCATGACCAAGTTTCGATATCGTGACGACTTCAATCGCATTCGCTGGAACGCTTCTTACGTCCACTAAACAATCGCCTTTTTTCAGGCCAATCGCTTTAATCGGACGGTGATAACGCTGGGCCAAGTAATCTTTCACGCTGCTTCGTTTCACGCGGTTATCTGCGGTCGTTAAGAGGAAAGTTTCATCGGTATCAAAGGACGAACGAACTTCAGCATGGATGATTTCAGGACGTTCATCCAGTTGGAGTAACGTATTAATATGCACGCCTGGGTCTTTCCATTTAGACTCAGGGATTTTAAAGATGGGGTAAAACAGATAATCCCCGCTTTTTAAGAACACTAATAGCGTGTCTAAAGTTGATACTTCTTGGACCAGTCTAAAGCCATCGCCTTCTTTAAAGGTGGCTTCATCGGTCGCACTAAAGCTTCTGAAACTGGAAAGTCTTACATAGCCTTCTTGACTGATGCCTAACATCATTTGTTCATGCTTGATGAGGGCTTGTTCTTCGACCGTGATTTTTTCAATTTCATCTTCAATCAGCGTTAAGCGATCATGCGGGATGTCTTTGAGTAAACCTCTTAGCTCGTCTTCGATGGATTGTTCGAGTTCTTCTTCGTTGGATAAAATGCGCGTTAAGCGTTCAATGGTGGCTTCTAAGTCCGCCTTTTCATTTTTGAGCGCATCCACATCGGTATTGGAGAGTTTATACAGTTGTAAGATCAGAATCGCTTCGGCTTGTTCATCGGTAAAGCCTAAGGAATTGATCAGCTCACTTTTGGCACTGGCTTTATTTTTAGAAGCCCGAATGAGCGCGATAACTTCATCGATGACCTCGGTCATCCGGATAATGCCATCCACAATGTGCAGCCGTTTTTTAGCTAAGCGTAAATCGTAATTGGCGCGGTTGGTCACGACTTCTTTTTGGTGGGTGATATACGCATCCAGTAACGCCAAAAGACCCATCTGCATGGGGCGTTGATCGTGGATGGCGACCATGTTGTAGTGATAACTTTTCATAAGGTCGGTTTTTTTCATGAGGAAGTTTAAGACTTGATCGGCTTCAAAGGACTTTTTAATGTCGATGACAATGCGTAATCCTTCTTTAGAGGATTCATCACGCACTTCTTTAATGCCATCAATCTTCTTGGAAAATCTCAGTTCATCGATTTTCCGTACTAACGTGGCCTTATTCACATCATAGGGGAGTTCTTCGATGATGATTTTATCGGATTCAAGCTGGGTTTTCGCTCTTAAAATCACCTTACCACGGCCCGTTTCAAAGGCATCTTTAATGCCTTCAATGCCTTGGACAATTCCTCCAGTGGGGAAATCTGGCCCCTTAATGTAGCGCATGATTTGGGCGAGTGAACTTTCCGGGTGTCGCATCCGGTAAATCGTTCCTTGAATCACTTCTTTGAGGTTATGCGAGGGGATTTCCGTCGCATACCCCGATGAAATCCCAGAAGCCCCGTTAATTAAGAGGTTGGGAAAACGCGCCGGTAAAACGACAGGTTCAAGTTCTTCATCGTCAAAGTTTGGGACAAAGCCCACGGTTCTTTTATCAATGTCTTGGAGAAGATATTGCGATGCTTTTGCCATTTTGGCTTCGGTGTAGCGCATCGCGGCAGCGGGGTCGCCGTCAATGGATCCTTTATTTCCGTGCATATCAATTAAAGGAACTAAAAACTTAAAGTCTTGCGCCATGCGGACCATAGCATCATACACACTAGAATCCCCATGCGGATGGTATTTCCCGATGACATCTCCGACAATTCTTGCCGATTTTTTATACGGCTTATCGGGAGTCAAGTGAAGTTTGTGCAGTGCATACAAAATACGGCGCTGAACGGGTTTGAGGCCATCGCGCACATCGGGCAAGGCCCGGTCTTGAATGATGTATTTGGAGTATTTCCCAAACCGGTCGCCGACGATGTCTTCTAAGTTTTGGGTCTCAATGAACTTATCAATGAGTGCGGAGAGATCGGGTTTTTTCTTTGCCATTTACGATTCCTCCACGTTAAAGGTGTCATCATGCGTAAAGGCCACGTTGGCTTCAATCCAATCGCGGCGGGGTTCCACTTGATCCCCCATGAGAATCTTGATGCGGCGTTCCGTATCGGCTAGATCATCCACTTTCACTTGAATGAGCGTCCGGGTGCCTGGGTTCATGGTCGTATCAAAGAGTTGATCGGCATTCATCTCGCCGAGCCCTTTGAAGCGTTGAATGTTTTTGAGTTTGCGTTTCTTTTGAATGGCCTCTAAGGCCGCATCATCCCAGAGGTATTCCGTTTTCGCTTTGCCCTTTTCTGTATAGGTCACTTTGTATAAAGGCGGTCTGGCGATATAGATTTTTCCGGCTTCGACGAGCTGACGCATGTATCTAAAGAAAAAGGTGAGGAGTAAAACTTGGATATGTGCCCCATCGGTATCGGCATCCGTCATGATGATGATTTTCGAATAATTACACGCATCTAAGTTAAAATCGGCAGCCAGTCCGGCCCCAATGGTATGAATGATGGTGGTGATTTCTTCGTTTTTTAAGACGTCTTCAATCTTCGCACGTTCAGTATTAATGACCTTACCGCGTAACGGTAAGATGGCTTGGAAGCGGCGGTCCCTACCTTGTTTGGCGGAGCCTCCGGCGGAATCTCCTTCGACTAAAAAGAGTTCTAGGTGCTCTTTATCTTTCCACTGGGCTTGAGCAAGTTTGCCTGAAAGCATGGGTTCTTTCTTGCGCGTTTTTTTCTCCATGCGCGCTTCATCGCGGGCTTTACGGGCCGCTTCACGCACATTTTGGGCTTTCATCGCCCGGTCAATCAGTTCTTTGGTGAGTTTGGGGTTTTCTTGGAAAAAGTAGGTGAGTTTTTCACTGACCACTTGATCGACCGCATTGCGGGCTTCGGAAGT
>CBFHYA010000019.1:11223-14495 GCA_965659955.1 Candidatus Izemoplasmataceae bacterium
CCCAGTTTATTTTTGGTTTGGCCTTCAAATTGGAGGAGTGGCTCAGGCACTAAGATGGATACAATGCCCGTGAGGCCTTCTCTGATGTCGGCACCTTCGAGTTTTTTCTTTCCGTTGATGACTTCGAGTGATACCGCAAATTCGTTAAAGATTTTTGTCAGGGAAGATTTGAACCCTGTTTCATGGGTACCGCCGTCTCTGGTTCTTACGTTATTCACAAAGCTTAAAATTTGATCGGAATAGGCGGTCGTAAATTGCAAGGCAACTTCGACGTGAATGCCGCCCGCATCGCCTTCAATAAACAAAGGCTCATGAATGGCTTTTTTGGATTGGTGTAAATATTCGATGTAAGAAATCAGCCCATCGTTATATTGATAGGTGGCTTTTTGTTTGGAGCGTTCATCGTGAATACTGATGGCGAGGCCTTTAATTAAAAAGGCACTTTCTCTGAGGCGCTCTTCTAAAGTTTGGAAGTTATAGACCGTGGTGGAAAAAAGGTCCGCCATCGGTTTAAAGTGGACCCGAGTCCCGGTTTTTTTAGAGGGCCCTACGGTACTTAATGGCTCTTTCAGTTCCCCACCATTTTCAAACCGCATCGCATAGTGGTGTCCGTCCCGGTGGATGTCAATTTGCACAAACTCAGAAAGGGCATTGACCACGCTCGCCCCCACTCCGTGGAGGCCGCCTGATACTTTATAGGCACTGCCGGCTTGACCGAACTTACCCCCCGCGTGGAGTTTCGTAAAAATGATGAACGCCGCGGATACACCGGTGGAATGATTCGCCACTGGGATCCCGCGTCCATCGTCTTCCACGATGATGGAGTTGTCTTCAAGAATGGTGACCGTAATTTTTTTCCCATATCCAGCCAAGGTTTCATCGATGGCATTATCGACAATTTCCCATACCAAATGGTGTAGACCTCTGGTATCGGTCGAGCCGATATACATGGCTGGACGTTTTCTTACGGCTTCAAGTTCTTCTAAGATTTGAATGGAATCGGCATCGTAATGGCCCGAGTTCGCTTGCGTCATCTAGTCACGTCCTCAAATAATCTTATTGTATTATAACAAAAGCGACCATTTCATGCGAAACAAAGATTAATTCATGCTATAATATTTTTGTAAACTTTAGGAGAATATTTATGAATTTTGTACTTATCGGGGTGGCCTACCTTATTGGAGCTATTCCTGTTTCACTCATTGTCGGTAAAGTATTTTTAGGCATTGATATCCGTGAACATGGGTCTAAAAACCCAGGATCCACCAACGCCATCCGCGTGATGGGTAAGAAATACGGCGTGCCAGTATTCATCTTTGACGTTCTCAAAGGCGCGATCATTGTCTTTATTGTGAATATGGGATGGTTGGATGGTCTTAGTGATCAACTGTTTCACCCCTTAGTTTACGGGATGGCTTCCATTGTGGGCCATGTCTATCCGGTATTCATAAGATTTAAAGGCGGAAAGGCAGTCGCCACCAGCCTTGGGGTCTTCTTAGCCTATGCACCTGTGATTGGGTTAGCTGGAGCCCTTGGCTTTGTCATAAGCTTAAAACAAAATGGCTGGGTTTCAGTCTCATCGACCGTTGGGGCTTTTAGTTTATCCACCGTGGCGATTATCGTCTATTTCTTCGGTCCAACCACTGCGCCATTAACCACGTGGTTTGGGACACGGGGTATCATTGAAATTCCCGTGATTGCACTCATCGGGACGGCACTCATTATTATCCGGCACAAAAAGAATTACCAACGCTTGCGCGCAGGCATAGAACCGAAAATTAAATCATTTAAAAAGAAATAAAGCCCACATTTGTGGGCTTTTTTATTTTATATGCGCTAAGAACGTTTTAGCTTTTTGTGATTTGGGGGCTTTAAAGAACGCTTTGGCTCGTTCATCTTCAATGACTTCCCCATCTTGCATAAAGATAACGCGGTCGGCGATGTTTTTGGCGAACTGCATTTCATGGGTGACGATAATCATCGTCATTTTCTTTTTGGCCAGGGCCGTCATGGTTTGTAAGACTTCCCCGACGTTTTCAGGGTCTAAGGCACTGGTGGGTTCATCAAATAAAATGACATCCGGATGCATCGCAAGACTTCGCGCAATCGCGACGCGTTGTTTTTGACCGCCGGATAACTGGGAAGGCTTTCTGGATTCAAATGCCCCCATACCGACTTCATGGAGTGAATCTCTCCCTCTTTGGATGGCGTCTTCTTCGGTCAATTTTAAAACTTTTCTTGGGGCTAGTGCGCAGTTTTTGAGGGCACTTAGATGATCGAATAGATAAAAAGACTGAAATACCATGGCCACATTTTGGCGGATTCTTTCTAAAATCTTAGGGTCTTCTTTAAGCGTGACATCTCCGATGGTGACTGAACCACTCGTTGGCACTTCTAAATAATTGAGCGTCCGAAGTAAGGTGCTTTTACCTGACCCAGAGGGTCCCATAATGACCGTAATTTCATGATCGGCGAACGTTAGATTAATATCTTTTAATACATTCCCGTCTCCAAAATCTTTATAAAGCTTATCCACCTTAATCATACAAGTCCCTCACTTTGACTGGAAAGTCTTGGGCCTTCTTTACCGAACCAATTGGATATCCGTTTTAATAGTTCTACGGCAATTAAGACGGTAATTAAATAAATGATGGACACTAAGATAAAGGCCTCAGTATACCGGTAGGTCGTTGAGGCGATCGCCCGGCCCATGTAAAAGAGTTCCCCGACGCCAATGACACTTAACACAGCCGTATCTTTGATGTTCACGATGAGTTCGTTGCCGATGGCGGGAACCATATTTTTTAAGGCTTGAGGGAGTAAAACAAGCCTATAGGTTTGAAAGTGACTCATCCCTAAGGAAAGGGACGCTTCACTTTGACCTTGATCGAGCGAATTGAGTCCCGCTTTTAAAACTTCTGTGAGATACGCGGCGGTATTGAGACTCACCACAATGAGACCCGCAAGAAAAAAGCCAATCCGGATGCCCATTTGATTGAGCCCATAGTAAAAGACCATCGCCTGGACGAGCATCGGGGTCCCTCTAAAAAACGCCACATACATTTTCGATAAGCGGCTGGAAAGCCGTTTAGAAAACTTACTAATCCAAGGTTCATGCGGCATCACATGAAAGCTTTGAACCGTAATGAGGATGAGTGATATAAATAGTCCAGCCACCGTACCAATAAGCGCTAAAAGAAGGGTTGATTGCAACCCTTCTAAAAGCAATGGATATCCGTTTACAAAAAGCGTCCATAAACGGGATAAGAATG
>CBFHYA010000020.1:0-9937 GCA_965659955.1 Candidatus Izemoplasmataceae bacterium
CATCCTGAACATTATTACACCGGTGTGACGAAGCGGGCCCGAGTGTTTGTGTATCATCCAGACCGTGTAGACCCTCTGGAACTTTCTACCTATGAAGCCCTCACCGATCCATCGATGCGCGGTCGGATTGTTTTAAGAAGTTCTCAAAATGTCTACAATCAAAGCTTATTTGCCTCTCTCATCGAGCTCAACGGAGAAGAAGCCTTCGATGCCTGGCTTTCAGGGCTCAAAGATAATTTAGCCAGACGCCCCGCAGGCAATGATCGCGACCAAGCCAAAGCCGTATTTGCCGGGGAAGCCGACATCGCGATTATGAATACGTATTACATGGGTAAAATGGCATTTAGTGACGACCCTTACGAACGCGAAGTTGCTGCCGCTTTAGACGTCTTTTTCCCGAATCAAGATACGACTGGGACGCACGTGAATATCACGGGACTCGGGTTGGTCAGACATGCGGATAATCCAGAAGCTGCAGAAGCCTTAATGGCGTATTTACTCAGTGAAAATGTGCAAAATGTATTTGCCTCCACCAATTATGAATACCCGGTCATTGAAACGGCCACGGTGCATCCATACATCGATGCATGGGGCAATTTTAACGAACAACTCATTAATCTTTCGACCTTGGGCGATTGGTACCAAACGGTCTCCATCAAAGTCGATGAAAGTCGGTTTGATCAGTGATAATTCCCAAGCGTGTCACCGGATTCGCCCTCGCTCTTTCGGTTCTTTTACTGGTTCCATTTAGCGCCCTCATTGGAGCGCTTTTTTCCCCGTCTAACCGGGTCTGGGAACATGTCCAAGACACGCTTTTACCCACCTACCTTTGGCACACCACAGGCGTTTTAACCCTCAGTGTAGGTTTAGCAACTTTGATTGGCACAGCCTTAGGCATTTATTTTGCCCGCTACAGCTTTAAAGGGAAAAAATACTGGCGCTTAGCACTCATTTTACCGCTGGCGATCCCGTCGTATGTCTATGCGATGATCTATGCGGATTTATTTAGCGTGACCGGCTTTATTGGAAGAAATATCGCTCAATTAGGCTTTCAGTTTTCTTTGTCATGGATGAATATCCCCGGTGTGAGTGTGATGTTTGCTCTGGCGCTTTATCCCTATGTATTTTTACTCACTGAAACGACCGTTCGTCATCACGGCACCCACTATGAAGAAGCCGCCTTAAATTTAGGGACGTCCCCGTTCAAAGTGTTTAGAACCGTCACGCTTCCTTTGATTGCACCCGGGATTATTGCGGGAGCTTCGCTGGTAGCGTTTGAAGTCTTAAATGATTACGGGACGGTCGCATATTTTAATATTCCCGTGTTTTCATTTGCCATCTTTGATGCGTGGTTTCGACTCGGAGATTTGACCACCGCTTTACGGATTGGGGGGTATTTCATTGTCTTTACCTTTGTTTTATCGATGGTCATGGACCGCTTCAAACGTCCAAGAACAGGACGAATTAAAAAGGCTCAGGCGTTCAGTAAACATTTGAAACACCCGTGGATCGCAGGCTTTATTGCAAGTTTTCTGTTACTCATTACGGTGGGGATTCCCCTCGCTCAACTGATGTATTATTTGATGATTGCCCCGGTACCCGATGCCTTTGGAATGGCTTTTTTAAGAACCATGTGGATGAGTGCTTTGGTGGTCGCAATTATTCTTTTGATCAGTTTGATTTTGATCCAGCCTTTGAGAAAAAAACGCATCCCGCTCATTCGTATGGCAGCCCTAGGTTACGTCATCCCTGGTAGCATCATCGCCGTTTCCTTAATGGCCCTAACGGCTGATATGGAAGCGATGGGATTTGCATTTATCAGTGTGTCATTTTTAAGATATTCGGTGGTCATTGTCATCTTCGCCATGGTCATCCGCTTTTTAACCCTTGGTATGAACGCGCTTCAAAGTGGATATAAAAAGGTTGGAATGCGTTACTCTTTGGCTTCACAGTCGTTAGGTAAATCATGGCTTGAAACCCTGCATAAAGTCGATATTCCGATGCTGAAAGAAAGCCTCATTTCAGCGGGATTACTCATTGCGATTGATTTATTCAAAGAACTTCCGCTGACTTTAATGCTAAGACCCTTTGGGTTTGAAACGTTATCGACCTTGGTATTTCGCTCACTGCAAAACGAAGAAATCGCCCGGGCCGCGGGGCCCGCTTTAGGCATGATGGCTTTAAGCGTTTTGGCCATTATTATGCTCATGAAGGAGCGCACATTCGATGCTTAAGATTCAAAACCTTACCTTTGGGTATGACTCAACCCCCCTTTTTGAAACCTTAGATTTAGCCGTAAAAAAAGGCGAAAGAACCACCATTATTGGACCTTCTGGCGTGGGTAAATCTACTTTGTTAAAACTCATTATGGGAACCCTCAAACCGACATCGGGGGAGATTACCGTGAATGATGTGTCCGTGATCCATCCTTTTGTCAGTCCTCATCAACGTCCCATTACGTTAATCTCTCAAGACGATACGCTTTTTCCTCACATGACGGTGAAAGATAATTTACTATATGCGGCCAAACATAAATCCAAAGCCCTTCTTAAAGAATGGTTAGAAGCGCTCGAACTCACCGACTTAGCTTCGCGTTATCCGGATGCTTTATCCGGCGGGGAGATTCAGCGCGTCATGCTCGGGCGCGCACTCATCTATGCGCCTTCCATCATCTTGATGGATGAACCGTTTAAGGCACTCGATGAGCCTTTAAAGCTTTCCCTGATTGATCGTTTTGAAACCCTTTTTAAAGATGTTGAACAAACCGTTTTAACCGTGACCCATGACGCCTTAGTCGCCAAAGCTTTAGGCGGTCAAATCTACCGTTTAGAAAACGGCCGGCTGCAAACGGCATAACCCCTTTAAGGGGTTTTTTTATGGTAAAATAAAGCGTCCTTTATTCTTCTAAGAAAAGGCGGTACTTCCATGATATTTTGTTTGGGTGGAGCGTTTAATCCGCCAACCATCGCCCACAAAAAAATCGCCCACACCGTATTAGCGTCTTATCCGGATTCACGCTTTGTTTTTTTACCCGTCGGCGATGTCTATGAAAAACCGATGGTTAAGGCACATCACCGCTTCGCGATGGTGGAAGCGATGATTGCGGGAGAAAAAAATATTGAAGCAGACGATTTAGAACTTCAAGACACCGAATATAAAGGCGCAATTCATTCCCTTGAGCGACTTGAAAAAAAGTATGGTCAGCCGGTGGTTTTTGTCCTCGGAATGGACCAAGCCATCACCCTTTTATCATGGAAAAAAGCCGATCAATTATTAACGCATTATCGTTTTTTAGTGATCCGTCGACCGGGTGTGGATGACGGGGCTTTAGATGCTATCAAAGCTCACTATCCAGGCGCTATTTATGGTATATTAGAAGTAGACGAAGCGGTGTCTTCGACCGCGTATCGCTCGCATGGAGATGCTTCATTAGTGGACCCAAATGTGCATCAATACATTCTGGAACATCATTTATATAAGGAGACCTCATGGCCGGATTAGGCTTTATCAAAGTAATGGCCGCTGCCCCCGAAGTATTTGTCGGAAACCCTGCATCCAACATGCGCATCATGCGGGATGTTTTAGCACGCGCAGAAGCCGACATGGTCGTTTTCCCTGAACTTTCGGTGACGGGGTATACGGCGGGGGATCTTTTTTTCCAAGGTCAGCTTTTAAGTGCGGCCCATGCGGAAATTAAAGCCCTCCTTAAAGATAATCCTTATGATGGCTTCATTGTTTTAGGCGCTCCTTTTGATTATCAAGGCCTCATGTATAATGCGGCTTGGGTCATCAAAAAGAACCAGCTCTTAGGCATTGTTCCTAAACTCTATGTCCCCAACACCCAAGAATATTATGAAAAACGCTGGTTCACCAGTGGTTTAAAAATCATCAATGAAGTCAGCGAAGTTTCCTTTGATGGACATAAAGTCCCGTTTGGTTCATTGCTCTTTACCACCGAAGATGAAACGGTGAGTTTCGGCGTTGAAGTCTGCGAAGATATGTGGGCACCGTTTACGCCCGGTAACTTACTCGCTTTAAAAGGCGCCAAAATGATTCTCAACATCAGTGCCTCCAACGAAACCTTTGGGAAACGCGAGGTGAGAAAACGCACCATCATCGAACACTCCCGCAAAAACATGGGTGCTTACATTTATGCGAGTGCGGGGGCCAGTGAATCCACGTCTGAAACGGTATTCAGTGGTCACTTAGTGATGGCGTCCACCGGTGAATTGATCCAAGAAACTGAAGACTTTAATCCTCATACCGTCACCATTACCGGTGATATTGATCTCGAATCCATCCGGTTTAAACGACAACACTATTCAAGCTTCAGAGACCTTAAAGTCGCCCTAACTTATCCGGTTCAACGTGTCAAAATTGACGTTGAACCGGCTTTAAGTTATCGCTTTGATCATCCGCTGGATGCAACCCCATTTGTGCCCAAAAAAGATGAAGCATTCGCGTTTAAGCAACTGTCAAGTTTATTAGAAGCCGCGCTTTATAAACGGTTATCCCACATTGGAGCCAAATCTGTTATCTGCGGGGTATCGGGGGGACTCGATTCAACCTTGGCCCTTATGATTGCGGCCCGAGTGGCCGACAAAATGGGGCTTAAACGGACGGCGGTTTGGGCGGTGATGATGCCCGCAAAAGCCAACTCGGCACGGACAAAAACCCAAGCGGACGCGTTATCAGAGGCGCTCGGAGTCACCCGCAAAGTCATTCCCATCGATGAGGCGGTGAATGAACATTTTTCCTTGATTGAGCATGACGGGAAAACATTGGACACCACCTATGAAAATGCGCACGCCCGGATGCGGACGCTCATCTTAATGAACCTGGCGAATTTGCATCAAGGCATCGTCTTAGGAACGGGAGATATGAGTGAACTCGCCCTCGGTTTTGCTACGTATAATGGCGATCAAATGAGTATGTATGGCATCAATCAAGGCATTCCTAAAACCTTGGTTCGTTTTCTCGTCGGGGCGTATGGGAAATACGCATTTAGCGAAGACTTATCTCATATAACCACCCCGATTATAAAGACACCGATTTCACCGGAACTCTTGCCAGGTCAAGAAAGTGAATCAATGATTGGATCCTATGAAATCAACGATTTTATCATGGCGCGCTTTTTAAGACACGGCGATAAAGAGTCTCGGATTGCCTTTTTACTCGAGACAGTATTTAAGCTGCCTGAAGCGGAATCTAAAGTGTATGTATCGCGGTTTTTCGGGCGGTTTTTCAATCAGCAATTCAAACGGCAGGCATCCCCGGATGCACCGAAAGTCATCGATATCGCGCTCAGTCCCAGAACGGATTTCAGACTGCCAAGCGATATCAGTTATGGAGATCAAAATGGCTAGAGTAGTCCTCGGCATGAGTGGCGGGGTCGATTCCAGTGTGGCCGCTTACTTACTGAAAGAAGCGGGTCATGAAGTCATCGGCTTATTTATGCGCAATTGGGACGCCACGACCAATCAAGATGTTTTAGGCAATCCCACGTTAAACGATGAAGTCTGCGAACAAGAAAGAGACTTCCAAGATGCGCAAAAAGTGGCCGATCAACTTGGGATTCCCCTGCACAAAGTCAATTTCATTGAAACGTACTGGGATAAAGTCTTTCAGTATTTTATCAGTGAATACGAAAAAGGCAGAACCCCCAACCCCGATGTCATGTGCAACAAAATGATTAAGTTTGCGGAGTTTTTTGATTATGGGGCCCGCTTTGAGCCTGATTATTTTGCAATGGGTCATTTTGCCCGGATTGATCATACCGGCCGTTTACGTTTACTCAGAGCCAAAGACGATAACAAAGATCAAACCTATTTTTTATCGCAACTCTCGGCTGACCAATTGAAAAATGTGCTATTTCCCATTGGTGATTACACGAAAGCCGAAATCCGTGCCATCGCTGAAAAGCTCAACTTGGCGACGGCGAAGAAAAAAGATTCCACCGGCATTTGTTTCATTGGTGAGCGTGATTTTAATCAATTTTTAAACAACTATTTACCGGCCAAACCCGGAGCGATTGAAACGCTCGATGGTGAAGTCATCGGAGAGCATACCGGTCTCATGCATTACACCATCGGTCAGCGCAAGGGCCTAGGCATCGGCGGGTTAAAAGCCTATGATACCGAGCCCTGGTTTGTGGTGGGAAAAGATTTAGAGCGTAACGTGTTGCTCGCGGCGCAAGGCTATCACCATGAGAAACTTTATGGCACGCATGCGTATGGTTCAGAGCTCAACTGGCTCTCCGATTTGCCGGTGGACGGCCTCACTTGCACGGCAAAATTTAGACACCGACAAGCCGATCACTCCATCACCATTTACGAAGTAGAAACGGGCTTTAAAGTGGTATTTAATGAACCCGCCCGCGCTGTCACTCCCGGTCAAGCTGTGGTTTTTTATCAGGGGGAAGAGTGCTTAGGCGGTGGATTTATTGATGCGGTTTATGAAGGAGATAAGAAACTTCCACGATGAAAAAATTTGGACTCGCCTTAGCAGGCGGTGGCGCGAAAGGCGCCTTTCAACAAGGCGTATTAGAAGTACTTCAAGAAAACGGTCTGTTGGAGGCTTTTTCTGTGATTTCAGGGGTATCCATCGGAGCATTACATGCCTTTAGTGTGGCTTCAAATCAACTCGATGATTCCCGGTTTGTGTGGGAAACGGTGGATAAAAAAGATGCCTTTAAGTCTGAAAAGTCTTTACTGGAAAAATTCAAAAACAATGAATTTGATGTCTTAAATCACGGGCTTTTACCCACGCTCAAACTCGAAAAGCACCTGGATAAGATGTTGGTCAGATCCAAACTGGATGGCCGGGAAATTTACATCGGTACGACCCGAGTAGGCAGTGGGGATACCACCCTTGGGGGGATTATTGCCCACAACCTGAAAAGCATGATGCATGGGCATTTACCGGTTGAATACATTCCCCTTCATACAGTCAGCCAAAAAGTCATGCGTAAAACCTTAATGGCCTCCACCGCTGTGCCGGTCGTGTTTAAACCGGTCAAAATCGGTGATGGGCTTTATGTGGACGGTGGGGTTTATAACAACACGCCGTTAAGACCGCTATTGGATGCGGGGTGCACGCATATTCTCGTCCTTGACTTATTCAAATACAACCTCAAACGCACCTTTTATTCCGGGGAGGCAGAGCTCTTTTATGTCCACCCAGAAAAATCACTCGGCCGGATTTTAGATTTTGTCCCAGAAAAATCCATCGAACGGATGGCGTATGGAAGAACGATCGCCCAAGAAAAACTGTCAGAGCTTAAACACTTTATTGAAAAATAAAGTGTTTTTTTTATGAGTAAATTTCGCTTTTCAGTGAATGGTTTAAGTAAAAGGAGGAAAGCAATGAAATGGCTAATGATTTTTTGCATGATCCTTGCGTGGATGCCAGAGTCCGTCCAGGCGAGTGAATACACCCACTTCCAAACGATTTATTTCACCAAGTCTAACCGGTCTTTTTTAAGTGATTTTTCCCATTTGGATATGACTCGCTATTTAAACCGCATTGAAAATAAACGGTTTTGGGGGTGGATTGTTGAACCCGTGACAGAGCATGAAAAAGTGCTTTTCACCAAAGAAACGGTCCTCATGATCGATAACGCAGGGACAACCCCGATTGAACAATCATACACGCTTAAAGTCAGTGAACAATCGAAAATTCAATATGATGCGCGCGGTCAAATCACCACCCGCATCAAAGGCAAAGTCAAAGGATTTGACCTCAATTTAGAGGCAAAACTTGATTTGTCTTATTCCCAATCCACCGTTAAAACCATTGAAGAGCAAACCAAAATCGACATCGAAGTCGACCCGGGGACCTCACTAAAGGTGGCCATTTACGGCGAAGGGTATATCACCAATGGGGTGGCAAAATTTTACCGGTTTTTTAGACCGGTCAGAGAAGGAGGATACGAATATTTTATTTTGGCGACGGAGTATTACGGCATTGAAAAAGTCCCTTTGGATGATTCTTTTCGTTAGTCTTTTAGGGCTTTCATGGATGCGGCTTAAGCCCATTGATTCTACCCTTTATATGGCCCCCGAACGCATCGCGCTCACCCCGGATGAAACGTTCACCTGGACGCTATATCATCCGGCTTCAACTCATCCTTTTCTTTATGAAGAGGCCATCGTGGGCGTCACCCTTAAGACCCCGCAAAGTCAGGTCAATCTTCGTTTAGAATCCATGAGTGAGCCCTTAGAAGCAGGGCCACTTTATGCGACGAATCTTACACTCAGTTTTCCCTGGGAAGATACCATTTATCCCACACGCTTTGAGAATGCGACACTATCGATGCGTCTAATCAACGATGAAGTCATAGAATTTGGCGGCATCCATGTGGGCGTTTTTACGCCGGATACCCTAAAATCATTTAGTGTGGAGAGTCTTTATGGACTGTTTCAAGATGAGCGCTTAGAAGGTCTTTATATCCGGGTGAAAAACCGCACACAAGACTCTATAGACATTGCACATATGCACCTTGGGTTTAGCGACTTATTAGCCTCCCGTGACGTCATCCGTATGACGAGTGACTCATTTATTCCGGGTCAACCACTTATCGATTACACGCCTCATTCATTTGTTCCTATCGAGCCTGGTGAAACGCGGACGATGATCGTCCCGTTTCATGCATTAGCCCCGGTCGGCGAAGTTCCGGTTTGCCTGGGCTTTAAAGAAGGTTCAACCTTAAGAGAAGAGTGTATCGCGCCCTTTTTATTTATCCAGAGGCGCATTCATGAAGATCAATTAATTCAAGGAACCCCGGATGATTCAAATTAATGATTTTTCCAAACGTTACCGCCATGCGAGCGTTGAGCTAAATGAATTAGTGCTTCCTGAGAAATGTCTATTAAACGGGGTGAATGGGTGCGGAAAAAGCACGCTTTTTAAAGCTTGCGCCGGTCTTGTTGATTATCAAGGAAGGATTGTTAAACCGGCGCATGTGTTTTACATGCCGGTGGAATTTCCCTTACCCAATAAACCCATTGGAGCGTTTATCCCATTATTAAAAGGTGATGCCCGCGCTTTATTTCATGATTTTTTTCGGGCCGATCAATATTCGATAACGGTCCATGAATGCTCAACGGGCATGCGCCAAAAACTCCGGTTGATTTATGCCTTATCGTGGTCTGCAGATCATTATTTATTGGATGAACCCTTGCATGGGTTAGATGGTCCCAGTGCAAAATGGGCCATGCGGGTCTTAAGAGCCATTAAAACCTCCGTGAGCGTCATCACGCACACGCCAGCGGTCTATCCTGGTTGGCCAGTGGTTAACTTTTCATGAAACGCTTTATGTTTCACTTTCCCGAGCTTTCATTGCTTTTGAAAGCCAATTTCATAATGCATGCCTTCGCGTTTATCTTCGCACTATTCAAGTACATCCCACGCGGGTTAAGCTATTTTACGTGGGCGAGCACAGGTGAAGGCTTCATCCGACAATGGGTCGTTTTTATTTGGGTAGTTCAGCACGGTATGATTTTAGGCGTAGCTTATTTTTTATGGCACCCATTTGCGAAGTGGATGCCTTACATGGCACGCTTGGGCCGGTTGAAAACGGTCGGTCTTTTATTTTTGACTTACAGTGTCAGCGTGTTTATTTCACTGTCAATGAGCACGCTTTTTACCGTGGTTTTAAGCATCTATTATGCCTTGCCTCTTGATTTTATCGCCGCGCTTATTAGAACCATCGCCCTATGGAGTCTCATGATTGGCATCGGCATGGGTTTAGGGTTAAAACCGATAATATGTATCGCGCTTTCTAGCCTTCAAATCATGCTTTTTTGGTTGGAACCAGATATATCCTTACTACACGGATGGTGGCCCATTTATTTCTTAAGTTCTATGGAGGCAGCCTCCTTAAGTCTTTGGCAAATCGGAACGTTGATATTCGTTGGCATAAGCGCGATGGGATTCA
>CBFHYA010000020.1:9947-14222 GCA_965659955.1 Candidatus Izemoplasmataceae bacterium
CGCCTTAAGAAAAGACCTCCTTTGAGGCTTGACAGTTTAAAGTAGCGTGCTATAATACTTGAGTAAATCGAGGAAAGTAGAGGAAACTCTCACCTGATTGACTTCGTCAATGGGTCCATCGCCCGTGCAAAGTGTTTTTTTGTAGGTGTGGACATCTTGGCGTCCACATTTTTTTATTGTGAGGTGAATTTTTATCGTCAGAAATCCAAGAAAGCGTGAAGTGGTCACCAACGTCAATGACACCATTCGTGTCAAAGAAATGATGGTCATCACCGACACCGGCGAACAACTGGGCGTTATGAGTCTAGAAGAAGCCATGGAGCGGGCCGGTGAGCGTGATTTAGATGTCGTTTTAGTCGCCCCAGGGGCCAAACCTCCGGTGGCGAAGTTTATGGATTACTCCAAGTATAAATACGACATGCAACGTAAACAACGTGAAGCGAAGAAAAAGCAAGCCACGACAACGCTTAAAGAGATTCGTTTATCTCCCAAAATTGAGGCTCATGACTTAGAAACTAAGTTGAAAAATGGCCGCAAGTTTTTGGAAAAAGGCAACAAACTTAAACTCTCTATCCGTTTTAGGGGCCGGGAAATGGCGCATACGGAAAGAGGGCGTGAAGTGATGCTTGATTTTGCCCAAAAATGCGAAGACTTAGCATCCATTGAAACCCGTCCGAAACGAGAAGGCCGTAACATGCATATGGTCCTTTCTCCGATCAAAAAAAACTAAATCACAAGGAGGCACACCATGCCTAAAATGAAAACCCATAGTGGCACAAAAAAACGCGTCAAGCGGACCGCGAATGGCAATTTTAAAGTCGCCCACGCACAACACAACCACTTAAAATCGAACAAAAATAAAAATACCGTGCGTAATAATCGCTCGGCCAATTATCTTTCATCCAGTGACGTAAAACGGATCAAAGCTAATTTGGATAACATCAAGTAGAGGTGAATCATGGCTCGAGTTAAAGGTGGGACCGTCGCCCGTAAACGACGCAAAAAGGTATTAAAGCTCGCCAAAGGTTACTTTGGATCGAAACATTTACTGTATAAAACCGCGCATGAACAAGTAATGAAATCCCTCATGTATGCTTATAGAGACCGGAAAAAACGTAAGAGTGATTTCCGTAAACTTTGGATCAGCCGGATTAACGCTGCGGCACGCATCCATGGGATGAGTTACTCCCAATTTATGAACGGACTCAAAAAATCCAATGTCGTCTTAAATCGCAAAGTTTTAGCCGACCTTGCCATCAACGATGACAAAGCATTCCAAGCGTTAGTGGCACAAGCCAAAGAAGGCATTGCCAATCCAAAAGCGCCTGTCGAAGTACCCAAAGCTAAAGCAGTACCCAAAGCCAAAGCAGCACCAAAAGCAGCACCAAAAGCGGAACCTAAAGCAGCAACTAAAGCAAAAGCGGAACCTAAAGCAAAAGCTGCACCCAAAGCTAAAGCAGCACCCAAAGCCAAAGCAGCACCAAAAGAAGCACCTAAAGCTAAACCTGCCGCGAAAAAAGAAGCTGCTGCAGATTTAAGTGGTATGACCGTCGCTCAGTTAAAAGCGCTTGCCAAAGAAAAAGGATTGGAAGGCTATTCCAGTCTGAAAAAAGCAGAGCTCATTAAGCTGATCGAAAAAGCATAAATGCCAATCCAACGATAAAACAGGAGATTTTTCTCCTGTTTTTTTTGGCTTAGCCCTAGGGGCATTTCATTGACAAAGCCCTTTGACAAGCCTATAATGAGCTTAGAACTACAGGGTTGGAAATCACTCATAAGCGACCCCAAATTATTGCATAAGGCACTGAGGTTTTAGTGGTGTTGATAACCCTAACGGGAATCCTAAAGCTAAAACAAGAGGTGACCCCCCTAGTAGACGTCGGTTCTGCTATTGAGTGATTTCCAAGTCTGTAGTTCTTTTAGGAGAATGTGTATGAAAAATTTAGCAATCAAATATAAGGGCCCACTCAATATCGTTTACACGATCTTTTATTTAAGTCTAGCGTTAGTTCTCACTATCTTTAATAGCGAATCCATCATGGTTCCTGTCGTGGGGCTTTTTATCATTGTTTTTGCGATGTGGCGCCTTTGGACACTCATTAAGCGAAAAGAAAAAACGCTGACCATTAAGCTTTATCTCGGTGAAATTGCGGGTCAGATCCTCATCGGAGGAGTTTTTATTTACATCGGTTGGGTGGCGCGTGGCTCTTTAGGTACGTGGTTTGGCTATTTACTTGGGGGCCTTTTTATTCTTCGGGGAACGCTTTATTTTTACGGGACCCGAGTCAGTGATCAAACCGAAGATTTAGCGACTTTTTTTATTCATATTGCGGCTTTAGTGGCCGGAACTTACCTCATTATTGAAGGCACCTTCACTCCCGCTGTGATGAGCGGGATTGTTATTACCGTGGCGCTAAAAAGAGCGCTTAAGACTGGGTATATTGCTTACAAAGTTCATAAAAATCCAGTGGCTGATAAACAAGAACCGGTCCAAGATCTGAAATCCATTGAATGGCAAGAAACCACTCCCAAGGTCAAGGAGGTAAACGATCATGATGCATGAACTGTGTAACAGTTTGCAAAAGATATCACTGAATCACAAACGCATAATGAACCGGATGCTGGAACGCTATAATGTCACGTATGCGCAGTATTTAGCGCTCAAAGAAATTGAACAAGCACCCGGCATTTTAGCCCAATCGCTCATCGTTTTACTCGATTCAGACAAAGCAACGCTTTCAGGCATCATCCGTAGGCTTGCAGGTGCTGGTTGGATCCAAAAAGAAACCGACGTCTCTGACCGCCGTAAGCAGCACCTTTATCTAACTCAAAAAGCATCCGAACGACTTTCAACCATCCACGGGCTGGAAAGCCACTGCGAACAAATCTTACTGCATTCACTGTCTCCGAGGGATCAAAAAAACTTTACCCATATTATTCAAGAGCTGATTGAAAACCAGCAGGCATACTTAAGCGAGGAACCCCATGCATAAACATTTAAAAGCACTCACCATGCTCAACGCCATCCCATCGTTTGAAAAAGAAGTCCGTGATTACATGAAAGCGACGTTAAAGGGTCACGCAAAAATCACCACCGACCGGCTTGGTTCTTTCATTTCAAAAAACGGCGATCAAGGCCCGAAAGTGATGATGGCCGGTCACATGGATGAAGTGGGTTTCATCGTCACCCGCATTACCGATGAAGGTTACGTAAAATTCACGCCCGCTGGGGGCTGGTGGTCCCAAGTGATGCTTGCGCAGCAGTTTGATATCACCACGCAAAAAGGAAAAAAAGTGCGTGGCGTTATTGGCGCGAAAGCCCCCCATATCCTCACCCCTGAAGAACGCAAGAAACCCGTTAACATGGATGACATGTTCTTAGACATTGGGGCTAAGGACAAAGAAACTGCGCTTTCATTTGGTGTCAATGTCGGCGATATGATAACGCCTTATATTGAAACGACTGTGTTAGCCGATGAAAAATACTATTTAGGCAAAGCTTTCGATAACCGTGTTGGGTGTGCCGCCGTTTTAGACGTGATGGCGCATTACGCTAAAAACGACCATCCCAATGAACTATATGGCGTGGCCACCGTCCAAGAAGAAGTAGGACTTAGAGGCGCAAGAACCAGTGCCTATCAAGTCGCTCCAGACATTGGGATTGCCGTAGATACAACGATTTCTCATGATTTTCCTGGGGGCACCAAAGAAACACAGCTGGGTAAAGGCCCAGCCATTATGATTCGTGATTCATCGATGATTGGCCATAAAGGCTTAAGAGATTTTGTGTTAGAGATCGCCAAAGCCCATGATATCCCCGTTCAACTCACTTCACTCACGCGGGGTGGAACTGACGGTGGACAAATGCATTTAGCGAAAAATGGGGCTCCCAGTATCGCCTTTTGTTTACCGGTGAGATATCTTCATTCGCACACATCCATGATTCACGAAGACGATTACACCCATTTGGTGAAATTACTCATTGCCGTGATCGATGCGTTGGATGCGAAAGCGGTTGAAGCGATTACTTACGATGCCTAAAGCCCGGGTTATTGCGGGCACACATCGCCGCTTGCAATTTGAAACCGGTGATTTACCTCAAACCAGACCGGTCAAAGACCGGGTGAAAGAATCCCTTTTTAATCAACTTGAACCCTTTCATTATGAGCGCGTCTTGGATGCCTTTGCGGGAGCGGGGAGGTTATCTTTTGAAGCGCTCTCAAGAGGTGCTAGATGGGTGGATGCGGTGGAACACGACCGGGCTGCCTTTCAGTT
>CBFHYA010000021.1:0-14102 GCA_965659955.1 Candidatus Izemoplasmataceae bacterium
TTAACTTGCATAAAACGTTCTCCACGCCGCACGGCGGTGGGGGACCGGGCGCGGGCCCGGTGGGAGTTAGAAAAGACTTAGCCGAATTCTTACCGAAACCCGTGGTGGAAAAAACGGATTCTGGATACCGACTGAATCACGGTAAACAAGGGACCATCGGGCAGATTTCTCAGTTTTATGGGAACTTTGGGGTTTACATTAAAGCCTACGCATTTATCTTAACGAACGGGCCTCACCTTAAAGATATCGCACGGTATGCCGTGTTAAATGCGAACTACGTGAAAGAATCGCTTAAAGATGTGTATGAACTGCCCACTACCGTGGTCTGTAAACACGAGTTTGTCTTTAACGGGCTAAAAGATAAGTCCGATCATGTGACCACACTCGATGTGGCCAAGCGCCTCTTAGATTACGGGGTACATCCCCCAACGATTTATTTCCCGCTTCTATATAAAGAAGCGCTCATGATTGAACCGGTGGAAACCGAATCCAAACAAACCATCGATCAGTTCATTGATATTATGCGCACCATTGCCAAAGAAGCCAAAGAAGACCCTGATATGGTCAAAAGTGCGCCCCATACGACGATTGTTAGACGTCTGGATGAAGCCAAAGCAGCCCGCAGTCCAATTCTCACCTTTGATGCGCACTTAAAGGCAGAATAATGGTTGTCAAGAAGTGCGTTTTATGGTACATTAGTGAAGAAATGGAGGCGAGTGAATATGCGCGCAGAATTCGTGTTAAAGTGCACCGAATGCCAGAACGAAAACTATTACATGAGCAAAAATAAAACCAACCATCCTGAGCGGATGGAAGTGAAAAAGTTTTGTAAAAAGTGTAATAAACAAACGATGCATAAAGAAAAAAAATAAGCTTCCTTTGGAAGTTTATTTTTCTCTTTAGAGGAGAAATCCATGATATTAGGCATAGACATTGGGGGCACCACCATTAAGTTTGGTCTTTTTAAAGACTCCGGTGCGCTCGATAAAAAATGGGAGATCCCGACCCGGACGGATTTTGATGGGATGTTCATCATTAATGACATTGAAGCCTCGATTGGCGATAACATTGAGATCCATAAACTGAGAGGCATTGGCTTTGCGGCCCCAGGCCCAGTCGATGGAACCATCATCACCGAAGCGGTCAATCTGGGCTGGAAAAATGTCGATTTAAAAGAAGCCTTTCAAAAAAAGTTTGGGGATATCCCCGTGACCGTTGAAAATGACGCCAACGCGGCCGCTTTAGGCGAAGCGATGAGCCGGCCCGATCAATACCAGTCGATGATGTTTATCACTCTAGGCACTGGAGTTGGTGGAGGCGTCATCATCAACCAACAGATCGTTGAAGGCGCCCACGGTGTGGGCGGTGAAATCGGCCACATGAAAATCGTTGATAATAACGTCCAGTGCAATTGCGGCAATACCGGCTGTTTAGAAACCGTGGCCAGTGCCACGGGCATTGTGAGAGTCGCCAAAGAGCGCTATAAAACCCCGACCAATTTGATTAAAGATGATTTAACGGCCAAACAAATCTTTGACCTGGCCAAAGAAGGCGATGCCTTTAGCCTCGATGTCGTTGATTATGTGACCGATGTATTAGCAAAAGCCATGCAAAATATGGCCGTCATCATTGACCCTGATGCCTTTGTCATCGGCGGCGGGGTGGCCAAAGCCGGTCCCTTTTTAACTGAGATGCTGCAAGAGAAATTTGCTTCAATGGCCTTTTCTGGCACTAAAAATATTCCTGTAGAACTCGCCATATTAGGCAATAATGCGGGGATGTATGGGGCCTATCATTCCGTGAAAAAAGAGGTGGACGCATGAAATGGTTAATGGCACTAAGTGCATTATTTTTACTCGCGGGGTGCGGCGGTGCTGAAGAAGTACCAGTCGATGAAACCCCGACTGAAGAAACCGAAGATAATACCTCCCAAGGCAACATAGAAACCGATAATGAAGAAAGTGAGAATTCCCTTATGTTAGATGTCCCTTACGCGAGTTATTTAAAAGATTCGAACCCTGTCGTCACCATGGAAGTCGCAGGACTTGGCACGATGAAACTCCAATTATTCCCCGATGTCGCGCCCAACAGTGTGAATAATATGATTAAACTCATCCAAGACGGCTATTACGATGGGCTGATCTTCCACCGCGTCATTGAAAACTTTGTGATTCAAGGCGGCTGGGGCGAGCTCATGGGCAAAGAAGCCTCCAGTTGTACCATCGCCGGAGAGTTTAACGCCAATGGCTTTACCAATGATTTAGAACATGACCGTGGGGTCTTATCGATGGCCCGCACCTCCGTCATGGATAGTGCGACCAGCCAATTCTTTGTCATGCATCAAAGAACGCCGAGCTTAGACGGACAATACGCCGGCTTTGGCGGTCTCATTGAAGGCTTTGATGTCTTAGATGCGATTGCGACCACATCCACGGCCGCCTACGATCAACCCACCGAAAACATTGTGATGGAATCGGTGACTGTGGAACTCAATGGATACTCGCCAAGTGAGCCTGACTGCGTCAATTAGCCGTCAGGCTATTTTTTTGACAATAAAATAGCACTCATCACTTGACAGTGCTAATTATCCCCTATATAATCGAATTAGCAATTTCCGTCTGAGAGTGCTAATTGAGGTGACGCGCATGCTTTCATCGCGCCAAAAAGAAGTTTTAAAACTGATTGTTGAAGAGTTTGTTTCCACCGCTGAACCTGTGGGTTCCAGAACGCTTTCTAAAAAGCTTTCTTTTTCGCCGGCCACCATCCGCAATGAGATGGCGGACTTAGAAGAAGATGGGTACTTAGAAAAGACGCATTCATCAAGTGGCCGCGTACCGTCTGAAAAAGGGTATCACTATTATGTGGATGTCCTCATGAAAGACATGGATACCACGCTTGATCTCAATGTCATTAAAAACATGTTTGAAGGATTGCCTTCTGATAAAGATACGGCGATTCAAGAAGCTATGAAACGCCTCTCTGAACTGACTAACTACACTACCTTGGCCTTAGGTCCACAAGCGAAGTTTGCGACGGTCAAAAAACTCGAACTCGTACCGCTTTATGAGCGCGTTGGGGTATTGATTGTGGTGACCAACCAAGGCCACTTAGAAAATAAACAAATCACATTCCCCGAATCGGTTGACATTGAAGATGCGAAAAATGTCGTGAGTCTCTTGAATGACATTTTAAAAGACGTCCCGATTGCGAATGTCTCAGAAAAACTGCACTACGAAATCGACGCCAACCAAATTAAAGAATTGATGGACTATAACGCCTCCATCCTGGATGCTTTCTTAGAAGCGTTCACGCAGTTTGCCGAAAGTAAGTATTACTTATCGGGGCAAACGAAGATGCTTGATCAACCCGAATTCAATGATTTAGAACGCGTCCGTGAACTCATGCAGTTCTTTGAGAAAAACGAAGTCTTAAAACTGGTCGAACACACAGAAAATAATGGGATAACCGTCCGCATTGGTACGGAAAACCAAGTTCAAGCGATGAAAGATTGTTCCGTCATCATGGTCCCTTATGATCTATCCGACTCTGAACAAGGTACCATCGCTGTCGTCGGTCCGACCCGGATGGAATATCAAAAAGTCATCCCGATTCTTAAATACATCGCCTCACACCTATCTAAACTCTATAAAAAATAAGGAGGATGCCGATGAGCGACAAACCATCGACACCCGTCGAAGACCCTAAAGATATAAAAGACACTGAAGAAACATTAGACGCTTCAGCCAATCAAGAACCTGGAGAAAAAGAAGCCCCTAAAGAAAAGAAAAAAAGTAAACCGAAAAAAGAAACCCCGCTAGAAATCAAAGAAAAAGAAATCGTTAAGTTAAACGCCGAAGTAACGGCGCTTAAAGATCAACTCTTAAGAGAACAAGCAGAGCTGGTGAACTTTAAACGCCGGATTACCGATGAAAAGATTAAAGACCGGAAGTTTGCCAATGCGAGTTTACTCAAAAGCTTACTCCCTGTGATTGATCATTTAGAAGCCGCCCTCAAAGTGGAAGGGGCGAAAGAAGACTTTAAACCCTTCTTGCCGAACTTCCAAAAGCTTCATGAAAATTTCCTCACCGCACTTAAAGAAAGCGGCTTAGAACCCGTCGAAGCCCTGGATAAAACATTTGATCCTACGCTTCATGAAGCGGTGATGCAAGAAAGTAAAGAAGGCGTGGACCCGGGCATTGTCACCGAAGAGTTTCAAAAAGGGTACCGCTACCACGAACGTATATTAAGACCTGCCATGGTCAAAGTCAGCGAATAAAAAGGAGAATAGATTATGCCTAAAATGATTGGAATTGATTTAGGAACTACAAACTCATGTGTTGCCGTTATGGAAGGGGGCGAAGCGAAAGTCATCGCCAACCCTGAAGGGGGAAGAACCACCCCATCCGTCGTTGCGTTTAAAAACGGCGAAATCCAAGTCGGTGAAGTGGCTAAACGCCAAATGGTCACCAACCCCGATACCGTTTCATCGGTAAAACGGAAAATGGGAACCAGTGAAAAGGTGAAAGCGAATAATAAAGATTACACGCCGCAAGAAATCAGCGCGATGATCTTACAAAACCTCAAAAAAACCGCCGAGAGTTACCTCGGTGAAGAAGTCAAAGAAGCCGTCATTACCGTTCCGGCTTACTTTAACGATGCCGAACGTCAAGCGACGAAAGATGCCGGTAAAATCGCCGGACTCGATGTCAAACGGATCATCAACGAACCCACCGCTGCAGCCTTAGCCTACGGGGTCGATAAAGAAAAAGATCAAACCATCTTAGTCTTTGACTTAGGGGGCGGAACCTTTGACGTTTCGATTCTAGAACTTTCAGATGGCACCTTTGAAGTCATTTCCACCTCCGGGGATAACCGTCTCGGGGGCGATGACTTTGACGAACGCGTCATCGATTACTTAGTGGCCGAATTCAAAAAAGAACAAGGCGTGGACCTCACCAAAGATAAAATGGCGATGCAACGCATTAAAGATGCGGCAGAAAAAGCCAAACGCGAACTTTCCGGCGTGGCCAGTGCGGCTGTATCCCTGCCCTATATCAGTGTGACGGATAATGGCCCGGTCCATTTAGAGATGAACCTGTCCCGCGCCAAATTCAACGAACTTACGGAAGATCTCGTGGAAAAAACCATGGGTCCCGTGCGCAGGGCGCTTAAAGATGCGGAAATGACGCAAAATGATATTCACCAAGTCATTTTAGTCGGGGGATCTACACGGATTCCGGCCGTCCAAGACGCGATCAAAAAAGAACTCGGCAAAGAGCCTCATAAAGGCGTGAACCCTGATGAAGTCGTCGCCATGGGTGCCGCCATTCAAGCTGGCGTCCTCCAAGGTGATGTGAAAGATGTCTTACTCTTAGATGTCACCCCACTTTCTTTGGGAATTGAAACCTTAGGCGGCGTTTCAACGAAACTCATTGAACGCAATACCACCATCCCTACGAAAAAATCCCAAGTCTTCTCCACCGCGGCCGATAACCAACCCGCCGTCGATATTCACGTCTTACAAGGGGAACGTCCGATGGCCAACCAAAACAAAACTTTGGGTCAGTTCCAACTCACCGAGATTCCCCCAGCCCCACGAGGTGTCCCGCAAATTGAAGTGACCTTTGACATTGATGCCAACGGCATCGTCCATGTCACGGCCAAAGATTTAGGCACCGGCAAAGAACAAAAAATCACCATCCAAAACCAAGACGGCCTCACCGAAGAAGAAGTCGAAAAAATGGTCAAAGAAGCCGAAGAAAACGCCGAAAAAGATAAAGAGCTCAAAGAACAAGCTGAAACTAAAAACGAAGCCGAACAACTCATCTTTGCGACCAATAAAGCGCTCACCGATCTCGGCGATGACGTAACCGCGAAAGAAAAAGAAGACGCAGAAGGCCTCATTAAAAAACTTCAAAAAGCCCTTGATGATAATGATCATGAGGCGATCAAACAAGAAAAAGAAGCACTCAATACCATGGCTCAAGCCTTAAGCGCGAAAGCCTATGAAAAAGCGCAAAAAGAAGCGCCTCAAGGCGACGCAGCCCCTGAAGATAATGGATCTAGCAATGCCGATGATGATGTCATCGACGCAGATTTTGAAGAAGTGGAAGAAGAGTAATGCGACTTAGTCGTTTTGAAAGTGAGGAGGTGACGCTTAAATGAGTAAACGAGATTACTATGAGGTGTTGGGCGTCAGCCAAAGCGCTTCTCAAGACGAAATCAAAAAGGCATACCGCAAAAAAGCCAGAGAATTTCACCCCGATGTGAACCAGGCGAAAGACGCCGAAGATAAATTCAAAGAAGTCCAAGAAGCCTACGATGTCTTAAGTGACTCCCAGAAAAAATCTCAGTACGACCGGTTTGGTCATCAAGCCAATACTGGCGGTATGGGCGGGGGCTTTGAAGGCTTCGGTGACTTTGACTTTGGTGATATCTTTTCATCCTTCTTTGGTGGCCGTCCAGGGGGCGGTGCGCGTCAAGCGAATGCCCCGCGGAAAGGCCAAGATATCCATAAACGGATGAAAGTTTCGTTTCACGATGCCGTGTTTGGCGCGGAAAAGAAAATTAAAACCAACGTTTATGAAGAATGTACCACCTGTCATGGATCAGGCGCGCACTCAAAAAGTGATGTAACCACCTGTAATCAGTGTGGGGGCTCTGGTCAAGTAATCCAAGAGTCTCAATCGATTTTTGGCCGCACCAGAACTCAAACTACTTGTCCCAAATGTTCAGGCACCGGTAATACTATCAAAAAAGCGTGCCGTACGTGTGGCGGTGATGGCGTGGTCTCGAAAGAAAAAGTCGTCAGTGTGAAGATCCCTAAAGGCATCGACACCAACAACCAACTGCGCATGCAAGGCTATGGCCACAAAGGCGTCAACGGTGGACCGGCCGGCGATTTATATATCGTCTTTGAAGTGGCGCAAGATGGTCCTTTTGAACGCCACGGCGATGATCTGATTATCGAAATGCCTTTAACCGTATCGCAAGCGGCGCTTGGTGATTCCATTCAAGTCCCCACGCCTTATGGCGATGTGAAATTGAAAGTGCCTGCGGGCACCCAAAGTGAAAAAACCTTCCGCCTCAAAGGCAAAGGGATGCCGAATCTAAGAAGTAAAGGCAGTGTGACGGGTGATTTACACATCATTGCGAAAGTGATGATCCCCACGAAACTGACCAAAGACCAAGAAAAACTGTTTGAACAACTGCAAAAAACCAAACTCAACGCCTCTGATGCATCGGCCTGGGATAAATTCAAATCCATCTTTAAGGCTTAAATTTCACATAGCCTTTACATTCCGGCGCGTGTTTGATACACTTAAAGTCGATTTTACGAGTGAAGGGAGTGATACCTAATGGCTAAAACTGTAGTCCGCAATAATGAGACGCTTGAAGATGCACTGAAGCGTTTTAAGCGTGACGTCAACCGATCAGGCGCTCTTGCTGAAGCTCGTCGTCGTGAATATTACGTCAAGCCCAGTGTGGCAAAGAAAATTAAAAAAGCAAAACGTGCGAAGAAAAAACGGTGATGAAAATCACCCTTTTTTTTTCACCCGATAGCCGCCTCAGTGAGCATGGCTATGCTATAATAAAGCCAACATAAATTCCAGGAGGCACCGTCTGCAAAAACTGAATGTTCGCATGCCCTCACCCGCCATTTATCAAAGCATTTTAGGCCCTCATGATAAACACATCAAACTGTATGAGCGCCTCTTTAATACGGCCATACGGGCCAAAGATGGCGCCTTATATATTGAAAATGAACTGGCTAAAAAGCCTTTGGAACATCTTTTCGATGTCATTGTCACATTACTTTCGAATAATATCCCGCTCAAAGACCGGGATTATTTGTATTTAAAAGAGCTGGTGAATCTGCAAAAAACGCCGGATATCCTCAATTTTTATGAAGACCGTAAAGCGATCCTTCATACGACCGAAGGTAAGCCCGTGGTCCCGCTTACCTTTTCGCAGAGTGATTACATCCAAAAACTGAAAACCCACTCCTTGGTCTTTGGGATGGGCCCTGCGGGAACGGGGAAAACCTATCTTGCTGTTATGCATGCCGTGGCGGAACTAAAGAAGGGGTCTGTAAAAAAGATACTACTCACCCGCCCCGCCGTGGAAGCTGGAGAGAATTTAGGGTTTTTACCCGGCGACTTACGAGAAAAGATTGACCCTTACTTAAGACCACTATATGACGCTTTATATGATGCGCTTGGCCGCCAAACGGTGGAAGAATACATCGATAAAGGCATCATCGAAATTGCCCCACTCGCTTACATGCGGGGGCGCACTTTAGAAGGCGCTTACGTCATTTTAGATGAAGCGCAAAATACGACTCAAGGTCAAATGAAACTCTTCTTAACCCGGATGGGGATTGATTCTAAAATGGTCGTCACTGGCGATATCACCCAAACGGATTTACCGAAAAATGTCCAAAGCGGCATGGTCCATGCGACCAGCCTTTTAAAAGGCATTCATGACATTGCGATTCATACGTTTGATCGGTTTGATGTCATTCGCCATCCCTTGATTCAAGTGATTTTGGAGCGGTACGATGCTTAATGTTCATGACCACGTTGACAGTGGTTTAGAAGAGACTGTAAAGACCGTCGTAAAAACGGCCTTTACCCATTTAAAACTTTCCAATGATGACGTTCTCAATGTCATCTTAATTGATGACGCAAAGATGCAAGAGATTAACCAGACCTTTGCGCAAAAAGATGCGACCACCGATGTTTTAAGTTTTCCGTCCGGTTTAGAAGGCGAAATTGGGGATGTCTTTATCTCTTTAAATAAAGCAAAAATCCAGGCCACCGATTTAGGCCATTCCTTAGAGCGTGAAGTCGGTTTTTTATGTGTCCATGGCCTCTTACATTGCATTGGCTATCTCCATGACAGTGAAGAAGCCTTAAATGTGATGACGGATCTCCAAGAAACCATACTCGAAAAAGCCAAACTCCCGAGGGTGCGATGAAAAAACTCATTGATGCGGCCATCAAGGCCTATGACCATGCGTACGTCCCATATTCTAAGTTTCCTGTGGGGGCGGCCATCCTTTTAAAAGACGGTTCCATTCATACAGGGGCCAACATTGAAAATGCCTCTTATGGCCTTTCCATGTGCGCGGAGCGCACGTGTTTATTTCATGCCATCAGCCAAGGGATTCAAAAATCAGATATTACCGCCATGGCGATTGCGACCCCGCAAGACCATCTCGTCTCACCGTGCGGGGCGTGCCGTCAAGTCATGCGTGAACTCATGCCATTAGACATTCCAGTGTACATGCACTCAAACGCCGGCAGTGAAACCATCACAAATGAAGCCTTACTCCCTTTTGGCTTTGATGCGGACGATTTATAATGCCCAAAAGTGGCTTTGTGTCGATCATCGGCAAACCGAACGTTGGTAAATCGACCTTTTTAAATGCGGTTTTGAATGAAAAAATCGCCATCACCTCCTCCAAACCCCAAACCACGAGATACCGTTTAGAAGGGATTTATCATAGCCCAGACGGTCAAATCGTCTTTGTGGATACCCCGGGGATTCATGAACCCAAACACCCCCTGGGTGAAAAACTCGTCCAAATTGCCAAAAAGAGTTTTTCCGACATGGACAGTATTATTTATATGGTGAATGCGGTCGAACCGTTTGATGCCGTCGATCAGTCGATCATCGATAGTTTTAAAGGGTTAGACACCCCGATTATCTTAGTTGTGAATAAACTTGACCTCGCCCATGATTTAGAGCGCTTAGAAGCACACATCCAAAAATATAAAGACCGCTTTGACTTTCATAAAGTCGTGGCGATCAGTGCCAAGGATAAAATCTATACGGAACAGCTCATCCAAGATGTCTTTGACGTCTTAGAAGAAGGCATTCTTTATTACCCAGAAGACATGAAGACCACCCGGTCGAAACGCTTTTTGATGGCCGAACTCATTCGCGAAAAAATCCTCAATCTCACCCAACAAGAAGTGCCCCATTCGGTGTTTGTGGAAATCGAACGCATTGACCGGGCCGACGATGACCTCTTAGAAGTTTATGCGAACATCGTCGTCGAAAAGAAATCGCAAAAAGGCATCATCATCGGGAAACATGGCGATCTCATTAAAAAGATTGGCCGGCAAGCCCGTCTAGAACTGGTGCCGTTACTCGGTGAAAAAATATTTCTCGATCTTCACGTCAAAGTTATGCCTGATTGGCGCTTTAAAACGAGTACGCTCAATCAAGTCTTTGCGGGAGACTTTGAGTGAACGCCATCATCTTAAGAACCATTCCCTACCAAGAAAACGCGAAGCTTTTATATGCGTATACCACAAACGGTCATATCTCTTTCATTGGCCGGGGCCTATTAAATATGAATAGCCCTTTAAAAATCGCGGCGGACCCTTTTAAACTCATTGACATTGAAATCAGTGAGCGTAAACTCCCCACCTTAAAAAGTGTGAAGTTGATTGCCCACTATCCAAAGACCAAAGAAAACTATGAAAAAACGCTCATGCCTCACATCATCGGCGAGACCATTTTAAAAAATGTGACCGACGATGATGATCACCCAAAACTCTTTTCCCTGCTCATTAAAACGCTGGAAGGCATCGAGCAGTCCGACGATGGTTTTGATTTTCTCGCCTTATTCATGTTTAAATTGCTTTATTTCCTAGGCTTTGGTTTAGGAATCGGCGCGTGTCATGAATGCGGGGCTCAAGATAATCTTGGCTACCTGCCTAGAGACTTTAAAACCATTTGCGACAAACACGGGGCGAATACAGATGATCAATGGCTTTATGACACGCTTGTGACATGGCTTAAAGCCGAAGCTCTAGACTATCAAGCGATGCCTAGAGATACCGGTTTTAAACGCCAAATCTTCGCGCTCATCATGCAACTTTATGATAAACATTTAGACTTTACCGCCAAAAGCTTCGCGGCGTATCAATCTTACTTAAAGGAGTCCTTATGACCTTAGACGCACTGGTAAATTATGCGAAAACATATGGCTTTATCTATCAAGGAAGCGAAATCTATGGGGGATTATCCAACACGTGGGATTTTGGGCCTTTAGGGGTCACCTTAAAACGCACCCTCAAAGACTTATGGTGGGATGCGTTTATTACGAAAGATCCCAATGTCGTAGGCCTTGATAGTGCGATTCTTTTGCATCCGAAAACGTGGGAAGCCAGTGGGCATGTTGGGGGTTTTTCCGATCCTTTAATCGATTGTAAATCCTGTAAAACGAGACACCGCGCCGATCATCTCATTGAAGGCGCTGGACTGGATCTATCCGCCGATGGCTTACAAAAAGAAGAACTGGAAGCTTTAATCCAAACACACTCCATCAAATGTCCGAACTGTGGGGCGCATGATTTTACCCCCATCCGTGCCTTTAACTTGATGTTTAAAACCGGAATCGGGGTAACCGAAGAATCCACCCAAGATATTTACTTGCGCCCAGAAACCGCACAAGGTATCTTTTTAAACTTCAAAAACATTCAACGTACTTCCCGGCAAAAAGTGCCCTTTGGCATTGGTCAAATCGGCAAGAGCTTTAGAAATGAGATTACCCCGGGAAACTTTATCTTTAGAACCCGGGAATTCGAACAAGCCGAGCTCGAGTTTTTCTGCGTACCTGGCAGTGAAAAAGAATGGTTTGATTCGTATAAAGCCAAAATGAAAGCTTTCTTATTGGATTTAGGGCTCGATGAAGCGCATCTCACATTCGCCGATCACGCGCCTGAAAAGCTTTCGCATTATTCGAATGCGACGACGGATGTCTTATATCAATTCCCCTGGGGCTTTGATGAACTCTGGGGCCTAGCAAGCCGCACGGATTACGATCTGAAACAACACCAAGAACATTCCGGCGTCAACTTAGAATACATTGACCCCATCACCAACGCGCGTTACATTCCTTATGTCGTAGAACCTTCACTCGGCATCGAACGGCTCTTTTTAGCCATCTTGAACGATGCCTTAGTCGAAGAAGAACTGGAAAGTGACACGCGGACACTGCTGAAAATCAAACCCAAACTCGCACCGGTGCAAGTGGCGGTTTTACCACTCATTAAAAAACGCCATAAAGCCCTTGCCGAGAACGTCTTCCAAACGCTGAATAATGTCTATCGCGCAGCTTACGATGAAGCCGGGGCCATTGGGCGCCGGTACCGCCGTCAAGACGCGATCGGCACCCCACTGTGTGTGACCATCGATGATGATTCCTTAGAAAAAGGGACCGTCACCGTGCGCATGCGCGATTCGATGGGACAAATCACACTCGATATCAAGACCCTCACTGAATCACTGAACACTCATTTAAGGTAGGTTTGCATTTGGCCACAAGTGAAGAAATTTTATCAAAAGTGAATATCGTGGATGTCATCGGAGAAACGGTGGCCCTGGAAAAAAAAGGCAAAAACCATACCGGTTTATGTCCGTTTCATGATGAAAAAACCCCCTCGTTTTCGGTATCAGAAGATAAACAGCTGTATCATTGTTTTGGCTGTAAAGCCTCCGGTAATGCGATTACGTTTTTAAAAAACACCCGCGGGATATCCGGCTCTGAAGCCTTAAAGGCCTTGGCCGAAAGGGCGGGGCTTGATTATCAAGCGAAAGAAAACCCTCATCAACGATTACTTTCGGCGTTAAAAGCCGCCAGTGATATGTATCATGTAGTCCTCAGCAATTCCCGCAAAGGCGACGATGCCATGGCCTATTTAAAGTCGCGAAAAATTACCGAGCGGACGGTGGATACTTTCCGCTTAGGGGTAGCTTTAAAAGGGCGAGACAATCTTTTAAATACGCTCACCGGGCAATCGTATCTCACCAGTGAACTCTTAGATGCGGGGTTGATTACCGGAGACGCTAAACCTAAGGATTTTTTCTCAGACCGTCTCATGTTTCCGATTATGGATGCCAACGGTGAGGTCCGTGGGTTTTCCGGGCGAACCTTAGATGGCAGTGATCCGAAGTACTTAAATAGCGCCGAAAACCAAGTTTTTGAAAAAAACCAACTGCTCTATGGACTCTCACAAGCCAAACAGGCCATTCAAAAAAACAACCGTGTCATCATTACCGAAGGCTACTTTGATGTTTTAAGAGCCTTTGAAAAGGGCTTCTTTGAAACGGTCGGATTAATGGGCACCACCCTTTCTAAAAGTCATATCCAGCAACTCACGAGACTCACCTCCACGTTTGTCTTAGTCTTAGACGGGGATGAAGCCGGAAGAAGTGCGGCCAAGAAGATGGTTCCCATGTTATCGGGCCTTGATGTCAGGCTGGTGGATCTGCCGGATGGGATGGATCTGGATACGTTCCTTTTAGAAAATAACCGCGAAACCTTTGACCTGTTGCTCAGGCAAGCCAAAGACCCCCTCGCCTTTTTATACGATCAACTCACGGCGACGTATGATCTTTCTAAAATTGGAGACTTTGAGCGCTTCAAAAAAGAGTTTTACCCGAACTTAAAAAAAACCACGTTAACCACGCAAACGTATTATTTAAAAACGCTCGCCTTAGCCACGGGCATTGATGTGGCGATTCTCACGCAAGATTTTAGAGGGCTGAAAAAACCCGTTCAATCGGTCAAACAAATCGCTCCGGCGATGATGGATAAATATAAAAAGGCCGAAATTCAAATCTTGCATTACTTTTTTTACCAAGAATTTTACTCACGCTGGTTTAGACGTACATTCAAAGACATCATGTATATCAATCCCATCGTTAGAGACATCCAGTTTGAAGTCTTTGAACATTATGACCTAAACCCCAACTCGTGTTTGGTGTATCCGCTTTTTAAAGGGTCATTGAGCCCCGTCCAACAAGCATTCCTTGATGAGCATATCTCCATGGATGATTATCCATTTAACCCCGAAGAGTTTGAAGATCTCTTGAGGGTCCTTAAAGATCATGCGATCAAAGATAAGATGGTCCGGCTCAAAGAAACCTTAGCGCAAGCGACCACCCTCGATGAAAAAATCACCTTGAGAGAATCCCTCGATTCCCTCAAAAAGGAGCTTAACCGTGGAATTCGATAAGATTATAGAAATGTTGGTGGAACAAGCCAAAGCGAAAAGTTTCCTCACCGTCTCTGATATTGAAAA
>CBFHYA010000022.1:0-12755 GCA_965659955.1 Candidatus Izemoplasmataceae bacterium
CCGCGCGCAAACGTTCCGCAATCTGTGAAAGCAATGTTTGCGGGTCGATGTGCGTATGGCCACGGCGGAATGTGACCTGTTCAAAGGTGACGATAAATAAGGCTTCAATGCGGCGGTCATCGTCTTTTTCTACCCCCATTTTGGCCGCGATGATATCGGCGCGCTCAAAGCCCACGCCTCGCACGTCTTGAATCAAACGATACGGATTTTTCTCAACTTGGTCTAAAGCTTGATCTCCATAGGCTTGGATGAGAGATTTAACCATCTTAACCGTCAGGCCATATTTAAAAAGGGCCACACGAATGTGTTCAAACTGGGCGTGTTCTTCCAACATGCCCGGTAAATTTGCCTTCACTTTGGGAGGAATTTTGAGTGGGATTAACACATCGGGGTTTTCCCGGATCTGAGATAAGGCATCTTCACCCAGGGCGTCCATAATGACTTCGGCCGTCGTCGGTCCGATGCCTTTAAACAAATCCGATGATAAGTAATCAATCATCCCTTCTTTAGTGAGGGGACGATCTTTAATGTAATGGGTAAATTGAAACTGGGGGCCGAATTTTGGATGGGTTTCCACAGTTCCAGTGAGCGTGACGTGTTCTCCTTTTTGCGGGTCGATGATGGCCCCTGTCGCGGTAATGACGGAAGTATCCATAGAAAAAAGAGACGGATTTAAGGATTCTTGCGTCTCAATTTTAAGCACGCTGAATCCCGTCTCTTCGTTATGGAATGTAATGGTTTTAATGATGCCATCCAAGGTGGTTTCTGAAGGTTTTTTCACGTTCATCATTATAGCATGAAACCATAAAAAAAGAACCGCCAGTGGCGGTTCTAAAACAATTTCTCAATGGCGGACGAGTCTTTTTCAATGGCGGCTGAGAGGTTTTCTGAGCCATCTTTCGTCACGAGGATATTATCTTCAATCCTGACGCCGACCCCTTGGCCATAAAGCCCAGGTTCAATGGTGAGGACCATGCCGGGTTTAAAGGGTTCGGTGTAAACCCCCACGTCATGGACATCAAGTCCTAGGAAGTGTCCCACGGAATGATAATATACCTCGCCAATGGCATCGGCTGAATTGATCATTTTTAGGGCCACCGCTTTTTCAGCAAGGAGCGTTTGAGCTTCTTGGTTGAGGACTTTCCAGGTGAGGCCTGGTTTGACCATGGAGATTAGTTTCTTTTGCACGTCTAAAACCGCTTCATAGACATCTTTCGCAAATCCTTGGTAAGTCCCATTAATGGGATACGTCCTTGAGATATCGGCGTTATACCGGCCGTGTTTTGCGCCTAAATCAAATAAGATTAAATCGCCTTGAACAGGGGCATCGTTATTCACATAGTGAAGGACCGTGGCGTTTTCTCCCGCCGCCGCAATCGTATCAAAAGCGGAGCCACTACTTCCCAGTAAGGTGGTTTCATGCATGAAATCAGCAACTAGCTCATATTCATAGGCCCGCTTAGGGATTCCTTGAATAATTCGTTTTAATCCTTGATGGGTATAAAAAATGGCTTTTTTAATCGCCTCAATCTCATCGTCGGATTTAATCATCCGAAGGCGAGCTAAAATACGATTCGCATTTTGGATGGTCAGCTCGGGATAATTTTTCACGATTGGGGCAAACGTCTTTAAAGGGCGGGGAGTGCTTTCTTTGGATTCGTGATAAAGATCTAGCCATAGCTCAACCGGTGGTTCACCGTACGGCGACCTTGCAAAATTCATGAGTTGATTGAACTGGGCGTCAAATTGCGCGAGTGAATAGACTTCTGTGTCTTTGAACCCACCCGCTGATATGGCGGCGTCTTTGGAGAATTTAGGACCTTCCCATTTGAGGGATAAAGGCGTATCCGGCTCTAAAAAGAGCATCGTTTTTTCGCTGGATTCAGTTTTGAGTAACAATAAGCGTGCATTCGGGGCGTCAATGCCCGTTAAGTAGTAAAAATTATGATCGACATGAAAATCATGATACGCATCTAAGGACCGGTGCAAGGCTTTGCCTGCATCTAATAGCATTAATGCACCTGGACTTAACGCATCGAAGACATTTTTTCTCGCTTGGATGGCATGGTTTTTCATCATAAACTCCTACGTGGTAAATAAGATGGAAATATTATTAAATAGCGTAAAGAAAACGAGTAATAAAACACCCGCAAGGGGGAAAAGCGCGTAATGCTTTTTACTGCTGTGAAACATAAGAATGCCAATGGGAAGGCCAATAGGGGGAAAAAGAAAACTCAAGAACCCCAGAAATAATAGGCCCGTGTAAATCAGAATATACTGCATCAACATGATTGGCCAAGGTCGGATTTTCGATTGTTTTGGCGTCGGTTTGAACCAACGCGTATTTAATCGTGTCTTATCCACCGGCGCCCCCTAACATTTGGATTATTACGTATTGTACCACACGAATGGGGCTTAAAGGGTATAAAAAAAGCTTCAACCTGAGAGGTTGAAGCTTAAAGAAATGGATTATTTTAAATTTCCGAAATAAGCGAGGGTTCTCACCATTTGAGAAACATAGCTCATTTCGTTGTCATACCAGGAAAGGACTTTATAAAGTTTTTTCCCGTCGACTTCTAATACACTGGTCATTTGACCATCAAACCAAGAGCCATACGTAATCCCAATGGTATCAGAAGATACAAGTGGCACTTCGGTATATCCTAAGGTTTCACTGGACGCAGCTTTCATGGCTGCATTGATGGATTCGACGGAAGCGTCTTTTTCAAGTTCGACCACGAGATCCACAATGGACCCGGTGACTGTGGGCACACGGAGTGCCATCCCATCAAGTTTTCCGTTTAATTTAGGGAGGACTTTACCGACCGCAACCGCAGCGCCTGTAGAAGTTGGGACAATGTTAGCAGCGGCGGTCCGGCCACGGCGGGCATGAATGCCTTTCGGGTGAGGACCATCAAGCGTGGCTTGATCGTTGGTAAATGAGTGAACAGTGGTCATGTAGCCTTTGACTAAGCCAAAAGTATCATCCAAGACTTTGGCCACAGGGGCCAAGCAGTTTGTGGTGCATGAAGCGCCCGAAATGATCGTGTCAGAAGCCTCTAAAACATCATGGTTGACATTGAATACGACGGTTTTCAAATCACCTTTGGCTGGCGCTGAGATCAATACTTTCTTAGCACCTGCTTTTAAATGTTTACCGGCTTTGTCTTTGTCGGTGAAGAAGCCAGTGCTTTCGACGACAACGTCGACACCGAGTTTTCCCCAGGGTAAGTTTTCAGGATCACGTTCAGCGAAGATGGGGATTTCTTTCCCTTGAACGGTAATGGATCCTTCTTTAAAGCTGATTTCTCCGTGCAAGAAGCGACCTTGCGCAGTATCGTATTCGAGTAAGTAAGCAAGACTTTCTGCATCCGTTAAATCGTTGATTGCGACAATTTCAAATTGAGCATCTTCAAACATTCTACGGAAGGCTAACCGGCCAATGCGACCGAACCCATTAATTGCGACTTTTAATGCCATTTTATTCCTCCTAAAAGTTTTAACATCACAAAGAGCATTATACCTTTAAACCCATCTTTCTTCAAGTTATGTAACGCTTTTCAAGGCATTAAAAAACTCATCCTAGTGGGATGAGTTTTTGACGATGTCTTGTTCTTCAAAGTATTGTTCTAAGGCTGTGTGGTAATCGCCTTCTTCCCCTTGCTGCGTGTTGGTATACATAATGATCTCACGCAAACGTTTAGGAATGAAGGTGCGAATTTCATCTTCGTTGTAACCCACTTGCATTTTGTTGTTTTCAATGATGATGGGACGTCTTAATACACTGGGGTTTTCGATGATGAATATAACGAGATCGTTCATTGACATTTCTTCGATATCAATATTCATGTCTTGGAAAATTTTTGACCGTGTCGAAATGATATCTTCAAAGCCGTTTTCCGTGTTTTTAAGCATCATTAAGATGTCTTCACGGGAGAGTTGGATGTTGAAGATGTTTTTTTCTTTGTACTCGATGTGGTGCTCTTCAAACCACTTTTTAGCTTTCCGGCACGAGGAACAACTCGGTGTTGTGTAGATATGAATCATGTGTTACCCTCCTTCAAAAACTGATGGCTGATACGCTATGAAAATCTATGGTTCGTGCTTGCTTAATATAACACAGTTTAGAAAAATTATAAATAAGCAAAAGTCTTTATGCAATGTGAAAGGGTTTCCATTCCGAGTTAAACGGGGGTATCATGCTATAATAAGCGATAACTTAGCGAACATGAGGTGGTTTTATGAAGTGGAATCTTGAATATTTGTACCCCAGTGTAGAAGCGTGGGAAAAGGCGTATCAATCGGTGAATGATATCGTAGAAAAAATCCCATCCTACCAAGGCAAACTCGGTGATTTTGAAGCTTTCAAAACGTATTACACGATGCAACGTGACTTATCGGTTGAGCTTTACCGGCTTTATCAGTACGCGGCGCTGAAAAGTGATCTCAACAAAAAAGATGTCGAAAATGCCTCAAGGGTCCAGAAAATGGGTGCCTTCGTGGCCAAGCTCTCTCAAGTCAGTGCGTTTGAACGGCCTGAAGTTTTGAGTCTAGGTGAAGCTAAAGTCATGGACTTTATTAATAATGATGAAAGCCTGGCTGAATACCGTTTCCCGATGCAACAACTATTTCATGGCAAAGACCATGTCTTATCGCCTTCTGAAGAAGGCTTGCTGGCGAACTTCAGTGAACTCAATGATTCCGGAAGCTCCATTTATACAAGCTTAACCATTGCCGACCGTGAACCCGTAGAGGTCACGCTCAAAAGCGGTGAAACGATTACCATCACTTCTGGTAACTACCGCTCGCACCTCACGGATCTTGAAGATCCCGATGACCGGGAAACCGTGTTTGCGGCCTTTTTTAAATACTATGAAGAACGTAAAAATGCCTATGCCAGCATTTATAAAACCGTGCTTGATGCCGATGTCGCGTCTATGAAATCACGAAAATACGCCTCCAGTTTAGAGATGTATTTACACGGGAAAAACATTGACCCCAGTGTGTTTCATAACATCGTCGCTGTGGCCAAAGAAAATACGGACTTACTCAAACGGTATTACGCCATTCGCACGAAAGCCTTAGATCTTAAAAAACACCGGACCTTTGACCGCTTCAGACCGCTGGCGGAAAGCACGTCTAAATATACCTACGATGAAGCGAAAACCTTATTCTTTGAGGCCGTCGATCACCTCAGTGATGATTTTAAAGAAAAAGCGAAAGATGCCTTAAAAGATGGGTTTGTCGATGTTTATGAACAACCCGGTAAACGGACCGGCGCGTATTCTTGGAGTGCGATTAACCTCCATCCTTATATTCTGCTAAACTACGATGAAACGCTCGATTCGGTCTTTACTTTAGCGCATGAAGCGGGCCATTCGATGCATTCACTCTACGCCGCCGATACGCAGCCCCCGGCCATTCAAAACTACACCATCTTTGTAGCCGAGATTGCCTCGACTTTTAATGAGCATCTTCTGCTGGATTACTTTATTCAAAATAATCCTGGCAGCGTCGATGATAAAATTGCCCTCTTACAACAGTCCATCGATGACATCATGGGCACGTTCTACCGTCAAGTCCTCTTTGCGGCCTATGAATTTGAGGCCCATCAAAAGGCAGAAAACGGAGAAGCCATTACCCATGAATCCTTATCGCAAATCATGATTGATTTATATGACCACTTCTATGGGATTGACCTGAATGAAGAGCCTGGGTCTAAATACGAGTGGGCGTACATTCCCCATCTGCACCACACGCCTTATTACGTATATCAGTACGCCACAAGTTTTGCGGCCAGTTTAAAACTCTATGAAATGGTGAAAAAAGATCCTAAAAACATTGCCTTACATAAACAACTCTTAGAATCAGGCGGCAGCGATTGGCCGCTCAATCAAACCAAAGCCAGTGGCATTGATCTCACCACCAAAGAACCCTTCTTAGCTGTCGTGAAACGTCTTTCTTCACTATTAGATGAATTAGAACTTGCACTCGCCGCAAAAAATCAATAAAATAAACCCAACAAAGCACACGTGAAGTAATTCAACCCTTCTGGTAAAAAGCGAGTTTAGGACGGGTGAAACCTAGACCCAGATGTTGAATGAATGGGACGTGTGAAGACTTTGTCGCAGGCAATTGCGTTAACAGGCATAAAGAAAAAAACCAAGGTGGTACCGCGCACGCATGCGCCCTTCGCTTTATTTGCGACGGGCGTTTTTTATTGGAGAGGAGTCCCTATGAAAACCATTGTTTCAGGCATTCAACCGACCGGTGAACTCAATATCGGAACGTATTTAGGCAGCATCAAAAATTTTGTGGCCTTACAAAAATCACATCCAGATCACCACTTCTTTTTATTCATCGCCGATACCCATGCCTTAACGGTTCCCCAAGATCCTGGGAAACTTAGAGCAGCGATTAAATCGCTGGCGGCCATGTATGTGGCGTGTGGGATTAATTTAGAACAAACGTCTTTATTTGTGCAATCTGAAATCACCGCCCATCAAGAGATGGACGTATTACTCCAGTCGTTTGCTTACATGGGCGAACTCGAACGGATGACGCAATTTAAAGATAAGGCGCAAAAACAAGTCGAAGGCATCCGGTCCAGTTTATTTACCTACCCCGTGTTAATGGCCGGTGATATATTGCTTTATGATGCGGAGTTTGTCCCTGTGGGGGATGATCAAAAACAGCACTTAGAACTCACCCGCACGATTGCCGAGCGGGTCAATCACCAATATGAGGATTTTTTCACGGTGCCTAAACCTCTTTTCCCTGAGCTCACCGCGCGCGTCATGTCACTGCAAAACCCCGAACAAAAAATGTCAAAATCCGATCCCAACGTTAAAAGTAAAATCTTACTTTCCGATTCGGAAAATATCATCAAAAAAAGGATCCGTTCGGCCGTCACCGACAGTGAAGGGACGGTCCGGTATGATCCTGAAAATAAAAAAGGCTTGAGTAATTTGTTACGCATATATGCAGCTTTGGAAGAAACCAGTGTAGATACTTTGTTAAAGCGCTATAAAGATGCCAACTACCAAACCTTCAAAGACGATTTGGGCACGAAAATCGCGGCCCACTTAGCGCCGATTCAAGAGCGGTATCATGAACTCATGGAATCACAAGAACTTTCTCATATTTTGGATGATGGAAAAAAACACGCCGAACAATTGGCCATAAAAAAAGTCCAACGTTTCAAAAAGAAACTTGGACTGGGCTTTAAACGTTAAGCTTCGGCGTTGATTTCGCTGATGGCATACGAAATGGCTTCTAAAACTTTCGCCGCATCGTCTCCTTCAACTTCCACGCGGACCAAAGATCCTTTCGGAATCCCCAGTGAAAGTAACCCCATGATGGATTTTAAATCAATGGTGGTGTCATCGTAAGTGAGTCGAATGGAATTATCAAATTCATTCGCTTTGGCCACAAGAAGAGTGGCAGGACGCGCATGTAACCCAGCGTCGTGGGTAATGACAAAATCTTTATGCATGACGAACGCTCCTTATCTGCAAAGGTTTTCAAAAAACCACCACTCAGTTTCTCATAACTCTTGTTATAATGATTATGTGGAACGCTTGAATGGCTAATTTAACGCTATTTTAGCATGATTCAAAGAAAAATAAAACCTTTTCAATCTAGGAGGAAATGCATGCACATTATCGAGGCGGACTCAAAGGCAGAAATTCTCGATCATTTTTCAATTCGGGGGCGTGTGTTCATCATCGAACAAAACGTTCCTTGGGAAGAAGAGTATGATCACAATGATTACACCGCAACACTATTTAATGCATATGAAGGAGAAAAAGTCGTCGGTGCAGCCCGGTTATATGCGGGAAAAATTGGCCGCATTGCCGTCTTGGAAGAGTCCCGAGGACAAGGGTTAGGCCGCCAGTTGGTGGAACGCTGTGAAAAAGAGGCCATCAAGCAAGGCTTTACCAAAGTGAAACTCGCTGCTCAGCTTGAAAGTATCGTTTTTTATGAAAAACTCGGGTATGAAATTTACGGCGACATTTTCTTAGACGCCGGCATCCCGCACCGCAATATGAAGAAACTATTAGAGACCCCCGATGCGTAAAATTGTCGAAGCCGTGATTGAAATCCCCATGGGGACTAAAAACAAATATGAAATCGACAAAGCCAAGGGGCGTATTAAGCTCGACCGAGTTCTTTATTCTGAAATGACGTATCCCGCCGAGTATGGCTACATTGAAGACACACTCGCGGAAGATAACGATCCCTTAGATATCTTAGTATTAGCCAGCACGAAAACATTCCCAGGCTGCATCGTAGATGCCCGGGTCATTGGCTACTTAGATATGGTCGATAACGATGAAAAAGATCACAAAATCATCGCCGTGATGGATAAAGATCCCCGCTTTGAAGACATCGATGAAATCAAAGATGTGAATAAACATACCATAAGAGAAATCCGCCACTTCTTCCAAACCTATAAAGATCTCCAACAAAACAAAAAAGTCGAAGTATATGACTTTCATTCTAAGGAAGAAGCGTTACAATTAATTGAGGATTCACTCAATCGATATCAAAGGAGCTGACAACATTGGCAACACACATTCAAATTGCTTACAATGGCCAAAATGAAGGCACACTGAAAGCCACCGAAAACGTCCCGGTCGGGGCGGTTGGTTTAAAACCATATGACATGGTCTTAGGCGGCTTAGGCGCTTGCCTCAACTACACCTTCCAAGACGTCTTAGATAAAATGCGCACCAATGTCGGGAGTGTGGATTATGACATCACCGGCATCAAACGCGACGAAGTCCCCACCATCTTAAAAGAAGTCATCGTTAACGTGACCGTCAGTGGCGTTGATGAAAGTAATCAAAAGAAGGTTGAAAAAGCGTGGCAGAAAGCGACGGAATATTGCAGTATGTACGAGACATTGTCGCGCGTGGCCGTAATGAAACCTTCATTAACTTTTAAATAAATCATGACTTATATATGACATAGATATTACATGTCGTTCATTTGATTACGAAACCGATTCTTAAAACTCAAAATATATCTTTATAACTAAAAAACACCGCTTATTAGTGAATGTATGAAGCGGTGTTTTTTTGTTGTGATCACAATTAAAAAAAATATGAGTGACTCAAGAGACTTATGTGGAGATTAGGCTGTTAGATAATGTTGAAATCGGTTCAGTGTGTCTTTCAAGTGAGTGTGTATCTCTTCGTTCTCATGTAAAAGCCAAAGGTTTTTGACTTTAAAATCAGCATGCCCACGATGCTTTTCAAATTCGATTCGGCCGACAAAATTAGATTTGAATAATATCGGCAACACATAGTAGCCATATTCTCTTTTTTTTACGGGCGTATAAACTTCCCATTTGTATTTAAAATCGAATACTTGCTCGATGAAATCTCGATCCCAAAGCATATTATCAAGCGGAGCCAAAAATGAAATTCTTGGAACAATTTCATTATCTAAAACTCGATGTTTACTTGATATAAAACAACGATCTTTTACACCTTCAATACGCACTTCTTGAATTAAATCCTTTTTTAGAAGTGATTGAATGATGGTGTTTCTTCTCACATTGTCATAGATCCTGGGGCCTGCGAGATGAATTCCTTTTTTTGACCGCATAATGCCTAAAGACTCGATTCTTCTTAACATGTAGTATTCTTCAAAATCCTTTTCTGAGAACAAGGAATCTTTGATATATTGAGGGATTAACCGCTCAATCAAATCGTATTCTTTTTGTGTATTATGTCGGCTTCGAACACCAATGAGACCTTTATGAAACAAATAGTCAAGTGTGGCCGTAGAGGATTTAGAATGGCCCCATACTTGAGATTTTGTATTTCCTAACTTTATATCTTTGGCGTATTTGGGTGATTCTTTTAAGAGTCTTAAGACATCCTTTTCGTAGTCTAATGCATCCATTTGATGGCGTCTTTTCAGAGTGTTCACTTCGAGATTTGTCCGCCAATCCCTCACCGGCTTGAGTCTCGGGAAATCCTCAGCCATAATCACGCCCATCATTTTGTCCCAAGCATCAAGCAAAATTCGATCTTCATACAATAATTCATTTATCTCATTTCTCTTGTAATCCAAGACTCTGGCTTGCAATGTCAAATCCGTATTCTTCCCAACAACATCCAAAGGATCGTATTGGAGACTATGTAAATGTCTCATGATTTGAAGAACCCCCTCCTTACCTGAGAATGAAGGAGATGTATTAATATGGTGATATTGGACCAGATAATCTCTTGCTTGGCGTTTTGTAAGTATTTTAGTCATTTGGGGTTCATCCTTATTGTGACGTGAATTAATAATAGCACCTATATCCTTCAAGCCTGCAAAAATAATGACTCAAGAAATGATCACACCGTCAATTTAACAATTAACATCCATGTTTTTAAAACATGATAAAAGTAAAAAAGTAGGCCCCTTTAAACGACCTACTTTAATTTTTTGGTACATAATCGAAGCCTTTATTTGTCGCGGGTGGTGCACCTACTCAGAGTTGAATGGATTTTTTTTCGTACAATGAACCATCCGGTGTTCTTGATAGAAATTGAAAATCAACAAGATCTCTGCGTAACCGTACGTAATCTTCGTACCATGGTTTTAAAAGGGCATTGACCTCTTTTTCATGGTAGGTATGGCCATCTTTAAATAGTTGATGCAGATAATATAATATAGCCCATTGTCTTTTTTGCTTGGCCGGATACTGTTCAATGGTATTGGTTTCTAAATCAACGTATTTAGCCACCACTTCTTGGATTGAATCTGCCGTATGTTCAAACATTAACCATCCCTCACTGACATAAATGCATTTAAGTTTTCTTAATTATAGCAAATTGGATGGAGAAATACACATAAAAAAAGCTCAATCCCATGGGATTAAGCTTCACATTATTAATTGGGTTGAATGAACTATTTTGCTACAATTTTACACCCCCACTCGAAAAAATACACCCCTAAATTATGGCTTAATTTAGACGTTGTATTTTTCGATTTTTTTAGGTGCTAATTTCCTTGTGTCAAAATAGGTTATTCTACTATCTACTTATTGTTGGGTATCGAACCCATACTTTTGTATTCAAATATTAGATTAGAATGTCTAACCCCAAATTCCAAAAAAGAATAAAGAACTTAAACCCATAAGAATAACTCCTACTACGACGAAGAATGAATGTACATTATCTCCCCATAACAGTTTTGCTCTTGCGACAAACAGTCTGTAAATGATAAATTCACTTTTTCTCATGGCACTGACTAATAAAAATAGACCAATCAATACCATCAAACTTCCCCATAAAAAATTCATTTTGTCTCCTCCTCAATATTTTTATACTTCAATTTAGACAACACTATTTTTAAAGAATCAATATCCACTATATCTCTGACAACTAAAGTTTGATTGGTGGTGGTCCAAATCTTTAGAAAGCCATTGTTGTCATATAGACGTAATCCAGAATAAAACGAATATTTAAGAGTATCGATTTTCTGAACATTGTTAACGTCAATCGTATAATTTTCACTATGAATCACTACCTTATCCATATAAACATCAAGTAAATCATCGGGTAGATCTAAATTGATGTTTCTCCATCGGGATATCACGAAAAGCTCAAATAACGAAAATGTTGCCATCAGGGATAATCCAAATGGGTAATGCCACGTCAAATTTTCGAGAGTTGAGACGTATGAACTTGTGAAAATTAGAGCAACCGATAGAAATACCAAGAATCCCATAAAGAAATCATAATATTTTCTCATTCTTAAGTCTTTTTTGGCTGAATAAATAGGGCCTTTGTATAATATCTCTGTTTCCCCAACAAATAGTTCATCGTGTGAAATGTGGAATATTTCTGTCATTTTAGTAATCATTTGAAATCCGGGTTCAGATAAATCATTTTCCCACTTTGAAATGGTTTGTGGAATTACATTTATCAACTCTGCGAGTTGTCTTTGGCTCATATTCATTTTTATTCTAAAAGTTCTTATTCGCTCACCGAACGTCATAGTTTAACCTCCTGTGCTTATATTCTAGCTTGAATACACTGGTTATGCTAACAACGTTTCATTGCTATGTAGTCTTTTACCAATACACTCTATGCTATCTTGGCTATAATTTTAATTTTTCTAAGCAAATATGATATCCAAAAACTTATGATAAACCCAAGAATGAATACTAATACACCTTCTAAAAAACCATTAAAATCGATTCTAAAGAAGATACCCTGTAACGCTGATACTACTCCGTAGTGCAATATATATATCATAAAAGCATTCTCAGCTAGGATAATTAAAAACTTTGATTCTTGATTGAAATGATTCACAAATATAGCTAATAGGGCTATTGTGATCAAAGCAAACGTAGCTGCGATTAAAATATCACCAATATAATAGAGTATTATAATTTGAGAGTTTATTAATAAGACCGCAAAAATGAGACCCGATAAAATACCTATTGCTAAAAGGAAAATGTAATATTTCATTCGATAATTTTGCACGAGAAAAGTATTGTTGACTCCGTTTCTTCCAATTATTACTCCTAATAGATACATCATAAAATAAGCGGGTATACGCCCAATTTGAGCATTGAAAGGTCCATACAATGTCACAAAATCAAATCCAAAGAAATAAGTGCCAGTCCTATAAAGCAAGGCACCAAAAATAAGCATTACTATTATAAAAATAGAACCATTACTGCGAAGTAGTTTTGATACTTTATTCTCCTTACTAAAAAGAGGAAAGATCACAATAAAAATAAT
>CBFHYA010000023.1:0-1886 GCA_965659955.1 Candidatus Izemoplasmataceae bacterium
CAACAGACACAAGTCGATACGGCAGTCCCTTATTTCAACCGCTTTATCAAGCGATTTGATACGGTATGTGAACTTGCGAATGCATCGGAAGATGAAGTCTTAAAATATTGGGAAGGCTTAGGGTATTACCGAAGAGCCAAACATCTCCATGAAAGCGCCAAGCGGATTTGTTTTGAGATGGATGGGGTGTTTCCCCATGACCTTAAAACCATTGAATCCTTAAAAGGGGTGGGCCGCTATATTGCCCGGGCCATTCATTCGATTGCCTTCAATCAGCCGAGTGCGGCCGTCGATGGGAATGTCCTTAGAGTCATATCCCGCTTAACAGGCTATGACCAAGATTTGATGAAGCCCGTCAATGCTAGAGTGGTTGAAGGGGTGGCCCAGTCAATGATTGAACACGCCACCCCACGTGATTTCACGCAAGCACTCATGGAACTGGGTGCCACGGTGTGTCAAAAAAGTCCAAAGTGTGAGGCTTGTCCCATGCAATCCATGTGTGTGGCGTATCAAACGAACACACAGGGCGAGCTTCCGGTCATGATCAAAAATACGAAAAAGACGGAAAAAGCGTATCACGTGTTTGTGACAACGCATGAGAACAAAGTGTTTTTGGTGAAACGTCCAGATAAAGGTTTGCTTGCGAACCTTTATACCTTCCCGCAATATGAAGGAGATTTAAAGTCGGCATTAAACGCATTTGAGTCGGAATTCAAACTCAATGTAATGGCCCACGATGAGGCTTTGAAACTTGATCACATCTTTTCTCATCAGGTTTGGCATCTCGTGGTCCATCGTGTGGAACTTAAAGATAATTCCGCATTATCGTTCGTGTCACTAACTGATTTCCCGTATGCGATTGCGAAAGCGCATCTTAAAATAATCGATCAATTAAAAGTAATTTAGCCTCCTTGTGTGAATGGTTTACATGAGGAGGTTTTTATATGAAACCCTTAAAAGATGAAAATCCCCGAACTCGATTTATTAAGGTGGGGAAGTCGGCGATGATGACGCACGAATTGATTGCGCTATTAATACAGCGCCATGACGACGATCACGAGGCCTTAGAACTTGCTAAGCATCTCCAAACACGGTTTAAAAGGATTCACAACATTCGTAAAGCATCCGTATATGACTTGATGCAGATGAAAGGCGTTGGCCCAGTCAAAGCGATGCAATTACTGGCGGCGTTAGAACTGGGTAAAAGACTCAACCAAGAGGCTTTCGTCAAAAGTTCATTTCTAGGGTCTCCGCAAAAAGTCTACGAATATTTGAAAGATGACGTCGAACCCTTAACTCAAGAACACTTCATTGTGCTTTATCTGGATACCAAAGGATACTTGATTGAGAGGGTCGAACTGTTCAAAGGAAGTTTAAACAGTTCACTCGTTCATCAAAGAGAAATATTTAAATATGCCGTGTCGATGAGTGCGGCGAGTTTCATCATGGTCCATAATCATCCCAGCGGAGACGCGATGCCCTCCAGAGCAGACCGAAAGACCACACGTATTATCGAAGAAGCGGCTAAAATGATGGATATCCCTATGACCGATCACATCATCATGGGCAAAGATGAATTCTACTCATTTAAAGCCGGTAAGAAGTCGCACATAACGGAAAGTTTTGAGTGAGCTCTTCAGTGTAGACAAAACCCAACTAAAAGCATTGACAAAAAGGGGCCGCTTTGGTATTCTTGTTAAGCAGTGCACACCGCACAGAAAAGGTTTTAAACAGCATTTGCTGACCTTCATGGCGAGTCTTAAAAAATGAGGAGGTGCAAGATGAAAGCAGTCATTGAAACCGGTGGCAAGCAATTCACCGTCGCCAAAGGCGATAAAATTTACACCGAGTTAGTCGATGTTGAAGTCGGCCAAGAAGTAAGTTTT
>CBFHYA010000023.1:1981-10845 GCA_965659955.1 Candidatus Izemoplasmataceae bacterium
CGTCGTCAAATACGAACGCATCGGTAAAGAGAAAAAACAAGCATCCGTATATCCCCTTTAATACGCACATGGCAAGCCCTTACGGTTTGCCATTTTTTTTGACAATGGCTATAATTTAAAGACCCCATTTAAAGGACAACCTATGGTAAGAAAAGCGACGCTTAATGACATATTAACCCTTGATGCGATGGCAGAGCGCACCGTTTCAACGATGCATGCGAAGGGCCTCGATCAATGGTCTGCGTCTTATCCCGGACGTGCTCATTTTGAAGCGGACGTTCAGGCGGGGGTGGGCTATGTCTATGATGACGGTAAGATTAAAGGCTACTTTGCTTTAATTGCCCACGACCCTTATTACGATGACATTCCATGGCAAGGTAAGTCTGGCGTTGCGGTTCACCGCATTTTTACCGATCCTTTAAGTCAACGCACGGGAACCGCTAAGGCGATGATGATGGCCATCATACAAGAAGCCAAAGTGCGCGGATTAGAATCCATTTGGATTGATACGCATCCAGCCAATGATGCGATGCGCGTATTCTTAGATTATTTCCAATTCCAAGAACGTGGCTTCATTGATGCGATTTACCGCATCGCTTATGAACGACCGACGCTTTTAACCCCACCCCAAAAAATACTCATTTTCGGTAATTCAGGGGTGGGGAAAACCACGTTATCGAAAAAGTTATCAGAAAAACTTAACATTCCTTATGTCCATCTGGATAGTCTATATTGGCTTGAAAACTGGCAATCGACCCCGCGCGAGCAGTTCATTAATAAAGTGGATGACTTTATCGAAGCGCATCCGACGTTTGTGATGGACGGTAATTATTTGAATTCGGGGACGTTGGAATCCCGCCTCAAGGTCGCAGATACATTAATCTTTCTGGATTATCCCACGCAAATGGCGTTAAACGGAATCAAGCAACGCGAAAAAACCTATCACGGTCGTGCCCGGTCCGATATGGCGGATGGCTGCATCGAAAAAATCGATCAAGAGTTTTTAACCTATGTTTTAAACTTTAATGAGACGCGCCGGCCGAGTATTCTTGAGTTACTACAGTCACATCAGCGGAGCCATCAAACCTTCCGGTTTAGTCATCGCCCCGCGCTTAATACATTCTTAGAAAGCCTTTAGGAGCCCCTATGTTTGTTGATTTAGTCAACGTTGAATTAGAAAGTGGTAAAGGCGGCGATGGTATCGTCGCATTTCGTCGTGAAAAATACGTCCCCAAAGGGGGCCCATCAGGCGGAGATGGGGGCCGCGGCGGCCATGTCATTATCGAAGGTCATGAAGGACTTTCGACCCTCTTAGATATTCGCTATAAAAAGAAATTTATAGCCGAAGACGGCATCAACGGTCAAAATAAAAAGCGCCACGGGCGAAACGGTGAAGACCTCATCATTAAAGTCCCCCTCGGTACGCAAGTACGCAACGAAGATGGTGCTTTGATTGCCGATATCATTCACCAAGGCCAACAAGTCCCTGTCGTATATGGGGGCCGTGGAGGCCGGGGAAATGTCAAATTTGTGACGGCCCATAATACCGCGCCCAAAATCGCTGAAAAAGGTGAACCAGGCCGCGTTTTACCGGTCACTATGGAACTTAAATTACTCGCCGATGTTGGTTTAATTGGTCTACCTTCAGCTGGGAAAAGCACACTGATTAGTGTCATCAGTGCAGTCAAACCGAAAATTGCGGCGTATCCGTTTACAACATTAGTCCCCAATTTAGGGATGGTTCAAGCCCCAGATGGTAAAAACTTTGTGGTCGCCGATATGCCAGGTCTCATTGAAGGCGCATCGGAAGGCTCGGGGCTTGGGTATCAATTTTTAAGACATATTGAAAGAACGCGGGTGTTGGTTCACGTCGTGGATATGGCGCCGATGGACGGGACCTCTCCGGTGGATTCTGTGAAGGTAATACTGGATGAACTGAAGGCCTATAATCCTGACTTATTAAACCTCCCGCGCCTCATTGCGGCCAATAAGATGGACCTTCCAGAAGCCGAAGATAACTTAAAAGCGCTCAAGGAAGCCTACCCCGATATGGCGATATTCCCGATCAGTGCCTATCAAAAAGAAAACTTAGAGCCGTTACTTTTTGAAACATCGAAATACTTAGAACAAGCCAAACAAGTTCCCAAAGACGATGATTACTATTATTATAAATACGAAGAAAGCCTCGATATTCCCTTTGAACTTGAGCGCGCTGATGATGGGGTTTATGAAGTCTATGGCGGTGAACTTGAGCGAATCTTCAAAATGACCGTTTTTGAACAAGACCAAGCCGTCAGGCGCTTTTCCAGGCAACTCAAAAGGCTGGGTGTCGACCAAGCACTCCGTGATCATGGTGTTCAAAACGGAGATACCGTCCGCATATGCGGCGCAGAGTTTGATTTTAAAGATTAATAGTTTATAAAACGAACTATTGGAGGATGCGATGTACAACTATATTCAAGGCACCATCAAAGGCATCGACCCACAAGGCATTACTTTAGATAATCAAGGGATAGGCTATCACATCGTCCCACCTAATCCGTATGCATTTACACTGAACCAAGATGTGCTCATCCATACGTATCATTATGTGCGTGAAGATCAGGCCATATTGTATGGATTTCATTCGCTCGAACAAAAAGCCCTCTTTGAGCGGCTCATCAGTGTCAAAGGCATCGGACCTAAAAGTGCACTCGCCGTACTTGCCAGCGCGGAAGTCAACGATATAATCCGGGCGATTGAAACGGGCGATGCGAAATATTTAAACCGTTTCCCAGGCATCGGTCCGAAAGCCTCGCAACAGATTGTCTTAGATCTGAAAGGCAAAGTCACCAGCAGTGGAGTATCACTCAAAACATCCCCTAAACTTGAAGAGGTGGAAGACGCCCTCAAATCACTGGGCTATAAAGCCAAAGAGATTGCGGCTCTAACCGATTCGCTCGATCCAACCTTGGATACGGCCACATTAGTCCGTCAAGCCTTACAGCGTAAAGCTAAATAAAAACACCCCATGACAGTTATTTGTCATGGGGTGTTTATTACTGATACGTGAATAATTCTTTTAAATCAGATTTTTGATAGTGATTACCCAAAGCCACCATTAATAAGATACGGGCCTTTAAACCCGTTAAATCGGTGCCAAATATGGCACCTTTTTTTATGAGATCTTTACCCCCGCCCGGATATCCATAGGTATCAAAGACTCGCCCGTTCGGAACGCGGGATACCACAATGACCGGAATATCTTTATCGATGAGTCTTTCAATTGGCTTAACCAATTGAGGCGGTACATTCCCACGGCCCATGGCCTCAATGATAATCCCTTTAATTGGTTTGTTTGCGAACTGTTTAATCATGTCGGGTTCAATCCCTGCATAAGTCGTAATGATAGGGACCGGAGATTGAAACGCATTATGAAACTGAAAAGACCAACGATTACGGAGTCGATAATAGATGACATGTTCTCCATCAATGATACCTAAGGGGCCGAATGAGAGCGATTTAAATGTATCCAAGTTAAGGGTATGGGTTTTAGTGACTTCCCAGGCCGCATGAATTTCGTAGTTCATGACGACTAAAACCCCTTTATTTTGTGAGGTCGGATTTTGTGCGGTATAGATAGCACTCACTAAATTGGTAAATCCATCGTAACCAATTTCCGAGGCATTCTTCATTGCCCCAGTCACGATGACCGGTTTTTCAGAGGTGTGAACGAGGTCCAAATAAAATGCAGTTTCTTCTAAAGCATCGGTTCCATGAGTGATGACAATCCCCGAAATTTCTGGATCTGCCAAAATGGGGTCAATGAAATCTTTTAAATCTTTCATGCGTTCAAGCGTCATCGACGGGGATGGAATCATCGAGTATTTATGAGTGACAAGATTTTGAAATCCGAGTCGATCATTCAAAACCTCAATGATGTCAGAAGCATCTTGCATGGGAAATGCGCCTTGCTCCGGATCGAAGATTTTCATGGTGATCGTTCCACCAGTCATGACTATCGCAACTTTACTCATTCGCAAATTCCTTTCAAAAATAGAAGCTGTAACATTGTTTAAATCACGTTTTCAAGATTCGAGGTTTTTAGGGTACCATCACAGATAGAAGAAACAGAAATGTTATTAACCATTTACACACCGATTAGCACGCACACCTTTGGAATTACGTATACACAAGTTAACATAATATATATTATAGAAAGTAAATAGTGATATTAAAAATCCCACTTCTCGGGGGTTTAATCATAGGCGTTGCATCCAATGACCCTATTAAAGACAGGTTTCTTAGAGGTAATGACATCTTAAATAGGGTCATCATGTTGGGTTTGAATATGTTTAAGTGGGCACCACTACTTCTTTGATAAATGGGAATATAATTTTGAAAATTTGAGCTTTTTTTATCTTAAATGCACATTGGTTTATTCTTTTTTACAAAATGCTTTAGAGGCGATTTTTGAGATGTTTCATTGAGAGGGTATGAATTCGTTTGAGTTCTAACTGTTCGATCATTGCTTCTGCTTTTTTCATTGCACCATCATATAAGAGATTAGGGCGGTGAGCATCTGAACTTAAGATGACATCCACATTATAGTTTTTGATGATTTCCCAAAATTCAATTCTGGGATACGGATATCTTATTCCTTGCGATGTATCCTTAATACCTCTGCGGATTCCATTCGCATTAAATTCAAGTGGAATTTTCGTGGCTTCCGCGGCTCGTCCGATTTGATGTGCGACCTTAATGGCTGCTTCATCAAAGGTATCACGTCCACACATATATAGATCTGGATGGGCGAATAAACTAAAGTATCCACTTTCTAATGCCTTGACGACTTTATTTCCGTAGGCGATGACATGTTCAGGGGTCTTTAGATAAAAGGCACTATGAAATCCGTCACCATCCTTCACGTAATGTTGTCCGAGTACCAAGTAATCAACGTGCTTCAAAAATTCTTTATAGTATTGAGTGTCGTCTTCTAAGTATTCGCATTCCATCCCTAAATAGACATTGATTTGATCTTTGTAAGCTTTTTGGACGTTTAAGACATCCGCATAATAGCCTTCTAATTCACCAAAGCGCATGCGCATGGAATCTGGGAGTAAATCAGACGGCACATGATCACTGATGCCTAAGTCTTTAAATCCCAGCTCAATGGCTTTTTTAACATAATCGATGGCGGTTCCTTCGGCGTGCCGGCAAAGCTCATGGTGGCTGTGGTAATTACTGATTGTCATAGGAACCTCCTTGTCATTATTATAGCATTTAAAGAAATAACGCTCACGATGAGCGTGCGTTCATAATGTCTCAATATCAAAAAAAAAGCAAACACGGGTGTGTTTGCTTTTTTTAGAATCATGTCAAACTTATTCTGCGAGTGTGGCAATTTCTTGAGAAAGTGCTTCAACGAATTCCGCTTTGGTGTAAGTCCCATCCGCAAATAAGGTGTAGATTGGACCAAGTTGTTCCATTCCGAACCCTGGTGGCATATCATTTTGCCACCACGCTGAAATGTTACCTGCTTGGGCGTATTCATACACGACCGCTGAAAGGGGTGAACTTGGCACTAACGATACGGTATTAAAGGCAGGGACGAAGTTGGCTTCGTTGACCATGTATTCATGACCCGCTTGATCAAAGACCATATCATTGAGGAATTGTTTGGCCGCATCGGTGTTTCCACCGTCGGGGTTAATCCCGTAGTAAGATGGTGCACCCACAAAGATGGAATCGACTGCACCGACTCCAGATGCATGCGGAGCATACCCGACTTCAAAGTCTATGCCACCGTCTGCAATGAGGTTCGGATCAATCCAGTTTCCTTGATGGATAAAGGCGGTCCGTCCAAGTTTAAAGGCGTTGACTTGATCGTCATAGGACCCTTCAAGTATGACACTTGGATCGGCATAATCAAAGAGTAACTCGACCCAATCGGCTAAGGCTTCTAAACGATCGGTATCGGAAATTCCGTTGAGTAAGTCTACCGTCACTGAGCGATCGGTATACTCAAGCCCAGAAGATAAATACCCATTGAAGTTATGAAGCCCTGTGACCCAGGTGAGTCCAGAACCTGCGGCCATCGAAACCACACCGTCAAGGCCTAATGCATCGGCTTGTGAGTTAAGTGTTTCAAACGCCGCTTCATAGCCCGCAAGGCTGGTTAATGTGCTTGGATCGACGCCGGCTTCTTCTAAGATGTCTGCGTTATAGGCGAGTCCCCAACCTTCTAAGTTAATGGGGAATCCATAGACACTGCCTTCGTAGATGAATTCAACACCGGTTTCATCGACCCATGCTTCACCATCTAAAGACATGATTTTGTTTTGATAGGTCAAGAATTGTCCGAGACCTTCAAAGACAAAAATGTCTGGTTGTTGAGCCGCATTAAATTCAGAAACGATTTGGTTGGCATACCCGCAAGTATCCCCCCCACACGTTCTGACTTCAACTTCGATGCCGTTGGCTTCGCCCCAAGCGGCTGCGTAATCTTTCAAAACATCGTCGATTTCAACTTTGTTTTGATAAATGATGAGGGGTGCTTCTTCGCCCCCACCACATGCAACGAGCACGAGTGCTGTGGTCAGCATCATGCCTAATGCTAATAGCTTTTTCATTCTTAAATCCTCCTATAGATTTAATATGTTTTATGCATTCACCTTTCGGTGAAGCGGTTAAAACCACGAATTAGGGATGGTACGAGGAACGTTTTCTTCAAGGTCTAAAAGCGTTCCGTGGACGCGGATTTTGCTTTCCGCATCGGCGGTTAAGGTGAGTGTTTTATGTGTTAATTCTAAGCTTGCCGTGGTGTTTTCATTCAGACGTATCTTCATTGATAAAGCTTTCCAGGCGCTCGGTAACCGAGGGGTGATCGATACGGGCGTATCTACCGTGTAGCCGATAAACCCATAAAGGATGGCCAAGTAGACCCCACCTAAGTTGGCCAGGTGAAGGCCATGAAAGGTGTTTTTATGACTATCGGTTAAATCTAAATCCACGGTTTTGATGAAGTACTCATAGGCTTTTTCGATGTCGCCAAGCTTCGCCGCTTGCGTGGCATGCACACAGTAGGAAAGACTAGAATCGTGCGTCGTTCTTTTCTCATAAAACGCAAAGCTATCTTTCATTACGGCCTCTGGCCGGTTAAATAGCAGCATGTGCGCAAGCACGGTATCGGCTTGCTTGAGGACTTGATAGCGATAGATGGTTAATGGATGATAATGCAGGAGGAGTGGTTTTTTATCCTCCGGAATCGTCGTTAAGTCAACGGGTTTTTTGGATAGGAAGCTCGCATCTTGCAAATCAATGTTTAAGCTTTCATGAAACGGTAAATACAGATGATTGACGATATCTTGAAAGAGCGCGCGTTCATCATCATCAATCCAATCAGTCCTGAGTTTCGTGTAATCAAGTAAAAACTCAAGATGATATTTCAGCATCGCATTGGTGTAATAATTATCATCCACCACGGCGTTATATTCATCGGGGCCCGTCACGTGATGGAGATGATACGCGCCATCGTGTTTGGTGACGAGATCTTTAAAGAACCGGGCCGTTTCAAGCAAAATCGGAAAGCCTTTATGGACCATGAAGGTTTCATCATGATACAGCCGGTAATACTGAATAACCGCATAGGCAATGTCAGAGTTAATGTGGTATTGCGCGGTGGAAGCGGGATAATAGGCACTGGTTTCTTGACCAGAAATGGTCCGCCAGGCGTATTTAACCCCTTCGGGATTGCCGAGTTTATAGGCTTCTTGCCGGGCTGCTTCTAAATGGTAATAGCGATATTCTAAGAGATTAAGGGCGAGTTTAGGGTCCGCTTGCATGAAGAATGGGAGCATATAAATTTCACTGTCCCAGAAGGTATGTCCTTCATAGCCTTCACCGGTGAGCCCTTTGGCCGGGATGTTCGTGCGTGGACTGTGCGCCCCCGCGGTATATAGTTGATAAAGGTTATAGGTGATGCTTTCGTTTAGTGTGCTTGTTTGCTTGGTTTTAATATGAATCTCACCAAACGGATTAAAGCCTTCTAAGGCTGATTTTTGCATGGAGTAAATATCATTTAATGACGTCATTTCAACAAAGTGATAGCCACTTTCTAAGAGGCTTTCAACTTCTTCGTGGTCAAGATTGTTGTAATAAAGTGCAAACTTTTGGAAGCTAAATGAATCGCCTCTTGTAAGTTGAATGGTTTTCGTCGCGCTGATCGCATCGTTTAGCGCCTCGTAATGAAAAGGTTCTGAATGTGTGAGGCCCACGGTGCATTGAAAATGTGTGGATAAGGTTTCAACATCCATTTGAGCGCGGTCTTCTTGCGCATCAATATGAGTCATTTTTAATCGTTTGGCTTCATGGGTCCCAGCCCGCATATCGGTGGTTGAGACGGTGTTTTCAACGTTCCCATCGAGTCTTGATTCAATGCGTATTTCTCCGTCATAATTCACACTTTCCACGGTGTAATCAATCATGAAAAGCGGTTTAAACGAAAGATGCGTTAAGCGTTTGGTGTGGATCCAAAGTTGCACCCCATCCATCATTTCATAAAGCGCTGAACGTGTGGTAAATCCGTCCTTTAAGTGATAACGCCGTTTGAGTTCGATGAGTTTCGCATAGTTCAAGTTCACGGGGGTTTCACCGAGCCATAACGTGATGGTCTGAGCGTCGGGGACATTGACGATAGTTTCCCCTTTTTCTGGGAACCCATAGGCACTTTCCCCGTAAGGAATCGTGTGCGTATCGTAAAAGCCGTTGATGTAAGTCCCCCGAATGGTGGTTTGGTAGGGCACATTTTCTTCAAAGTTTGCCCGAACCCCTAGGTAATTGTTTTGGGTCGCTAAAATGGTTTCATCAATGGCTAGGGAAGCGAT
>CBFHYA010000024.1:0-9524 GCA_965659955.1 Candidatus Izemoplasmataceae bacterium
GTCAGTGAATCATCTTGACCTTTGATGACACTGCCGAGATTAAAAAAGAGGAGCGTCCCTAAAGCCCCGCCATAGATAATCCATTCAGGGTCTGCGAAAAAAGGGAGGGTATCAAATAGAACGAGCCCATAAAAAACTGTGATGGCTCCCGTCCATAAAATGTCTAGTAATCCTTTTTTGAGGCGGCTATATTTGAGCACAATCATCAAAGCCCAACCGCCGATGACTAAGAAAATCATATGAGTTCCTCGCCATGATATTCAATATAGTTACGCTTATCTTCGTAATACGTCCAAAGGATGAACATCATACTCGCTAAAGCCAGTAATATGGGCGCCAAAATTGAATCGATAAAATAAGAAAGTCCCATAATGACAAACGTTAAACTGATCGCATGTGACATGCGTTTATTAAAAGCTTTAAGGTACAGATTTGATAATTCTTGATGAATCGGATCGAACGAAAACTCGCGGTCAATGAGGTCTAACTGGTGTTCGTTGACAATCATGAGTGTTAGTCCGATAAAGACCCAAAAAATACCCATATCAAACGGCCATAAAACTTGGACAAATCCAAGGAGGACTAGGGCAATCCCTAAAATACTTTCAAACCGGGTAAAGGTCCGGTAGCGCATCAAATAAATGGTTTCTTTAAATAATAACCACGCCCCAAAACCAAACGCCGCAAATGAATCATCACGGACCCCCCATAACACCATCAGAACGGCCGCATTGAGAAGCATCCCAATGAGTGGCCATTTTTTTGAATCGGTCTTGACGGGGTGCTGGATGGCTTTTAAAAACCAAGATTTTAAAGAATCCTCAGCTTCGATATCCGTTTCTTGAATCGGTGTTTCTTTCGCGTTTAACAACGCTTTGATATCGACTTGCACGGGGGTTTCGGCCGTATCAATCCGTGTGGCTCCCTGTTTATTGACCGACATGGCCACCGTCTGATACCCAGCTTTAAGCTCGATGGCTTGACGCTTTTTAGCGCTCATCACCAGCATTAATTGTTCCGCGGCTTGCACCATTAAACTGGATCTTTTAGGGGTGGTTTCTTCACGAATAAATTGATCCATTTCAAGCGCAAAATACATCCCTTTTAAAAGCCGCATCAAAATCGGTCTTTTTAAAGACTCATTGAGGGGAATCTGCATCCATTTGGGTTCATCCCATAAATCCTCACGAACTTCTAACGTGTGAAATAACGCATAAGACTCATATAAATGCGGGATATTTTTACGGAATGGTTGACGTTCGGTGATGGTGTTGATGGCCGCTTCAAACCCTTTAAAGTGGCGATCCATATACGTCACCAATAAACTTGAATCCGCTTGCGAGACCACTTCTAATCGGAGCTTTCCTTTTTTCTTAGGATTCATGGTGTGAAGCGGGATGACTTTTAAGGATTCAAATAAAGGCGTGCCTTTAAAGTGAATGGGAACTTTGAAGATATTTTCGTAATAGTGTGGATCCAATTCAATATCAATCCACCGGTACGTCGTAGATTCAGCCTCCGAGCGGTGGACTTGGCCCATTAAGAAACGGGCTTTAAACGTGTCTTTATTTTTGAGCGTTACGGTGTAATCATTTTCATCAAACGTTACGTCCAGTAACGCGGAGGTGAAATAGGTCACATTCGCTCGTTTTTTAAATCCTTTAGTCCAGTCGGTGAAACTTAAGGAAGTCACTCGGCCTTTTTCTTCAAATGCCGTGAAATAATACATTAAATATTCTACCGTCGGAATTTCACTGAGTGAGGATGGGTATAAATCATTAAACACTTGAACACTTTTTTTAAGCGCCGCATCTTGAAAATAGTCATTCAGCCATGTATCTAGGGTGGAATTCACCCATTTTCCCAGAATATCAAAGGTGTTTGACATAGTCTCATAGTGCGTCGGATTGAGTGATGCTTTGTAGGCCTCATATACGGTATGAATATCTTCCATCCACTGCTCAATAGCATTAGCATGTTGAGGAAAATGGCGAATCAGGTAAACCCGAAAAGCCGCTTTATCATAATGTCTCGTGAGCACCCGTCCATCCGTTAAAATTTCTTTATATGCGGAAGGTGCGTGGGATTTGACGAGACCATCTAAACCTAAAAAAGAAAGAATCTCTTGCGTGATTCCTTCGCTTCCAATCAGCCCTTCTTCATGGTTCATGTCAGGAAGACCCTTAGACGGTGTAAATTGTTCTTCTAAGTAATGGTCAAAGGCTTTAATATGCGCGACTTTATGGCCGCTTTTTTCGAGGGTTGCCACCGCCACATACGCACTGATATCATTGCCGATGACACACACATCAAATAGCTCCATCGCATCTCCTTCTTTGGGTCTAATTATAGCATATTAAAAAAGCCGATATCGGCTTTTTATTGGCGGAAATATTGGTTTAAATAAAGCAATAATGATTCCTTGGAGATATCTAAATCGAGCTTCCCATCTAGGGCAATCGAAACTTCCCCCGTTTCTTCAGAAACAATGATGGTAAAAGCGTCTGTGACTTCGCTGATGCCTAAGGCTGCCCGGTGTCTAGAGCCCAATCGTTTCGGGATAGCTTGAGATTCCGAGGTTGGGAAATACGCCCCGGCACACACCATCATCTGATCAACAACGATAATCGCCCCATCATGAAGCGGCGATTGGGTGATAAAGATAGAGGCCATTAGACTCGCATTAATCGGCGCATTAAGCGCGCTGGCTTTATCGATATATTCACTTAAATCATCATCACGCTCGATGGTAATAATCGCCCCGATTTTATGATCGACGAGGTATTGAATGCCTTCGATCAGGTCATTTTGGGATTGTTCATAAAGATTGCCCATAAATTTACCTAAACGTAACGTTTTAAGCATCAATTTAATATCATTTTGATTGACGATAAATATTAAAAAGATAACGGGGACAAACTTAATCACGTGAATAATAATGGCTTGTGTGTCAGTGGGGAACTGTTGAACAAATAACACAGTGGCCATAACCATCATGGCCGTTAAAACCACTTTCAGCGTCCGGTAAAGGGCTACATGGACTTTGAGCCGAACCGATGATGTAAACAGCGTAAACAAATAGACATAGATAATCAATAAATCAAAAGCACTCATGAATCCCCCAAATTGATGTGTAATTGTTGCTAATATATTACAAATATATGTTATATTTTTCTCAACGACACTAAAACGTTTTTTGTTTAAAAAAAAGTAAGTTTCATTTTCTTTTATCCAAGGTGTTTTTCACGCTTTTTACATCTGAGTGGCTTCCAACATCGTTTGAAAAACATTTCGCATGTAATTATAATTATAGCATTGTCTGTTTTTAATCTTAAGGAGGCTTCCATGGCGCGTTACTCAGATGTTCAAATCGAGCGTTTAAATGCTGATATTAAGGCAAATTTCCCTCATTTGTATCCTATAGAAGAATCAATGAAATTGTCTTTAGAAGGGGTTTCTAGGCTGGTAATGATTGACCGGTACACCCAAAAGGACCTTACGCTTAAAACCTTAAAAAAAGACGATCTTGTCATTACCATTGTCCGCCACGATCCTAAATTCCCTTCTCGGGGAATTGGAAACGTTGTGGCCATTGATGGAGACACCGTCACCATTAAAGTCGAAGATGAATTTTTAGGCAGCACTGAAGATGCCGATGCAAATGGCACGATTAAAAGAACAGTGAGAGAAATTGATAAACCGATGGAGCTTTTTTATGAGCAAATTGCCAAACGGTTAGCCAACCATCTCGGTGAAGATGAAAGTGATGAAATAAAAGAAGCTTTTTACCATGAAGTCTCGTCGCAAAACTTAGTCCCCGCCGGACGCGTGTTATTCGGCGCGGGTTCGATGACGAAAGTCACCTATTTTAACTGTTTTGTTATGCCTTATGTTCACGATTCAAGAGGCGGTATCTCCGATCACCGTAAAGAAGTCATGGAAATCATGTCACGCGGGGGCGGTGTTGGAACCAATGGGTCTACATTGCGCCCTAAAAATTCCCTGGCTAAAGGAGTAAACGGAAAATCCAGTGGCGCAGTCAGCTGGCTACATGATTTATCCGAACTCACCCATTTAGTGGAACAAGGCGGATCTCGCCGTGGGGCTCAGATGATTATGCTTGCCGATTGGCATCCTGATATCATCGAATTTATCATTTCAAAAATGCAAAACCCCAAGATTCTCCAGTTTTTATTAGAAACCTCCCAAGATCAACGCATCAAAGATGCGGCGCGTAATAAACTCAAATTCGTGCCTCTGTCAAACGAAGAAACTGAAATCAACGAATACATTTTAGAAGCGTCTAAAAGTAACCCTGAGCTGTTCAGTAAAAAAATTGTCGATACCGCTTTTGAGCGCCTTAATAAAGGTGGAACTTACACCGTCAATAACTCTGAATTCTTATCGGGCGCCAATATTTCAGTGGCCATTACCCAAGATTTCATGGATGCCGTGGAAAATGATGGGAGCTATGATTTAAGATTCCCTGATATTGATAGCTATGACGCAGAACAAAAGAAAGCGTACGATGAGCTTTGGCAACAAAGCGGGGACGTTCGGGAATGGGAAAGAATGGGCTTCCCCGTTAAAAGCTATTACACCATCCAAGCCAAAGAACTTTGGAACCTCATCAATATCTGTGCGACTTATTCCGCCGAACCCGGACTATTCTTTATTGATAACGCGAACGAACAAACCAATGCGCAAGCGTACGAACAAAAAGTCGTTTGTACGAACCCCTGCGGGGAACAACCCCTCGCGCCTTATTCCGTATGTAACTTAGCGGCCATCAACATGGCAAACTTTGCCAATGATGCCGGGAACGATGCCGACTGGGATAAACTCAAACAAACTATTCAAACCGCGGTTCGCTTACAAGATAACGTCATTGATAAAACCCATTACTTCCTCGATAAAAACTCTACCCAAGCGCTCGGTGAACGCCGGATTGGACTCGGGGTCATGGGCCTTCATGACTTACTCATTTGGGCGGGTTATCGGTATGGATCGAAAGAAAGCTTAGCGTTCATCGATAAACTCTTTAGCTTTATGGCCGAGACTGCGTATGCCACCAGTATTGAAATCGCCAAAGAAAAAGGACCTTATCCTTTCTTAGATTCTCAAGCCGCGCGTGAGCGCATGGTGAATACCGGCTATATGAAAAAAATGCCCGAACATATCCGTAAAGGTGTATTAGAGCATGGGATTCGTAACTCTCACCTCTTAACCATTGCCCCAACTGGGTCCACTGGAACCATGATTGGAGTTTCCACTGGATTAGAACCTTACTTTGCCTTCTCCTATTTCCGTAGTGGACGTCTCGGGAAATTCATCGAGGTGAATGCGCCTATTGTCGAAGAATATTTGACCAAACACCCTGAACACGATAAAGAAAATCTTCCCGATATGTTCATCAGTGCGATGGAACTCGCTCCGGAAGAACACGTTGATGTTCAAACAACCATTCAAAACTGGGTGGATTCATCCATCTCCAAAACCGTGAACGCCCCGAAAGGGTATACCGTTGAAGAAGTTCAAGAAGTCTACCAACGCTTATACCGTGGAGGCGCGAAAGGCGGAACCGTTTATGTCGATGGGTCCAGAGATGCTCAAATTCTCTCGCTCACCAAAGACGATAATGATTCCCCGAAACAATTTGATATGGCTGAATACGGCATTGATACTCCAGAAGAGAAAAAAGAACCGAAAGAAGTGAAAGATGCTGGGGCCCGCAGTGACCGTCAAGACCGGAATATCGGGAATGAAGTCGGTGATCTTTGCCCCATCTGTTTAGAAGGAGTCGTTGAAGAAATTGGTGGGTGTAACACCTGTACCAACTGTAATGCCCAATTAAAATGTGGTTTATAAGATGCTCATCTGAGCATCTTTTTTTTGGTATACTAAAACCATGATAAATTGCTATTTAGTTCAACTCTCCACCCCTAGAGATAAAGCTCTTCCCTATGACTTAGAAGAACTCGGTGAACTGGCCAGACAAGTTGGGCTTAATCCAATCCAATCGATCGTTCAAAATGGCACCAAGCCCAGTGCGGCGTTTGGGATTGGCAAAGGGAAAGTGGAAGAGCTCAAAGAAAAAGTTCAAATAGACGACGTTACCATGGTCGTCTTTTTCAACGAACTATCAAATACGCAGATGCGTAACTTAGAAGCCGAACTCGGCGTAGAAGTCATCGACCGAACTTTACTGGTACTCGAATTACTCTCCCAGAGAGCGAGTTCCAATCTAGCCAAAAAACTCGTCGCCATCACGCAAATGCGCTACATGTTACCGCGTCTGAGTGCGCTCACTCAAGTCAGTGACCGCCAACAAGGCGGCATTGGTTTAAAAGGACCCGGTGAAACAGCGTTAGAACTCAACCGGCGGGTCTTAGAAAAAGACATTGCCAAACTCCAACGCGAAATCACCAAAGAAAAGAAAGTCCGCATCCAAAACCGTAAGTATCGGTTAAAAAAAGGCACTCCAACGGTCTCGATTGTCGGATATACCAACGCAGGAAAATCAACGCTCATGAATCATTTCATTGATGCGAATACACCTGAAAAAAAGGTCCTCGCAAAAGATCAATTGTTCGCCACCTTAGACACGAAATCTAGACGCATTGATCGGCCCAACATCCCACCCTTTGTGTTATCGGATACCGTCGGATTTATCTCCCGGATGCCTGATCATTTAAGGCAATCCTTTATCGCAACTTTGGAAGAAATCACATCGTCTGAACTCATTTTAATCGTCCTGGATGCGTCAAGTCCTTATCTTGATGATCACGTTCAAGCCACCGAAACGATGCTCGAAGAACTTGATGTGGATGACATCCCAAAACTATATGTGTTAAATAAAATGGACCGCATGAAAGATGGGGAAGACTTTTTATTTTATAAACATCCTTACGTGAAAACATCACTCAAAACAGGTGAGGGCTTAGAAGCCCTTGAGATGACGATGATTCAAATGCTGTTTGAAGAGAGTGTTGAAAAGTCTTATTTGATTCCTTTTGAAGAGGATCATGTCAAATACATCATAAAAAATAACGCCTGGATTCACAGGGAAATTCAGACCGATGAAGGCACTCTGCTCAATGTGAAAGTCCCGACCTCTTACCTCAAAACATTGAAAAGTTATGAACAATAAAAAACCGCGACCTATTTTCTCTAGGGGCGCGGTTTTTTTCGTTAAAGGATTAACCTTAAGCTATTTAGAATGACCAGGATGGTCGAGCCCTCATGGAAAATCACCCCGATGGGAAGAAGAATGAGTCCAAAAGTGTTCACCGTCAATAGGAATAAAATCACGGTGATTGAGAAGACGATGTTTTGGGTGATGATATCTTGGGTTTTTTTAGCAATATCAAAGGTTTCTTTAATCGCACATAAATCATTACTGATCAGGACGATGTCACTGGTTTCTAACGAGACATCGGTGCCTGAACCCATGGCAATCGAAACATCGGCTAAGGCGAGTGCAGGGGCATCGTTGATGCCATCCCCCAGCATCATTAAGGGGCCGTATTTTTCTTTGTATTCTTTGACGTATTTCACTTTATCTTCCGGGTAACATTCACTGTGGATGTGATCGATGCCAATTTGTTTGCCAATGACTTCTGCGGTGGTGGTATGATCCCCCGTCACCATGACGGTAATAATACCGCGTCGATTTAATGTTTCAATCAACGATTTAGCATCGTCTCGAATTTGATCGGCGCATCCATAATATCCGATAACTTGACCGTTCTTATAAATCCGGACAATGGATTCACCTTGAGCCATGCTGGCGTTGATTTTTTCTTGCATGACTTGGGATTCTTCCCCGTTAAACCGGCCGACTTGGATTTTTTGATTTTGGAAGGTGGTTTCTAAGCCTTGGCCCGAAATCTCTTTTGAAGTAACGGTTTCATCTTTGGTCACTTTAATATGTTTGACAATGGCTTTAGCCAGAGGATGGGTGGAATCTGATTCCATCGCTTTGACGATGGGGGCAAATATTTCTTCATCTTCGGCGGTTTCAAAGAAGCTTGATTGAACTTCAGGGATTCCGTACGTCAAGGTCCCTGTTTTATCAAATAAGACCACTTTAACTGTGTTGATCCCTTCGATTTTAGAGCCGCCTTTGATGAGAATTTTTTGGCGGGATGCTTTTGAGAGTGTCGATAAAATAGCCGGAGATATTGAGGCCACAAGCGCGCACGGTGAACCAACCACTAAGACGATAATTCCGCGGTAAAAGGCATCACTCCATGAGAGCCAATTAAATAGGGGTGGTACTACCATAAAGGCGATGGCTAAGGCAATCACCACATATACATAAATGCCTTCCACTCGGTCAATCACCGTTTGACTTTGGGGTTGATCATCTTGCGCGGTTTGGACAAAGTCAATGATTTTTTGGACGGTGGACTCTTTCGGGTCTTTATCCGTCCTCACGTGGATGACGCTTTGTTCATTTAAGGTGGACGCAAAAACGGTGTCGTGTTCAGTTTTTTCAACCGGCACACTTTCACCGGTAATATTGGCTTCGTTGAGACTCGTGGATCCTTTAATGATGGTGCCATCAACCGGCACTTGCTCACCGACTTTCACAATGACAACATCGCCCACTTCTAATGATTCAACCGGTACGACTGATTCTTTCCCATCTTGCCAAAGAATCGCTTCGTTTGGCGCGAGATTTAAAAGGGATGTGAGGGCCTTTTCGCTTTTCGCCGTGGTATACGTTTCTAACGCCCCACTGACGGAGAAAATGAGAATTAAAATAGCGCCTTCCGAAAAATTATTGGTGGAAAAGGCGCCCAATGCGGCTAAAATCATCAATATTTCTACGTTAAGCACTTTATTCTTAATGGTTTCACTAACGCCTTCATGGGCTTTATAATAGCCCCCAATGATGAATGATAGGGCAAATAAAATGCGCACCACTAAGGCCGTATCTTCGACCCATATTTGAACGATGAAGGCACTGGCTATAAGAACCGCACCGATGAGTGCGAATAAACTTTCATAAAAGACTGATGGTTCGGTGAGAATCTGTTTCAATTTTTTCATAAAAAATAACCTCTAAGGTGTCTTGAGGTTATTATATTGTAATAATTACACTTTTAAACCGTTTCACATTATAAAAATTATAAACGACGCGCTAAGTCCGCATGGTATTGCGAAATATGCGCATATACTTTTTCCATGGTTTTTAAAGGCATCAGCCCTTTTCTGAAGGTTGAGGCATACGGGAGGTCTTTCACATAGTGACTGGCTTGCGCGCGCATCTCTAACACCGCGATGTGATCCCCTTTGAGTGCTTCTAAATATTTCGCATGTTTAACTAATACCGAGAAACGTTCTTCCAGAGGAATCTCTGCATCGTATTTTCCGGTCGTTAAATACGATTTAATTTGGGCAATGAGCCACGGATTTCCCATCAAACCTCGACCGATCATCACACCATCAACTTTGGTTTCATCCAACATTCGTTTCGCATCTTCTGGGGTTTTAATATCGCCGTTTCCAATGACGGG
>CBFHYA010000025.1:0-2853 GCA_965659955.1 Candidatus Izemoplasmataceae bacterium
CACGCATTCCAGGGTATTCCACGGAAAGTGTGAGTGCCATTCAGTTATCATTCCCTGTGATGTTTGTCTTTATCGCGCTCGCGATTGGACTTTCGGTGGCTGGGGTGGCCTTGATCAGTCAGTTTGTCGGGGCCAAAAAATATGAAGATGCGAAACATTACGCCGGTCAACTTTTGTGGGTGGCGATGATTGCGGCCACGATTTTTACCGCCATGGCTTACTTTTTAGCGCCGGCGATTGTCTCTGCCATGGGAGCGACCGGCTATGTGTTTGAAAATACCGTGGCCTACATTCAAATCAGAGCGTTTGAACTTCCCTATGTCTTTACGTTTTTTGCGCTTTTAGCGGTCCGTCAATCCACGGGAGATACCTTATCCCCTGTGTATATCGGGGGTGCAGCGCTCATCCTTAACAGCATTTTCTCTCCGATATTTGTCCAAGTCTTAGGGCTCGGGGTTCCAGGCGCCGCGTACGCGACGGTGCTGGGGAATTATTTGTTACTCCCGTTTGCGATTCACCGGTTATTCTTTGCGAAAACCGGCATCCGCTTAAACATCAAAGCGTTAAAACCAGATTTTAAAGCCATGGGCTTGATCGTCAAAGTCGCGGTCCCTGCCTCATTCGGTCAATCGTTAACCGCCGTCGGCTTTGGGGTCATCAATTCACTGATTTATGCGTTTGGGGTTCCAACCGTGGCCGCCTTTGGCATTGGTAACCGCATTACCACGCTTGTCTTACTTCCCGTGCTCGCCATGGGCAGTGTGATCAGTGCGTTTGTTGGTCAAAATATCGGGGCGATGCAAAAAGAAAGAGCGCGGGAAGTCTTTAAAAAAGCACTCATTTTAACCACATCGATTCTTTTTGTCGGGGCCATGATTATGTTGCCGTTAAGGTCCTTTATTGTGGGACTTTTCATTCAAGATGATCCGGTGGCGCTCGCCTTATCGGTGGAATATTTGTTTTATATCTTAATTGCCTTACCCTTAATGGGGGTCTTTCAAACGTTTATTGGGACGTTCAATGGGACGGGCTTTACCCGGTATTCGTTTTTACTCGCGGTCATTAGACTGTGGGGCCTTCGCATTCCCATCATTTTATTATTCAGAGAATTTACCAATCTCGGTCCCAGTGGGATTTGGTATGGCATCTTAATCAGTAATTTCGTGATCGCGGGCGTTGGGGCAATATTCTACCAGCGCATTAGCTTTGAACCCCGCGTCAAAAAACTCAAAGAAGCGAAGAAGAAGCAAAAATTAGAAGCCATAAAAAACAGCGCCTAAGGCGCTGTTTTTTGTTGGAATAATCCGTGATCTAAAATGGTGATGATGGTCTCAACGACCTTATCAACGGTATGGGGATGATCCCCTAAATCTAAGATAAGTTTAAGACCGACAAAGTTGGTGATCCCCATGAGGATATACGAAACAATTTCTAAATCTACATCTGCGACTTCACCGTTTGTTTGAGCGTCTAATAAACCTTTAACATAACGTTTAGAAAATGATTCATAATACTCTCTAAATAAAGCGCGATCGATGTAAAACGATTCCCAGATGATGTGATACATGTGCGGGTTTTTGATCGCGTATTCTAAGAAGGCCTTGATTCCTTCTTTTTCTTTATCTCTCCTTGAATCCTTCTCTTTAATACGGGAAGTGATTTCTTTACGGATGGTATGAGAGATATCTAAGAGAAGATGTTGATAAAGCGATATTTTACTGGGGAAATACAGATAAAACGTCCCCGCGGCTACGCCGGCTTTTTTTGTGATATCCGCCACCGTGGTTTTGTGATATCCATTTTCCAAATAGAGCATCTCTGCGGCTCTTAATATGAGGTTAAAGGTGGCTTTCCCGTTTCGTGTGGTGGGATGTTTGATTTGTTCGAGCATATTTTCCTCGTTTCTGACTTGACTATGTAAGCGTTTGCCACTATGATAAGAATATACATTCACCTTATGAATACATATTCACAAAATCATCACCCGCTCAAAATCCATTAACTCAAGTATAAACGCCCCCCCTAAAAATCACAAATCACCGCACATGAAAGGTTGGCTCTCCATGCAAAAAGTATACATCCTTGACGCCAGAAGAACCCCCATTGGGTCATTTCTTGGCACCTTGTCCAATCTCCATCCACGCGCCTATGGCGCGGCCGTCGTCAAAGACATCTTAAACCGTCACAAAATCGAACCATCCACGGTGGATGAACTCGTCATCGGAAATATTTTACCCGCTGGACTTGGCATGAACCTCGCCCGGCAAATTTCCATGGATGCAGGAATTCCTCAAACTGTCCCCGCCCATAATGTCAATATGGTCTGTGGATCCGGCATGAAATCCGTGATGAATGCCTTTTCAAATATCGCCTTAGGCCTTTATCATTGCGTCCTGGCCGGGGGTGTGGAATCGATGTCTACGGCCCCGATGATTTTAAAAGACGTCCGAAAAGGTAAAAAGATGGGCGCCCCGAAAGTCGAAGACCACATGATTGATGATGCTTTGACCGATGCCTTTCATGGGTACCACATGGGCATGACGGCTGAAAACATCGCGGATAAATACGGTATTAGCCGGGATGCGCAGGATGATTTCGCGTTTGAATCTCAACAACGGGCGATTAAAGCTGTCGATTCGGGCCGTTTTGCCGATGAAATTGTCCCCATTGAAGTGCCATTAAGAAAAGAAACCATTACCTTTAAAGACGATGAATATCCCAACCGCACAACCACCCGTGAGATTTTATCGAAACTGAGACCCGCCTTTAAAAAGGATGGGTCCGTGACCGCTGGGAATAGTTCAGGTCTGAATGATGGCGCCAGTTTCTTACTCCTAGCGAGTGAAACATACA
>CBFHYA010000025.1:2951-8877 GCA_965659955.1 Candidatus Izemoplasmataceae bacterium
GTAAAAGCCCATGGATTAACTCCAATGGCTGAAATCATGGCGACCGGTCAAGCGGGTGTGGACCCATCTGTGATGGGCTTAGGCCCGACCCCGGCGATAAAGAATGCGTTAAGCATGGCGGATATGACGTTTGATCAAATGGACCTCATTGAACTGAATGAAGCGTTTGCGTCACAGTCCTTAGGTGTCATTAAAGAACTTTCTGATCTTTATGCGGTCGATGAAAAAACATTACTGGATAAAACCAACGTCAATGGCGGGGCCATTGCCCTGGGTCATCCTGTGGGCATGAGTGGAAACCGTATTGTCGTAACCTTATTACATGAACTGAAAAAACAACAAAAAACCACCGGGCTCGCTTCCCTATGCATTGGTGGAGGCATGGGCACGGCGATGATTGTGAGGATGCTCTGAGACTTGAAGGAAAAATCGCTGTTATTACCGGCGCAGCCCAAGGCTTAGGGTTAGCCATGGCCGAAAGATTCACCCAAGAAGGCGCTTTAGGTTTTATTAGCGAACCCCTAAATATGATCCAAAAAAGTAGCCCATCAAAAAACGGGCTACTTTTATTATAGGTAAAATGGGTCTATTTACTCATCATTCATTTGATTTAATAAAGCGGGTAACTCAGTGATGGCATTGATCACATAATCGGCTTGCTTAATTTCATCGCCCCCAAAGCCATAGGCGCAACCGACCGTGGGGACCCCGTTTGCTTTACCGGCGGTAAAATCATGGTGTCGGTCCCCCGTAAATATATGATCTTTAGGAAAATATTCTTGAACCATGGCAAGGGTTTTGGCTTTCGGTTGATAGGCAAAATTTTCCGCCGTCAAATAATCATCAAAGAGTTCATCTAAGTGATGGGCTTTTTTCATGAGATTTAAATAACGATTCGAACAGTTGCTAAAAAACACAATGTGGTAGTCTTTTTTTAACGCTTCAAGCGTCTCAAACGCCCCATCAAAAAGTTTCGAATGGCCCTTTTCGATCAGGGTTTCTTCAATGTCACGGATTTTTTCGGCGTAGGCTTCTTTTTCACCCCGGGATAGTTCCGGTGCAAACGATTCCCACATCTCTTTAGCGGTTTGACCGAGGAAGGGAAAAACCTCTTTTTCGGTCCACGTTTTTTCCGGTTTTAATCCGCGTTTTACGAGATCATCATAAACTTCTTGTAAGGCCGGTAAATAGATGGGCACCGCATTATGAATGGTCCCATCAAAATCAAAGAAGAGGGTTTTAATCATCGGATGGTGTTTAAGACGCTGGCCATTTCAATGGCCGCCATCGCCGCTTCATACCCTTTATTTCCGGCTTTAAGGCCGGCGCGTTCTAAGGCTTGTTCGGTGGTTTGGGTGGTTAAGACGCCAAAGATCACCGGAACGTTTTCTTGCAGGGAAACTTGAGCGATGCCTTTAGCGGCTTCCCCCGCTACATGATCATAATGATCGGTCGAGCCTTTAATCACGGCCCCTAAACAAATGATCGCGTCATACGTATTTTTCTTCGCAAGCACTTGGGCGGTTAAAGGGATTTCATAAGCCCCGGGCACATACACGATATCGGTCTCATCGAGGTCACCCCCGTTGCGGCGAATGGCATCTTCAGCCCCCGATAAGAGTTGTTCGGTGACCATGCTGTTAAAGCGTCCAACAATCACCGCGAGTTTGAGTCCTTTGGCGCTTAACGTTCCTTCGTAAATCATGATTTTCCTCCTAATTTGAGCCAGTGGCCCATTTTATCTTTTTTAGTTTTTAAATATGCAATGTTTTCATCGTGGGGTGTCAGTTCGATGGCTTTACGGGCGTGGACGGTAATCCCTCCTAAGGTGATGCCATCCATTTTTTTCGGGTTATTGGTCAGTAAATCAATGTCATTGAGTTTTAAGTCTTGAAGCATTTCAACGGCGACATCATAGCGTCTTAAGTCATCTTCAAAGCCCAGTTGGTGATTGGCTTCTACCGTATCGGCGCCCGCGTCTTGAAGCGCGTAGGCTTTGATTTTATTGACCAAGCCAATCCCCCGGCCTTCTTGACGGAGGTAAAGAATCGCCCCGTGGCCATGTTCGGCAATTTGCCTTTGGGCTTCATCCAATTGTTCCCCGCAATCACACCGTAAAGAGCCAAACCCATCGCCCGTGAGGCATTCCGAATGAATCCGAACTAAGGGTCTTTTTTCCGGGTGGGTTTGATTCACGAGAGCGACGTGATGCGCACTTTGATCACCATTTTCATACGTGATGATGGTGAAGGGACCAAATTTGGTGGGCATGTCCGCTGTGGAAATCCGTTTGAACGTTGCTTTGGCTTCCTTCATATCGATGATATCTTGGATATCAATGACCGGTAGTTGATGAATCTTCGCAAACATTTTAAGGTCATTTTTGCGGGCCATGGATCCATCGGGATTCATGATCTCACAGATGACCCCAACGCCAGTAAGGCCCGCCATCTGTGAAAGTTCTACGGCGGCTTCCGTGTGCCCGCGTCTTTCCTTGAGTCCTTCAGGGTGCGCCGTCAGCGGAAAGACATGTCCGGGTCGGTTGAAATCACTGGCCGACGCGCCATCTTTGATTAACGCTTGAATGGTTTTGGAACGTTCATAGGCTGAAATCCCCGTGGTCGTACTTTTTTCATCGATGGAGATGGTAAAGGCCGTTTGGTGCGGGTCTTCATTATTTTCGGTCATTGGAAATAATTCTAACTTTAAAGCCAAGTCTTTAGGCACCGGCGTGCAGATGAGCCCCCGGCCATAGGTGGCCATAAAGTTAATTGCATCTGGGGTGGCGTGTTCGCCCGCGATGACGAGATCACATTCGTTTTCCCTGGATTGATCGTCACAGACAATGAGCATTTGACCGTTTTTGTACGATTCAATGATTTCTATCATGTTCATCTTAATACCCCCACTTTTTAAGATCACCCGGGGTGATGCCGGTTTGGGCATTTGACATTTTTAACACATACTTGCCGATCATGTCGGTTTCAATGTTGACCGAATCGCCAATTTTTTTCTTAAGCAGTGTGGTCACATCTTGCGTATGGGGAATGAGGGAAATCTCAAAGTGGGTTTTAGAAACGCCATACACCGTGAGGCTAATCCCATCCACTGCAATCGATCCTTTATTAATGATCGATGCCGTGAGACTTTCATCCACGCCGATAAAAAGCCGTTTGGCAATCCCATCGTCTTGAATGTCTTGGATGATGCCCGTACCATCCACATGGCCGGTGACAAAATGCCCACCCATTCTCGATGAGGGCGTCAAGGCACGTTCTAAATTGAGCGGATCGCCCACTTTCAGTGAGCCTAAATTTGTATTTTTGAGCGTTTCATGCATGACATCCACCGTCAGAGAATCTTCGGTTTTAGCGACCACAGTGAGGCATACGCCATTGGTGGCGATGCTATCACCTAAGGCAGTGCCTTCTAATACTTTATGAGCGCCTAAGGTGAGATGCACCGAGGCATCCCCGGGTGTCGTTTGTTTAAGAGTTCCCATTTCTTCAATAATGCCTGTAAACATTAGATATTCCTTTCAAGTTCTAAAGTGAGTGCGATATCAGGACCGAGTCTTTGTTGGTTTTTAAGGGTGAAAGATAACGCATCTTTTAATGCAAAAAGATTCAGTGGACCGACCAATGATTGTGCATCGGCACCTAACAGTTTTGGCGCCATCATGAGGACCCACTGGTCCACCCATCCTTCTTTTAGAAGAGAGGTGGTTAAGGTTGGACCGCTTTCAATCAAGATATGCTTAAGAGGTTCTTGGGATAGAAGATCAAAAACATGATTTAAATCCATGTGTGAATCTTTGATCGATACTGGGATAATCCGCACGCCGAGTTTCTCATAGGGTTCAACTTTGGCTGTATCCGTTTCCCCCGTCATGATCCACGTGGGGACTTGCTGGGCGGTCTTGACTATCCCCGCATCCAGTGGGGTCTTTAAGTATGTATCTAAGATGATTCGTATGGGTGAATCTTCCATTGCGTCATGAACGGTAAGGCGTGGATCATCGGCAAGGATCGTGCCGATACCTGTCATGATGGCGGAGGCATTTCTTCGCATGCGCTGCACTTCAGCGCGGGATGCGTCTGAGGTGATCCATTTGGAATCCCCATTTTTGAGCGCCATTTTCCCGTCTAAACTAACCGCACTTTTTAAGGTGATGTATGGCTTCCCGGTGGATATCTTTTTAAGGTAATCGGCGTTGAGAAAGTCTTGGGCGTCCTGAGCATCTAAGACTTCTACGTCAATGCCCGCCTCTTTTAAAAGTCTCACCCCGTTCCCCGCGACTAACGGATTAGGATCGAGTGTGCCGATGATGACTTTATGAATCTTTGCATCTTTAATGGCTTCCACACACGGCGGGGTTTTCCCGTGGTGAGAACACGGTTCTAATGTGACTACCATGGTCTTACCTGCGACGGATTCACGGGCCGCATTAAGTGCATTAATTTCGGCGTGCGGGCCACCATAAACCTCGTGAATACCTTCACTGATGATGCGCTCATCATCTAAGATGACGGCTCCGACTTTGGGATTCGTTTGGACATGTCGATTTGCTTTTGACGCAATGTCAAAGGCGTGTTGCATGACTTTATGCATATAAAAAGCCCCGAATTTCTCGGGGCTTATCCATGACTAAAAAATCAAAAAGCGTCGCGTAAAATACGCACACTGATTTCTTCTCCCATCCAGACTATACGGTCGGCGTAGGAATTTCACCTACTCCTGCACAATAAATTGTACTCGCGGACTATCACCGCCGGTCGGGAATTGCACCCTGCCCCGAAGATATTAACTTACCTTTAGTGTACAAACAAATAAAAAAATAAACAAGCCAAAAGAAAAAAATAAATGCAGGTGTATGGTCTGGGTGAGGTGATAGAATGAAAAAACTTTTATTGATGGTGTGCATGCTGTTTATTTCGGCCACCAGTGTGCATGCCAGTAGTGGGAAAAATCTGCTCAATCCATCCCACTTTGAACTGACCGGCCAAACTTTAAGTACCACCCAAGCACTCCCTGTAGAAAGCAGTACCGATTACACTCTTTCATTTCCGGATTTTATTATGCTCGATGAAATGGAAATTATCGTGGAAGGCGAATCCGGCACGACCTACGTAAATGAAGTCATGCTGGATAATCAAGACTGCGTGATGGAAGGTTATTATACGGTCTGTAAGATTACCACCGCGTCCGATGAAACCGGACTTATGATGACTTTTAAAGACGGCTTCATCGGCCAGTTTTACACGCATCATGGGATGTATGACTTCCAATTGGAACTGGGCAGCGAACGAACCAGTTATGAACCCTTCGAAGATGCCAGTGATACAACTTCGCCGCTTTTACAAGGGGCGGGGGAAGTTACGGTGAATTACGCCAAAAATAAATCCCTCCAGACCATCATCGATGAATCGGTGACGGTCACCGATAATACCGACGGGGATATTACCGATCAAATCATTGTCGTAGACGATGAGTATACCGGGAACCAGTCCATACCAGGATCTTATGTGGTCGTCTTATCCGCCACCGATCAAGCGGGCAATGAAACCCAGTTTGAACTCTTAATCCATGTGGTCGATGAAGTCCCGCCCGTGATTCAAGGTCCCACCACCATCTCCGTACAAGTCGATCACTTAATTGCCATTGATACGTTAATTGGTGAATACTTTACCTTAAGTGATGCTTTAGATGGTGATTGTGAAGCCTATGAAATCACATCCGATGCGTACAGCCCAGCCAGTGAAGTCGGGGAATACCCCGTCACGATTCGCACCCAAGATAAAGCAGGCAACATGACAAGCCGGACGTTTAGTGTCTCGATTGAATCCAATCTACCCGCAGTCATTGAAGGCCCAGATTCCGTGACGCTATATCTATCTTCCCAGCCCAATGACACCGATATCACTGC
>CBFHYA010000026.1:0-7886 GCA_965659955.1 Candidatus Izemoplasmataceae bacterium
TAGCGCCACCGACCGTGCCACCTTAGATGCCATCCCCATCCAAATCATCGCGACTGAAATCACCGATTATGCGGATGCGGGCCGGTATGATGTGACCATTCAAGCAACCGATTCGTTTGACAATGTGGCTACCAAGACGATTTTGGTCGTCTTAGAAGATGACATTCCTCCCATCTTCACGTATGATGACCAAATCGTCACCGCATTGGGATCCCCTTTATCCGATTTAGATCTCTTTAACGTGATTAAGTCATACTATAAAGATCAAGGCATCATCGTCGATCAACTCTCGGTCTTACAAGATGAATATTCCGGGAATGAAAACACCGAAGGCGAATACGCTTATACCGCCGAGATTGTCTCATCTACGGGAGAATCCTTCGTGCATAATGGCCGCATCGCCGTCATTGATGAACCCGTTGGAAAGGCTTTTGATATGACGCCTATGATGTGGGTCGGCGCAGTCACTAGCTTATTATTCACGGGGCTGTTGATTCTAAAAAAGAATAATTAAAAGGAGTTTTACATTTTCATGGTAATGACTCTCATCTAGAGAATTTCTAGGTGAGAGTCTTTTTTATTGACAAACCTCCTCTCTATTTCTATAATTAGTTAGTTAATAACTAACTAATTAGGAGTCTGTATGGATTTTGAAGATTTTAGGCAAACCCTGAATGGCTTTTTAAAGGTCTATTACGATGGATCTAAAAAACTTTATCAGAAGATGAATTTGCCCGAGCTCACGCAAAAACAATTTAAATACTTAAAAGCGATCGATCATAACCCGACGATTACGATGAGTGAACTCGCCGCGCACTTTGGGCTTTCGAAACCTTCAATTACCGACATCATTCAAAAGTTTGAAGCCGCGGGCTTGATCCAAAAGCAGCGGTCCGATGATGACGGCAGGATCATGATTTTAAAACTCACCGATCTAGGCACACGGATGGCCAATACGAACCAGTTAGAAAGTGAAGCTTTCACAGAGGCCATCTTTAACGTGTTAAATGACGACGAACAAACGACATTCTATCAACTCATGAAGAAAGTAGGCACCCATCAATGATATTTGGCCGGACGATTAATAAATACTATAAAAAATACTACTATCTATTCCTTTTGGGATTTGTTGCGCTCATTGCGGTGGATTATTTTCAACTTGAAATCCCCTCTTTAACCGGTCAACTCATTGACGGTTTAGATACGGGCACCCTAGATGAATCTGGCCTCATTGGCCTTATATCACAACTGGCCATTATTGCGGGGGTGATTGTGGTGGGCCGTTTCCTATGGCGCTATGGAATCATAGGGGCGTCTAGAAACATTGAATACGACATCCGCAATGAAATGTTTACCCATTCACTGAAACTGTCCAATGATTATTATTCGCATAAAAAAGTGGGGGGCTTGATGGCCCTTTACATCAACGATTTAGAAGCCGTCAGAAGAACCATGGGCCCAGGGATGATCATGACCGTGGATGCCATTTTCTTAGGGCTTTTAGTTATTTACCGCATGGCGTTATTAGACCTTCAAATGACCTTACTCGTGGTCATTCCACTCTCAACGATTGCGATTGCGGGGACGATTCTCGGCAACAAAATGCGTTCGCGCTTTAAAGATTCCCAAAAAGCCTTTGAAGATTTATCGGATTTTGTCCAAGAAAGTTTTTCCGGCATCGGCGTCGTCAAAGCCTTTGTCAAAGAACAACTCGAACTGCGTGCCTTTTTAAAAACCAATCAAAACGCCAAAGACAAAAACATATTGTTTGTCCGCATGCAAGTCATCTTACAAATCCTCGTCCAATCGGTGGTTTCGATTGTCATCATCCTCACGATTATCTTAGGGGCGATTAAAATCAACGAAACCGCCGGGACGGCGGATCCCTTTACGGTAGGGATGCTCGTGGAATTTGCTGGATACTTTGGCTTACTCGTATGGCCGATGATGGCGCTCACCATGATCATCCGGATGCGTTCGCAAGGGAAAGCCTCGCTAGAACGCATTGATGAAATCTTATACCACCCAGTCGATGTCAAAGACGCGCCAGATGTCAAAGACATTCAGTCCATTGAAGGGTCAATTACGTTTAATCACCTCAACTTTAAATATCCTGACGGGGAATCGCTCGCGCTCAAAGATATCTCGTTTGAAGTGAAAGCGGGTCAAACGGTCGGCATCTTAGGCCGCACGGGCTCCGGGAAAACGAGTATTGTCGATCTCCTCTTAAGGATTTATAACGTCGATAAAGGGATGCTTTATATCGACGGGCATGACATCATGGAAATTCCTTTAAAAACGCTTAGGGAAGCCTTTGGCTACGTTCCCCAAGATGGCTTTTTATTCTCCGATACGATCAAAAATAATATCGCACTTGGCCTTCATGAAGAACCCGATACTTCCTACATTGAAGATGTGGCGAAGTTATCTGACGTGCACGATAACATTCAAGAATTTAAATATGGCTATGACACGATCATCGGAGAACGCGGGGTCACCTTATCGGGGGGTCAAAAACAACGCGTCGCCATTGCCAGAGCGCTGGCGAAAAATCCCCCAATCTTAATACTTGATGATTCGGTGAGTGCGGTGGATACCGCCACCGAAGAAAAAATCTTGTCGAACTTAAAAGCCACCCGGCAAGGCAAAACCACCGTGATGATTGCGCACCGGATATCCACGGTCAAACACGCCGATCTCATCGTGCTCATTGATGATGGAGCCGTGGTCGCCACGGGCACCCATCAAAGTTTACTTGAAACGTCAGAACTTTATCAGCACATGGTGGACCAACAAACCTTAGAACAAGAAGTGGAGGGAATGTAATGTTTGACATCGATCAAGACAAAAGACTGAATTCCTACTCCGATAAAGTCATATTAAAAAGGCTCATAGCTTACGCCAAGCCATACAAAAAGAACTTTATCATTACTTTCATCTTCATGATTTTATCGGTCGGGTTTGCCCTCTTAGAACCCTTTATCATTGGCTATTCCATTGACCTTATTGTGGAACGGCCGATTGACTTTAATCTGCTATATATATTGATGGCCGTCTTTTTCGGCTCTATTTTATTGAATGCTTTATTTAATTACCTGCAAAACATCATTCTTCAAAAGACCGGTCAATCGATCATCTATAACATCCGGGAAGAGATGTTTTCGCATGTCCAAACCCAAGACATCGACTATTTCAATCAAGTGCCCACGGGAAAACTCGTCACCCGAGTAGCCAATGATACGAATACGCTCAATGAGATGTATACGAGTGTGGTCGTGAATGTCTTTAGGAACTTGATCTTACTCATTGGGATTATCTCGGCGTTATTCTTCTTAAACGTCCGGCTTTCACTCGTCCTCATGGGTGTAATTCCTTTTATCATCTTTTTTAGCTTTTTATTCCGCCGGTTTTCAAGGAAAGCCTATCGCTGGGTGCGCACCAATACCTCGATCATCAATGGCTTTTTGGCCGAACATTTATCGGGCATGAAAATCATTCAAATCTTTACCCAAGAAAAAGAAAAATATAATGATTTTAAAGGAAAAACTGAAACTTTAAGAAAAGCGCAACTGAGACAAATGCTCGTCTTTGCGGTCTACCGCCCGACGATGTATATGCTTTATATCATCGCGCTCATCATCATCTTTTATTTCGGGGGCCGTCAGGTCCTTAATGGCACTTTAACCGTTGGGGTCTTATTTGCCTTTCAAAACTATACCCGCCGGTTTTTCCAACCGATTCAAGAACTCGCCGAACAGTTCAACGTTCTCCAAAGTGCGTTTGCCTCGAGTGAGCGCATCTTTTCGATTCTTGATACCGCCCCTAGAATTTCCGATGACTCCGAGGCCTTAGAACTCGATCATGTGAAAGGGGAAGTAGAATTTAAAGACGTGTGGTTCGCTTATAAAAAAGACGAATGGATCTTACAAGGGGTCTCCTTTAAAGTCCAGGCCAATCAATCGGTGGCCTTTGTCGGAGCAACCGGTGCGGGGAAAACGACCATTCTTAAACTCCTCACCCGCGATTATGACATCCAACACGGTCAGATCCTCTTAGATGGCATCGACATCCAAACGATCAAGCGTTCTTCATTGAGAAGTTACATCGGTCAGATGCTGCAAGATGTCTTCATGTTTACAGGAACCATTGCCTCAAACATTACCTTAAGAGAACCCGCCTTCTCTGAAAAAGACATTGAAATCGCGGCCAAATACGTCAATGCGGACCGGTTCATTGAAAAGCTCCCCGGGAAATACGATGAACCCGTCTTAGAACGCGGCAATAACTTCTCCGCTGGCCAGCGCCAGCTGATCAGCTTTGCCAGGACTTTGATTCACCAACCCCGCATCATCATACTTGATGAAGCGACTGCCAACATCGATACCGAAACCGAAATCATCATTCAAGAATCACTCAAAAAAATGCTGAATATCGGAACAAGTTTCATCGTCGCTCACCGCTTATCCACGATTCAACACGTGGATCAAATCATTGTCTTATCGCATGGTAAAATATTAGAAAAAGGCTCCCACCAAGAACTCCTCAAAGAAAAGGGCCATTACTATAAGCTTTACCAGCTCCAGTTTGACAATGAACCTCCCAGTGTGTCGCAAGACGCCGCATTAACAACTTAAATCAACCGAGGTGCCTATGGGCCATTTCGCACTCAAAAGTAAAGTCAAGACGAACGGTTTTGAAGGCTGGTATGTCCGCTTTACCGATCCTGATCAATCTTTTAATACCTCGCTCATCTTTGCGCATACGACCGATGAAAGTGATCCACATGCGTTCATTCAAGTCTTTGACGGGGTGAAAAGAACCAACACCTATCACCGCTTTGACTCCAAAGAATTTCGGTTTCAAAACGATGTAGTAAAAATCGGCAAGAACCGCCTTTCCATGTATGATGTGGGTTTAGACGTCCCGGAACTCAAGCTCAAAGCGTCATTTGAAAAGCCTGTCTTTAACCGGGAAAAATCTGCCATGGGACTTTTAGAAAAGCTGCCCTTAGAAACCTTTCAAGAAGTCGTCATCATGGGAGCGAAGTTTAAAGGGACTTTTACCGTAAATGGTAAAAGTAAAGATATCCAGGGCCAAACGTACATGGAAAAAACGTACGGCCAAAAGTTTCCAAAGACCTGGTTTTGGGTGCAAGCCAACCATTTCAATAAGCTGTTATATCTTTCGATGAGTGGCGGGCACGTCCCAACCCTTAAATTTAGACCGTTTGGCTTTTTCGTGCTGTTATACACGAAAACGCAAAGTTACCGCTTTGCGACGTATAACTTTTCCAAGATAGATATCAAAGAAATAGATGGTGTCTACACCTTTACCGTAAAAAAACGCGCGCTCACTTTAACCGTCACCGTCACGGATCACACCCCCACGACACTCGTGGGCCCCACCGATGGGGGGAAGATGATTTTAGATGTCTTTGAATCGATCGATGCGCACGTGCATATCACCTTAAAAAATAAAGATCGTTTAATCGTCGAAGCCGAAAGTCCTTATGGCGGCTTTGAATATATGATGAAAGGATGATTCAATGAAAACCATTACGCTCCATAACAGCGTGGAAATTCCCGCCATTGGTCTAGGGACTTTTCGAGCCAAAGACCAAGAAGCCTACCAAGCCACCCTGCATGCATTAAAAGTTGGCTACCGCCACATCGACACGGCTGCGATTTACCAAAATGAAGAAGAAGTTGGAAAAGCCATCAAAGATTCCGGTGTACCAAGAGAAGAAATCTTTGTGACCAGTAAACTGTGGAATACCGATCAAGGCTACACAGAAGCCAAAGCGGCCTATCAAGCCAGCCTCGACCGCTTAGGCCTAGATTATCTGGATTTATATCTCATTCATTGGCCAAAAACCTACGCCAAAGCGGCCGCTTCATGGAAGGCGTTTGAAGAACTCTATGACGCGGGGAAAGTCCGGGCGATTGGGGTTTCTAACTTTTTATTCCATCACATTGAACACTTGTTAGAAACGGCGAAGATTGTCCCCATGGTCAACCAGGTGGAAACGCATCTGTTTGTCCAAAATCAAAAACTGTATGACTTCTGCATGGAAAAAGGTATCTACTTAGAAGGCTACGCACCCCTAGCATCCCATGAGATTGCCAAACTCTTAGAAAATGAAACCTTACAAGCCATGGCTGAGGCCAAAGGCTGCACCATCCCACAAATCGCACTTAAGTATCAACTCGACCGGGATATCATCATCATTCCTAAAAGCGGAAACCCCAAACGGATTGAAGAAAACTTAAATATCATGGATATCACATTTACGGATGAAGAAATAGAAACCTTAAAAGGGCTTAATAACGGCCGTAAATTCTTCCCAGATCCCGATAACATCGCGTTTTAAAGATTGTTAATTTTCTTAAAAATCACTGCATATCTTGTATAATATAACTAACAAATTCAATAAAAGAGGTGATTATTATGGGACTGTTTGATTTTTTCAGAAAGAAAATAGAACCATCAAAAGCACCGGTAGAAAATGTCGTAGAACCTAAAAAAGCCCCCGAAGCGCCTGAACCGAAACCCACCCCCACGCTTGAAGAAGTGGCGGAAGAGGTAAAAAATACGAAGGCCCCAGATTTAAAAGCGGAAGTCAAAGCCCGGTCAGCCACCAAGAAACCTGCGGCTAAAAAACCTGCGGCGAAGAAACCTGCGGCTAAGAAACCCGCTGCGAAGAAACCCGCGGCTAAAAAGCCAGCGGCCAAGAAACCCGCCGCTAAGCCTGCGGCGAAAAAAGAATAATACCTAAGCCTGCCCAGGCAGGCTTTTATTTCACGGGATTAAGCGACACTTCGTCATAAAAATAGGAGAACTATGCCAAAGCCAACCTTCCTCAATTTAGCCCCATCCAAAAGAGATCATATCGTCGATCAGACGGTATCACTGATTTTAAAAGGACTCATTCGGGATATCTCAGTTTCAGATGTTGTCAAAGCCTCCGATATTCCCAGAGGGTCTTTTTATCAGTACTTTGAAGACCTTCAAGATTTGATGCTTTATGTCTATGAGACGTTTATCACCAAGTTTGAAACATATAAGATGGATCAAATTACGACCCACACCTATACGCTTTTTTCCTTATTCGAAGATTCCTTTGAAAAAGATTACCTCTTTTTTACGACCTCGGACTTTCACCAAGTCTACGGGAAACTTTTCAATGAACGCAAATTTGTGGGGCTCGACTTAGTGGTCCATGAAAAAGCCCGGATTGCGTTCATGCAAAAAGTCTTAGCCAGTGTCAATACGGATGAAGTGAAACACTTATCTTTAGACGAGCAAACGGATTTATACATTTTATACTTACGCATTAAAAACGGAGAACTCCACCGCGTGATGGAAGGTTCTAAAACGTATGAGGATGCGCATGAAACCTTCAAGTTTTACCTGCGCATCTTACAAAGAGGAGTTCAAACATGAAAAACATTCGTCAACTATTGAAATACGCCACCCGCTATAAAGGGTATTTATGGCTCGCCATCACGGCAATGCTTTTGCAAGTCTTGATCGGCTTTTTAATTCCCTTCATCATGATTGGCATCATCGATGAAGCCATTCCTAACGGAGACATGCGGATGTTACTGAACCGTTCACTCATTATGATTGGGCTCGCTTTATTAGGTGCCCTGACCGGCATTGTGAATAATTACGCCTCCAATTATGTGGGTCAACATGCGGTGATGAACCTGAGGGATGATTTATTTAGTCATATCCAGTCTTTATCCTTTAAAAATGTCGATGAACTGAAGAAATCACGGCTCATTACCACGGCCACCAGTGACATTCAGCGCGTTCAGATGTTTTTTACGATGATGTTAAGGATTATTGTGAGAGCCCCCCTGATGATCATTGTGGGTCTCGTC
>CBFHYA010000027.1:0-7864 GCA_965659955.1 Candidatus Izemoplasmataceae bacterium
GTGGGGTGGTTCCCAATGATATGGAATTTCTCCAAACACTCCCTGGAGTGGGTCGAAAAACAGCGAATGTTGTGGTATCGGTTTTATTTAATGAACCCCGAATCGCTGTAGATACCCATGTATCACGGGTTTCTAAACGGCTCAAAATGGCCTTTAAAAAAGATAGCCCCCTACAAGTTGAAAAAAAACTGATGAAGAAATTCCCCAAAGAGCGTTGGACTCGGCTACATCACCAAATGATACTTTTTGGTCGGTATCATTGCAAAGCACAATCGCCAAAATGTGAAAATTGTCCCCTAAAATCAGAATGCCGTTTTCCGCATATTAAAGTCACTTAACGCCGTTTGGCGTTTTTTATTTATAATTTTTTCAAACTTACCCGCTTGAAAGTCTTGTATTTTTTTCTAAGAATAAATTTCGTGTCCCAACCAATTGGGGCAACAAAATTTATGTAAAGGATAGTCACATGAGGCAACTAACGAAATACATCCAACGTATCGAGTCAGTTTAAGCGCTTTTTAAAGGCTTAATAACGCCTTGTTATGCTATACTTGAGCGTAATTAGGAGGCGTTATGACCGCAGAAGAACGCAGCACGATGCTCGGCACCATGAATGTTAAACGGTTGGTATTTAAACTGGCCATTCCTGCCATCATCGCCATGTTTGCCAATGCTTTATACAATTTAGTCGATACCTTATTTGTCGCCTGGGACAGTGGTGAAATCGCCATTGGAGCCCTCGCGATTGCCTTTCCGGTTCAACTAATTATTTTAGCCTTAGGGTTAATGATTGGAATCGGGTCCGCGTCGATTTTTTCCAGGGCGTATGGCCGGGGCGATCAAGAGACGATGAATCGCGCCGTCATGACGGCACTCACCATGACCTTACTCATATCTTCGACCTTAACGGTTTTAGGACTCGTCTTTTTAAATCCTTTACTTCGCTTATTTGGAGCAACGGCGTCTAATATCGGGTTTGCCCAAGATTATTTAGGGTTTATTATGATTTCTTTAATCCCGTATTCAGGGAGTTTGGTGTTAACGAACTTAACACGGGCTGAAGGAAGAGCCTCGATTGCGATGAAAAGCTTATTGATTGGGGCGATCGTCAATATTGTCTTAGACCCGATATTTATATTCCCTTCTCTTTTAGGGATACCACTTCTCGATTTAGGCGTGACCGGTGCGGCGATTGCGACGTTGATTGCAAAAACATTATCGTTTGCGTATATCTTGTATCATGCGCTATCCAAAGAAAGTGCGTTGATGATTAACTTGAAATATATTTTTAAAATCGATTTTAAAATGGTTGGTGAAATATTTATCATTGGTATGCCCACCTTCATTCGTAATGTATTAGGGGCGGTCTTGGTGATTATTGTCAATCAACTCATCAATCAATATGCCCCGGATGATCCGGCCATTTATATTTCAATTTATGGAGTTATTACCCGTTTGATTACGTTCTTACTCCTCCCAGGCATTGGCCTGGTCCAAGGATTACAACCGATTGTTGGTTTTAATTACGGGGCGAAAAACATTAAACGTTTAACCCAAAGCATTACTTTTTCACTGGCGTTAATCACGATTTATTTCTTTATGATGAGCGCCATCACCGTCGTCTTTTCTGAATCGTTCTTTACCATCTTTTCCAGAGATGCTGACGCGTTCTTTATTGCTACGGGGGGTAGAGCCTTCCGCATCATTGCCTTAGGGTTTGGCTTGATTGGCTTTCAAATTATGATGTCTTCGATCTATCAAGCGATGGGGGATGCTAAGCGGGCGCTGTTTATCGCTTTATTAAGACAATTTATTTTATTTGTTCCGCTGGCCTTTATCTTCTCAAGCCTTTTTGGCCTCGATGGTATTTGGCTGACCTTTGTGGTGGCTGATGCCTTAGCCGGTATAATCTCTGTCGGGTTTTATTTCCATCAAGTTAAGCAATTTAAACTTGAGCTTTCTGCGGCATAAAATTACAATCAAACGAAAAAAATCTCAACCTGTGGGTTGAGATTTTTTGTTCAATGAATGAGAAAATTAGGTCAACTTTTTAATGATTTTATTGGCCAGTCCCAGATAAATCACACCGATATCTTCATGCATGTCATAGATGCCTTTATGGGTCGTGGGCGCTTGGATCGGAATTTCTCCTAAGACATCGACTCCAAGTTTATTTGCGACCGTGTTTCCGCCGCCTTCACCGAAGATGGTGTAGGTTTTGCCTTCGGCTTCAAACGCGGTCATGTTTTCAATCACCCCTAAGAGTTCATGCTCGAGTTGTTTGGCCGCAAATCCTGCTTTGACCGCAACATTCGACGCACTCGGATGTGGCGTAGTAACGATGACCATTTCACATTTAGGGATAATTTTTTGAATGTCCATCGCGACATCTCCCGTTCCCGGGGGTAAATCCACGATGATATATTCAGTATCTTCGGCCCACTTCACATCGTAAAAGAAGTGGTTGAGCATTTTTCCAAGCATCGGACCGCGCCACATGAGGGGTTGGTCTTCTTTGAGGAAAAATTCTGTCGCAATGACTTCTAGGTCAAAGGCTTTAAACGGAATGATTTTTTGGTCTTCATCGGCTTTCGGAAGTTCAACGGGAAGATCCAGTAAATTAGGAATGGATGAACCGTAAATATCGGCGTCGATGATCGCAGTTTTCTTCCCAATGCGTGAAAACGCGACGGCTAAATTGGCGGCCACGGTGGATTTACCCACGCCCCCTTTGCCTGAGGCCACCCCAATGTAGGTGATTTCACGTTTTTCATCGACGACACTGCCTTGTTTTTTTAAGGCTTCAAAGGTGATTTTAAGCCCTTGATAGCCCATATCAAGTTTAATGACTTTCGCGAGGGCTCGGTTGAGTTTTTTCTTCGTGTCTTCATCGACTTTATGAATCCCTAATATTAAGGTGACACGATTATCTTCGGTAATATCAATGAACTGAATCGCATTGTTTTCTTTGAGCGATTTCTCATTCGATGGATCAACGATCGATTCTATGGCTTCTTTAATGTCGGTTTTTGCGCCCATGGGTTCACCACACTTTCTTAAGGTTTATTATAGGGATTTTAGGTGCGACTTTCAAACGCGAATGGGCGGAGCCATTTCTTGTTCGGCCAAGTTTTCTTTGGTTTTTGATTCAATCAATTGACTGATTTTGAGTTCAAAATCAAGCAAGGGGTGTTGACCGGCTTTAGCTGAAGTATAAAATGGTAAATCGGTGGTCTTTTTAATCTGATTTAAATAGGTTTGACCGCGATCATTCATGCCGAGAATCCGGATGTAAGGTGGGGTTTTATAAGCACTAAAGGCTTCTGGTGTGTGCAGTAAAAAATGCATCATAGCTCGCCCTAAATGGGCATACGTATATCTGGGGGTTTTTACCTGTTCAAAAAAATCGAGCATCGACGGGGCTGATTTGGCTTTTAAAAAGCGGTTTTCTAACCCTTCATAAAAGCCAAATTGATGTTTAAACGCTTCAGTATCAATCATTTTAAGGCGGTAAGTAAAGGCCGCATAAAAATCGTCCAGTTCGATCCGCTTTAGGTGATCAATCTCTGAGGCTAAGGGTTCAGGGACGTAGCGTGCGACACTTTTGCCTTGTTTGAGTTCGGTCCTTATGGCTGTAGCGCTTTGAATCTTTTGGAATGTTTTGAGCGCGTCGTAATAGGTTCTTTTTTCTCGTTTAATGGTATCCGCTTGCATGGACGAACCCATTTTCTTTATCGCTTTTAAATATGAAACGCCTAAAATATTGTTTGGGGTTAAAGTCGCATTCACGTGCGCCTTTTGCGTGGCTTGATAGGCTGCATCGGGATAAGACATGCCGTCATCCAGAGCGGTTTTTAACGCGGCCTCATAGGCCGGGTTTTCTTGCAGGGCTTGGAGGGCTTGGAGGTCTTTGATCTCGCCACTTTCTGAGCCAAACACCAGATGGCTTACGCCTAGTTGATCGAGTAAATAGACCCCGGCTTCCGCGAAATAATCCGCCGCTTGCATGACAAAAAAGCTAGGAATTTCAATGACTAAGTCGACGCCGTTATGAAGGGCGGTTTTCGTCCGTTTGAATTTGGAATGCATCGCAAAATCACCGCGCTGAACAACCGAGCCGCTCATCACGGCGACTGTGACATCGGGCTTTGTGAGGGCTTGGCTTTGCCGGATATGATACGTATGACCAAAATGCATGGGGTTGTATTCGGTGATGAGTCCAAGTGCTTTCATCTTTACACCTCGCTAGCATTATACTATGATTAAGTTAAGCATTGGTCCCTTTCTAAAATGAGGAGTGAGACGATGAAATGGTCAAGTGAACAATTACATAAACTCGCACACCAAGGATTGACATTTTCTGAGACAGTTGATTACACTTCACTGCTCACGGGCAACGATGATATCTTAGCGATTTCGCCCGCAAAAATAGACGGGGAATATACCTTTGAAGATCCTGATTTTATCTTTGATTTAACCATTCAAGTGACCCTTACCATGGCGTGCAGTAAAACACTGAAGCCGGTCGAAGTGCCACTTTATATTGAAGTCGAAGAAGTATTCAGTCATTTTGTCGGTGAAGATAGCCGTTTAATTGAACAAAACACAGTTGACTTATACCCAATTGTATGGTCTAATATTTACTTGGAAAAACCTCTCAAAGTTGTTCATCCTGAAGCCGAGGATTTAGACTTTGATGAACCCACTAAACCCAAGGGCCATCCCGGCTTGCAAGATTTAGAAAAATACAAATAAGGAGGCGTTTATGGCAGTTGTTCCTCAACGGAGAACTTCCAAAACTCGCAAAAGAAAACGCCGGACGCATTTCAAGCTGACCGCCCCTGGTATGGCTGTGTGTGAAAACTGTGGAGATATGAAACTCTCTCACCGTGTATGTCCGTCATGCGGGTTCTACAATGGAAAACTTGTGAAAGCACAAAAAGAAGAAAGTGCTGAAGTCGCAAGCGAATAACCTAAAGAAAAACGCGTGAAGCGTTTTTTCTTTATCAGGAGTTTTTATGCACGTCCCAGTTTTATTTCATGAAGCCATTGACGCTTTAAATCTCTCTCCAAAAAAAACCATCGTCGATATGACACTGGGAGGCGCTGGCCATGCGAGCGCGATTTTTAAGCAGCTTAAAGGTGGCACATTGATTGGTTTTGATCAAGACGCTGATGCTATCACGCGTGCAAAAAAAGCGCTGGATAGTAACACCAATACCGTGCATCTTATTCACGATAATTTTTCAGCGTTTACCACGCATTTAAAAACGTTAGGGATTGCATCAGTGGACGGGGTATTATTTGATCTCGGGGTCTCATCATTTCATTTTGATGAAGCGGACCGGGGGTTTTCTTACCGTCTAGATGGACCTTTAGATATGCGAATGGACCCATCAAGCGAACTAACCGCAAAGACCATCGTGAACACCTATGAGCCTCGTGATTTACTTCATATTTTATTTACGTACGGCGAAGAATCATTTGCCAGACCCATCGTCAAGGCCATCGTTAAAGCCCGCGAAGAAAGCCCCATTGAAACGACATTTCAACTCGTTGAAATTATTAAAAGTGCGTTACCTGCCAAAAAGAAATCCCAAAAGGGTCATCCCGCCAAACAAACCTTTCAAGCCTTGAGAATTGCGGTGAACGATGAGTTAGGGGTCTTAGAGCGTACCTTGAAAGATGTCTTAGATCATTTATCAGTCGGGGGACGTTGTGTCGTTATTAGTTTTCATTCTCTGGAAGATCGCATTGTCAAAACGGTGTTTAAAGAGGCATCCACGGTGTATCATCCGCCTGGCTTACCCACCATGCCAGATACCGTCGCCCCGTTTAAAATCATCACCCGTAAACCGGTCATTCCAAGTGCCGAAGAAATCGCATTAAATCCCCGGTCTAAGAGTGCGAAAATGCGCGTCATTGAACGAATATCAAATGGCTAAAACTGGCTTGATTTAATCATTTTTTCGTGATAGAATATTCAAGCTTAACGCCATGCAGGTGTAGTTTAACGGTAGAACATCAGCCTTCCAAGCTGATAGCGGGGGTTCGATTCCCCTCACCTGCTCCAATATAAAATCTATGTTTCCTATTTTGAAAACCATCAAATTCATCATACAATAGGCGTAATTACCCGCACTGATTTACACAATAAACTGATTTTTGTCAACGACCAAGCAGTCAGTGCGCAGCAAATTACCAATATTGAAATTCTATAAGCCACCCATAGTGGCTTTTTTTGTGGTATATTAAAAAACGGTGATACGATGATAAAAATTGAACCCTATAATGAAAGACATTTAAATGATTATTTATCTATTGTTCCTTTGCTATGGAATGATGTTGAAGTACGTGAAATCATAAGAATTATTGAACAACACAAAACAGAAGATGGACATATTCTTTTGGCGTTTGATAAAGACCAATTAATTGGCTTTTTAAACTCGACAATTCGCACGGATTATGTGGAAGGGTCTGAAGCAGACAAAACAGGGTATGTCGAAGGAATCTTTGTGAAAGAAACCTATCGCAAACAAAAAATAGGAAAACAACTATTTGAAGCGCTTGTTACCTATTACAAAGCAAAGAATATTACGTCAATTGGCAGTGATGCATTTGTGGATAACATCAAAAGTGATCAATTTCATAAAGCAATTGGATTTAACGAAGTAAGCGTCAATCGACACTACGTATATAAAATAGAAAGAAACAATAAAGAGTAAGACAGTGGCTTTATAGTTTCTTTTTTTAATATGATTAATTCGTATGGTAAGAAACTATGATTTTCCTTTTGATAATAGGGAATTCGGTGGTAAAGAGAAAGAGATTATAGAAAGAGGAACTGACTGGTGTACTGATATTTCACGCATTGGGTTGGCTATATTATTATTTTGACACAAAGAAATAAACTCTACAAAATTGCCAAAATTAAAACCTCTAAACTAAGCCATAATTTAGGGGTGTAAAATTGTAGTAAAATAGTTCATACAACCCAATTAAAAATGATAGGCTTGATACAATTGTATTAAGCCCTTTTTTATTATTTTGGGCTAATTCTTTATTGGTTCAAATTTATCGAGGATAAAAAGAGCCTTTTTATTTCACTGATTTTTGTGTGTTACCATCAGATACCTACACGGTTAGATTTTGAATTACATGATTCGTAAAGGATTTATATGTTTTCGGTATTCTAGCGATTTAAGCGGGATAAGTGGATAATATAAAATCTTAATATAGTTGATGATAGAGTATTACGAATTAATTAAAAGTAATGAATGTATTATTTTAAAATATGCAAGTGATACTTGACAAAATGAACACTGAATTAGGTAGTTTTTCCCCAATCTATTAAATATAATCTAAAATATGGAGGGCAAAAATTATGGATTATGGAGAAAATCTTTATAAATTTAGAAAAAAAAATTCGCTGAGTCAGGAAACAGTGGCGAATGAGTTAAGTGTATCTAGGCAAAGTGTCAGTTTATGGGAAACTAACCAATCATCCCCATCAATGGAAAATTTGATTGCATTGGCCAAATTATATCAAGTTTCATTAGATGAGTTGGTAGGTGTAAAAAATGAATCAAAACCAATTTACTCGTCAACATCTATAATCGATGAAACAGCTACATTTCCTAGTTTAGACAAAGGTAATTATGAGAGAATAACCTTTATCCTAGGGATTTTTGGAGTTCTACTAGTTTTTATCGATTATATTGGAGTCCTTCCTTTTGCTCATTTAGGTGCAATTGTGCTTGGATTTATTGGGATCAAACTTGTAAAAAAAGACCAAGATGATCAGCGTTCTTATTCGAAACCGGGTTATGTTCTCTCCATTGTTTCTTTGTTTACGGGTGTCATG
>CBFHYA010000028.1:0-6940 GCA_965659955.1 Candidatus Izemoplasmataceae bacterium
GAAGACGCGTATGAGACAACAGGAAGCGGGTCTCTTGATATATTCATCCGGCCTGAGGTGGGTTATGAACTCGAATCATTCCCGCTTTATCAAACCCAACGCAATGTCTTTATGATGGGTGCTTTTTTCCCAGCCAATCTTTTAGAAGCTGGTGATATCACTGCAGGTCGTTTGCCTCAAGCGGACGGTGAAGTTGTCATCGATGCCTTACACGGTGAAGACATTTTAGCTGATATCACATTGCAGGCCTATGGGCTTGACGCGCCGGAAGTTTTAATTGGACTCACGCTGTATGTCTCCGGGACCCCGCTGGAAATTGTGGGGATTTCTAACGAAGTAGCCAATGGGCTTTTTGTTGGAACTAAAGATTATGCGGTGGTGCGTTCCACTCAACTCAGTGACGTTCGGATTTATGAAGGTTTGACCGATGAGGTCACTTTCACCAGTGGGGTGGTACCGAGTGATGATCAAAGTGCGTTAATCAAATTAATCAATGCAGATTTAAATCCAGAAGCGATTCCCAGCACGATTACCCTTAGGGATGGCACGGTCTTTAATGTGATTGGCACGTATGAAAGTGACACGATCAATGAACCATTGATTGCGGCCGAAGGGATTCACCGGATTTTATTATCCCAAGCAAGTGAAGGGGACGTGATTCACTTAACGGCTTCTGACCCGATCGCTTTAGAAAATGTCTTAAGCAGTCAAACCATTCCGTTTGAAGATGCGCTTGATTTAGCTGTGCGTGAACAACGTGAATTCAACGTGCAAAACTCAATTGGCTTACTCATCTTTACATTGATTGCCCTCGGCGCCAGTGCACTGAGCTTTTACTTTATCATTCGCTCATCACTCATTGAGCGCGTCCGTGATATTGGCATCTACCGCAGTTTAGGCATCCGTTCTGCTGACATATTAAAACTCTTTGTGGTGGAAGCGTTGATCATTTCGACGCTCACGAGCCTCATTGGATTTATTGGAATGAGTGTGATATTAAATCAAATTCAACAAACCACCCGTGATATCATTGAAGTGTTACGTGTGAGTACACTCAGTGTGGCTTTTGGGATTTTATTTATCTATACCGTCAACTTATTGGCCGGGTTATTCCCTGTCTTTACGTTACTTAGAAAAACCCCCGCGGCGATCCTCACCAAGTATGACATCTAGGAGATTTTATGGAACATTCAAACTTCATACGCACCATCATTGAAGACGATTTGAAAACCGGAAAACACGATCACATCGTGACACGTTTTCCGCCAGAACCGAATGGGTTTTTACACCTCGGTCATGCCCGCTCAATCATCATGAATTACACGCTGGCCAAAGATTTTGGGGGAACGTTTAACTTACGGTTTGATGACACCAATCCCGTCAAAGAAGACGCTACATTTATCGAGGCCATCCAAAAAGATATTGAGTGGCTCGGCTGTCATTGGGATGCGCTTTATTTTGCGAGCGATTACTTTGAAACGATGTATAAAAAAGCTCGGTTACTCATCCAAAAAGGCAAAGCCTATGTGGACGATCAACCCGCTGATGTGATCAGGGCCACCCGAGGTGACTTAAAAACACCGGGTCAAAATTCGCCCTATAGAGACCGTACCGTGGAAGAAAACTTAAGCCTTTTTGAAGCGATGCGGGCCGGAGAGTTTAAAGACGGCGAAAAAGTCTTAAGAGCGAAAGTCGATATGGCTTCTCCCAACATGAATATGCGCGATCCCGTGATTTACCGCATTCAACATGCGCACCATCACCGGACCAAAGATGAATGGTGCATCTATCCGATGTATGATTTTGCGCATCCGTTGGAAGATGCGATTGAAGGCATCACCCATTCACTGTGCACGCTCGAGTTTGAAGATCACCGACCCATTTATGATTGGGTGGTGAAAGAATGTGAGATGGAAAGCACCCCCCGCCAAATTGAATTTGGTAAACTCAAAATGGCCAATGAAATCAGTGGGAAACGTTTTATCAATGCCCTTGTCATGGGTGGAACCGTGGATGATTACGCAGATCCAAGGCTCGTCACACTTTCTGGCCTGAGACAAAAAGGTGTTCCAGTGGCGGCGATTCACCGGTTTATTCATTCTTTAGGACTTCCCAAAAGCGAAGGGGAAACCTCCTTACAAATGTTGGAAGAAGAGATTCGATCAGAACTCTCAAATAGCCCGAGAATACATTTGGTGAAAGATCCACTCCTCGTGACGATCACCAATTACCCGTCGGAGGGTGAAATTTTAACCCACGCCGCTGACGCCGAAGAAACCATCATGCGGGACATTCCATTTTCAAATCAAGTCTTCATTGAACGCGATGACTTTGTCTTAGAAAAACCGAATAAAAAATGGAAACGTTTGGCGTTAGGCATTGAAGTGCGCTTGATGCATGCGTATTTCATTAAGGCCGAATCCGTGGTAACCGATGAAGCGGGTAAAATGGTTGAAATCAAAGCGACCTATGATGTAAAAACCAAAAGTGGAACCGACTTTAACGAACGTAAACCCAACGGAAACATTCATTTTGTCGATGCGAAACAAGGCGTTCCCGTTACCTACACGGAATACGAACCCTTATTGGTGGAAAATGCCGACCGGAGCCAACCACTTGAGTCCATCTTAAATCCAGATTCAATCAAAACGTATGAGGCCGTGGTTGAACCCGCTGCCCTCACGTTACCAGGCCCTTACTTCCAAGCCATTCGCTCCAGTTATGTGATGCGTGACAGCGACAGCGCGTTTCACCGTGTGGTGGCTTTAAGAAGTTCATTTAAAGGTTAAATTGAAACATCCTTGAAACTCAAGGATGTTTTTTATTTGTAAAAAACACTTTACAATATGTAAAACATACTTTACTATTAAACCATCTTAAAAGTATAGGAGACACACATGTCATACGCAGAACGAAGAAGTATATTTGGACTACTCTTTACCCTTGGATATGTGATTGCGTTTTATCAAATCATGGCTCAAGCAGGAATCCAAGGTTTTAGCCTCCAAGATTGGGGTACATGGTATTTAATATTTTTTGGCGGACTTGTGATCGGGCGCATTGTCTTTACGGTTGTTCATGTGGTGGTTGAAGCCGTGGTGATTGGCATTAAGACCAAAGATGAAACACGGATTAACGCAGAAATCAATGATGATGAACGAACTAAACTCATTGATCTTAAAAGTACTTATCACATTGGCACGTTCATGTTTTTAGGATTTTTAGGGGGCTTAATCTTACTCGCGTTTAATCAATCCATTCATGATTTCTTTCTTGCTATGTATGCGGGAATTGCGCTCGCCGGGCTTTCATATGATGGACTCGCGATTTATTATTTCCGGATGAGTAGTTGATGAAAACTACCGTCACCAACGAATTAAAAACCTACCGGGTCCTCGCCGATATGACGCAAGAAGCCCTCGCCACAAAGGTCGGTGTATCGAGACAAACCATCAACGCCATTGAAAAAGGTAAATATTTACCATCTTTGGACTTAGCGCTTAAACTTGGACGGATATTCAACGTCCCCATTGAGACGCTTTTCCGATTGGAGACTTAAATGATGAACGCGATGATACAAGAAAAATATGGGGATGAATCCACATTGAGCTTAAGCCAGATCCCTGCTTTAAAAATCATGAAGAAGAATGATTTGAAAGTGGCCGTTCACACTGTGAATTTGACCGCTGGAGATGCGCATATCAATACGATGGATTTAAAAGGTCCGGTCAAACTGATATCCAAACTCCTATTTGGTTGGAGTGGCCCAAGACAAAAGGTGCGGGGCATTTCTGGCAGTGGGATTGTAAGTGAAGTCGGACCTGAAGTCACCCGCTTTAAAGTGGGGGATGCGGTAACGTTTATTCAATCACTGCATGCGGGCGTATGTGCCGATGAAGTGATTCTTAACGAAAGACGCACCGTGCAAAAAGTGAATCCGGCCTTGCTTAAAGAAGCATCCACCCTTCCTTTTGGATACTTAAGTGCTATGCATTTTATCCATGAAGATTCGATCAAGCCAGGCATGAAAGTGCTGATTCTTGGAGCCAGCGGAAGTGTCGGATCGGCCGCCTTAGACATCGCTAAGCATTTAGGGGCTCACGTCACAGCTGTTTTAAGAAGTAAAAATGTTGAAGCCATTTCACCACTTTCACCCGATCAATGGTTGGATTATCAATCGGAAGAGTTCAATCAGCCAAAGCCGATTTTTGATGTTGTCTTTGATGCGGTGAACCGCTACTCCAAAAAAACAGCTAAAGCGTGGTTGAAACCAGGGGGTCAGTGGATGTCCATCAAATCACCGACAAAAGAATCGGCACAAAAGCTCACGCAGCTCATTGGTTGGTTAGAAAAGGGTCACATCCATCCCATCATCGAACGAGTTTACACCCAACCTGAGTATAAAAAGGCCCATCAGCATCTTTATTCAGGGCATAAGGTAGGAAATGTTTTAATTGACTGGTTAAAGCTGTCTTAATCAAGTGATTAAAGATTGTGTTAAGTTAAAAAAGAAAACTTGCAATTTACCGTGTATGGTGTATTATGTAAATGAACTTAAACGAAATATTGTGATGAGTATGGTTTTTCCATTCTTCAGCACCAATGGAGTAATTTAAGCACCTTTAAAGAATGGAGGAACACAACATGGCAACTGGAACAGTTAAATGGTTTAATGCAGAAAAAGGCTTTGGCTTCATCACTACCGATGAAGGTACTGACGTTTTCGCTCATTACTCACACATCAACAAAGATGGCTTCAAAACTTTAGACGAAGGCGAAAAAGTAGAATTCGACGTCGTTGAAAGCGAAAAAGGCCCACAAGCAGAAAATATTAATTCACTTTAATGTTTAAAAATCAACCTTCGGGTTGATTTTTTTTTACCCAAACTTGACAGGGCCCCACCATGCAGGAGCGGCCTAAATTTGGTATAATTAAAAGAATGGAAACCACATCGATTTTGACCAAAGATTTAAATCCGAATCAATCCGAAGCCGTCCTTTCGACCGAAGGGGCTTTTATGGTGATTGCGGGGGCGGGCTCGGGTAAAACGCGCGTGCTCACGCGGCGTATTGCGCACCTCATCTTAGATTTAGGGGTCCCTAAAAATAATGTCTTAGCCATTACTTTTACGAATAAAGCCGCCAATGAAATGAAAGGGCGTTTGTATCATTTACTCGGGGAAAATACACGGGAAATGTGGATTTCCACCTTTCACGCCATGTGCGCCCGGATTTTAAGAGCCCATGGAGCGCGGATTGATCTTGATCCACATTTTCAAATCATTGACGATGATGATGTGACACAACTCGTCAAAGTCATCATGAAAGAAAATAATATTTCTAAAGACATGGTGAAACCCAGACTCATCAAGAATCTCCTCATGAACGTAAAATCAGGTCAAACGTCACTAAACGATGTGGAAGAACCGATTCATAGTGTCCTTTCCACGGTGTATCACAGTTATCAAAATAAACTAAAACGGAATGCCTTGGTTGACTTTGAAGACCTCATCATCAAAGTAATTGAACTCTTAAAAAAAGATCAAGAAACTAGAGACTTTTATCACACCCTTTTTAACTATGTATTAGTGGATGAGTTTCAAGATACGAATAACCGTCAATATGAACTCATCAAATGGTTAACGGGTCCCCATCAAAACGTGTTTATCGTCGGGGATGAAGACCAATCCATATATGCCTTTAGAGGCGCCAACATTCAAAACATCAAATCCTTTGAAAAGGATTATCAACCCCAAAAGATTATCCTTAATCAAAACTACCGGTCGACCAACACGATCTTAAACGCGGCCAATCAAGTTATTAAGATGAATCAATCGCGGATAAAAAAAGAGCTTTTTTCAACCCGTGATGATGGTCCTAAAATCACGTTTTATAAAGGTCACACGAACCCCGATGAAATTCAGTACATCACGCAAAAAATCATCGAACTGAATCAAAAAGGTATTGCCTATGATGATATGGCCATTTTATACCGGGCAAACGCAACCAGTTTAGGCTATGAAAAATCCCTTACATCCAATCAAATTCCGTACCGAATCATTGGCAGTTTGAGTTTCTTCAAACGAAAAGAAGTCAAAGACATGATGGCGTATTTCAGACTCCTGGTAAACCCCCATGATGAACTGAGCTTTGAACGGGTCATCAATGAACCCAAACGGGGTATTGGTGCTAAGTCATTAGAAACGTTAAAATCCCAAGCCAAACTCTATGACATCAGTTACTTTGATGCGTGCAATGAGGACTTCGGAATCACCGGAAAAGCCAAAAATGCCCTCAAAGATTTTCACCATTTGATTTTAAAATTGCGCAGTGAATTTGAAGCGAAACCATTTCTTGATTTTTTAGAAACCATGCTTAATATGACCGGATATTCCGCAATGCTTTTAACCGACACGATGGGCGATGTTCGGAAAGAAAATATCTTAGAGCTCGCCAGTTATTACGAAGAGCTTAAAGGAATGTATCAAGACTACTCGAAATTTGATCTGTTACTGGCGATGCTTGAAGACTTTACCTTGCGGAGTGAAGAAGAACCCTCCAATCAGAAAACTGGGGTTTCTTTAATGACCCTTCACGGGGCGAAAGGCCTCGAATTTGACGTCGTATTCATCGTCAGTTTAGAACAAGGATTATTCCCATCCTTTGCGGCCAAAGAGACGCAAAAAGAACTCGAAGAAGAGCGCCGTCTTATGTACGTGGGTATCACCCGGGCGAAGACCCATTTATATTTAACCAATGTCGCAGACCGATTGATCTATGGCCAATACCAGCATCACCTAGACAGTGAATTTATCGCCGCCATTGACCCAGAACTTATCCAGTTAGAAGGGCTCAATATTCAACGCGCTCGCAACGATGAAAGACTCCAACGTGACTACCAACAAACCCACTCATTTAAAGCCCGAAAAAAACGGGTTTT
>CBFHYA010000029.1:0-3002 GCA_965659955.1 Candidatus Izemoplasmataceae bacterium
GGCATCCCCGGATGTATCGAGTTCTAAGCGAAACAAATCTTGATTCACGGATGCTCTTAAATGATATACTGGCCCACTTTCAGAGAAACTTTGTTGGCCCGTGGTCGCTTTTAAGGATTCAATGACAGCCTTCTTAGTGAGCGATTGAATGGAGCGTTCACTCATCAAGGTCGACTTTTTCGCTTTAGCGGTCACTAAAAACGACCCGTCTAAATCCAGATAATCATGAAATGGAATCGACTTGACTGCATCAAAGAGCTCATCAAACGTCGTCACAGGCACTTCTTTTAAGACGATAAAGACGTGTTCAGCGGTTCTTAAATAGAGGTTTGCCCGCATAATGTCTTCATAAGTAGCCTCAAAAAAGACCTGCCCGTCATGCGTGCCTTCGGGGGTGAGGCCTAAGTGTATGAGTTCACGCTTTAAGACGCCTTCTAAACCAAAGGCAGTATTGGCACTACACTTCACACGAAATCCTTAAAGAGCATTTGAATGTAAAAGGCGGGGACAAAAAAAAGTTGAATGAGGTCGTTTTTAAGTTTGGGTAACGCGAGATAAAAAATCCATAAGACGAAAAAATCCACCGTCATCACATGAACAAACGTATCGGTGTTAAACGCCTCAATGTAGGCTTGAAGTGAGCCAAACAATCCATAGACGATGACGGCGACAGTGATAATAAGCCCCGCAAGCACTACTCGTTTATTTTCTTTTACGGGTTTTTCTTCTGGCATCCAGATAAAAATGGCGCCCGTCGCAAATCCGCCAAAGACAAAACTGCCCAGTAAAAAGACATAATGAAACCACTTAAGCGTGTAATACTGCGTAAAATACAGGAAAAACGCCAGTGGAATCATGCCCAGCAAGTTAAAAACCATAAAGGCTAAAGGATCCGCATTCCCGCTAAATAAATCGGCTAGAAAGGTACTGCCAGGATTGACGAAAATTGAATAATAAAGCCCGTAAATGACTAACCCAATCCAGGCGGTAATGGCGATGATTCGTTTCATATTATTCTCCAAAGGAATCTAGGTTGAGACACTTTATGGCGTGGGCCATGAGGGTCTCTTGGATCTGTTTATTTTCGACTTCTGGTAAATGGTGATTGGGTCTTTCATACGCGTAATACACATACTCACTGGGGCGTTCGTTGATCAATTTCATATACGTAGGGACTGGGCCTTCTGGAGGTTGACCCGTTGAGGAGAAGAGTTTCCAAACTTTATCGACCAGCCATGAGGCATTTTTAGCGCCTAAATCAGTTTTAACCAAGCCCGGATGGACCGCATAAAAACGAATGGGGCTTTTCCCGTACACACGGTCTAGATAATACATAAAGATGAGGTTATAAAGTTTGGTTTCTTGGTAGCGTTTAAAGATTTTATATTTGGTTTCATCCCGTAATGCTTTCGCATTAAACCGGGTGCGCCGGTGCGCATCCGATGAGGTGGTAATGACCATGCCTTTTTGATGTTTAAGTATCGGAAAAAACCAATGCGTCAGATATACCACTGCCAAATGATTGACTTGCAGTTGCATCTCAAAGCCATCTTCGGTGATGATTTTTTCGGCACTGGTCGCCCCGGCATTATTGATCAAGATATCGGTTTTATGAAGGGCCTCTTTATGCGTTTTTAGCGCGGTATTGATCGAATTAAAGGAGGTGAGGTCCATAAGGACAGGGTGAAAATCACCGGCCTTTTCGTTTTCTAAAGCGGTGAGTTTTTCCCTACTTCTACCGGTCCCAAAGACCGTGTGTCCGTCTTTTAAAAGGGTGAGACAAAGCGCTTTTCCAATGCCTGAGGTGGCACCGGTTAAGAAGATTTGAGCCATAAAAAAACACTCCAAAATTGAAGTGTGGGAAACTGATATGGTGCCGCTTGCTGGATTCGAACCAGCAACCTTTTCCTTACCATGGAACTGCTCTACCGGTTGGAGCTAAAGCGGCGAAAAGCTTTATCATTTTACCACACTGATTGGGCTTTGAGAATACTTTCTCATGCCCTTTTTCAAGTTTATCATAGATTAACCCTTTTGGCGGGCTGACCGTGCTACAATATACCGTTAAGGAGTCCTTTATGTCTTTTACCCTCACATTGCACCATCAAACGAAGACGTTTCAGTCGCCCGTCAGGCTTAATACCTTGATCGATGATCCGGATCACCGGTTCTTTTTAGCGAGTGTGAATGGCCGGTTATTTGAACTCACCGCCACCATTGATTATGACGCGACCGTTCATTTTTTAGATGTCACGGATGATGAAGCGGTTTATACCTATGAAGCCTCCCTGAGATATCTCGTGGCGATGGCGCTTTATCAGCTTTATCCAGACGCCACATTTAAATTTTATTTTTCTGTGTCTAGAGGCGTCTACGTCGAATTTACCGACAACGCTCCGAAACTTACATTAAAAGCAATTAAACGCCACATTGAAAGTCATTTAGACGCACTGATTGCAGCCGATCTTCCCATCGAGCGCATCACGCTTCCGAAAGCGGAAGCTGGAAAGCTTTATGAAACCTATCGCTATATAGATAAAACCAAGACACTAGAGTACCGCCCAGAAGAAACCGTTCACCTTTATCGGTGCGATGGATACATCAACTATATGTATCATCATATGGTCCCTTCAACGGGATATCTAAAATTGTACCGGCTCACCATGGAACATCCCGGTTTAATCATCGAAGGGCCACGCGCTGAATTTAACGGAATGATTCCTGATTACCAACCGGAGCCCGTCTTTAAAGAACTCTTAAAAGAAGCGAACCGCCGGGGAAGCCGGTTAAACAGTGAAAGTGTCACCGAAGTCAATGAACGCACCGTGAGGGATTCAAAAAGTTTTATTCAAGAATCAGAAGCCGAGCACAAAGAAGCTTTAAACGCGATTGTCGACCATTTGGATGTCTTTGATGAGGTGCGCGTGTTAGCCCTGACAGGGCCTTCTTCTTCCGGGAAAACCACGTTTACCCATAAACTGCTTAAACACATTGAAGCGTCC
>CBFHYA010000029.1:3012-6551 GCA_965659955.1 Candidatus Izemoplasmataceae bacterium
TTAGAAACCATTCATGCTCTTGATATCGACCGGTTTAAACGAGATATCACGGCGCTCATTGAAACTCAGAGTGCCAAGATTCCTAGCTTTGATTTTACGACAGGCACGCGCACCGGCGAAACCGAGCTTCTGGTTGAAAAGGATGCGTATTTACTGATTGAAGGCATCCACGGTTTAAATCCCTTACTCACCGAGCATTTAGATAAAGCCTTAGTCTTTAAAATCTTTATCTCTCCGCATCTCCAGATGCGTCTGGACGATCATAATCCGATGCGCATCACCGCCGTGCGCTTACTCAGACGCATCGTGCGCGATATTGCGTTTAGGAGTACCGATGCACTCAATACGTTAAGAATGTGGGAAAGTGTCAGAGCCGGAGAGTTCCAATGGATTTATCCTTATTTAGAAACCGCTGATTTTGTCTTTAATAGTGCACTCGCCTATGAGATGGGAGTGTTAAAGCCTTACGCCATCGATGCATTAAAAGCCATCGACCGGAAAGATCCACATTACGTGACCGCCAACCGCTTAATCAAATACCTCAAATATTTTAAAACGGTGGATGAAGCACTGGTCCCTCAAGATTCACTCCTCCGAGAATTTATCGGGGGTTTATCACTCTAATACTCAAAAAAAGAGACTGAAAATACAGTCTCTTTTTTTCACTTTAGCCATTTAAGGACCTCGCCGCAGTTTATTTAAGCGAGGTTTGAAACGATCATTTATGAAACGTGACGTTCAAATACGAAAAACGCCTCATTGGAACGTTCTGGATTATACAAAAATCCATCGATATTTAGGGGTTTGAGATCTTCACGAGATTGGATGAAGTTCTGGGCGCAGGCACGGACCATGAGACCCCGGCATTTTTTAAGCATCATGGCGGGGCGATGTTCATTACCCTCTTTGATTTCCACAAAATCAATGGTCACCGAATCCAGATCGTTCATGTGAAAGGCATCCCGGTATTCTTGAGAGAGTAAATCAATGACAAACTCATCTTTTAAGGCGTCAGTTAACGTATCTTCCCAGTACTGAGAAAGTGGGGTGTTGTCGACTTTGACGCCCATGGGAAGCCGGTAATGGCCGATTTTATCGGTCATCCGTACCAGCCCATAAAGCCCAGAGACAATCATTAAATGGCGTTCGATGTAAGAGAGCGCTTCGTCACTTAATGAAGGTTTGTCCATCATTTTAAACATGTAGCCGGTGTAGGCATCCATCGCTTTATGAACGGGTTTAAAATCTTGAAATCGTTCGTAGTTTTCTTCCGCGATTTTTTTAGAAACCGCAAATAATTTTTTGAGATCATCCACGGAATAGGTTTTGAGTTGGTTGAGTAAAAACTGGGTTTTATTTAAAAATTGCGGGTCCGTGGTGGTCTCACTCGGGGCGTCGGCCATGGTTTTTGAGGGGGCCAGTAAAAGTTTCATTCAAAAAGCGCCAAATATTCGCCGTAGCCTTCTTTGTCTAAGTCTTCTTTGGCCACAAAACGAAGGGATGCTGAGTTAATGCAGTATCTAAGGCCCCCCTGATCGGCCGGGCCGTCTTCAAAGACGTGGCCTAAATGAATATCGGATGCTTTCGTGCGCACTTCGATGCGGCGCATGCCATGTGAAGTATCCATCTTCTCTTGAATGGGCTGGATGGGTCTGGTAAAACTTGGCCACCCGGAGCCTGAATCAAATTTATCGGTGGATGAAAAGAGTGGATCTCCGGTGACGATATCGACATAGATGCCTTCGCCTTTAAAATCATGAAACTCATTTTGAAAGGGAGGTTCTGTGCCGTTTTCAAAGACGACATTAAACTGGGTGGGGGTGAGTTTTTTCTTCATTTCTTTTTTGTCAATTTTCATGGACCAAGTCTCCTTTAGATAATTGGCTCTTCCTGAGCCTTTTTTATAGGTTTGATAGTGAAACGGATTTTTAAGATGATACATTTGGTGGTTATTTTCAGCTTTATAAAACGGTTTGTAGTCTAAGACTTCGGTGACGATGGGTCCTTTAAAGCGCCCGGAAGCTTCCAAGGCTTTAATGGTTTTTAACGCGGCCTTTTTTTCCGCGTCATCTTGGGTAAAGATGGCGGTGGTATAAGAACTCCCGCGGTCGGCAAACTGTCCACCTGGATCAGTCGGGTCGATGTTTTTAAAAAAGACATCTAAGAGTTTTTCATACGTGATATATGTTTCATCATAAAGAATTTCAACGGCTTCTTTATGACCTGTGGTGTCCGTGCAGACTTCTTCATAAGTGGGATTGACTGTATGCCCGCCCATATAACCTGCCGTGACTTCTTGGACGCCTGGTAAGGTGGAATAGGGATCCACGATGCACCAAAAACACCCACCGGCGAAATACGCTTTTTTCATAGTCACCTCTCGCGTTAATTATAAGATGGACGCATGCTTAAACTAAGTGAGACGCTTATATAAAAAAAAGCATCCGAGGATGCTTTAGACCGGCGTGCCATCCGACCTTATGCCGAGATAGGTTTGGATGGCCCTTGCAATCACAAAATAAACACTCATTACCGCCGCCCCTTTTAAAATGTTGAAGGGGACATAGACAATCAGAATGGTGGACAGATACGTGCCGGTTCCAGAAAGGCCAAAACTCGATAAATTCAGCCAATCTCTGACCCCTAAAAAAGTCCACGAGCCAAAGTAAATTGGCGTCACAAAAAAGTAATTCACAAAAGTCATCAGAAGCGTCACTTCCGTGATGATCACAATCGACCGCAAAAGCCCCGTTTGACCGGAGAGCCATTTCAGCATGAGATAAAGCCCTAGCACATAGCCCATCGACGCAATAAACGCCGATATTTGGCCAATACCAATGGGACCCACGGGCCCATAAATGAGCGCATTCACAATGGCTTTAAGCGCCCCCACAAAGGTCGCTTCTTTAAAGCCATACAGTAAAAAGGCCAGGAGGACTGCCACATCCGAAAATTCGATCCTTAAAAATGGCACCGGGGGATACGGCAGTTGAATGAACGCCATCAAGACGGCTCCTAAAGCTGATAAGATCCCTAATAGCGCAATTTTTTGTACGGGGTTATTGGCACGAAATGTCATTGGATTCTCCCATTAAAAAAAGCCTATCACTTCAAGGCTTAAAAAAGTCTTCTTTCATCCAGACTATACAGTCGGTATGGGAACTGCACCCTGCCCTGAAGATAGATTTAGTGTACCCAATAAAGCCCTATAATTGCAAGCCTCTTAGCCCCGCTCACGCAAATTTATGATACACTTTAAAAAGAGGTGAAACATGAAAAAAATTGCCATTGTAGGCGCCGGCCCAGGCGGCTTAGCCGCCGGACTCATCCTTTCATCGAAAGGCTACACCGTCGATATTTATGAAAAAGATGACCGCATTGGCGGTCGTTCTAAACGGTTATTCTTAAATGACTACATGTTCTCCATGGGGCCTTCTTTTATCGTCTACATTGATGCGTATAAATGGCTTTTCGAAGCTGCAGGCTTAAATTTAGAAAACGAAGTCAACGTGACGCGCTTAGACCCGATCTATCAACTG
>CBFHYA010000030.1:0-4190 GCA_965659955.1 Candidatus Izemoplasmataceae bacterium
GTATCGACTTGCGTCTGTTGAAGCATGATTTCACTGACCCATGTGAAATAAGGATTATCAATCCCCCTAAAAGGTAAATCCCGTTTATGGACGTGATACCAGTCCATCAGTGAATTGGCCGCATGTTTGGGATTTTTAAGCACGCAGTGCCTCCATAATCAACCTCCGCATGGCAGAAATGACATACAAAGAACCCGCAATCACGGTCGGTTCTAGAAGTTTGGCAATTTCATCTAAGCGCATGATGCTTGCTTTGGGATGGGTGGAACGTTCTAACATGACCGCGGCATCTAACGCTCTAGGGTGATCCACGTGTGTAAAGATGATTCGCTCAGCGCGGGCTTCTAATCGTTTTTGCATGGGACTGGTTTCTTTATCGGCCATGACCCCAAAGACAATGGTTAATGGGGCATCCTTAAAATACGCATCCAGGGAGGCTAAGAGACTTTCAATCCCATTGATATTATGTGCACCATCCAAAATAAACGGCCCCAATTGTTCAAAACGGCCGGGCCAAAAGGTCTCTTCGATGCCTTGCTGAATGGCTGCAATTGGGACGTTAAAACCTCTCTGGTTTAAAACGTGAGCCGCTTCAATGGCACACGTCGCATTACTTAATTGATGTGGTCCGAGTAAACGCGTTAAGTAATTTATTCCTTGATACATGAATGATTGTGGGATAGACGGATTAAAATCCACCGATTCTGTCAAAATGAACGCAGCCTGGTTATCTTTCGCCTTCGTTTTAAACAAAGGAATGAGTGAAGGCTCTTTGACCCCACTCACCAGAGGAATACCTGGTTTTACAATCCCCAGCTTTTCACCTGCAATGGCTTCTAGGGTGTTGCCTAAAATTCCCATATGATCATAGCCAATCGAGGTAATCACCGAAACTTCAGGAACAATGATATTGGTCGCATCGAGACGGCCTCCAATCCCAACTTCGATGATGGCGATATCAATATTTTCTTCCGCAAAATAGACAAAGCTTAATAGCGTTGTCAGTTCAAAAAACGATAAATGTTCATGATATTTTTCCTGATAATTCTCATTCAACGCAACCATCTGGTTAATCAACTCAAGTAACCGTTCATCACTCACGGGCTGATGATTAATCATGAAGCGTTCATTGAATGACTCGATGTACGGGCTGATGTACATCCCAGTTTGATACCCAGCCGCCATCAAAATATGCGCAATAAACGCAACGGTTGAGCCTTTTCCATTGGTTCCAGCCACGTGGACCATGGGAATCTTTTTTTCAGGATGTCCCAGCATCGCACTCGCGTTTTCCATCCGAACAAGATCGTATTTCGGCCCAAATTTTTGGACCGATTCAATCCAGGCCTGAGCCTCTTTAAGGGTTTTAAACATTGGATTTGAGTTGTTTCAAAAGTTTTTCAAGGGCTTCTTTTTGGGCTTCAAACGCCGCCTTTTTCGCACGTTCTTCTTCCACTTTATGGGCGGGTGCTTTTTCTATGAAACGAGGATTTGAAAGCATCCCTTCGGCGCGATTAATCTCGCCTTCAATCCGGTCAAGCTCGGCTTCTTGCTTGGCGATTTCTTCAGTGATATCAACCAGAGAACCTAAAGGGATATAGACCGTAAAGCCAGCACCGACATGGGTGATGTCTTCGGGATTGGGGGTGTAGCCATTGTTAAAGGAAAATAGTTTCGGGTGAATAAATTCTTCGATGATTTTGAAATTTTCTGTAAAGACGCGTTCGTGCGAGGTTTCAAGATAAACCTCAATCGGTTTTTTAGGCCCGACGTTATAGTTCGACCGTGTTTGACGAACAAAGAGCACTAAGTCTTGAATGATGGAAAAATCACTTAAAGCGGATTCGTTATTTAAATGCGGGGCAGCTTCCGGCCAGGCACTGATCATGATGGATGCATCGGTTACAAACGGTAAATGAAGATATAAATATTCCGTCACAAACGGCATAAATGGATGAAGCAGTTTTAAGAGTTTCGTAAGAACCGTCCACATGGTGGTCAGGGTTTCTTGTTTGATTTCATCGTCTGAATGGCGCATCAAAGGTTTACTCATCTCGATGTACCATGAGGCAAACGTATCCCAACTAAAGGTATAAATGGCGCGGGCGGCTTCTGAGAGTTCATAACGGCCGTACGCTTCATTCACATTTTTTAGCATCACTTCAAAAGCGGCTAGAATCATTTGATTGGGGAGGGCTTTGGGGGCGGATAAGTCCACAAGCGTTTCTAAATCTTCCAGTTGCATCATCGCATAACGCGACATATTCCACAGTTTATTGATGTAGTTCCAACTCGATTCAACCTTTTCAAATTCAAACCGTAAATCAAGGCCCGGCGCTGAATTGGTCGTCAAGAAGTACCGCAAGGTATCCATGCCGTATTTTTCTTTAATGTCTAAAGGATCGATCCCGTTACCGAGTGATTTTGACATCTTTTGACCACTGGCATCCCGGATGAGTCCATGAATTAAGACATCTTTAAACGGGGTCTTTCCAGTGAATTCAATGGCTTGAAAAATCATCCGGGCAACCCAAAAGAAGATAATGTCATAGCCAGTGACCATCACATCGGTCGGATAATACCGCTTGAAATCATCCGTGTTTTCGGGCCAACCCAAGGTCGAAAACGGCCAAAGGGCTGATGAAAACCAGGTGTCTAAGACATCGGTATCTTGAACGTACCCTTTCGGTGGATTGGGGCCGACATAAACGTCATCACCTTTATAGTACGCGGGAATCCGGTGTCCCCACCATAGTTGCCTTGAGATACACCAGTCTTGAATGGTTTCCATCCAATGGGTAAATATTTTTTCAAAGCGAGGTGGGACAAACTGCGCGGTGGAATCTTTAAGCGCATTTTCTGCCAGTGTCTTCATATCGACAAACCACTGTAAGGAAAGTCTTGGTTCAACCACGACACCTGTGCGTTCTGAGTGACCGACGTTATGAGTAATTTTTTCAATCTTTGTCAGTAACCCGGCGGCTTCTAAATCTTTCACCATCGCTTTGCGACAGGCAAAGCGCTCCATGCCTTCATACTGATGGGCCATCGCGTTCATCGTGCCATCATCGTTCATGCATGAAGGCATCTCAAGCCCGTGCCGCTCGCCAATTTCAAAGTCATTGGGGTCATGGGCAGGGGTGACTTTTAAAGCACCCGTCCCAAATTCACGGTCGACATAATCATCCGCAAGCACAGGAATTAACACATCGGTGCCAGGGATTTTGACTTTTTGGCCCACGAAGTGTTGACGCGCTTCATCTTCAGGGTGAATGATGATGGCGGTATCGGCAAACATCGTTTCCGGCCGTGTGGTCGCGATTAAAATTTCATCGGATCCATCGGAAGTGATATAACGTAAATAATAAAGTGCGCCTTCAATGTCTTTACGCTCAACTTCGATATTAGATAACGCCGTTTTGGCCTCAACGTCCCAGTTGATGATGCGTTCTTTCCGGTAGATCAATCCCTTTTCATAAAGCTTCACAAAGACTGTCTCGACCGCTTGGCTTAAACCATCATCTAAGGTAAAGCGTTCTTTGTCATAATCCACACTGATGCCTAAGGCTTCCCATTGGGCTCTAATCGTGCTGGCGTATTCTTCTTTCCAGGCCCACGCTTCTTTTAAAAAGCCTTCTCTTCCCAGATCATAACGGCTTTTGCCTTCTTCTCTCAGTTTCGCATCGATTTTAGCTTGCGTGGCGATGCCCGCATGATCCATGCCTGGTAAATAAAGGGCATCATACCCTTGCATGCGTTTCATCCGAATTAAAATGTCTTGAATCGTATTATCCCACGCATGGCCGAGGTGTAATTTCCCGGTCACATTGGGGGGTGGAATGACAATGGTAAAAGGCGGCTTAGAGGTGTCTCCACTCTTAAAATAGCCTTGGTCTTTCCAAATTTGATAGCGGCCTTCTTCCACCGCTTTGTGATCATACTTTGGTGCAATCATAGTTGTCCTCCATAAAAAAAATCCTTACCGAAAAATTCGATAAGGACGAACCTAAAAGTCCGCGGTACCACCTTGTTTTATTGGGTTCCAATACACTCATGAGCGTTTAACCCGGCTTAAGGGAATGCTTCTACTTCGTTCAAAGCACTGTCTCCAAGGGACTTCGGTAAGCGCGTGCATGTGCCTTTTCACCAGCGGCACTCTCTTGTGATGACGCCATCTTACGTACTCATCT
>CBFHYA010000030.1:4289-6458 GCA_965659955.1 Candidatus Izemoplasmataceae bacterium
CCGGCCTTTAAGACTCGATACCATGTAGATGTTTTCTTTCCCACAGGTAAATTTTTCAGTCGCTTCGGTGAGGATTTTATGAGCCTCTGATTGATTGAGTTTATCCCGTTTGGTGATAATGATGGAATAAGGGATATCCAGATAATCTAGAGTTTCCGCCATTTGTAAGTCTAACGGGTTCACCGTTTGCCGCCCATCGATCAAAATGAACGCATGCGTCATCCGCTCCGCCGCCAGATAATCTTCAAACAAACTCGCAAAGCGGTCAGAGTTTTTTTGCTTGTGCGCATACCCATAGCCGGGTAAATCCGCAATGTAAAAATCCCCTTGCATCCAGTAAAAGTTCACCGTTTTGGTTTTCCCAGGCATGGATGATGTATAGGCCAGTTGTTTGCGGTTTAAAAGCGCATTTAATAAGGAACTTTTTCCAACATTGGAACGTCCAAAAAACGCGATTTCAGCGTTTAATATATCGGGGTAATCTTTGGCTTTTTCGGCCATCCATGGCGTGTTTACTTTAACTTGCATGTCTGTTTCCTATCTAAGGAGAAAGAGGCAATCAATGATTGCCTCTTACGCTTTTAAAGTATTGGATAATATGTCTTCCATGGTTTCCACGGAAACGATTTCTAAAGCATCTCTGACTTCTTGGGGAATATCTTCGATGTCACGTTCATTGAGTTTTGGAATCAAAATCTTTTTGAGTCCACTGCGGTGTGCAGCAATCGCTTTTTCTTTGAGACCGCCAATCGGTAATACACGGCCTCTTAATGTCACTTCGCCGGTCATGCCAATCGTATGGTCAATTTTTTTCTTGGAAAGGGCACTGACTAATGCCGTGGTAATCGTCACACCCGCACTGGGCCCATCTTTGGGAACTGCCCCTTCAGGGACATGGATGTGGACGTTTTGTTTTTCAAAGATCTTGGGATCGATGTTGTATTTATCGGCGTTGGCGCGGACATAAGACATCGCGGCTTGGGCACTTTCTTTCATTACATCGCCCAGTTGACCGGTCAATGAAAGGGCGCCATTGCCTTCATAAAAGGCGACTTCAACGGCTAGAGTGTCCCCACCAAATTGGGTATAGGCAAGGCCTGTGGCCACTCCAATTTGATCTTCTTGATCGGCTTTATTGTTGGAAAATTTGGATTTTCCGAGGAACTTGGAAAGGTTGGACTCGTCCACACTGACGTGTTTTTTCTTTTCACCGAGGATGACTTTAATGGCTTTACGGACGATAGTCCCGAAGAGTCGGTCAAGCTGACGGACCCCTGCTTCTCTGGTATGTTCACGGATGATCGCCATGACAGCCTCATCGCTGATGGTTAATTTTTTCGGGTCTAATCCGTGGGTTTCGATTTGTTTAGGAATCAAGTGTTCTTTGGCAATGTTGAATTTTTCAATTTCGGTGTAACTGGAAAGTTCAATGATTTCCATCCGGTCTCTTAAGGGCGCTGGAATATTACCTAAATAGTTGGCTGTTGCAATGAACAACACCTGTGATAAATCGTACGTATCTTCTAAATAATGATCGGAAAAATGCGTGTTTTGTTCAGGGTCTAAGACTTCTAATAAGGCACTGCTTGGGTCGCCTTTGTAATCCGATCCTAATTTATCCACTTCATCCAATAAATACACAGGATTAATGACTTTGGCTTTTTTCATGCCCTGTAAAATCCGTCCGGGTAAAGCGCCTAAATAGGTTCTGCGGTGGCCTCTGATTTCGGCTTCGTCTTTGACGCCACCAAAAGATTGTTTGACAAACTCACGGTTGAGCGCTTTGGCAATCGATTGAACGAGTGAAGTTTTCCCGACCCCTGGAGGGCCAACTAAACACAGAATCGTTTGCGGATTTTTACCCGTTAAGAGTTTCACCGCGAGGTATTCCATGATCCGTTCTTTGACTTTTTCTAACCCAAAGTGCGTCGTCTCTAACGCTTTTTCGGCTTTGGTGATGTCTTCTTCATCTTTGGAGAATTCATTCCAAGGCAGTTCGACTAAAAAGTCGAGATACGTCCGGATGACCCCCGACTCGCCACTTGATGCGGGCAGAGTTTCATATCTGGAAAGCTCATATAACGCTTTTTCTTCGATCGCTTCAGGCATTTTTTTGGCGAGAATTTTTTCTCTGAGTTCTTCGATTTCCGATTCTTTTTTGGCTTTATC
>CBFHYA010000031.1:0-411 GCA_965659955.1 Candidatus Izemoplasmataceae bacterium
CATTGATGAGCCTTATATCACCCGGCCCATCTTTTTAGAAGCTGAGACTTTTATTGCGGAAAAACTCAAACAGTTATCAAGCGCCAAAGTCAGCGCGCCTGAACGTCTAGAAGAACGCTTGGAAATGTATCAAGAAGCCAATGCCATCGCCTTGACTGAGGAACAAATTACGGCCATAAAAGGGGCCCTTTCACATTCAGTCTATATGATTTCAGGAGGTCCAGGCACAGGGAAAACCACCATCATTAAAGGCATCATTGCGGCCTTTAAAGACATGTTTGAAACCGATGATATTGCGCTCATTGCGCCCACAGGAAAAGCGGCCAAACGAATCGAAGAAGCCACGGGGTTTAAAGCGGCGACCTTCCACCGGTTTTTAAAGATTCGCCAAGATATGTTTACCCCACCCGA
>CBFHYA010000031.1:421-4698 GCA_965659955.1 Candidatus Izemoplasmataceae bacterium
TCTTTTTTACCCTTTTAAAAGCGTTGAAAGATGTCCGTTTGATTATCGTGGGTGATGATGCTCAACTCCCCAGTGTGTCCCCGGGTCAAGTGTTTAAAGATTTACTCAAAACCGACCTCAACCGGACTAACTTAACCACCATCCACCGCCAAGCGGCCGGGTCTAAAATCATTCAACTCGCCCAAATGATTCGTCTGAATACGGTTGACTTATCGGCCTTTCAAGTGCCTTCAGATCTCGTCTTAAAACCCTTAGGTGAAAGAGACTTTTATGATCGTCTTTCACGCATGATACAATATTATTTGGATGAAGGGTATGCGCTTCATGATATCTCGGTCATTATCCCCGTTTATGCGGGGAAAATCGGCATCGATGAAGTGAACCAGTTCATTCAAAAAGAGTTTAATCACGCACCCTTTAAAACCCTCAAAAACCGTAGTTTCAAGCGGGGCGATAAAGTCCATCAATTGGTCAATGACTACGACCATGATGTGATGAACGGTGACCAAGGCATCATCACCGAGATTGCCTCAGATCATTTGACGGTTGACTTTGATGAAAAAACCGTTGCGTATGACTCGGGAAAACTGGATGAACTGCGCTTAGCCTATGCGATGAGTGTCCATAAATCCCAAGGCAGTGGATATCCCGTGGTTATCTTACCGGTATTTAAGGCCTTTAGACATATGCTGACTCAGCCTCTGATATATACCGCTCTGACTAGAGCCATTGATGCGTGTGTCATCACGGGGGACGTATCCTTATTTGAGACCGCCGCCACGATTCACCACCCCGAACGCACCACCTTACTCAGTGAAAAAATGCAGGCAACTCCCAAAACGCTTAGCCCATACGACTTTTTAGATTAAGAGGGACCCATATGCGCATAGAAGCCGATTTAAAATTAGATTTTGCGGACGTTTTATTTCGTCCCAAACGCTCGACCTTAAAATCAAGACGAGATGTGAATCTTACCCGTACGTATCATTTTAAACATTCAAAGAAAACCTATGAAGGCGTCCCGATTATGGCCGCCAACATGGATGGCGTTGGCACCTTAAGAATGGCGGATGCCTTGAGTGAACACGGGCTTTTTACCTGTTTAGTCAAAAGCATAAAACCGGCCGATATCAAAGCCTATCCTGGGAAAATTGATGCCAATCATATGGCGATTTCCACGGGGACCAATGAGCAAGACTTTACAAATTTGAAAGCCATTTTAGCCGAAAATCCATCCTTTGAGACCATTTGTATTGATGTGGCGAATGGATATTCTGAACACTTTGGTGATTTTGTCGCACGCGTCCGTGAGGCGTATCCAAAGCATACGATCATCGCGGGCAATGTCGTGACTGCCGATATGACTCAAGAACTCATTTTAAGAGGCGCGGACATTGTCAAAGTCGGCATTGGCCCAGGCAGTGTGTGTACCACACGCATTCAAACGGGTGTGGGGTATCCGCAACTTTCTGCAATCATTGAATGCGCCGATGCCGCCCACGGATTGGGCGCTCACATCATTTCAGATGGTGGATGTACATGCCCGGGTGATGTGGCCAAAGCGTTTGGGGCCGGGGCTGATTTCGTGATGCTCGGGGGAATGTTTGCCGGTCACGATCAAGGCGGTGGCACGGTGAAAGAAACGAATGTATTTACCGGAGACTGGGACGCTGAAGCAGCTAATTGGAAAACCGAAGTGAAAAAAACCGTTGAATTTTACGGCATGTCTTCTGATACTGCGATGGAAAAACACTATGGTGAAGTGGCGGAGTACCGCTCTTCTGAAGGTAGAACCGTCGAAGTCACCTACCGCGGGGACGTGCATCCAACCGTTAAAGATATTTTAGGTGGCATCCGCTCGACGTGTACGTATGTGGGCGCCCCCACGCTCAAAGATTTATCCAAATGCACGACCTTTGTGCGCACGGCCAGACAGTTTAATGATGTATTTGTCAGCCGTTGAAAAACGCCTTAAACTTGATATAATAAACCCAATCATTCAAAAGCCATAAGTCCTTAACCCAAGCGGTGTGCCAAGCGAGTTTGATGACGGTGAAATTCAAACCCCCGCATTATGGATTTGCTCCTTTTGATTTAAGATGATTCGTCTTCGTCTATGTTACAGACGTCCTGAGTGCTGAACCGTTTGTTCAGAATCTAGGTGGTACCGCGTATCCCACGTCCTAATTGATTTTTTTAGGACGATTTTTTTTTGGAGGATTCAATGAAAAGCGAAACAATTAAACAAATTTGGCTGGATTTTTTCAAAGCCAAAGGCCATAACGTCGAACCCAGCGCCTCTTTAATTCCAGTGAATGACCCAAGTTTACTGTGGATTAATGCTGGAGTGGCTCCCCTTAAAGGATACTTTGAAGGCACGGAGATCCCGTCCAATAAACGGTTGGTCAATGCCCAAAAATGCATCCGCACCAATGACATTGACCAAGTTGGGAAAACCGCGCGTCATCATACGTTTTTTGAGATGTTAGGGAATTTTTCAATCGGAGATTATTTCCGCGATGACGTGATTTTTTGGGCGTTTGAACTCTTAACGTCCAAAGACTATTACGGCTTTGATTTAGACCGCCTTTATTTCACGGTGTATCCCACCGATCATGAATCAAAGGCATTATGGGAATCCCTTGGGGTCGATAAAGATCACATCATCGCAACCGAATATAACTTCTGGGAAATCGGGGAAGGTCCGAGCGGTCCGTCCACGGAGATTTTTTATGACCGCGGAGATGCCTATGGGAAAGCGGACCCTTCGATGATTGAAAAAGACATCGAAAATGATCGCTACATTGAAATTTGGAACATCGTTTTTTCTCAGTACAACGCCAAAAAGGGTGTCGACCGTGAAGATTACTTAGAGCTTCCGCATAAAAACATCGATACGGGGATGGGGTTAGAGCGGATGGCGTCTATTTTACAAGACGTGCCAACTAACTTTGAAACCGATCGCTTCATGCCGATCATAAAAAAAGTCGTTGAAGCATCGAAGGTTCCATACACCGGTCAAATGGCTTATAAAGTCATCGCCGATCACGTGAGAAGTGTCGTTTTTGCACTCGCCGATGGGGCGCAACTTTCCAACGAAGGAAGAGGCTATGTATTAAGAAGACTCTTGCGTAGAGCCGTCAAGCACGGCAAAACTCTAGGTTTTGAGACCCCATTTTTACATACGTTGGTAAAAACGGTTGTCACAATCATGGAACCAAGCTATCCGTACTTAAAAGACCAGCAAGCGCGCATTGAAAACATCATCAAACGCGAAGAAATCAAATTTTTAGAAACTTTAAATGCCGGCGAAAAGCGGCTCATAGAAATGCTGCAAACGACCGATGACGTCCTTTCAGGTGAGGCGGCGTTTAAACTTTATGATACCTATGGGTTCCCCGTTGAACTCACCCAAGAAATGGTCGAAGCCGAAGGTAAAAAAGTCGATATCGATGGTTTCCACGTCGCACTTAATGCGCAAAAAGAGCGGGCGCGTTCGGCCCGCAGTGAAACCGCTAGTATGCGCGCCCAAGATGAGCGCCTCATGCAGTTTAAAGCCTCCTCAAAATTTGTCGGTTATGACACATTGAAAGTCACGTCACCCGTAATTCTTATCACCGATGAAGGAATTGTGACGGAAGAAACCCCGTTTTACGCTGAAAGCGGTGGCCAAGTATCCGATCAAGGCATCATCACGCATCATCATGACACCTATGAAGTCTTAGATGTGGTAAAACTCCCGAATGGTCAACACCTTCATGTGATTGAAGGTTTTGAGGGTGCTTTGGGAGATTCTGTAATTTTAAACGTGGATGAAGCGGTGAGAAAACTCACCGAAAAACATCACTCGGTGACCCATTTGGTCTATCATCAACTTCGTGAATTGGTGGGAGATCACGTGTCCCAACAAGGCTCATTTGTCTCAAAAGATCACATGCGCTTTGATTTTTCGAGTGACCAGTTACTGAGCGATGAAACGCTTTTAGCGATTGAAAAAAACACCAATCAAAACATCCAAGAAGCACATCCCGTCAAGACAACCATCACCTCACTAGAAGAGGCTAAGTCACGCGGTGCGACTGCGGAGTTTGGTGAAAAATACACCGGGGATGTAAGGATGGTCGATATGGGAGTTACCCTGGATTTATGCGGGGGAACCCATGTGGCTAATACTCAGGACATTGGCGGGTATGCCCTCGTCAGCATCGAATCAAAAGGGTCTGGGATTTACCGGATTATGGGGCTTGTAAAAGATGCGTTTAGCCGCTATGATCACT
>CBFHYA010000032.1:0-4138 GCA_965659955.1 Candidatus Izemoplasmataceae bacterium
ATGATTTCATCATCGGCGAGGTCTGCGCTCATGCGGCTTTCATAAATCGGTCCAAAGGCTTGGCCTTCTTGGGATAAACTCCAATTAATGACTGAATAAAAGGCAAAATTTTCAATAACATCAGACGCTAAAAAGCTTTCATGTACGTAGGCATAATATTGAAAATTATTGGGCTCATTATGTAACCCAACCACGACCATATCAACACGACTCGATGAATCACCTGAACTGCCAAAATTACGGTAAGCAAAGGGATTTAAATCGACACTTACAATATCGCCTACGGCGTATCCAAAATCGTCAAATAGCGCAATTTCTCGGTCATCTTCAGGAAGTCTTCCTTCACTGATTCGGCTCTCCGTCCCTAAGATAAATTGATTGGCATCGGTAAACCCTTGATTGAATCCCGTGCTCCGGTTATCAATGAGGCCAAACGCATCCATCACAGGATCAAACGGAACTAATGCCCTCACCCCGGGTTTATTTTCTAAAGCCGCCATTTCACTGGCTGAAAATGCCGATGCATCTTGTTTAGTAATAACGAGTCTAGATTCGTGTAGGTTTTCAAAGAGGGGATGGAAAGTAGCGCTAGTCACATTGGACTGTTGCACATACGAGCCATAAGAACTCGCAAAAACGGCCACAATGAATAAACTAATGAGTAAGGTAAAAAGTGTTTTTCGTGGAGTCGATTTTAAGTTTTTTAAAGCCAGCTTAAACTTGTCCCAAATCGATAACGTCTTTAAGGGCGTTTCTTGATAAGTTTTTTCATCAAAGCTCAGCAATGATTTATCTTCGACCACTTCCCCGTCGAATAAGCGGATCCGGCGAGTCGCGACCTCTTTCACTAAATCAAATTCATGGGTGACAAAAATCACGAGCTTATCTTTGGATAGTTCGCGCATGAGGGTGACAATCGATTTTGCCGTGGCTTGATCGAGGTTGCCCGTGGGCTCATCCGCCACTAAAATCGGGGCATCTTTAGCGAGGGCCCTAGCAATCGCTACGCGTTGTTTTTGACCGCCTGAAAGTTTCGACGATTTTTGATACGCGTGATCTTTAAGCCCCACTTTTTCAATGAGTTCAAGCACTTTTTCTTTACGGGCATGCGCATCCACTTGGTTCAAGGTGAGCGCAATTTCCACATTTTCATAGACGGTGAATGCATCAATTAGATTATAGTTTTGAAAGACAAAACTAATGTAGCGTTTCCGGTATTCTTCCCAGTCTGATTGATCGTACGCACTGGTTTCATCATCGGCAATACGCATCGATCCATCTTCATACGAATCCAAGCCTGAGACCACATTTAATAAGGTTGTTTTCCCGGATCCGGATTCCCCAGTAATGGCCACAAATTCCCCGAGCTTAAAATTCAGCGAAATGTTTTTCAGCGCTTGAGTCACATTATCATCGGATTGATAGTACTTAGATACTTTTTCAAGAGTTAACATAGCGTCCTTCTTTATCTGAGACTTCGGTGTAATTATACACTATTTTGAATTGAGAGATTGTAAAGATTCTGCCAAAAAAAAGTCCCAAAGGACTTTTTTTATTCAGGAATAATGCCTTCAAAATCATCGATAAGGTCTGAGCCGATAATGGTTTCAAAACTTTCCATGAGTGCCGTTTTTTCTAAGGCGCTTAATGCTTCATATGAATCCACAAAAGCATCCACGGTTTCACTGGTGGGTTCACCAGCGGTGATTTCATCACTTAAATCATTCATCGATTCTAATAGCGCATCCACTTCATCTGAAGGCAGTGCACTCATCACCGATTCAATGGCAAGTAGTGCAAAGTCGTCTTCTAAAAGATCTTTCAATGCATCCCCATAAGCGGTAATGGTGTCGCTGATGATTCCATCAAACGTTAAGGTTAAAAGGATTGCATCTTCTTGCGTATCGATGGCACTCAAATCAAGGCCACCGCCGGCGAGGGATTCTTCTAACGTAGTTTGTAAAATGCGGGCGTCTAACCGGAGTTGTTGTGCATCATTAATCGAGACTGCACTCGTTGATAAGTTGGCACTTAATGCTTCCAAAATCGGGGCTAAATTTTCTAAAACCAAATAATCAGACTCTTCTTCATTTTCATCTTCACCGATACTTAATCGGCTCACGTCATAGACTAATATCAAGGGGTCATTTGAAGGACTTTCATCTAAGTTTAAACGGACCTGAGAGAATGCTCCATTGATGTTTAAAGAGAGCGTGAGAATCATCCCGGAATCGGTTAAATCCATCAATAAGGATTCAAGCCCCACACTTATTTCACTCACTTCTCCTTCTATACCGGCGAAGGTTTGCGTAAAACTAAATTCCTCGGCTTGAGCTGTTGATTGGGCAATCACTTGATTGAATAATAGTTCATCGACTACCAGCGTTCCTTCACCCGATAATGCGGCCGTTAAAATGAAGGATTCTAATAAGCCCGTGAGTGAGGCGGTAGGATCAAACGTTTCGGGGTTTTCAAAGACGGCTTCTAGCGTGGGATCTAAATTGAGCGGCCCCTCATTAAAGAGCAAGGAAGATTGAAGTGTGACATTGATTTGACCGTCTAAGACCTTAAAGGTGAGTAACTCATTGGCAAACACAATCCGTAATAATTCAGCGAGGAGTGGTCCATTTTCTTGGTCTGGATCCACTTCGATGGATTGAATGATTTCAGCTTTTGGAATGGTGACACTGAGTGTTTCTAAATCGAGCGTTCCGACGGGTAAAGCATCCGGGTTTTCCACACTTTCACCGGTCGCATTTTCCACCCAGCCAAGGACGCGGGTAAATAAGGATTGCGTTAAAGGAAGCCTGCCTAGGGAAACTCGGTCAAACGCTAAGTAATATTCATCCGTCCGGTCTTCGATATTAAAATCAAGTCGAACACTCGTGGCATAGGTAAATCCATCGTTATATTGAACCGATGCATTCATGTGGATTTGCAGTTGATTATCAAAGAGTTCAACCCAAAGGCCTGTGACTCTTAAGGTGCCGGTTGCATTTGCATTAATGTCAAAGGTTTCAGTAAAAATCACACAGGCATCACCCACGCAATCATCCCCTGGATCATAGCTTGGGTTCGGTCCATTTTCGCTCGTTAAAAAGGCATAAATAAGGGCGTTCATGGTGGTCTCAGAAAGGGATAACACAAGATCCTCTTCCGGTGTGTTTAACCCTTCAAGTGCCAACTCAAGGTCTTCGGCCAACACGTTTTCAACCGTTGCAGCTTCGGTGTAATCTTCGGTGGGGATGTTGGCATCCGCATTGCCTTGATACATTAACCCAAGAATAACGAACGGGCTGATTAACACCAAAATGAGAAGTGCAAATATGAGCTTAAATAGTCCTTTTATCATCGAATCACCTCTTCACCTTTATTATACGCCTCTTTCAAGAAATCCATGCGGGCATGTCCATTAAAGTCAAACGCCCACCCTTTAGGGTTGGCATGCCATTGATAATAGGCGGCAATCCCAATCATCGCCGCGTTGTCCATGCAGTATTCCAGTTTCGGAATATCAATGGGGAGACCCCATACGTCATGCATGTGCGCTCTTAGATATTGATTGGCTGCCACACCTCCGGCGACAATGAGTCTTTTCGGATGGACGTGTTCAATCGCTTTTTGCGTTTGGGTAAAGATTTGATCAAACGCTGCTTTTTGAAAACTTGCGGCGAGCGCTTTAGGGTTAACTTTCTCTTTGCGTTGAGTGTCATTATGCAACCGGTTGATGACGTGGGATTTTAAACCACTGTAACTGAAATCAAACCCATCCAGTGCGACGGTTGGCATGGGAATCGTCGCCTCTCCCGTTTGGGCGATTTCATCCAACTTGGGTCCCCCTGGGTATCCTAAGTCCAACAGACGTGCCACTTTATCATAGGCTTCGCCAATGGCATCATCTTGGGTTTTTCCAAGTCGCTCAAACTGCATGTGATTTTTCATCACGATGAGTTCGGTATGACCCCCTGAAATAATCAACGCGAGGAGCGGAAATTCTAATGTGTTTTCAATCGCATTCGCATAAATATGACCGACAATGTGATGCACCCCGATAATGGGCAGGTCATGCGCATAGGCAAATGCTTTGGCCGCATTAATCCCCACGAGTAAACTCCCAATCAAGCCAGGCCCTTGAGTG
>CBFHYA010000033.1:0-4116 GCA_965659955.1 Candidatus Izemoplasmataceae bacterium
GATGGCGGGGATATTAAGTTTGTCAAATATGAAGACGGCATTGTCTTTGTCCAGATGCTCGGAGCGTGCGTAGGTTGCGCCATTGTCGATACTACCTTAACCGATGGGGTGGAAGCCATTTTACTCGAAGAAGTGCCAGGCATCATCGGCGTTGAACAAATCTAATGGAACGCTCACCGTCTCGTTTAGAAGATCTCGATAAACGCAATGTGGTCGTTGACCGAATGCGTGAACGTGGTGTGGATTTAGAATCAATCGCCTCGATTACGCTTGACTTACAAAGCCCTTACATTGAAGAGCTTGATTTTGAGACGTGTCTGGATCACGTCGAACGCGTCGTACGTAAACGAGAAGTACAACATGCGATTTTAACTGGCCTAGAACTCGACATCCTCGCTGAAAAAGATCTGCTTTCAGAGCCCCTTGCCTCGATCATCAAAAACGATTATGGCCTCTATGGCATCGATGAGATTTTAGCCTTAGCGATCGTCAATGTATATGGGTCGATTGGCTTTACCAATTTTGGCTATGTCGATAAAAAGAAAATGGGCATCATTAAAGATTTAGACATCGAAGGTAAAAAACCCGATAAATGTCATACGTTTTTAGATGACATTGTCGGAGCGATTGCGGCCGCTGCGGCTTCATCGATTGCGCATCGATATGGATAAAAGAGAGAAACCCTCTCTTTTTTTTGGGCCTTAATTATGTGATATAATACGCCATAGAAAGCGAGGGGTATCATGCAAGTTGGAGATATTATCAACGGCGAAATTACGGCACTTAAACCGTATGGCGCATTCGTCAAGATTGATGAAAATACCACCGGCCTGATTCACATATCAGAGCTTTCCAATCAATTTGTCCGGGATGTGGAAGATTACGTAGAAGTGGGCGATAAGATCGATTTAAAAGTGATTGATATTGCGGATGACGGAAAAATTTCATTGTCTTACAAGGCGCTTCATAAAAAGAAAAAACGGTATAACATTGAGCTTGAGAGTGGTTTTAAACCACTTAAAGAAATGTTAGAAACCTGGTTAGAAAACGCCCAAAAAGACAGCGAATAGTGCTGTTTTTTTTGGGGAAAAATCCCTTTATATAGGAGAAATATAAATGAAACTCGATACCACGTATGTCCGGTCTTTTATTCCAGATGAGCTTTATGCGTCCACAGAAAAAGATGTTTTAAATGCATTTAATTCCCTACACGATGGCACGATTAAAGGCTCGGACTTTTTAGGCTGGTTGCCTGGAAATCCGCTCAGTGATGAAACGCTTGAAAGACTATTAAAAAAAGCCAAAGAACTTCAAGATGCCGTTGATGTCTTAGTGGTGATTGGCATCGGAGGCTCTTACCTTGGAGCCAAAGCCGCCATGGATGCGTTGAGTCCTTATTTTAATGATGAATCCGTGGAAGTACTCTTTGCGGGCCATCACATCTCTGCGGCCTATTTGGAAGAACTCAGCGCCTATTTAAAAAACAAACATTTCGCAATCAATGTCATTTCTAAATCTGGGACGACCACCGAACCGGCGCTCGCATTCAGAGTATTAAAACGGCTCTTGATTGAAAAAGTAGGTCCGAAAAAAGCACAATCGCTGATTGTGGCGACCACCGATCCTGAGCGTGGGGCGTTAAGAACGCTCGCCGATCAAGAAGGGTATGAAACCTTTGATGTGCCGAATGATATTGGGGGACGCTTTTCAGTGTTTTCCGCCGTTGGGATTTTTCCGATGGCAGTTAAAGGGATTGATGTTGCGGCCTTCTTAAAAGGGGCCAGTGATGCATCAAAGGCTTACCAAGAAAATCCCGCAGCGCCAGTTAAGTATGCGACCATCAGGCAAGGTTTATACCGGCTTGGGAAAAAACTGGAAATATTTGTTTCCTATGAACCCAAACTACGCTTTACAGCTGAATGGTGGAAACAACTCTTTGGCGAAAGCGAAGGCAAAGACGGAAAAGGCCTCTTTGTAACGAGCGCCGGATTTTCCACTGATTTGCATTCGTTGGGTCAGATGATTCAAGAAGGCGAAAAAGTCTTTTTTGAAACGGTAGTCTCGGTGAAAGAACCGCTCAGTGACATGCGCGTTCCCATCGATCAAAAAAATCTCGACGGGCTCAACTATTTAGCCGATCAACGCTTTGAATGGGTCAATGAAAAAGCGCGGATTGCGACCCGTATTGCGCATGTGGATGGAGACGTTCCGAATGTCCATATTGAACTCGATAAACTCGATAGTTATCACTACGGTGAGCTCCTTTATTTCTTCTGTGTGGTCGTTGCCTTAAGCGGGGCCGCCAGTGGAGTCAATCCGTTTGATCAACCAGGCGTTGAAGCCTACAAAGTCAATATGTTTGCGCTCCTTGGAAAACCCGGGTTTGAAAAAGAAAAAGCGGAAATCGAAGCCAAAAATAAATAAAATTAAAACGGCCTTCACTTTAGATGTGAAAGGCCGTTTTTTTATCCGTTTTTTGAATGGTTAGGGTGGTTTGATCGGGCCACGTTTCACCGTCGGTTTGTAAAACACCCGGTTTGGATTGCTTTAGGGTTATTTTTGAGGCTTGGGTGTGGAAGACATGCTTTTTAAAAGCCAAGTGTTTACCGATATAGATTGATAAGAAAATCATGAGAATTTTCAACCGACTGATATCATGAACAATGATGACGTCTAAGGTGTCATCACTCAATGACGCATCCGGAGAGATACGCATGCCACTGCCGAAGTATTGACCATTGCTGGCGACGACCAAATAGGTTTTTTCAAACGTATAAGGTGTGTCATCAAGCGTCACTTCAACCGTTTGGGGCTGATAACGCAGCAACCCTTTGATGGTTTCAAAAAAATAAGTGGACCGTTTCTTAGTGGGAGAGGCATTCACGTGAACTCCGATTTCTCCGTCAATCCCAATACCCATTCCATTGATAAAATATCGTGTTTCTTGAGGAGTCTTCACTTCATAAATGGATTGGGTTTTAGAAGGATCTTTTTTTAAGGTCCGGTAAAAATCATTCCCACTGCCTAAGGGAACTAAGTGAATGGAGAATCCTAGTGGATGCAAATCAAAGGTTTGATTGATAAAATGATTAAGCGTTCCATCTCCACCTAAAAGATAGATAGGATCTTCTTTAGGATGAGATTTTAAAAGACTCTGAAGATCTTTTTCCGTCGTGATATCAATGACTTTATAGTCTTGAATACCTTTCATTTCTTTGCGGATGAATTTTCTTATTTTCTTTTCGGGTTTTCCGTTACGAGATTTAGGATTATAAATGATTAACGGCACGTTTGGCCTCACTTCAATTCATGATAGACTTATTATACCTTACCCCACGCAAGGAGTTAGATGTGATTATTAAATCGATACCGACCCTTGAAGACACCAAGCGCTTCGCAGAAACTTTTGCACACCATCTAACGCCAGGAATATGCGTGGCATTAGACGGTGATTTAGGGGCGGGAAAAACCACGTTCGTGAAATATTGCGCCCACGCTTTAGGCATTCAAGATGACTTAGATTCCCCCACCTTCACGATTCTTAAATCATACGGGCCGCCGCGCCTTCATCACATGGATGCTTACCGGCTCGACGGGGATGCGGATGATTTAGAAGATGCCTTGTTTGATGAAGACGCCTATATCTTTGTGGAATGGGCATCAAACATCATAGACCGATTACCCAAAAATACAATTTTTTTAACGTTCAGTCAAACCCACGAAAACCGTGTGGTTAAAATCAACGGAAACGGAGTCTTAGATGAAGACCTTTTTAACGATTGATACCGCCACGGATGTGCTTTATGTCAGTGTGGTGAAAGCGGGAAACCTCACCTTTGAATCGAGTGCAAAAGGCACTAGAGATCATGCGATTAAACTGATGCCTACCGTGATTGAAGCATTAAAAAAATCTGACCTTAATGGAAGGATGCTCGAAGGCATTTTAGTGGGCATTGGCCCCGGGAGTTATACCGGGGTTCGCATGGGTGTGGTTGTGGCGAAAATGCTCGCGAAAGAATGGGATATCCCACTTTATAAAATCTCCACATTAGCCCTGATGGCAAGTGCCGGTGAAGGTCAAGTGATGCCGATGATTGATGCGCGTAATGATCATGT
>CBFHYA010000034.1:0-3597 GCA_965659955.1 Candidatus Izemoplasmataceae bacterium
CTTTACAAACCTCCTTGTTACTTTCGCAAATCTTTTATGTGACGATGCCCTTATTAATTATTTCTTTTATCGTGATCTTAATCAAAGCGTATCCAAAGTTTAAAAAGGTCCAAGGGGCCTTAGATGACATTAATAATGTCGTTTTAGAAAATGCCAATGCCCCGCAAGTCGTCAAAAGTTTTGTCTCGCAGGACTATGAAAATCAGCGCTTTAAAAAAGTGAATGATCATTATAAAGAAGTGAATACCGCCGCCGAAAGTGTCTTAGCCGCGGCGGAACCCTTAATTATCATGATCTTTAACTTAGGCTTAGCGCTCATCTTAGTGTTTGCGCAAATCTATTTAACCCGGGGTGCCCCGAGTTTATTTGAAAACGGCATTCCAAGAATCGGGCTCATCATGGCCTTTACGCAGTATTCCCAGCAGATTCTCATCGGCCTGATGATGTTTGCGATGATTCTCATTTTTGTCTCCCGGGCCGAGGTATCGGCCCAACGGATTCAAGAAGTCTTACTGAAAAATGATTATATTTACACCCCGGATGAACCCGTTAAAAGTCCCATTAAAGGCGCCCTTGCTTTTAACAAAGTGAGCTTTAAATACGGCGCGTCTTCAGCCCCGGCCATCGAGGCCATTGACTTTGCCTTAAAACCGGGTGAATCCCTCGCCATTGTCGGGTCCACGGGATCGGGGAAAACCACGCTTTCGAGGCTCATCCCGAGACTCTATGAAGTCACGGATGGCACCATCACCCTAGATGGGATCCCCATTCAAGACTATGACATGCATCACTTACGCGATGCGATTGGCTATGTGACCCAAACGGCACACATTTTTTCTGGGTCAGTGGGAACCAATATCGCCTTAGGAAAAAAAGAAGCCACCTATGACAGTGTCTTAACTGCCACCCAAGAAGCATCTCTCACGCCCTACATTGAAAAAGAAGAGGCCGGTGTCAACGCGCTCACCGCGGCCAAAGGAACGAACCTTTCAGGCGGTCAAAAACAACGCGTCTCAATTGCCCGGGCTCTCCACAAAAGACCGAAAGTCCTCATCTTAGATGATTCGACCAGTGCGGTGGATACCGCCACAGAAAAAGCCATCATCGAATCTATTGATGCAATCACGCCCAAACCGACGTTATTACTGATTACTCAAAAGATCGCGACGGCCAAACGGCTTGATAAAATCTTAGTGCTTTCCAATACCGGTGCGATGGATGGATTTGGGACGCATGAGGCGTTACTCAAAACCTCCACGGTTTACCAAGAAATCGTCGCGTCTCAAGGAGGTCAAGATGTCAGTGCTTAAGAAAAAAGCCGAACTGAGAGATGATCTCAAAGCCTTAGTTGACATGAAAAAAGCCGAAAGCGGTTCCCGTTGGGGCCGCCGTGGCCCATCGCAAAAAGTCAAACCCAAAGCCATTGGCCCGACCTTAAAACGAATTTTGTCGTATTTAGGCCCGGCGAAGTTTGCAATTATCGTCATCATTGTCTTTTTAATGGGTTCGACCTTTTTAAATACCTTGATTCCGACCTTAGTCTCCTTTGCGATTGATGAATACATCGTGAATCAAGCCTATGAAGGGCTTTTAAGTATCGCCCTCATCATGATTGGCTTTGCGGCCATCAATGCGATTGTGAGGTACCTCGCCCGGTTTTTCATGGTGCGAATTAGTCAAACCGCCATTGCGAAGATACGCTCCGATGCCTTTGATGCTTTACTGGATGCGCCAGTCTCTTATTTCGATGAAAAAGGGGCTGGAGATATTAATTCGCGGATTTCCAATGACGTGGAACTGATTAACAATGCGATGGCTCAATCCCTCGTGCAGTTTGTCAATACGCTCATAATCTTAGTGGGCGTCACCGTCCTGATGATTAGACTCAACTGGGCGCTCAGCCTCGTCGTCTTTTTATTCATGCCTATTCTATTTGGGATGATCATATTTATCTCGAAAAAGTCGCGAAAGTATTTCACCGATCAACAAGTCTCACTGGCCTCCCTAAATGGCATCATTGAAGAAGATATTTCAGGACTCGAAGTCGTGAAACTTTATAACCATGAACCGGAAATGATCGAGGAGTTTGCGAAAGAAAATGAAACATTAAAAAACGCATCGTTCAAAGCGCAGCTTTATTCCGGGCTTTTGTGGCCGTTTATCCATTTCTTTAATAACCTGATTTATTTATCGGTTGTGGCTGTGGGTGGATTTTTCTATCTACAGTTTGGCGTGTCGTTTGTTTCCATCGGAGATATCTCTGGGGTGAGTCAATACGCCCGACAATTCATTCAACCGATCTCGGAAATCGGTCAACTCTTTAACACGCTCATGCAAGGCATCGCCGGCGCCGAGCGCGTCTTTGAAATGATGGATACGGTGTCTGAATATCAAGCGGATGAAACGGTGACGCTGGATCACGTGGACGGTAAACTCGCCTTTGAGCATGTGGATTTTTCCTACACCGAAGGCAACCCCATCTTAAAAGACATTACCTTTGAAGCGGCCCCAGGCAGCATCATCGCCATTGTCGGTCCTACTGGTGGGGGAAAAACCACACTGATTAAACTGCTCAATCATTTTTATGATTTAAATGCCGGATCCATTAAAATCGATGACATCGATATTAAATCGGTCCAACGGGATTCCTTAAGAAAACGGATTGGCATCGTCTTACAAGATACGCATCTATTTAAAGGCTCCATCTTTGAAAACATTCATTATGGCGATTTAAACGCCTCCAGTGAAGCCGTGATTGAAGCGGCCAAAAAATGCGGGGCCCATGAATTTATTACGAAGCTGCCAGATCGCTATGACACCTTAGTCTTAGAAGGCGGGCAAAACTTCTCTCAAGGCGAGCGCCAACTGATCAGTATTGCGAGGACCCTCCTGAATGACCCAGAACTGTTAATCTTGGATGAGGCGACGTCCAGCATTGATACCCGGACCGAAGCGAAGATTCAAGCGAGTCTTAAAGTCTTGATGAAAGACCGCACTTCGATTGTCATTGCGCACCGCTTACAAACCATTCAAAACGCCGATCAGATCTTAGTCATCAAAGAAGGGACCCTCATTGAACAAGGCACCCACCAAACGCTTTTAGACTCACAAGGGTTTTATTCCGAACTTTATCATGCACAATTTGCGCTTTAAAAAGCCTTGTTTAAAACGTGGCTTGGTGCTAAAATTTAAGTGATATTTCATGTGAGGAGTGATGAAAATGGGCAGTATGAGTCGATCGAACACCGCATTATATCGTTGTGAAAGGTCCATTTTTTTAATTAACCCCACGTAAAAAAAGCATGTGAACCCCACAGCTCATTTTATTGGGCTGTGGTTTTTTTATGAAAAAGTGTAGGATACCCAATGAAAAAATTTAGACAATTTACCCGCTTTATGGAGGGCAACATCAAATGGTACGTGCTGGGGCTCGTGCTCATTTTTGCGTTGCAATATTTTAGAACGCTGACCCCCTTATTCATTCAACACTTAGTGGATGTCACCTTTGGATTTGAAGATTCAAGCCTGCCGCCGTTTATTCAAAACTGGCTGGTGGCGGATAACTTAAGTGATGAGCTCATCTTAATTGCTTTAGTT
>CBFHYA010000035.1:0-3430 GCA_965659955.1 Candidatus Izemoplasmataceae bacterium
AGCCAACCTCCGGTTGGTCGTATCGATTGCGAAAAAATACGTCGGCCGTGGAATGCAGTTTTTAGACCTCATCCAAGAAGGCAACATGGGCCTGATGAAAGCGGTCGGGAAATTTGACCATACCAAAGGTTTTAAATTTTCGACCTATGCGACGTGGTGGATTCGCCAAGCCATCACCCGTGCCATTGCCGATCAAGCGAGGACCATCCGGATTCCCGTGCACATGGTGGAAACAATTAATAAACTCGTGCGTACCCAGCGTCAACTCATTCAAGAGTTACGAAGAGAACCCACCCCTGAAGAAGTCGCCGCACGCATGGAAATCACCGTCGAAAAAGTCCAAATCATTCAAAAAGTCGCCCAGGAACCCATTTCTCTCGAAAACCCCGTCGGAGAAGAAGAAGATTCCACTTTAGGCGATTTTATTCCCGATCAAGATACCCTCACACCGCTTGAATTCACCTCCAAAGAGATGCTCAAAAGAGAACTCGATGACGTCTTAGAAACCCTCACCGACCGAGAAGAAAAAGTCTTACGGATGCGGTTTGGTCTTTTAGATGGAAGAACAAGAACCCTTGAAGAAGTCGGAAGAGAATTTGGCGTTACCCGCGAGCGGATTCGTCAAATCGAAGCCAAAGCCTTAAGAAAACTCCGCCATCCTTCCCGCTCGAAAAAGCTCAAAGACTTCATGAGCGGTCGGTAATGAACCGCTTAGACGTCTTACTCCCCTGGATCGATGGCCATAAAGTGTTACTCGATGTGGGGACGGATCATGCGAAACTTCCCATGCAAGCGATTAAACGCACCAGTATCCAAAAAGCCTATGCCAGCGATAATAAACCCGGGCCCTTAAAAGTTGCCAAAACGCGTATCTTGGAGGCAGACTTAATATCACACGTCAGCGTGTTAGAGGGCGATGGGTTGGCTGTCCTTAAGGATGATGTGGAAGTCGTGACGATTGCGGGATTGGGTGGGAGTCTCATTCAATCCATGTTGCTCAAAGATTCACTGAAAAATGTGGAGACTTTGATCATTCAACCCACCAATAAAGTTTCCAGTATCCGGGCATTCACCGAACTTATGCCATGGATGATTGTCGATGAGATGATTACCGTGGATAAAGAGATCCCTTATATCTCTTTAATGCTTAAAAAAGGGTGCGATCGCCTCAGTGAAAAAGAACGGCTCTTTGGCCGCATCTTAATCAAAAAGAAAAATCCAAGTTATAAAGAACTACTGGAAAAAGATTTAACGTTTTTAAACACCTTGTTGAATCAAATACCCAGTGATAAAAAACCGGAAGCCATGGAGCGAAAAGCCACCTATCTCAAGGAGATTTTAGATGACTGGTCATAATATTAAAGCCTATTTTGCTGCCAATTACCCTGAAAGCGATGCTTTTGATTGGGACCATGTGGGTCTGCAAGTCGGGGATCTCAACCGGGAAATCACAAAGGTCATGCTCACTCTTGATGTGACCCACGCTGTGGTCGAAGAAGCGATCCATAAAAATGTGAACTTTATTGTGTCGCATCACCCATTAATCTTTCATCCCCTGCAATCCATGGATTTGAATACACCGGAAACCAAGCTCATAGAAACCTTGATTCGCCGTGATATTACCGTTTATTCCGCGCATACCAACTATGATGTCGGGATGCCAGGGATGAACGGCGTGATGGCTGATTTATTGGGGTTACGGGATATAGAAGTGTTAAATCTGGATGCTCCTGGCCATGGGATTGGAAGGACCGGGAAGGTTGACGAAATGCCACTCAGTGATTTCTTACACCACATAAAAAAAGCGTTCAATATCCCTCAAGTGACTTTAGTGACCTCTCATGCCTTAGATACCCCCGTATCACACATCGCGCTTTCAGGCGGGTCAGGCTCAGATGATCTAAGTTACGCACTGAGAGCGGGTGTCGATCTATTCATGACCGGAGATATCAAGCATCATACCGCTTTAGAGATGGAAGCCGCCGGAATCATTGGTGTGGATATGAGTCATTTTGCCGAACATGTCTTTAAAGCTGATCTCGCACATGCGTTCAAGGATAAAGGCTTAGACATAGTATTGAGTAATGAAAACAGTCCTTTTCGCGTTTTTTAAATAAAAAAAACGCCTGAGGCTTTGCCCCAAGGCGCTTCTTCGTGTCCGTTGTTAGACTTCAATGATTGCATCCACGGGGCACACCATTTCACAGGCGCCACAATCAATGCAAGTGTCTTCATCAATCACATAGATGTCATCACCCGGGCTGATGCAGTCCACGGGGCATTCAGGCACACAGTTACCGGTGTTGATGCATGTATCCGTAATCCGTCTTGGCATAATCTCCTCCTTGGGTGAGTTACTTTCAGTGTAGGGGGTTCTGCAGGGTTTTGCAATGAGAAATGACCTTGTTTAAAAACTTTATAATCTAGCCTGCGCATCTTGCAAGTTAAGCCAATATCTTATAGACTACAAAAGAGGTGAACGAATATGACAATCGGAGTCTTCGCATTTATTATTTATTTAGTCCTTGCTTTAATCGCGGGAGCGGTCGCTGGGTATTTCATTTCTCAGTTTATTTTCAAACGCTACTTAGAAAAAAATCCCCCGGTCAATGAAAAAATGGTTCGCGCCATGTTAACACAAATGGGCCGTAAACCTTCGGAAAAGCAAGTGAGACAAGTGATGAAATCGATGGAGCAAGCGAAGTAAAACGCTTTCTCCATCTTTTTTTATTGTTAGGGTTGACACTTTGTCATAAAAGCGTTAATCTTATGCCAATCATAAAAAAATAACTAGAGGCTGCGATGCAGATGAGTACTTAAGGGAGCCGGCAGGCTTAGAACTTAAGGAAAGGCAATCATCGCCGAATGATCCGTTTAGGCATAAACGCATCATGGGCTTACATGAAATACGTGTAAGACTCCTACTTCGGTAGAGGCGCTAATCACACATTTTGATTTAGTGTCCGCCGTGACACTTTTTTTTATGAAATATGTCATGGAGGAACCATTATGAAAAGAGCATTACTGTTTTTAAGCATCATCAGCACCAGTTTCATCTTAGCCGCCTGCGGCGATAGTACCGATACGTTTGTGGTGGGTATGGAATGTAATTATGCCCCTTATAACTGGACCACGTCCGAAGTGTCCGGAGAACCCATTGATGGCGTCGATGCCTATTGCGATGGGTATGACGTGGAAATTGCCCAGCTCTTAGCCGAAGAGTTAGGGTTAGAATTAGTCGTCCGTAAAATTGACTGGGACGGACTGATCCCCGCCCTCACCAGTGGAACGATTGACGCAATCATTGCAGGCATGAGCCCAACGGCTGAACGCGCCGAAGTCGTCAGTTTTTCCAACCCTTACTTTAGAAGCGCTCAAGTCTTAGTCGTGGATGCCAGTTCAAGTTACGCCAGTGCCACTTCGCTCAGTG
>CBFHYA010000036.1:0-3074 GCA_965659955.1 Candidatus Izemoplasmataceae bacterium
AGACTCCTGGTAAACCCTCATGACGAACTCAGTTTTGAACGGGTGATTAATGAACCCAAACGGGGCATTGGCGCAAAGTCATTAGAAACGTTAAAATCGCAAGCCAAGCTCTATGACATTAGTTACTTTGATGCGTGCAACGAGGACTTTGGAATTACTGGAAAAGCTAAAAATGCACTCAAAGATTTTCACCATTTGATTTTAAAATTACGGACCGAATTTGAAGCGAAACCATTTCTTGATTTTTTAGAAACCATGCTCAACATGACTGGATATTCCGCGATGCTTTTAACCGATACGATGGGCGATGTGCGGAAAGAAAATATCTTAGAGCTTGCCAGTTATTACGAAGAACTTAGAGGGATGTATCAAGACTATTCGAAATTTGATCTCTTACTGGCGATGCTTGAAGACTTTACCTTGCGGAGTGAAGAAGAACCCTCCAATCAAAAAACTGGGGTTTCATTGATGACGCTTCACGGGGCGAAAGGCCTCGAATTTGACGTCGTATTTATCGTCAGTTTAGAACAAGGATTATTCCCTTCGTTTGCGGCCAAAGAAACGCAAAAAGAACTCGAAGAAGAACGCCGTCTTATGTACGTGGGAATCACCCGGGCGAAGACCCATTTATATTTGACCAATGTCGCAGATCGACTGATCTATGGCCAATATCAGCATCACTTAGACAGTGAATTTATCGACGCCATTGATCCAGAACTTATCCAGTTAGAAGGGCTCAATATTCAACGCGCCCGCAACGATGAAAGACTCCAACGTGACTACCAACAAACCCACTCATTTAAAGCCCGAAAAAAACGGGTTTTAAACACCAATATAAATGAAATCAACCAAGGGGATAAAGTGACTCATTCCAGTTTCGGCGATGGCGTTGTCGTCTCAGTGGATGGGACGCAATGTACAATCGCGTTTAGCCATAAAGTCGGGATTAAAACCTTGATGAAAGATCATCCTGCCATACAGAAGGTGAGCTAATGGATGTCCGCCAAAGAATCGAAGAACTTAAAGCGTTAATCCAAAAGTATAATCAAGCCTATTACGATCAAGACGCCCCGATCATCTCCGATGTTGAATGGGACGCACTTTATCATGAACTGGTGGAGTTAGAAACCGCCTATCCCGAATACATCACAGAAGATTCACCGACCCAAAAAGTGGGGGGTCAAATCAATGAAGCGTTCAGTAAAATCAAGCATCTTCATCCGATGCTTTCACTTTCGAATGCGTTTAGCGCCGATGACCTTAGAGCCTTCGACGTGCGCATCAAAAAAGAAGCTCCGAGTGCGACCTATGTGTTAGAGCCCAAAGTGGACGGCCTAGCCGCGAGCGTCCGGTATGAAAAAGGAAAGCTCACATTCGGCATTACGCGCGGAGACGGGACCACGGGTGAAGATGTCACCCACAACATTAAAACCATTCAAACACTTCCTTTTATGTTGAGCGAGCCATTGGATTTAGAAGTTCGCGGGGAAGTATATTTACCGAAAAAAAGATTCCAAGTAATCAACGAAGACCGTCTTAAAAACGGGGAACAACTCTTTAAAAACCCAAGGAACGCCGCGGCTGGTACCATGCGTCAACTCGACGCTTCACTCGCCAAAAAACGGGGCCTTGAAATTGTGTTATATAGTCTTGGAAGTGTGGAAGATTTAAAGGGAAATACCCACATGGAAACGCTTGAAAAAATGAAAGACTTAGGGCTCCCTTCTCAAGCGTATGCAAAACACTATGACTCGATGGAATCTGTCATTGAAGGCGTTCAGGATTTTGAAGAAAACCGCCATCAATTTCCTTTTGAAATTGATGGGGCCGTCATCAAAGTGAACGAACGTAATCTTTATGATGAAATCGGCTATACCGCCAAAAGTCCCAAGTGGGCGATTGCCTATAAGTTCAAAGCCGAAGAAGTCGAAACCGAAGTTTTAGATGTCGTATTTAGTGTCGGAAGAACCGGCCAAATTACACCGGTCGCGAGCTTAGCCCCCGTCATGGTTGCGGGGACGATGGTCTCTAGAGCCACCCTACATAACGAAGATTATTTAACGGAAAAAGACATTCATATTCACGACCAAGTCTTGGTTAAAAAAGCCGGCGACATCATTCCCGAAGTCATCCGGGTTCTCAAAGATAAACGTCCTTCAAACGCATTAAAAGTAGACTTTCCACGTGTCTGCCCGGTTTGTAAGAGTATCTTGAAAAAAGAACCCGGTGAAGCCGATTGGTTTTGTGTGAATGTCACATGCGAAGCGCAAGTCAAAGAAAAGCTTGAACACTTTGTTTCACGTCAAGCCATGAACATCGAAACCTTCGGTGAGAAACTCGTGGCGCTTTTATATCAAAAGGAACTGATTAAAACCATCCCAGATATTTACCGGTTAAAAAATCACCGAGAATCACTATTAGTGCTTGAAGGATTTGGTCAAAAATCGGTGGACACATTACTTGAAAATATCGAAGCGTCCAAAAATAATCCCTTAGAAGATTTACTCTTTGGCTTAGGCATTCGGCACGTCGGAAAAACGTCATCCAAAACATTGGCCAAAGCCTTTAAGGATTTAGATACACTCAAATATGCCAGTGTGGAAGATTTAATCGCCGTGAACGATGTGGGTGAAGTGATGGCCCGGACGATTGTTGACTTTTTTAAAGAACCAGATAATCAAACGATCATTGAAGAGTTGAGATCGTTTGGATTACGCTTTGATACGGATGTGGTGGCATCAAGCTTCCATGAAAAATTCACCAACCGCACGTTTGTGATTACCGGGACGCTAAGCGCACCACGCAACACGATTAAATCGCAGATCGAATCGCTCGGGGGTAAAGTCACAGGATCGGTCTCTAAAAAGACCGACGTGGTCCTCGCGGGAAGTGAAGCCGGCAGTAAAAAAGATAAAGCCATTGATCTGGGTATCACCGTAATTGATGAAGCCACGTTTAATACGTGGCTAGGAGAGCAGGATGAATAATCAAATCATTGTCAAAGGCGCCAAAGAAAACAACTTAAAAAGTGTCAATGTGACCTTACCGAAAGAAAAGCTCATCGTCATGACGGG
>CBFHYA010000037.1:0-2546 GCA_965659955.1 Candidatus Izemoplasmataceae bacterium
ATCAAAGAACAAGTGGTGGATTTTGATCCACAACCCGTCATCACGAAAGATAACGTCACCATGCAAATTGACACCGTCGTATTCTTTCAAATTACGGACCCTAAGCTTTATACCTACGGGGTTAACGAGCCGATCAAAGCGATTGAGAATCTAACATCGACGACCTTACGGAATATCATCGGGGACTTAGAGCTCGATCAGTCCTTAACCTCCCGTGATATCATCAATGAAAAAATGCGCGGCATTTTAGATGAAGCCACCGACCCTTGGGGCATCAAAATCAACCGCGTCGAAGTCAAAAATATTATCCCTCCCAAAGACATCCGTGAAGCCATGGAAAAACAAATGCGCGCCGAACGGGAAAAACGTCAATCCATCTTGATTGCCGAAGGGAACAAACGCGCCGCCATCTTAAATGCGGAAGGGGAAAAAGAATCCCGCATCTTAGAAGCAGACGGGGAACGTCAAACACGAATCTTGGAAGCCCAAGGTCAAGCCGAGGCTATTCTCAAGGTCCAACAAGCCACCGCGCAAGGGATTGAGTTTATTAAAAAGGCCGGGGCCGACGAAGCCTTCTTACGCTTAGAAGCGTATAAAGCGTTAGAAAAAGTCTCCGAAGGTAACGCGACGAAACTGATCATTCCATCCGATATGCAAGGCATTGTAGGTTTGACTTCCAGCATTGCTGAGAGTTTAACCAGTGCCAGTGAAGCCGCAAAAAGTCCCGCAAAACAATCCAAAAAAGCACCCGAGCCTAAATAAATAAAAGCCCTTCACGATTCATAAAGTGAGGGGCTTTTTTTATGCGCTTTTTTGACCGTTTAAACGGCTCAATGTTTTTTTAAATGTGGACTCTACAATGCTTGGGGAAAAAGACGATATAACCCAGCCCAATGGACGGTACCTTGATAAACCATGGCACTTGATTGCCACTGATGAATCCAGAAATAAGATAGGCTGTGGTGAGTCCAACTGTGAGGTATTTATCCATGATCGTTTCGGTTTTAACGCAATCGAAATGTATGACGTCGCCAACAATAAATATCCGGCTAATGAGAGGGCCGCACATTAAGATGAATGCGGTGTGAGCCTCACCGGATGTGAACTGCCAAAAGGCTACTAAAGCAATGAGGATGTTACTCACAAAAATAAGACTGTAGCGTTTGAAGTAATGTGTAAATCATTTCACGAAATAAGTCGCTCCTTGAGGGTCCAAGGTTTTTTTAACCACCGTCTAAAGACTAACAATCCACGGACGATTTCATCGGCCGCAATCCCAATAAATATGCCGATGAGACCTAAATCAAAAATGAAAACTAGGGTGTACGCCACGGGGATTTTAATCAATCCCATGGATAAAATGGCCGCATAAACCGGATACTTCACGTCGCCGGTGGCTCTTAGCGCTTGGATCACCACGATATTTGAAAGCCTTCCAATTTCTAAAAATATAAAGACCAGTAAAACACGTTTCCCCGTTTCAATAATGATGGGATTATCGGTAAAAATCCTTAAGATATGTTGGGCATTGAAATAGACGATGAGCGTCAAGACGAAAACGCTCAACACACCGATCAGCATCGTCCGAATGGTTCGTTTGAACGCATCATCATCTTCGGTAGCTCCAATGTGCCACCCGACAATGACTTGATTGCCTTGGCTCAAGGCAATTGCAAAGACTAAGACAGGGAGGGACAAATTAAAGACATAGATTTGTGTCGTGACCGCAAGGGTTCCCAAAGTGTTAACCATAATCAATATGATAAATTCACTGACTTGATAGATGAATTGTTCGAGTGCGCTGGGAAACCCAATCGTGAGAACTTCTTTTAAGTATTTAATAAGTCGCTTGAAAGAAATGGTTAAATCCACTATTTTTTCATAGACGAGACTGCCCAATAAAATCATCGCATTAAAGATGCGGGCGATTAACGTCGCAATGGCCGCTCCCATCACACCAAGTTCTGGAAATCCAAGGAGCCCAAAGATGAGAAGGCTATTTAATAAAATGTTTAATACGTTAGCACTCGCCCCAGCAATCATCACCCGCTTGGGATACCCGAGTGAGCGAAATCCACTCCCGGTCGTTTGTGAGATGGCCACAAACAATAAGCCAATCCCAACGATGCGTAAATAGATTAAAGCATCCGAAACAATGGCATCTGGGGTGTTGACCAGTCTTAATAGTAAGGGGCCAAATAGCTGTAATAGACTGCCGATGACTAAAGCCATCAAAAAGGCGCCAATCAGTCCAGATTGTAAGGCTTTATGGGAGTCTTTTTCCCGGTTCGCCCCAATGTATTGACTGACGACCACCCCCACCCCAATGGCGACAATATTGAGGATGACTGTGAGTAAAAATATGATCCGGTTGGCATTGCCAACCGCCGCCACGGATGCATCGGAATATTGCGAGAGCATCAAAGTATCGGCGACCATCATAAACATCAAGAAAGAAAATTCGATGTAAGTGGGCCATGTGAGTTGAAATAACGTTTTGCGCTGTGCCATGAGGCTCCTTAAAGTTGACAGTTATTGGGAGTACG
>CBFHYA010000038.1:0-2495 GCA_965659955.1 Candidatus Izemoplasmataceae bacterium
TGAGTCTGGTTTCTTCTAAGGCATCCGTGTCATCTTGAATGAGCATGGGTGGCTGTTCGGCTTTAGAAAGCACAGTTAACGTATCGATGGAAAGTTCGATTTCCCCCGTGGGGATCGATAAATTTTTACTGGACCGCTCGACAATGGTTCCAGTCGCAGAAATCACCGATTCGTTTTTTAACGACTCAGCCTCATTTCTTAAGGGATGATCCACATCAAAGGCGAGTTGGATGATCCCCGTGCGGTCTCTTAAATCAATAAATAACAATTGACCGAGGTTGCGTTTTTTCTGGACGAAGCCTTGAACCGTGACGGTTTTTCCAGCGTCGCTTAAGCGGTAATGTCCATGATTAGTCATTGGTGACTCCTAGTATTTTTAGCATCTTAGAAATGTCACCCAGGGCGACACTTTCTGAGGCATCTCTTTGTTGGTTTTTGAAGGTTAAAAGACCTTTTTCAACTTCATCTGGGCCTAAGATGGCCGCGAATACGGCGTTCTTGTGCGCGACGGCTTTGAATTGTTTTTTCATTGAGCCCCCGTGATAGGCAAGCTCCACCCGGGCGCCTTTAAGGCGTAAACGACGCGCGAGGCTTAAGGCCGTTTCACTTAAGGCATCATCTAAGACCATCATATATAGGTCAAGCGGATGATCGACGGGCGGGATGTTCGCTTCTTTTAAAGCCACCACCAACCGTTCAAGGCCAAAGGCAAAACCGGTTGCGGGTAAATCTGGGCCGCCTAAGGTTTTGACCAGTTCATCGTACCGACCCCCGCCGGCGACGGTATTTTGATGACCGAGAATGGCTTCATCCACTTTCAGTTCAAAGACTAACCCCGTGTAATAATCGAGGCCTCTCACCATCTTTTTATTGACGGTGTAAGGAATTTCACACGCATCCAGATGCGCTTTCACGCGGTTGAAATAAGCCGTTTCTTCTTCGCTCATATAATCTAAAGGCATGGGGGCGGATTGAATGGCTGAGTGATCATGGTCGACTTTACAGTCTAATATTCTTAAAGGGTTTTTCTCATAGCGATTCTGACAGTCTGGACATAACGTATGAAGGTGCGGTTTGAGATGCGCTTTGAGGGTTTCGGTGTAGGCGGGCTTGGAGGATTTGGAAAGTTGATTGATTTCCAAATGACCGGATAACCCTAACGTATTCATAAAATCATAGGCAAGGGCGCAAAGATCCGCATCCAGCGCGGGTGAAGGAAGCGCAAATATTTCCACACCGAATTGATGAAACTGACGGAAACGGCCCTTTTGTGGACGTTCATATCGAAACATCGGGCCTTCGTAATAGACTTTTTTGACCGCATCCGGGTTCGCGTACAATTTTTCTTCGATGAACGCTCTCACCACGCCCGCGGTGCCTTCGGGTCTGAGTGTGACGGAGCGGTCTCCGCGGTCTAAAAAAGTGTAGGTTTCTTTACTCACCACATCGGTGTCATCGCCCATGCCCCGGTGGAATAGCTCGGAGGCTTCTAAGATGGGCGTATCGATCCGGTCGATATGATGGGCTAATGCGACGGTTTGAATGGCGTTTTGAATCAATGCATAATACCCTTGATCGGCGGTGATATCAAACATGCCTTTGAGTTTGTTCACGGGGGGCCTCCTAATAAAAAAAGTACTCAAGTCTAAGGGCGCACATGGCGCGGTACCACCTTAGTTCTCAGCGATTTGAGCACTCTAAATGTTGTTTGTTTGGACAAACAGGTGTCACACCTTACGCTTGAATCCCATGCTTGCACCGTCCATGGGTCGCTTATGAATCCAAAGTCATAAGGATTAAAGTCTGTTTGTTGGGTTAATTATATTATAGGCGATAATGGCTTAAAGTCAACGCATCACGCGGCCTAAGAACGCGTTAAATTTCTTAACACTTTGAGGCATGTAAGCTATGCTATAGTGAAGACAAATACTCAGGAGGTTTTCACTGTGGAAGGATTACTTTTTTACGTCGCGTTGGGCTCTTTAATCACCCTAGGCATCAATTATGCCTTAGCCGCCAATGACCGCATGCAAGCGATCATTATACCGGCCATTCTTTTTTTCGTCACCCTCGCGAGTTTACTATTTGGATGGTTTAGTTCGTATTACCTCGCCTATTTATTCGTAATTTTAGGCTATATGTTGGCAGCTGTATTTGTGATTAATCTTTTGTTTAGTATTTGGTGGATTGCTCGCCGCTCAGACTAAGGTTTTAAGGGTCGCTTTCGTCGGCGCAAAAAACGCTTGATACCGGATAAAATAATCGATGTCCGTCATCGCCGATAATACGGTATCGACCACGGATTTATCGGGCATTTGATGCCCATTACGGAGGATGCCTTCGTAGCGAAACATCAGTTTTTCTCTGAGTCTTTTGGACGCATGATTGTCTTTAAAATGACGGTATTCAATCCGTTTGAGGCCGAGATCTTCAAAGCCATGAATCAAGAGGATCTTCCCGGCTTCACTCATGATGCCTTGATTGTGATAATCCGG
>CBFHYA010000039.1:0-2287 GCA_965659955.1 Candidatus Izemoplasmataceae bacterium
CATCGGTGGATTGATAGAGTTCTTTGAGCGCCCCTTGAATGCGGTCATAATACCCTTTGGCAAACGGACAAATTTCCGGGTCACAATCGACTTCATCTCGTAAACAGAGTCGCTCTTTCGATGAAAGCCTCACCGTTTTGATGGGCGTATCATCCTGCATTTTTTTTAATGCTTTAATGGCGGCTTCTTGGCCACTTCTTTTGGCGGTGACGTAAAAGAGTTTATCAGTATCATTTTTGACACTTTTTAACGCGCCGTGTAAACTGGCGGCGGTTTTACCAATTCCTGTCGGCGCTTCAATGAATAAAAGGTCTTCATTCACCATCGTTTCAAAGGTCCGCTCAATAAAACTGGCTTGCCCTTCTCTAAAAGATTCAAAGGGAAAAGGCATCATTTGGAACCGATCGCTTTTACCCGCCCGGTGACTTTCTAAAATGCGCCACCATGCGAGATAGGTTTCCAAGGCCGTCTCAACTTCAAATTCTAAGGTTTCAAAGGCGTAGGTTTCTTCAAAGGTTTTGGTCGCTTTTGATGGGTGGTGAATGTATAAAAGCCGGCCTTTCATTTCAGTTAAGTTTTCTTGTTTCATGTATAGATACATGTATATCTTTAGTTGGAGAAAATGATTTGGATAGGTGTCTTTTTCAATCTGTGAAAGATCCAGTAAGGTCGATTTAATCTCTTCAATTAAAGGTTCCTGTTTAAAAAGTCCATCCATCCGACCTCTTAAATGAAATGTCACGTCATTAAAAAAAACATCACCTTGAATGGTGACTTCTTGATCGGCATCTTCATACATGCTCTGCCGGTATAGATGGAGTTCTTGGCCAATCTTTTCTCGCAGTGACGCTTGCGATGAGGTATGAAGATCACCCGATGCGTGGACATATTGGGCGATGTCTTTGACCGCAATGGAAATAGTTTTCATATAAAACCTTTTAGAAATGGCAAACCATTTCAATAGGGTAAACCGCTCAAATGCGGTAAAATAAGTCTACTTATAGCTTACGTTTTTATGGATACTTTATCAAGGTTTTAAAGGAGCATCTTTATGGTTTCGGTGGTATGGTTTCAAGATGATTTACGTGTGCACGATCACGCCGCACTTGCTCATGCGGCCAATAAGAATCATCCCATCATTGGCGTTTACGCCAATGCGTTTTCGCATCCACGGTATCAAAAAAACGATGCACCCATGAAAGAGAGTTTTAAACGGGCGACCCTTTTTGATCTGTCCTATAGCTTAGAAAAATATCACATCCCATTAATGTATTTTGAAAAACCAGCCCATGAAGTGATGGACATCATCGATGCCACATGGGGAATCGATGCCATTTATGCGCATTACATGCAAGGCCCTTTTGAACGCTATGAAGCCGTTCAAATCAAAAAGAAATATCCATTAAACCTCTATGAAACCCAAACACTCATTCCTCCCAGTGATTTACCGTTTGACGTTGTGCGCACCCCCAATGGCTACACATCGTTTCGCAAAAAGGTCGAAAAACTGTGGCTCATTCGTGATGAAATCACCCCAAACTTGAAATCTCAAGATGGCATCGAGCACCCGTATCCCATCCCTGAACCTGATGGGTTGGATTTCATCTTAGAACCCGGAGAAACCGGGGGCCTCAGGCGACTGGATTACTACACGTTTGAATCGAAAAAAGCATCCACCTATAAAAAAACACGTAACGGCATGCGAAAGCTCGATGATTCCACCAAGTTTTCTGCTTACCTTGCGTGCGGGGCGTTATCCCCAAGACGCATTTATCATACCGTTAAAGCCTATGAAGCATCCCATGGGGCCAGTGAAGATACCTACTGGATTATTTTTGAACTTTTGTGGCGGGATTATTTTAAATTCCAAGCTCGCAAACACTTAAAAACGTTCTTCCATAAAGACGGCATTCAACAAAAAAAGATTGCCTGGATTAATGACGATGAACGGTTCAAAGCCATAACGACTGGCACGACGGGGTATCCTTTAATCGATGCCAACATTAAAGAACTTTTAGCGACGGGATTTATGTCCAACCGGGGCCGCCAAAACGTGGCCAGTTTTTGGACGAAAAACTTAGGGCTTGATTGGCGAAAAGGCGAAGCGTTCTTTGAAAAACACCTGATCGATTATGACGTTGAGAGTAATACCGGTAATTGGCAATACGTCACCGGCATCGGCAATGATTCCATGCCTTTTCGTTATTTCGATGTGATCGGTCAAGGGGAGCGCTATGACAAGGATGAGTCATATGTCCTTAAATGGCTACCTGAACTCAAAAAAGTA
>CBFHYA010000040.1:0-2169 GCA_965659955.1 Candidatus Izemoplasmataceae bacterium
ATTGATAACTTTAAAGCAATGCCAATCATTGCCAACTACTTTGAAGAACGCTTAGCAGGCGAAGATTTAGTCATCGTATCGCCCGATCACGGAGGCGCTGGGCGAGCCCGTGAACTCGGAAATACCTTACACGCTCCCATTGCTATTATCGATAAACGTAGACCCAGAGAAAACGAAGCTGAGGTTATGAATATCATCGGGGATGTCGATGGCCGGTGTGCCATCATCATTGATGACATTATTGATACGGCTGGAACCATTACGGCCGCGTCGAATGCCATTCGCGCAGCAGGGGCGAAAGGCGTATATGCGGCTTGTACGCATCCAGTGCTTTCTGGAAAAGCCATTGAACGCATTGAAAATAGTGCCATCAGCGAACTTATTTGTACCGACACGATCAATTTAAGACCGGAACAAAGTTCACCTAAAATTAAGCAATTATCCGTAGCGAACCTGCTCGGTCAAGGCATTTTAAATGTCATCAACAATGAATCATTAAGTGTTTTATTTGAAAGACAAGATTAATACGTTGAATGGATAAGTAGTAAGATTCTCTATTGCAAGCGACTTTGGGAGTGGTGAAAGCCAAAGAATAAAATCTTACGAAAAACCCCATGAGTGATGAAAGAATAAAGTAAAATCATCCGTAACTCTGCGTTAAAGAGATTGAGTGATAAACCAAGGTGGTACCGCGTTTAAACGCCCTTATCTTTTTTAAGGGCGTTTTATTTTGGAGGAAAACATGGATTTAAAGCAAATATTCGAAAATTATGAGTCATTAGCCAATCAAGAAATAGTCATGGAAGGTTGGGTGAGAAATCACCGGGACCAAAAAGCATTCGGATTTTTAATGGTCTCAGATGGGACTGATTTTCGTGTGGTTCAAGTCGTGTATGATGAATCACTTAATAACTTTGACGCAGTCAAAAAAATCAAAGTAGGCGCAGCGGTCACCCTTAAAGGGACGCTTGTCCTGACGCCAGATCTCAAACAACCGTTTGAAGTTAAAGCTCACGAAGTGACTGAAGTGGGGCCTTCGCATGAAGATTATCCGATTCAACCCAAACGTCATACCCGGGAATTTTTAAGAACGCATCCGCACTTACGCTTAAGAACCAATTTATTTACGGCGGTCTTCAAAGTAAGGAGCGTTTTACACCACGCCATTCATCGCTTTTTTGAAGATGAGGGGTTTGTCCATGTGGCCGCGCCCATCATCACCGGCAGTGATGCTGAAGGGGCTGGGGAGATGTTTAAAGTGACCACGCTTGATTTAAACCGGGTTCCACTTAATGAGGGAACCATCGACTTTTCCGGGGATTTCTTTGGGAAACCAACGAATCTCACGGTATCGGGTCAACTCCAAGCCGAAGTGTTTGCTCAAAACTTTAAAAAAGTCTATACGTTTGGACCCACGTTCCGGGCAGAAAACTCCAACACCAAAACGCATGCCTCTGAATTTTGGATGATTGAACCGGAAATGGCCTTTACCGATCTAAAAGGGGCGATGGAGAATGCGACCAAAATGGTCAAGTACTTAATTCAAGCGGTGTTGGATAAAGCGCCGGAAGAAATGGCCTTTTTTGATCAGTTTGTGGAAAAAGGCCTCATTCAAAAACTAAAAAGTGTGGTTGATAAGCCATTTGCAACGTTAACCCATAAAGAAGCCGTTAAAAAATTACTCGCCTCAGGACGCTCGTTCGAAAACGCTCCGAGTGTGCGTGAAGATTTATACACCGAACATGAAAAAGCCCTTGTCGAAATCATGGACGGGCCGGTATATATCATTGATTGGCCCAAAGATATCAAAGCGTTCTATATGCGACTCAACGATGATCAAGAAACCGTTGCCGCCATGGACTTATTAGTCCCAGGATCAGGCGAACTGATTGGTGGGTCGCAACGTGAAGAGCGTTTAGAACCACTCAAAAAGCGTATGCAGGCCTTCGGGATTGACCCTGAAGATATGGCCTGGTATCTCGATTTAAGACGCTTTGGGTCAACCCCGCATGCTGGGTATGGCTTAGGCTTTGACCGGATGCTAATGTATGTCACGGGCATCGAAAACATTCGGGATGTGATTCCTTTTCCCCGTACTCCCAATAACTGTCAACTTTAAGGAGCCTCATGGCACAGCGCAAAACGTTATTTCAACTCACATGGCCCACT
>CBFHYA010000041.1:0-2043 GCA_965659955.1 Candidatus Izemoplasmataceae bacterium
GTCATCCATCATCAGCTTACCCACATGCAAACGCTCATTGAGCAAATGTTAGAACTCGCTCGACTGAACGCATCTAAGGCTCTAGATTTAGAGACCGTGGATGTCGAATCCGTCCTCACCATGGTCAAAGAAAGTTATGAAAACCTGGCAAATGATGCGAATATTCAGTTATCGGTGGTACCTTTGACATCGCCTCTGAGTTTCCAAACCCATCTGACTTTTTTCATTCGAATTCTTTCAAATCTTGTCGATAATGCGATTAAATTTACCCCGCCAGGGGGGCAAGTAGAAATCAAAGTGACACAAAAGCCATCGCATATCATCATTGAAGTTAGCGATACGGGTCAAGGCATTAAAGAAGTGCATCAGACTCAGATATTTGATGCGCTTTATCAAGTTGATTCAGCCAGAACTGAAAACCGGAATGGTATTGGACTTGGACTCGCCTTAACCCAGCAAATGGTTAAACGGTTAAAGGGCAAAATCTCTGTTGTGAGTGAACTTGGAAAAGGGTCAACTTTTAGCGTCGAGCTACCAATGAATTAATAAGCATAATGCCTCCCTATTTTCAGCAAACAGTGTAAAGTGATATATGCACGAAGAAATTAAAAACCAGGAGGCATTTTTACGTTAAAAATTGGAATTATCGTTGGATCAACCCGTGAAGGACGCGTTTCACCCCAAGTGGCAGAATGGGTCTTAAAAAACGGAGAAGGACGCGATGATATCGCTCTTGAAATTGTTGACATTAAAGACTTCGATTTACCCTTCTTAGGCACCGCAGATTCTCCAGGCATTGCCAAGTGGCAAAGTAAAATCGACAGTTTAGATGGATTTATTTTTGTCACCGGTGAATACAATCACTCGATTCCCGCATCGTTAAAAAATGCGCTAGACCTTGCCAAAGAAGAGTGGGCCAATAAACCCGCTGGTATCGTCAGCTATGGATCATTAGGTGGCGGCCGGGCGACTGAACACTTAAGAGGCATCGTCAGTGAACTTCAAATGGCCGATGTCCGGAGCCATACGGCGATGAGTATGTTCACCGATTTTGAAAAATGGTCGGTCTTCAAACCCGCTGATATGCACCTAGCCAATTTAACCACCATGTTTGAACAAGTAGCCAAATGGGGCCAAGCCTTAAAAACCATACGGTAAAGTAAAGAGTGACGATGAGTCACTCTTTTTTTTCATTTGGTGTATGATGGATTTAGTTTTTAATTTAATCTAAGGATAAATATGAATCCGAAATCCATTTACTTAGTCAGTCGCTTCTTCATGAGTTTTGCGTTTAATCTCATGTTTACAGCCGCCATCATCTACCGCATTGATGTGGTCAACTTAGAGATCTATCAACTCATATTATTGGGCACTGCTTTAGAGATTGCGGTGCTCGCGTTTGAAGTGCCAACCGGGGTCGTCGCCGATCTTTATAGCCGGAAATGGTCGGTCATTATCGGACTTTTGATTATTGCGTCTGGGTTTTTCTTAGAACTTTCCACCACGGTTTTCTTAGTGATCTTTTTGGCCCAAATCGTTTGGGGACTGGGGGAGACCTTTATCAGTGGGGCGTTTGATGCCTGGCTTTCCGATGAAACCAATCACTCGGTTAAAGAGACGTTACTCACCGGCAAGCAATACAGTTTGCTGGGCAGTGTCGGGGGGATTTTTTTATCTGGCTTGATTGGGAGTATCAATCCCGTCTATGCGATGGCCACAGCGGGGATCATCATGGGATTGCTGGCCGGCTTTTTAATCCTTTTCATGCCCGAACAAAGAAACTTTGAGAAAGTCCACCAAACATGGAAAGACTATTTCAGCCAATTAGGCCAAGGATTTACCCACATAAAAAAGCATCATGTTCTGCGCATCCTTTTCATCATCATGCTATTTTTAGGCCTGTATTCAGAAGGCATCGATCGGACATATCAAGTGCATGTCCTTGATAATTTAGGACTGAGAAATCTCACGTTATCCCCTGTTTGGATTATTGCGGGGTTAAAACTGTTTATGGTGACGAGCGGTGCGCTCTTGATTGCGATT
>CBFHYA010000042.1:0-2025 GCA_965659955.1 Candidatus Izemoplasmataceae bacterium
GGGCATACGTTGAAGATTGAATCTTTGATTCAAGGTATTCAGTTTGGGCTTTGATCACTGCAATTGGGGTTCGCAGTTCATGTGAGACGTTGGATGAAAAAGCTTGCTCTTTTTCGTAGGCTTGCTCCAGAGTATCTAGCATGCGATTCATGATGCTCGCAAGTTTTCCGATGTCATCCTTGCTTTCAAGCGCTGGGACACGAAGTTTAAAATCTGCGGTCGCATCGATAATTTGGGCCACATCACCCATTTGACTCACGGGTTTTAATGACCACCGAATGATGATCCATCCCCCTAACCCAGCTAGGACTAATAAGATGGGAGCAACAAGCACCATCAATTGGATAATTTCCGAGTATATCCCCACCGATGATTGCGTATTATAAAACCCTCTGACGGTGTATTCATCTGCGATGGGGGCATCATAGATGAGCCATTTTGCCGGTCCATTCTCGACTCGGTTAATTGTGCCGATTGCGACCGGGATGTTGGCATCAAAAGTCTGGGGCACCTCACCGGCAAATACTGCTTGAGCTTGATAAATAACCATTACGACGCCATCTTCGTAAAAATTGGGGTAGTCGTCATCATCCAGTTGGATTTGACCATTTTCAATGTCTATTTCCTCCGCAAAATCATCCGTTAACTCGCGGAGTTCATTTTCCGCCATGGCTTCAATGACGGTATCGGAGGCCCCATTAATGATGAGGATGTTGGCTCCGATTAACAGTAAGAAAAAAAAGGTATACCAAAGCGTAATACGCGTTTGTAAAGACCACTTTTTCATACATCCTCCCGGATGACATAGCCAAAGCCCCGCACGGTGTGAATGAGTTTAGAGGCAAACGGTTCGTCGACTTTTTTTCTTAAGAAGCGAATGTAAACGTCCACGATATTAGAATAGCCCTCATAATCCAAATCACTGGATACCATTTCTAATCGTTCCCGGCTCAAAGGCTCTCCGGCATGGCGCATCAAAGCTTCTAAGATTAAGAATTCTTTTTTTGTCAGTTGTAAAGGTGTATCATTGCGCTTAACTTCTTTGGTTGAGCGATTTAATGATAAATCGCCTACCTGTAAAACTTCTTGTATGGCCTTGGTTGACCGTCTTAATAGCGAATGAACTCGGGCCAGTAACTCTTCAAAGGCAAATGGCTTTATAAGATAATCATCGGCCCCCAGTTCCAAGCCTTTAACCCGGTCTTTGACTGCGTCTTTAGCCGTCAGTAACAAAACCGGTAAATGAGGCCGGTGGGAGCGAATCCATTGGAGTACTTCCAAACCATTCATTTGAGGCATCATGATATCTAAAAGGGCCACGTCATAAGTCCCGTGGTCCAAATAATCGATGGCTTGACCCCCATCCTCAGCCGCATCCACAATAAACCCGTGTTGATTTAGCCTTTCTAAAAGGATGGTTCTCAGTTGTGTTTGATCTTCTGCAATAAGTATTTTCATCGATACTCCTTATGCATCTATTGTACGCAGTAAGATTAAAATTGCATTAAAATCTTCGTTTTAATCGAATTTTCATGAAGGGTACGTACAATGAAGTCATCTTTAAATAAAAAGGAGCAACACGATGAAGAAAAAATTATTGATTTTAGGAAGTTTGGTCGGGGTATTTGCCCTAGGCATTGGATCAACGTTTGGGATTTTAGCTTTAACGCAAGATGGGGATGTCTATGTGATTAGCCCCGCGGCGGATGTCGATGCCGAATCAGCGGCGACCTCTGATTACTATGATGAGGACGACGACTCGGAAGTCGTTTTGAATGAATCCGAGTTGCCCGCATACGTGCAAGAATATCTCACCGCCAATTATCCTGATGAGACCATTTTGTATGCCGAACAAGAAGGGGATGAAATCGAAGTGACGATGGTGAGTGGTTTAGAAATCGAATTCGAAGCCGATGGCTCTATTGAAGTAGAGTATGAAGACGAGGACGAAGACGAAGAAGATGACGACTCCGATGATGTGGTGGTTCCGGCCACTGAGCTCCCTGAAAGCGCCCTCAATTACCT
>CBFHYA010000043.1:0-1631 GCA_965659955.1 Candidatus Izemoplasmataceae bacterium
AGCGAAGTGGTCACACCTGTTCCCATCTCGAACACAGCAGTTAAGCACTTCAGCGCTGATGGTAGTACGAAAGTGCGAGAGTAGGACGTTGCCAGGCTCTTTCTTTATTATTCACACAATCTATCTTAAAAACGATTATCCAAGTGGCCTCAGTAGCTCAGTTGGTTAGAGCACTTGACTGTTAATCAAGGGGTCCTAGGTTCGAGTCCTAGTTGGGGCGCCAATACTTGGCCCGTTGGAGAAGCGGTTTAACTCACATGCCTTTCACGCATGCATTCACGGGTTCGAATCCCGTACGGGTCACCAACTTAGACCTTTCACGTGATCACCTCTTAGGTGGTCTTTTTTTATTGATAAAGCCATTTACATGTTGATAATTAAATCAAAATATTTTTGTGTAGAACTCAATAAAGTGAGTTGAAACTTAAAACCTACTTGTAAGTAAGTTGGATGTCCGTAATTTAAAAGATTAATATAGAAATAGAACACACTTTTTTCATTTTAAAAGCCTCATGATAACTTACTTGTAAGTAGTTTTTGCACTTATATTTTTTCACTAATTTTTACATCTTAATTTCCAAACTATTGACATATAAATGACTGCATATAAAAAGGTGCATTTAACTTTCGTTTTTGCACTAGCTGTTTTTGACATATTTATATTAAAATTAAAGCCATCAAATGATGGCTTTTTATTTAGGAGAATGTTTCATAAAAAAATGATTATGTTATTGTAGTAATAAAGGAGTAAGTTAATGAAAACAGCTGCAAAAGTATATATTTATATAGGAATGATATTTGGCTTTTTTTTAATCTATCCTGTTGTTTTAGGAGTAAAAGCTCTCAAATTATTAGATTCTGCACAGAAAAAAGAAGAATTAAGAAACATTGGATTATTAATCTTATTGCTAGGTAATGCTGTTGCAGGTATAATTTTGTTAATAATTGATGATTCTGATTTAAAATCAAACATAAAATAACATAAAAGAATTAGTAAAATACCTTCTAAGCTGTCGGCCTTAATTTCTAAATTGGGTATTACTTGATCTTCACGGATAAATCTGTGAATACTATTTTTAAAATATGACTGATATGTATTTAGGAAGAATAAAAATGGATTCAAAACAATGGTTATTACACTTAAAAGAATTGTATCCGGTTGATTTCAAAACAAGAGTAGGCTCTAATTTATTAAGTTTGGGAATTCCTTATCAAGTATTAAAAGAGACTGCAAAAAAAATTTATGCTTCTGATTATCAATCTTTTTTAAATTCTAATCCACATAAAGTTTATGAGATGGATGTTATTCAAACAAAAGTAATTGGATTGATTAAAGATTTTGATGAGGCATTAAAATACTTTAAGGCATTCATTCCATTCGCAAAAGAATGGTCATTGGTTGATAGCTTATGTCAAAACTTTAAAATCACTAAAAAGTATCCTGAAAGGATGGTTGAAGTGTTAGAAACGTTATCTAAGTCAACTGATCCTTTTGAACAAAGAATTGCTGCAGTGATGATTCTATCTTATTTTACCGATGAAGTATATTTGGAAAAAAGTATCAATCTGTTGCTTCGTTTAAATGTCGATCATTATTATACAAAAATGGCAGTTGCTTGGGCCTTTCAAGT
>CBFHYA010000044.1:0-1592 GCA_965659955.1 Candidatus Izemoplasmataceae bacterium
ATCTATGGCGGGGCTTTAGGGACGCTCCTCTTTTTTAATCTCGGCAGTGTCATCAAAGGTCAAGATGATTCACTGACGTATAAAGATTTGGAAACGAAATATCATCAACTGGTTCGAAGTTCTGAAAATTTGCGGAACCGCTTTTTAGGCACCTTAGATGTTTTAGAAGATGGACTTATCTTTCAAGACCACGAAGGCGGACTCTTTTTAACGGACCCAGCGCTTAAGTTATTTGGATTCAGTCAGTCTGAAATCGACGAAGAAGCTTTTTTATCTAAACTTCATCCCGATGATTTACCTACTTTAAAAGACGTGTGGGAAAAAGCGCAAAAAACGCAAAAAAAATACCAGACTAAATACCGAGTTCAATCTGGGAATAAATGGATATGGACCGAAGAAACAGGCATTAGTTTGAAGGTCGATAAACATCCGATGGCTATCCGGCAAGTGCGCGGTTCAGAAGTCCGCTTGTTTCCCAAAACGGCGGTGGATGTGTTAAACTATCTTCCCCAAGAAAGCGACTTAGACGCCCATCTTTTGAGCCTTCATCAAAAGGAAACCCCGGTCACCGTTGTGGCCATGCGCCTGACCAATATTCCCGGCATTAATGCCAAATACGGGCGTGATGTGGGTGACATGATGATGGGGGAATTCTTAAAAAAAATGAAGTTTCATTTTATGAAACAAGACGCGATTTACCGACTGCAAGGGATCTTATTTATGATGGTCATCCAAGACCAACGTAAAGCCGATATGTTAGTTAAAGCACTCAAAGAAGATAGTTCACTCTTACAAACCACGATTGATATGGGTGGCATTAAAGAAAGCGTATATCCTTATTTCGGAGTGGTTCATGTCAAAACCTTTGAACGCCACGCTTTGGATATTAAAACCCATGCGATTGATGCTTTAAGACTCTCCTTGCAAGAAGACTTGCAAGAAAACTTCACCATCCAAGAGGTGTAAAAAATGAATCAAAACCAATTAATGAAAAGCGCCAACGACCGGATTTTTTCTGGAGTATGTGCGGGTATTGCTGAAACGTATAATCTAGATGTTGGGTTAATCCGTTTCTTGACCGTCATTTTATTCCTTGCCACAGGCGGTGTCGTTCTGATTGTCTACCTGGTTTTAGCCTTAGTGCTTCCCACCCGGGCTGAGGGGGCCAAGATTAACCATGCGAAAACCAAAACCGGCATTAAGAAAAAAGAAATCAATGAATATGAACTTGATGAAAGTGAATACATCATCGATCCCGATGATTACGAGTATAAAGACTAATGCGACTCGATACTGACCACGGCCCATTTGAGCTAATTAAAGATCACAAAGAAGCCTTTGAAGTGAAAAGTTTTAATGAGCGTTACATTCCTTACTTTGATAAATATACCTTTATCGTGGGGGATATTAGTGCTGAAAAACTCAGGCTTAAAGGTTTCATGGAAGATGACGTTCAGACGATTCCTGATTTTTTGATGGAATCGGCCGTCCCGAACGCCCCTTATTTCATTGTTAAACGTGTGGGTGATCCACCCAACCGCGACGAGGAGGAAACCGATGAATCCTGAAGAAATTGAAAAACAAGCCCGCGT
>CBFHYA010000045.1:0-1561 GCA_965659955.1 Candidatus Izemoplasmataceae bacterium
ATCGGATATAAGATTGCTCAGCGATTGGGCCATTTTGAAGCCATCGGGCCGATATTAGCAGGACTCAATCAACCGGTGAATGATTTATCGCGTGGATGTGACGTGGACGATGTCTATCACTTAGCCATTATCACCGCAGCACAAGCAATTTATTAGGGCTCATAAGAGCCCTTTTTTAAAAGAGGTAAGGGATGAAACAATGTAATATTATATATAACCCAAACAGTGGTCGAGGGACGTTCAAAAGCGAAATCCATAGAGTCACCAACCATTTGGAGTCTTTAGGTTACACGTGGAACATATATCCCACAGAATACCCCAAGCATGCGACAAAACTCATGCAAGATCACAATGATGCTGACATGATTTTAGTCAGTGGGGGTGACGGGACAATGAACGAAGTTTTACAAGCTGTTCCAGGCATGAAAAAGATCCCTGTGATTGCTTATATACCGAGGGGAACAGCCAATGATTTTGGGAAAACACTGGGGCTCAGCAAAAACATTCAATCAAATCTCAATTTATTAAATATGCCAACGATCAAGAAAAAAGACATTGTCGAAAGCTCTTTTGGGGTTTTTAATTACATTGCTGCCATTGGAAATTATGTTGATATAAGTTATAAAACCACCAAAAAAATGAAAAAAATATGGGGGTTTTTAGCCTATATATTCTTTGGAATCAAAGCCTTTTTTACTGCTCCGATGATTCAAGCCACCATCGAAACGCCTGAAGGAACGATCCAAGGTCGATATTCACTCATATTAATCGTGAACAGTGAATCGGTGGGTGGTTTTACTATTTTAAAAGACGCGAAGTTAGACGATCAACTTTTAGAAATTGTGGTCCTCCCTTATGTGCCACTACTTAATAATGTGTACTTTGCTTTTGTATTTTTATTTAAAAGTCTCAAATTACCGGGAATTAAACGGTTTAAAACGTCGCAAGTTAAAGTGACAACGGATCACAACCGGCCGTGGAGTCTAGATGGAGAGGTAGCCCAAAGTGGAACGTTTGAGGCAACCATTTATCCTACACAAGTTCCCTTCGTTATTGATCCTAAAAAAGCGTCCTTATTCAATGAATAAGCCCATTATTTATGTTGTTGAAGGCCATCATGACCATGCAAAACTCAAAGAAATTGACCCAAACATTGAGGCATTTATCACCCATGGATTTCACTTTAACCAAAAACACCTGAATCACTTGGTAAAATTGACCCAAACCTATCGATTGATTCTATTGCTTGATCCTGATGGAGCCGGCGCCCGGATTGAAAAGCGGATCCGTCAAGTTTTACCAAATATAGAATCAATCCATGTGCCACTCTCTAAAGCGAAACGTGCAGACGGTAAAGTGGGTATTGAACATATGGACGCCTCAGACTTGTTGAGACTTTTAGAAAAGGGGGCTCATCCAAAGGTTACACGTGAAACATGGACTAAAGAAAGTATGATGAGCATGCAGCTTATGGGTCACACAGATGCTAGGATAAATCGCCAAATCTTTGCTGAAAAATTGGCGATACCTTATACCAATGCCAAGCAATTTATCCATATCC
>CBFHYA010000046.1:0-1519 GCA_965659955.1 Candidatus Izemoplasmataceae bacterium
AAGCGGTTTGCGTGCGGTAAATTAATCTACGCAACCTCCGGGTTCACGTGATCTAAAAAGGCGTCACTGGTCGAGCTTTTAGACCCATGGTGCGAGACTTTTAAAACATCAATGTTAGGTACTGGCCGGGAGACAAATTCGGCTTCTCTTAAGGCTTCGATGTCCCCGGTAAATAAACCGGTCCACCCGTTACGCTCAAGCGTGACCACCACGGATTGTTCATTTTTGGATGAATATATTCGGGTGGGCTGGTCAAAGGTCAATTGGGCGTCACCGCAGGTTAAAGTTTCTGGAAGATTCTCAGGGGTAATGTGATCATCCCAAGAAAAATAAGGATCGTTCATTAACACTTCAATGCCATCGGCGTGATCGGCATCATCATGCGTTGTAATGATGACATGAAAATGATTGATCCCATGGTTTTTGAGATGGGTTTTGAGCGCCTCACTGGTCATTTCTGTGCCGCCATCAATTAAGACGTTACAGCGATTCATTGGCGCTTGATATAAAAAACTATCCCCGTCCACATCAAGCACCGATAAGACAGGGTAAAACGAAAGGCCAGACACGATAAACCCTGCCGCTATTAACACACTGGAACTCGTAAACAAGCGATACAAGAATCCTTTTGAAGTGATTAAAATAATTACCCATCCGGCGTAATAAAAAAGCGTAAAGACGCCAAATGTAAAAGGCACACTTACTGGGAAATACACCCAATCATATGCCCAAAGCAACATCATTTCAAAGCCCTTAAAAAGGGGGGCCACGATGACTTCTAAGGCCGGAATAAAAAACGTGAGATATGAAAGCGGAAGTAAATAAAAGCCTAAGACGATAACCGCGATGATGTTTAAAAAGATACTGCTTAAGTTCACACTCCCACTCATCATCATAATCAGCGGAAGCGTGGTCATAAACGCATAGATAGACACTCGCACCGGAGCGCCTTTTAATGAAAGGGTGGGTGCCATCAGTAGTAAGATTAAAGTCACTGAGTAACTGAGTAAAAAGGCCGGTTGAAAAATGACATTGGGCGTAATTAATAAACTGCCGATTATCAGTAACCCCAGTCCATCAAGCGGGGTTAAAGTCCCGTTAAAACGGCGGTTTAACTGAATGAAAAGATAAAGTAAACTTGCCCGCATTAACGAGACTGAAAAATCCGTTAATAAAAGATAAACCCCTAAAATCCCGCCAATGATCAAAAGCCTGATGTCGCGCGGGATTTTTTTGAGTAAAAGTTCTAATGCCACGGCTAAAAGCCCAACATGAAGGCCCGATACCGCAAAGATATGGGCAATGCCAAGGGCTCGAATCGAGGTAATTAAATCCTCATCAAAACCGCCTGTAGAGCCCAGAAAAAAAGCCGTCATATAAGGTTTTAGTGCGGTAAATTCACGGTCAATGTACGCTTGAACTTTTTGGGATAAACTGGGTTGAACGTCTTTATAATCGGTGATTTCGACCGTCTTCGCATACAGTGTCCCGCGAATATTTTGACTTTTTAAATATTTCG
>CBFHYA010000047.1:0-1502 GCA_965659955.1 Candidatus Izemoplasmataceae bacterium
TACTGCCTTATGCGGTTCTATCTAAGTTTGTCTTCCGGTCAGCAACAGGCCGCAAAAGTATGACGCTTGAGGAATTTGAAACCCATGCCTATGCGATTGCACTGGGATTTCAACCAACGTTAAATTACTTGGATACCTATGATATTTGGAAAAAATCTAATCGGTAAAATTTTAAAAAAACCATTACCTTTGACTAAGGTAATGGTTTTTTCTTTTCGATTATTTATTTCAAAGGGTTAAGGCAATTAATAAAAGATACCTACACTCACGATACTTAGGATGACAGCTGCGATATATAAAAGTTTTGAATGCTTCAAAATCACGGATCCATCCATTCCATCAAGTGGGAAAAAGGGAATGATCTGGACGCCGATGATAAAGGCTAGGTAAAAGTTGAGTCCTGATTCAAAAGGCCCGGTCATAAAGACACTTGCGGCGATAAAAACGAGGATCACACTCATCCAACTGGCAAATCGCGACCACGCGGCATACGGTAAAAAGTCACGGTCTTTCCAGTAATCTTCACTTGGGACATACATGCCAAAAGTCGGCCACCAGGTCCCGATAAAAGCAAGCAAAAACGCCAGTGATGTTCCCCCTTGCGGTGCATCATAACGGACCGGTCCGTACCGTCTTGCGAGGGGGTATCCGGCGATCATGCGAACGAAGGTTACGGCCGGAACCATGGCGAGGGCAATCCAAAAAAATTCAACCCCACGCAAGGAAAATAATGAAAGTGATGCGCCAATCCAAGCCGCAAATAGGAGCGTTTTTAATAGGGCAAACTTCCGGGGGTGCACCGGCACATCTTGGAAGCGTTCATCTTTCACCCAGATGGAATAATGATCTGCCATGGAATACATGAACCGTTCCGGAAAACTTTTAATATGATAACCAAAGAGGGATTTGATGACACTGACTTGTTTGTAATCTTCTTTGGCAAACATGTTCCAAGAGGCGGTGTTATCGTCTCGCACAAGGGCAAACTGACGGGTTAGCCCACGTTTTTTCATTGCGGTAAAGCCTGCCTCGGCGAGTTTTTTCCCGATACTTAAACCGTGTGCTTTAGGATCGACAAAAATCCATTCTAAAATGCCTTCTTTGGGGGCAATTTCTTTGATGTATACGGCCCCAAGTACAGTGTCCCCTTGCAAGGCATAAAAGCCCCAGAGATTTTTTTTAGGAATCATCAAACGCACGAATTTGCCAAATGCTTTTTCAGCCACCTCTGTTGTTTTGGATTCTATTGATGATTCAATCGGTAAAATTTGAACATGTTCCACGGTAATCTCCCCTGTGGTGCTTAGATTTATTTAAATGAATTGATCGCTCAGTGTATGAGAAGCTATGGTGTACACGAGTATTATTTGGGACGGTTAAAAAGACCTAAACCAGCACCTAAAGCAACGGCAATGGCGATTCCAACGCCATAATTATTCGTTGATGCCCCAACGGCTATGCCTGCGGCGAGGGGGATTACCCATACTTTATTGTTTCCTTCT
>CBFHYA010000048.1:0-1455 GCA_965659955.1 Candidatus Izemoplasmataceae bacterium
AAACGGGGCCTTGAAATTGTGCTATATAGCCTTGGAAGTGTGGAAGATTTAAAAGGAAATACCCACATGGAAACGCTCGGTAAAATGAAAGACTTAGGGCTGCCTTCACAAGGGTATGCGAAACACTATGAATCGATGGAATCTGTCATCAAAGGCGTTCAAGATTTTGAAGAAAACCGCCATCAATTTCCTTTTGAAATTGATGGGGCCGTCATCAAAGTGAATGAACGTAATCTTTACGATGAAATCGGCTATACTGCCAAAAGCCCCAAGTGGGCGATCGCGTATAAGTTTAAAGCCGAAGAAGTCGAAACCGAAGTTTTAGATGTCGTATTTAGTGTCGGGAGGACCGGCCAAATCACCCCAGTTGCGAGCTTAGCCCCCGTCATGGTTGCAGGTACGATGGTCTCTAGAGCGACCCTTCATAACGAGGATTATTTAACGGAAAAAGACATTCATATTCACGATCAAGTCTTAGTTAAAAAAGCGGGTGACATCATTCCTGAAGTCATCCGGGTTCTCAAAGATAAACGTCCTTCACACGCATTAAAAGTAGACTTTCCACGTGTCTGCCCGGTCTGTAAGAGTATCTTGAAAAAAGAACCCGGAGAAGCCGATTGGTTTTGTGTGAATGTCACGTGTGAAGCACAAGTCAAAGAGAAGCTAGAGCATTTTGTTTCGCGTCAAGCCATGAACATAGAAACCTTCGGTGAAAAGCTCGTGGCACTTTTACATCAAAAAGAAATGATTCACACTATCCCGGATATTTACCGGTTAAAAAATCACCGAGAAGCACTATTAGCTCTTGAAGGATTTGGTCAAAAATCGGTGGACACATTACTTGAAAATATCGAAGCGTCCAAAAACAATCCCCTTGAAGATTTACTCTTTGGCTTAGGCATTCGGCACGTTGGAAAAACGTCGTCAAAAACATTGGCCAAAGCCTTTGGGGATTTAGATTCACTCAAAAATGCCAGCGTGGAAGATTTAATCAACGTGAACGATGTGGGTGAAGTGATGGCCCGGACGATTGTTGACTTTTTTAAAGAGCCGGATAATCAAACGATCATCGAAGAGTTGAGATCTTTTGGATTACGCTTTGATACGGATGTGGTGGCTTCGAGCTTCCATGAAAAATTCACCGACCGTACCTTTGTGATTACCGGGACGTTAAGTGCTCCGCGCAATGTGATTAAATCGCACATCGAATCGCTCGGGGGTAAAGTCACTGGATCGGTCTCTAAAAAGACCGACGTGGTCCTGGCAGGAAGTGAAGCCGGCAGTAAAAAAGATAAAGCCATTGATCTGGGTATCACCGTGATTGATGAAGCCACGTTTAATACTTGGCTAGGAGAGCAGGATGAATAATCAAATCATCGTCAAAGGCGCCAAAGAAAATAACTTAAAAAGTGTCAATGTGACCTTACCGAAAGAAAAACTCATCGTCATGACGGG
>CBFHYA010000049.1:0-1271 GCA_965659955.1 Candidatus Izemoplasmataceae bacterium
TACTCGTAATCATCGGGATCGATGATGTATTCACTTTCATCAAGTTCATATTCATTGATTTCTTTTTTCTTAATGCCGGTTTTGGTTTTCGCATGGTTAATCTTGGCCCCCTCAGCCCGGGTGGGAAGCACTAAGGCTAAGACCAAGTAAACAATCAAAACGACACCGCCTGTGGCAAGGAATAAAATGACGGTTAAAAAGCGGACCAATCCCACATCTAAATTATACGTTTCTCCAATACCCGCACATACCCCAGAAAAAATCCGGTCGTTGGCGCTTTTCATTAATTGGTTTTGATTCATTCGTTACACCTCTTGGATGGTGAAGTTTTCTTGCAAGTCTTCTTGCAAGGAAAGTCTCAATGCATCGATCGCATGCGTTTTGATATCCAGAGCATGACGATCGAAGGTTTTCACATGAACCACCCCGAAATAAGGATATACACTTTCTTTAATGCCACCCATATCCATCGTGGTTTGTAAGAGTGAACTATCTTCTTTGAGCGCTTTTTCTAACATATCGGCTTTACGTTGGTCTTGGATGACCATCATAAACAAGATGCCTTGCAAGCGGTAAATGGCGTCTTGTTTCATAAAATGAAACTTCATTTTTTTTAAGAATTCGCCCATCATCATGTCGCCCACATCCCGCCCATATTTGGCATTAATGCCGGGAATATTGGTTAGGCGCATGGCCACTACAGTGACCGGGTTTTCCTTTTGATGAAGGCTTAATAGATGGGCATCTAAGTCGCTTTCTTGGGGAAGATAGTTTAACACATCCACGGCCGTTTTGGGAAACAAACGGACTTCGGCACCGCGCACTTGCCGGATGGCCATGGGGTGTTTATCTACCTTCAAACTGATGCCTATTTCTTCGACCCATATCCATTTATTTCCGGATTGAATGCGGTATTTGGTATGGTATTTTTTTTGTGTTTTTTGCGCTTTTTCCCAAACCTCTTTTAAGGCGGGTAAATCATCAGGGTGAAGTTTTGCTAAAAAAACCTCTTCATCAATTTCTGCGTCATTCAATCCCAATAATTTCTGGGTGGGGTCTGTTAAAAAGAATCCCCCTTCATGGTCTTGGAAGATGAGTCCGTCTTCCAAAACATCTAAGGTGCCTAAAAAGCGGTTCCGCAAGTTTTCAGAACTTTGAACTAATTGGTTGTATTTCGTTTCCAAATCTTTATATGTCAGTGAATCATCTTGACCTTTGATGACACTGCCGAGATTAAAAAAGAGGAGCGTCCCTAAAGCCCCGCCATAGAT
>CBFHYA010000050.1:0-1132 GCA_965659955.1 Candidatus Izemoplasmataceae bacterium
CTAACGCGAAAGATGTACTTACGAACTATTTTGCAGACGAAGGTCTTAATCCGCAAACCCGTGCGGAGGCTTTAAATTTGAATCATTTAGTCCGTTTGTTTCAAAAAGTTTCACACCAAACCTACCCTTAAAACCGTTATTTCGCTTGCTTATGCGGTGCATAGATTTTCGAAAGTTTGAATTGCACTTGCGTGTATGATATAATGCAAGCGTATTCATACAACAAGTCATGTCCATGGGGTGGTCTAGTATGGAAATTACGGATGTTCGCGTCAAGAAGTTTAATGGTGAAAATCGTCTTAAAGCGATTGCGGCCATTACGATTGACGATTGCTTCGTAGTCCATGAGTTACGCGTCATCGATGGGAAAGAGGGGCTCTTTGTTGCGATGCCAAGTCGCAAAATGCCTAACGGTGAATTCAAAGATGTAGCCCATCCAATCAATCAAGAAACACGCAATAAGATTGAAACCATTGTCATCGAAGCGTACGAGAGTATTGAAGATGAAATTATAGAAGAATAGATCGCATAATATTTAATGCAACTTAATCGCAAAGTTGCATTTTATTTTGGCCGATTTTAGTTATAATGAATTTAGAGAATATTAAGGAGATCCAATGGCAACCTTTAATGGTGAAAAAGTTAAATTATTTAGCCTCAATGCGAACCGTCCTCTAGCAGAAAAAATATCCAGTTATACGGGGATTCCATTAAGCGACATAGAAGTTAAAAAGTTTGCGGATGGTGAAATTACCATCAATATTGCTGAAACTGTCCGGGGTCACCATGTATTTGTGGTTCAACCGACCCAAACACCAGTAAACGAGCATTTGATGGAATTATTAATTCTTATGGATGCGCTTAAAAGAGCGAGTGCCCGGACCATTAACGTCGTTATGCCTTACTATGGGTATTCTAGACAAGACCGGAAAGCCAAATCCAGACAACCCATCAGTGCTAAATTGGTTGCTGATTTACTCACTGTAGCCGGGGCAACAAGAATTGTCTCCATGGACCTTCATGCGGCCCAAATTCAAGGATTTTTTAATATTCCCATTGATAACTTTAAAGCAATGCCAATCATTGCCAACTACTTTGAAGAACGCTTAGCAGGCGAAGATTTAGTCATCGT
>CBFHYA010000051.1:0-1124 GCA_965659955.1 Candidatus Izemoplasmataceae bacterium
GCTTTAGCCGCGCGTTTTTCAGCCGCTAAGCGTTTACGTTCGGCTTTCATTTTTTCTTGTTTTTTAATTTTTCTAGAGTTAAAGAATGCGAGGAGAATCGCGAGGACTAAAAAGCCGCCCGCTGGTCCGGTGAGAATAGCAACATTAAATAGGGGGGATTCAATGTTGAGTAATGAGCCTTCAATGCCTAAAGGTAAATAGACCCCATAGGCAATCGCCCCGGTGCCAAAGATTTCTCTTAAAAGGCCGATGAGGCTGATCGCTAAGGTAAACCCTAACGCCATGCCGACTCCGTCCACCAAAGACGGTAAGACTTTATTTTTAGACGCAAACGCGGTGGCCCTTCCTAAGATGATACAGTTGACCACAATTAAAGGAATATAAATCCCTAATGCATCAAAAAGGGCAGGAGCGTAGGCTTGCGTAAGCATCCTTACAATCGTCACAAAGGTCGCAATGACTACGATGAATGCGGGGATCATCACATTTTCTGGGATGATTTTACGCACCGAAGAAATGAGCACATTGGAAGCCGTTAAAACAAAGATGACCAGTAAGCCCATGCCAATCGATGTTTCTAGGGTGCCAGTCACGGCTAATGCTGGGCACATTCCTAAAAGCATCACAAAGATCGGGTTTTCCGACACGATGCCTTTGGTGAATTCTTTCATATAGTTGATTTTTTCGTTCATCACTGGCCTCCTGCTAAGCTTGCGGCTTCTTTTAAGATGTCCGTCACACTGGCCCCGGTGCCGGTGGCACCGGCAAAGGCATCATTCGCAAAGATTTCGGAAAAATCACTGAGGCCGTACAAGCTTTCAAAGCCAGGTTCTACGTTATTGGTGTAATAATCCGGTGTATCAGATAAGACAAGGTTTTCAATCAAAGCAAGCGTGCCATCTTCTAAGAAACTCATCGCAAACGTATTATCATCTCTAAATCCAAGGGAGGTTCCGACATACGTGGTACCGACCGTTTCACCACCTAAGACATAAGGTCTCGTAGCAAAGATAAATTCACCGTCAAATTCTTCGGTGGCGGCGGTATCTTCGACCGCCCGGATGATTCTATTTTGGACTTGAGTATCTTCTAAGGTAAGTGTGTTGATGGATGCGCCCTTAATC
>CBFHYA010000052.1:0-1120 GCA_965659955.1 Candidatus Izemoplasmataceae bacterium
TCGATCGCTTCAGGCATTTTTTTGGCGAGAATTTTTTCTCTGAGTTCTTCGATTTCCGATTCTTTTTTGGCTTTATCGCCAAGTTCTTCTTGAATCGCTCTGAGTTTTTCTCTTAAATAGTATTCCCGTTGGTTTTCATCGATGTTCTTTTTGACGGTCCGGTTGATCTTATCTTCAATCTCATTCATATGTTTTTCTTTTTCGATGTCTTGAATGAGGAAATTAAGGCGATCTTCTAAGCTCGCCGTTTCGATGTATTTGAATTTTTCTTTTTCGGAAATCTTTAAATTACTGGCTACTACATCGGCCAGTTTCTCTGAAGAAACCCCCGATTGAATCATTTCGATGGTTTGCTTGGAGTTATTAAGTATGCCTTGCGCATTTTCCATGACCATTTTAACAATGACCCGGACTAAAGCGATTTCTTCATCGACATCGTTTTGCACGGTTGGCATGGTTTCAAACTGAGTTTGAATGAACGGTTCCATTTGATCGACCGCGACAATTTTGGCCCGGACAATGGGATCAAATTTTACTTTGAAGTTCCCATTAGGCAATTTAATTTTGATGCCAATTTTTGCAACAACGCCCACAGGGAGCATGTCTTTTTCACTGGGATCTTCAATCACGGGATTTTCTTGAACGAGTAAAAACACATGATTATCATGGTTGCGTTCGGCTTCTAATAAAGCTTGTTTAGAGACACTCCGGCCAACTTCAGTGCGCACATCGGTGGAAGGAAATGGAGCAATTCCCCGAATAGCGATGGCAGGCAAGGTGCCTTTGGTTTGCGTGGTTTTGGAGTACATAGTCACCTCATGTAAAGGAATATTTAAAGTATACCGTGTTTAAAACACGTAAGCAATTTATAAGCAACCCAAAAAAAAAGACACTTTCGCGTCTTTTCTTACTTGATGAGTCCCAGTTCTTTCATTTCATTTAAGAGTGAAGAAAGAATGCTGTCAGCGTCGTCACCTTCGACTTTGAGGGTAATCTCAGCGTCTTTGGGGACTCCTAGACTCATGAGGCCCATGATGCTTTTGGCATCAATGGAACGTTCCTTGTAAGTAATAGATACATCTTCATCAAAACTTGCGGCTAAGTGTGCGACTTTTGATGC
>CBFHYA010000053.1:0-1113 GCA_965659955.1 Candidatus Izemoplasmataceae bacterium
CTCATGGCCATCGTGCCACAACTGGGCTTCATCCAAATTGGGTTCATCGCGCTTACCATCATTCATATCCCGGTATTAATCGGCGGGTATTTTGGGGGAAAACGCGTCGCCATTGGCCTGGGCTTAGCCTTCGGCCTCGCTTCGTTTTCACAAGCCTTGATTCGGCCGGTCACACCGGTCGATTTACTCTTTCAAAACCCGCTCATTTCGGTTTTACCTCGCTTTTTATTTGGGGTGATTTTGGCGCAACTGACCTTGAAATTTAAGGTTTTTGAATCCGATTATTTGAATGTCCCCATCGTTTTTGCCATCGCCACGCTTTCGCATACGGTACTGGTGCTCGGAAGTTTTTATGTGTTCAGTCCGCTCTTTAATCCTCTGGCTGAATTCACCGATGCGGTCGGTGGCTTTTTACCCTTTTTATGGAGCGTACTCATTGCCAACGGCTTTTTTGAGATCGCGGCCGCCCTTTTATTAGCCGCCCCCATCGCCGTCCGCGTGAAGGACGCGTTACGTTTAGGAGACTAAAATGCTTTATACGATCGACATCGGCAACTCTAACATTGAAATCGCCCGGCACTTAGATCCCGTGGAAACGTTTCGCTTTGAAACGGTGAAAAACCGTTCCAGCGATGAATACTATCAACGCTTCAAGGAGCTTTTGACCGAGTGTGATCAAGTGGTCATTTCGAATGTTGTGCCGGCGTTAACGCCCACGTTTGAAACCTTGTTCGAACGGTATTATAAGATCTCTCCGATATTTGTCGGGCCAGGGGTAAAAACGGGCGTGAAACTGCCCGTGACCAATCCCAAAGAAGTGGGAGCTGATTTAGTCAGTGCCGCTGCGGGAGCTTTAACGTATGGGTCTAAGCGCGCCATTATCATCGACATGGGAACGGCGACGACTGTGAGTTTGGTCGAAGACGGTGCCTTGCGCGGGGTGTCGATTATGATTGGACTAGATACCGCGCGGTCATGCCTCGTCGAACGTGCCTCACAACTCTCTGAATTTTCTTTTGTAATTCCGCCATCGCCCCTGGGTGATTCCACAGTCACGGCTTTAAATGCGGGATTTTTATATGGGCATGCCTATCAAATCATCGGCTTTGTGGA
>CBFHYA010000054.1:0-1048 GCA_965659955.1 Candidatus Izemoplasmataceae bacterium
GATACTTTTTGTTTCACGCGGTCAATAAAGGGAATCAAGAAATGAAGTCCCACGTCCCACGTTTGATAGTAGCCCCCTAAGCGCTCCACAATAAACCGGTTGGCTTGGGTGACGATGGAAAAACGGGTGGCCAGATACGCAAGCACCACCAATACAATAATGATGAGTAAAATAAGTCCAAATCCAAATTCCATAATTTTTAATGCCTCCTAAATGGGATATAGTGTGTCTTCAACCACAACTTTGGTTTTCGTAAGATAATCGCGGATGGTTTTTCGTTGGTTGGTTAAACTGATTAAGATGAAATCAATAAAGATACCAAACCCTAAGGTGAATACCCAATAAATGGATTTCCAGAAGACTTCTCTGAGTAGTAAAGTCCACCAATTAACAGGTCCAGCCAGGCGCAATTTCGCAAACCGCCTTCCGACGGTTTTCCCGCGTGTAAATCCTTGATACAGATAATTAAATAAGGTGAGACTTAGAATAAAATACAGGGCACTGGTATATAAAAACGTCGCGTACGCTTCCGTTTCTTCGGCGTAATTTTCGTTGTAGGCCGCGTCAATTTCATTGAGCCTTTCGGTGTATTCAGCTTCAGTGATTAACCCCGCATCAAAGTTCTCTTGCACGAGAACCACTTCATCAAACCGAGTGTCTTGGGCGTCAATGAAAGACGCATAAAGCGCATCAAAATTATTAATGTTATCTTCGATGATTGGTCTGGCCACGAACCGGAATAAAAATACCACAAGCGCTAAGATAAAAATGGTATCGATCAGAAAGCTGAAAATACGTTTGAAAATACTGGCGTTCATGCTTTTTTCACAATCAATTTGACCCCTTCAATCGCCAAGATTTCAACGGAGTCATTTTCTAAAATATCAGAATCATCTTGACTGATGGCGGTCCATATTTGACTGTTTACTTTGACTTCTCCGCGTCCTCCTTTAAGTATGGCTTTCACGCAGACAGCCGTTTTTCCAATCAGCCGGTCTGAGTTCGTTGAGACCACATTGGTTCGGAAGTAGTTTTGGGCGAGCGGTCT
>CBFHYA010000055.1:0-1033 GCA_965659955.1 Candidatus Izemoplasmataceae bacterium
GATACACGTGGCATTTTACGCCAACATCAATTCAATAAAGTGGAACTGATTAAATTTACCCATCCGGATACATCCTACGCAGAACTCGATGAGATGCTAACGTCTAGTGAATCCATCCTTAAAGCGCTCAAACTTCCTTATAGAGTGGTTGAGTTATGTACTGGGGATTTGGGGTTTTCGATGCGTAAAACCTACGACATTGAAGTGTATTTACCGTCTTATGAAACCTACCGCGAAATCGGTTCAATTTCCAATGCTGAAGATTACCAAGCCCGTCGCGGGAACATTCGCTTTAAAGCTGGGCTTAAAGACAAACCAGAATACGTCCATACCTTGAATGGATCGGGCTTAGCGGTAGGAAGGACATGGATTGCGGTCGTTGAAAACTACCAAAACGCCGATGGGACGATTACCGTTCCAGATGTGTTAGTTCCTTATATGAAAAAAGAGCAATTTTAAAAAAGTGAGTGCAGTCTTAAACTGCACTCACTTTTTAACGTGATCTTTGATGGATGCTTGTAAAGCACTAAATATCTGATCATCCACGGGAGGTATTTCTTTATCCAATCCCAGATAAAGACCATCTTCGGAAAACCGAGGGATCAAATGAAAATGAAGATGGAATACACTTTGAAGCGGTTTGTCATTGTTATTAATGAGATTTAAACCAATCGGATTTAAAGCGTCTTTTAAAGCTTGAGCGACAACCGGCAACGCTTCATAAATGGGTTTGGCTACTTCGGGTGTCATTTCATACAAATTACTCACGTGTTTTTTAGGAATGACTAACGTATGACCCGGCGTTACTTGAGATATGTCTAAAAACGCGAGCACTTCTTCGGTTTCGTACACCTTATAAGCGGGAATTGATCCGTCTACAATTTGGCAAAATAAACACATTTTACGCCTCGATTTTTTGAGAAATATAGTGAACGATGTCATCCATCGTATCAAAGACGACATCCGGATTCACTTGATTTAAAAAAGCCTTCCCTTTGATACTCCAGGCGACACCGGCTCCTTCAATGCCGGC
>CBFHYA010000056.1:0-1028 GCA_965659955.1 Candidatus Izemoplasmataceae bacterium
GCATAGATGAACTCTAAGGCTTCATCCCTCGTTTTGTGCATTTTCCAATTACCTGCAATGACAGGAATTCTCATCGTTGAATCCTTTCTTTAGCCTATGATTTTTTCAATGGCATCGACAACAATAGACGCATCTTTACCATCAGCGATTAAGGTAATGTTTTCCCCTTCAGGAACCGCCAGTGACATGAGGCCTAAGATGCTTGCAATGTCGATGATTTTATCGTTGTAGTGGAGTTTGACTTTTGCATCGTATTGATGGGAGAGTTGAACAATTTTACTGGCGAGTGCGGCATGAATGCCTGAAGTTGATTTAATCAAAATTTCTTTTTTCATAACTTCCCCTTATTTTTCCATGGCTTTGAGGCCTGGAAGTGTTTTCCCTTCTAAAAATTCAAGTGAAGCCCCGCCACCCGTTGAAATATGGGTGAAACTGTCTTTAAAGCCCATTTGAATGGCCGCTGCGGCACTGTCCCCCCCACCAATGATGGTGGTTGCCTGATCGAGTGAGGCTAGCGCTTCACAGATGCCTTCCGTGCCTTTGGCAAAATTAGACATTTCAAAGACCCCGACAGGGCCATTCCATATAACTTGGCCGGCATCTTTGATTAAGTTTTTAAATTTTTCTAGTGATTTAGGACCGATATCGAGCCCCATTTCATCGGATCTAAAATCGTCATAATCGGCAATGCGGATTTCCGCATCATTATCAAAGGCTGTGGCAAGTTTAAAATCAATCGCAAGCTTTAAAATGCCTTCACCTTCTTTAAAGAGTGTTCTCGCCAGTTCTAGTTTATCGTCTTCCACAAGACTCGTGCCTACTTCATAGCCATGAGCTTTTAAAAACGTATAACTCATCCCACCGGCCACGATGACTGTATCGGCAATACGCATGAGGTTTTTAATCACCCCAATTTTATCGGAGACTTTCGCCCCCCCTAAAATCGCCACAAAGGGTCTTTTGGGGTTATTTAATGCTTCATTAAATACATCCAGTTCTTTTTGGATGAGATACCCTGGGGCGACTTG
>CBFHYA010000057.1:0-1025 GCA_965659955.1 Candidatus Izemoplasmataceae bacterium
ATTCGTATTTTTTTCGTTCATTATTTGCGAGCCCCCATACGAATTCTAGGATCAACCAGTCCATATGATAAATCGACAAGAAGTATGGCAAATAGACTGATGACTGTGTAAAATGCGGTAATACCTAAGATTAAGTTGAAATCATAATTACCTTGGGTCATTGCACGTATAAAGATTCGGCCAGTCCCAGGAATCGAGTAGATCACTTCGATGATGACAGAACCGGATAAAAGCCCGACAAAGGATGCAATAATCCCAGGGACTAAGGGCACCATCGAATTTCGCATCGCATGTCGTAAGACCGCTTGGGTTTGGGAAAGTCCTTTTGTTCTAGCTAAAAGTAAGAATTCAGACGTTAAAACTTCAGAAAGCTCCGCCCGAGAGGTCCGGGTGAGAGATGCAAGCGCACCAAAGGATAAACCGAGCACAGGAAGCACAAAAGCTGTATATCTAATAGGCCCTGTGACATCGGCTGGGGGGAACTGGACGGGAAGCCATCCAAGTCCATAGCCAAACACCAAGACTAAAAACGTCATGGTCACAAAACTCGGAAGCGAGATTAAAATCATGACCGCTACAGAGATAAAGTTATCTAAAAAGCTATTTTTTCTGAGGGCTGCAATGATTCCCAGTGTAAACCCAATGGGAATATAGAAAAACAACGCAACAATGTTTAGTTGGAAGGTCACTGGAATGCGAGAAAGCAAGATATCAAAAACAGGGACATTGGCTTGCACCCGGGTCGAAACTCCCCAGTTCCATTCAGTTACGATATTGCGAACCCAGTTGAAATATTGATTAATCAACGGTACTGGTTTATAAATTCTAAATTGATCGCCTTCATCTCGGTACCACGCGTTGCGAATCAAGGTATATTCATCGCTTGCAGCAGGATCCCTAAGCTCTTGCCGAATGATTTCAACCATTTCAGGATCACGTTCTAAATCAATGGTCATGTAACCATCTGAAACCTGACGTGTGTAGTAAATTTCTCGCTGTTCTTCAATCGTGGGTGGGTATTCAGG